>NZ_JAJJZF010000001.1:0-801206 GCF_020966275.1 Pseudoalteromonas sp. MB41 | reverse complement strand
TAGACTTTTAAAGTCTCTGAAGGGCCGTTGAAGACTACAACGTTGATAGGCAGGATGTGGAAGTGGTGTGAGCCATTAAGCTAACCTGTACTAATTACCCGTGAGGCTTAACCATACAACGCCAAACGCGTTTTATGACAGCGTAACAGACAGAAGTTAGTATACTAAAGTAGATTTACGATTATCAGATTTCCGAATTTTAGTTAATTGCGAATGCGATTAACGACCAGAATATGCTTGGTGACAATAGCGTTTTGGACCCACCTGACTCCATGCCGAACTCAGTAGTGAAACGAAACAGCGCCGATGATAGTGTGGCATTTGCCATGTGAAAGTAGGACATCGCCAGGCTCCTAATTTAGTCGAAAGACTTTAAATTTAAAAATTAATAATAAGAAAATTGAAAAGAATTTTCTTGGTGACAATAGCGTTTTGGACCCACCTGACCCCATGCCGAACTCAGTAGTGAAACGAAACAGCGCCGATGATAGTGTGGCATTTGCCATGTGAAAGTAGGACATCGCCAGGATCCTAATTAAAGAAAGCCCGACTCGAAAGAATCGGGCTTTTTTGTGTTTAATGCTTTCTACTATATCGGATGTCAGAAAATAGATGTCTGATACCAATCCGCAAAAATACTTAATCATTTTGAGTGATCAAACCAGTCGCTACCTGCGTTAAAAATTTCTGATTTAGAACAACTAAATAACTAAATTTTTGCCTTGTTATCAACGCGGTTTTATTGCCTCAAAATAGACCACTTAATTAAGCGGAATGGTATGATCACACAGATTGAAAGGTTCTCTTAAATCGCTTATTTCACCTCACGCTGAGATAATTAGGACGTAAAAGGCACTTTAGTGCTGAAAAGTCTCTGAATTGCCACTGTAGTGTATCTTTCAGATTAAGACATTGTTGAGCTTTTAGCGCTTGCTACTCTACTTTAAACTCCTTGCTTCCCTATCTTTGTTATGCGATAAAGCGTTTTATATTTGTAATACAATTAAGGTGTTTTGTGTCTCGTAAGAAAACAACAAAATCGAAAGGCTCATCAGGTTTAAACCGTAAGAATAGTGAAGCATTTATCAGCAAATTTTCAGCTCATCCAGATACACAAGTGTGCCCATCGGGTTTGATGTATAAAGTTGTAGAGGATGCGGCAGGTGACAAGCTCACAGAGTTTGATACTGTTGTTATTAATCAACGAATTATGCTCGCTGACGGTCATGTTATTGCCGATAGCTATAAAGCGGGTATGCCGGAGGTGTTTGCTTTATCGGAAGCGATTGAAGGCCTAAGAGAGGGGCTTTTGTTGATGAATATAGGATCTCGCTATGAATTTGTGATCCCTCCTGCGCTTGCGTGGGGTAAAAAGGGGAATGGTGGTAAAATTGGTGCAAATGCAGTGCTGCATTTTGATGTTCGCTTAATTCGTTTAGCCTAACTCGACACTGAGCTAGAAACGCGTTACCGTCTTGTATGGCTGATTAAGGATATTTATGGACGCATTTACTTCACGGGTTTACTTACTACGTCATGGCGAAATTGCAACTCCGGGCATTCTTTGTGGGCACGTTGATGTTGCTTTGTCAGATGTAGGCTATGAACAGATGCGTCTAGCAAGCGCAAAATTATCTCGCTTCGATGCTATTTATAGCTCTCCGCTAAAACGTTGTTCAACGCATGCAGAATTCTTAGCTCGTCAGCATACAATCAATGTGCAATATAACAATGCATTGAAAGAGTTTAATTTTGGTGACTGGGATGGCCAAGATTACCAACAACTTTGGCAACAAAATGGTAAACCTCATGTCGGTGATTTTTGGCAACATCCGTGGCAGGTTAAAGTGCCCAATGGTGAATTAATGGCTGACTTTTACGCGCGAGTCGAAGCATGGTGGCAGGCATTTTTAGTTTCGCTTACAGAGTCCAAACATACGCAATCATTAGTGATTAGCCACGCCGGTGTAATTAAACAAATCCTCGCTATTATTTGTCATATGCCTAAACAAACGAATACTCACCTTAATGTTTTTCATTTACCTTATGCAGGGTTAATAACGTTAGATGTATATATAGATGAACAAGGGCAAGCGTGGCCTAAAATAGTTTTTTAGCCATCTAGAGTGATATTCATTGAATTATTTACTTAGCCCGCCATAATATACCGAACTACCTCAAAATTTAGATTTCGGCGTTTTACAGGGGCTTTATATCAAGGCGTTACTTTGCAGCACGTTTATAAGTAACAACTTAGAAAGTAAGTTTTTGAACAACGTTCTGCGGGTTGGTTTAAAGCGATTAATTCCGCGTTATTGATTTTAGGAAAGGAATAACCATTCTGTGTAATCAATTTCTTGCCTATATTGCTTTAATTCCAACAGAAACTCGCATCATGAGGTCGTTTAGGTATATCTATATGCTATGGAATGGGGTGAGATTCTCCAGCTGTTCCCGCAACTGTAATCCATGATGAACATGGTCAGCCAGATACTTAGCAACAACAATTAGTCTTATTATGCTAATACAGTAGAGTGTTTATCGATTTGAGCGATTTAATATTCAAACTAATTAGTATCATTGAGCGGGTCAACTCACGTTATCTACTGATATAGGTCAGTGCTTTCTGGTGCGTTGATAAAACTCGCCAAGAGAGTGTAATTTGCAATTAAAAAGCCAAGGCATAACCCCTTTAATTTCAGTATCTGATTTAAGCTGGGGAATTGCTGATAAAACAATTCTTAAATCAATCAATTTGCAGTTAAATGCAGGTCAATTTATTGGTTTGCTGGGACCTAATGGCGCCGGTAAATCAAGTTTATTGCGTTGCTTATATCGCTATTTAAAACCACAACAAGGTGCAGTCTTTTTAGCTGGCGATAATATTTGGCAAATCAGTGCTGATGAATTCGCAAAAAATGTTGCTGTGGTTTTACAAGAGTCTCCTTCGCAATTTAATTTATCTGTTTTCGATGTAGTTAGTTTAGGTCTCACCCCACACAAAACCCTGTTTAGTGCGACTAATGCCGATGATAAAAAGCGTATTTATCAAGCAATCGAGCAGGTTGGTTTAAGTCATCACACACAGCAAAGCTTTGATTCACTTTCGGGTGGAGAAAAACAGCGTGCACTTATAGCCCGCTCAATTGTTCAGCAACCAAAGTTATTGATTATGGATGAGCCAACCAGCCATCTTGACGTTAAGTATCAAATTCAAATTATGGAGCTTGCTAAGTCACTTGATGTCACTGTGCTCGCTTCATTTCATGATTTAAATCTAGCTGCTAGCGTATGTGATGAGTTACTTGTTATCGATGAAGGTCAATTAATTACGCAAGGCACACCAAAAGAGGTGCTTACCGAGCAGCTGTTAAGTGATGTTTTTGGTGTTTGTGCAAGAGTGTCTGCTCATCCTCAGTCAACCTCGTTTGATGAGTTCGTGCCACATATTACCTACTATTACGGCTATAACAGACAGGAGCATCAAGATGACTGATAGGGTGCGTTTTAGTCTCTGTGTATGCGTTGCACTTGTTAGTTGCTTTTTAGCACTCAGTTTTGGTGCCGCGAGTACATCAATGAGTGATGTGCTGCATAGTTTAATCAGCCAGGGCAGTGATGAATTTATCCAACGTATTATTTTGCAACTGCGCATGCCACGTATGATATTGGCGTTTTTAGCTGGAGCTGGGCTCGCGCTTGCTGGGCTTATATTACAAACCGTAACGCGAAACCCGTTGGCAGACCCTTACTTATTTGGTATTTCTTCAGGTGCCTCATTTGGTGTGGTTTGCTTTATATCGCTTACCGGTGTGAGTTTTGGCTTTAGTATGTCGATTGCTGCATTTTTGGGCAGCTTACTCTCTATGTTTTTGTTGATTGGCATTGCTGGGCGTCGCCATGTAGGGCAAGTTGAAGCGATGTTATTGGCGGGGGTCGCACTGTCATTTCTGTTTAGTGCTTTAACCAGTTTATTACTTTATTTTAGCGATCCTCAGGCGATTACAGCTATCTTATTTTGGACTATGGGAAGTTTTTCACGTGCTGAGTGGGGAACGCTCTGGATCCCGCTCACCGTAATCATTGCGTGTATGACGTTAATGATCGCTTTTCGTCGTCAGTTAAACGCTATGTTGCTTGGTGATGAAAGCGCGGCAACACTGGGAATTCATGCTCAACGTTTTCGTATTTTAATGTTACTACTTAGTTCGTTAATTACTGCTGTTTTGGTCGCTATGTGTGGGGGGGTTGGCTTTGTTGGGCTTATGATCCCGCATATTGTCCGCTACTTTACGTCGCAAGGCTCAAGCCACAACCTTTTAATGACGAGCCTTGTTGGTGGTACATTTATGGTATGGGTCGATGTGCTTTGTCGTACTTTACTGACTAATCAAGAATTGCCTGTGGGTGTGATCACTGCGGCTATAGGCAGTGTGTTCTTTTTATCTTTACTTTATTTTCGTAAACAGCGTAGGTAGCCCATGTTTAATATCGCACCTCTTAACTCGCAGTATGCATCTGTAATTCAACAAAAAATAGATCTTAAAACCAAACCTTTAGGAGCGCTTGGTCAATTAGAAGAGTGCGCAAAAACGTTGACACTCATTTTAAGTCAATCTCTTAACTCAGAGCACGCTGTAGATGAATTTAAACCCGTTATTAACGCACCAACACTCGTCGTTTTTGCAGGTGACCATGGTGTTGCTAGCCAAGGGGTTTCGATTGCGCCAAGCAGTGTGACTTCACAAATGATTGCTAATTTTGCGCATGGTGGAGCAGCAATTAATGTATTTTGTCGTCAACTTGGATGGCTGCTTGAGGTCGTTGATGCAGGCACTTTGTCAGAACAGCATCATATTAGTGTTCATAATCAACGTTTAGGGCATATTACTGAGTCAATAAATACCTCAATGGCGATGTCGCCAGCGCAAGTTGAACAAGGCTTTAAGTTTGCTAAGCAGCGTGTGAATGCAATAAAAAATACAGGGTGTAATACCGTCGCATTCGGTGAAATGGGGATCGGTAACACAACCAGTGCGGCAGCATTAATGGCTGCTCTATTATCATTACCTGCCGCTCAATGTGTGGGTAAGGGCACGGGCGTAACGGATGAGGTGGTAGCTAAAAAAATTGCGGTTGTTGAACAAGCCGTTAATTTGCATCGGGCGCATCTAAACGATCCATTAATGACATTAGCGGCGCTGGGTGGCTTTGAAATAGTTCAAATAACAGGTGCTATTTTAGCCGCGGCAGAATTAGGCATGGTGGTGGTTATTGATGGCTTTATTTGCAGTGCCGCAGCATTGGTTGCGACACGTATAAACGCGCATGCACGTGATTATATGATTTTTGCTCACGCCTCAGATGAGCAAGGACATAAAGCCATGCTGGCAGCGTTAGACGCATCGCCATTATTAAACCTTAATTTGCGCTTAGGAGAGGGCAGTGGTGCCGCCTTGGCGTTACCATTATTACAATCATCGCTTGCATTTTATAACGAAATGGCAAGTTTTGCAGATGCACATGTTGAGCAGGTTGTTTAAGCAATGAATACACACAACTCATCGCCTTCTCAAAAGCAGCTATTATTGCTAGCTGTTAGTTTTTTAACACGTATACCTGTGAGGTTTAATTTTGAGGTATCAACGACGGCATTGAACCAAGCCAGTCGCTATTTTGCTTTGGTAGGGGTTCTACTTGCGGGGATTTTAAGTTTAGGTTATCTCGTGTTTAGTTACTTTTTTCCTGCTTCAATTTCCGTGGCACTTGTTATGGCCTTAGGGTTAATTTTGACGGGGGCATTTCATGAAGATGGGTTAGCAGATGTGTGGGATGGCTTTGGTGGTGGCTGGAAAGTTGAAGATAAGCTGACCATTATGAAAGACAGCCGTTTAGGAACCTACGGAGCGGCTGCGCTTATTATTGTGCTGCTTATTAAGTTTCAAAGTTTAGTTGTGTTGTCTGAGTCACTAAATTTGCTACTTATTGCGTTGCTATTAGGGCAGAGTTTAAGCCGAATTGTCGCAACGAGTTTAATTGCTGACATGGATTATGTTAGTCACGATGCAACCAGCAAAGTAAAACCCGTTGCGATGTACTTAAGCACCGAAAGTTACCAAATACTGCTTGCGACTGGCGGGGCAGTGATACTTTTCGCATGGTTATTTTCAGTGCTCAGTATTTGGCACATCTTCACTGTAATCCTTGTACTTACTATAACGCGTTTTATATTAATTCACTGGTTCAAAAAACAGTTATCAGGTTATACCGGAGACTGCCTAGGTGCCGCACAACAAATTGCTGAGCTGGCTGTATATTTAACCTTAGTGAGCATGTTATGAAGCAACCACATACCTTGATTTTAGGTGGCGCACGCAGTGGTAAAAGCCGCTTTGCAGAGCAACTAGCTAGCAATTCAGGCAAATCGATTATTTATCTTGCGACAGCCAATGCGGGTGATAGTGAAATGGCTGAACGCATTGCACGTCATCAATTAGAGCGCGATGGTCGTTGGCAAGTTATCGAAGAGCCACTGCAATTGGCTAAAGTGCTCAAAGAGCATGGCAAAGCAGACCGCTGTATTTTGGTTGATTGCTTAACACTTTGGCTGAGTAATTGTTTATGTCAGCACGGTGAAGCATATTGGCTAGAGCAAAAAGCAGCACTACTTGATGTGCTTAAAGAGCTTCCCTGCGAGGTTATTTTTGTTAGCAATGAAGTAGGCCATGGTATTGTGCCATTGGGTGAATTGAGCCGCCAGTTTGTTGATCATTCGGGTTGGTTACACCAATCACTTGCCAAGCAGGTTGCTCGGGTTGAGTTTATTATTGCTGGCCTTGCACAAACATTAAAGAGGGAGCAATGATGAAAACCCTTATGGTGCAAGGCACGACATCTGATGCAGGTAAAAGCACTTTAGTGGCGGCATTGTGTCGCATTTTTGCTAAACGCGGCATTAAGGTTGCGCCTTTTAAGCCGCAAAACATGGCACTTAATAGTGCTGTAACCGCCGATGGAGGCGAGATAGGGCGTGCACAAGCACTGCAAGCAGTGGCAGCTAATGTGCCCGCTGAGGTTGATTTTAACCCTATTTTACTAAAACCAAATAGCGATACGGGTGCACAAGTTATTGTGCATGGAAAAGCGCTTTCAAATATGGAAGCCGGCAGTTACCACGATTATAAAAAGGTCGCTATGGACGCTGTACTCACCTCTCAAAAGCGCTTAAGCGAACGGTTTGAGCTATTAGTTGTTGAAGGCGCAGGCAGTCCAGCAGAAATTAATCTCAGAGAAAATGATATTGCTAACATGGGGTATGCTGAGGCTGTCGATTGCCCAGTGATCATTATTGCCGATATTGATAAAGGCGGGGTTTTTGCTCACCTGGTTGGGACGTTAGCGTTGTTATCTGAATCAGAGCAAGCGCGCGTAAAAGGGTTTGTAATAAATCGTTTTCGTGGTGATATAGCACTGTTACAAAGTGGTTTAGATTGGCTTGAGCAATACACCAATAAACCTGTTTTGGGGGTTTTGCCATACTTACATGATTTAGCCTTAGATGCCGAAGATGCCGTGGCTATTGCTAATAAAGTTGCTAAGCCACAGTTACACATTGCTGTTCTTCTTTTACCTCATATTAGTAATCACACTGATTTCGATGTCCTCAGACTGCAACCAGAAATAGACCTTCACTATGTCCGTCATACACAATCGATTCCTGATGTTGATCTAATTATTATTCCAGGTAGTAAGAATGTGTTAAGCGATTTAGCCTTTCTAAAAAATGAAGGGTGGGACAAACAAATACACCGCCATCTTCGTTACTCAGGCAAAGTGCTGGGTATTTGTGGTGGCCTACAAATGTTAGGGATGCGAATTGCCGATCCTCATTCTGTCGAGTCTACATTAGGGGAAGCAAAAGGGTTGGGAATCGCTAATTTTGAAACTCAGTTAGGCCAACAAAAAGTGCTGACACAAGTAACTGGAATATTGCATTTAAACAGCAGCGAACAGCAAGTTTGTGGCTATGAAATACATGCCGGAATAAGTGAGGGGCCAGCGCTTGAACAGCCTTTTATAACGTTTGAACAGCATCCGAATGGCTTTACCCATGACGGCTTTATTAGCGATGATAATCAAGTAGCAGGTACTTACTTACATGGGCTTTTTGATACACCTGATGCAGTAAATCAGTTGGTCAGATGGCTAGAGCCTGAGACGAAATTGACACCTATCGATCTTAATCAACACCGCGAACAGCAGTTAAATAGACTCGCAGACGTAGTGGAAAAACATATGGATATTGAGCAAATTATCAATATTTATGACACCTTTAGTAAGGAAAAATAATGAGCGAAAACAACCAAGATAAGCACCAACAGCGCCAACAAAAAGTAAAACAAAAAGTAGACGAGCGCATCGCCGCGGCTCAAAAAGAGCAAGGTATTTTTCAGGTCATTACAGGTAACGGGAAAGGAAAATCAACCTCAGGCTTTGGTACTGTAGCGCGTGCTGTGGGTCATGGCATGAAAGCAGCTGTTTGTCAGTTTATTAAAGGCACTTGGGAGTGCGGTGAACGTAATTTACTCGAAAAAGCAGGCGTCGAATTTGTCATTATGAATACGGGTTTCACTTGGGAGACTCAAAATAAAGACTCTGACACAGCGGCAGCGCAAGTAACATGGCAAGAAGCAAAACGAATGCTAAAAGATGAGTCTATTAATTTAGTGATGCTCGATGAAATCACTTATATGATTACCTATGGCTACATTGATTTAGATGAAGTCATTGCTGCAATTAGTTCGCGACCTGCAATGCAATCAGTGATTATTACAGGGCGAGGCGCGCACCGAAAACTCACAGAACTTGCAGACACCGTGAGTGAAGTACGTAACGTGAAGCATGCATTTGATGCTGGCATAAAGGCACAAAAAGGGTTTGATTACTAATATGAAAGCACTGACCTTTAGTTGCTTATGGGCATTGATGTGGTTGGCTCAGTTTTCTTACGCACATGAAATTAAAGAGCCTCTGCGTATCGTTGCTTTGGCTCCGCATATAGTCGAAAACCTGTTTGCAATTGGTGCTGGAGATCGCATCGTTGGAACTGTCGATTATGCCGATTACCCTGCACAAGCCAATGAAATTGAACGAGTGGGTGGTTACTACGGCATCAATATGGAAAGGCTCTTATCGCTGAAACCTGATCTTGTTCTTGCATGGAAGACCGGTAATAAAGCTGAAGATCTTGCTTACATTGAGAAATTAGGTATTCCGGTTGCTTACAGTAACCCAGACCAAGTGGATAATGTGGCTGATGAGTTACGTAAATTAGGTGAGTTAACCCATTTAAAAACGCGAGCCGATAGAGTAGCCACTGAGTTTGAAGTAAAGCTTGCTGCCATCCGTGCTTCACAGCAGGATAAACTCCCAGTGAGTGTGTTTTATCAGTTATGGCCAGAGCCGATGATGACGGTGGGGGGTAACACATGGATTAATCAGTTATTAACGATTTGCCATGCTGACAATGTATTTGCAAACAGTGAAACCGATTATCCGCGTATCAGTATTGAAAATGTGCTGGTAAGTAAACCCGAGGTGATTATTATCCCCGATGAAAAATCGAAAAAGCCGCAACCTCAAATAGATTGGCGACAATGGCCTGAATTACCGGCCGTTCAGCATAACCAATTTATAAGTGTTAACGCTGATTTATTACATCGCTTTACAACCCGCATGCTTGATGGCTTGAGCGAGATGTGTGGTAAAATAGACATTTCAAGAAAGCAAATACAGGCTTCAAAATGACCAACTGGCAAGATTTTTTAAAGGCTGAATTAGCCAAGCCCTATATGCAAGACACACTAACCTATGTTGCTGATAAACGCGCTGCGGGTGTTGTTGTATTCCCACCTGAAGAACAGGTTTTCTCAGCCTTTAACGCCACTCCTTTAAACGATGTGAAAGTGGTTATTTTAGGGCAAGACCCTTATCACGGTGAAGGGCAGGCACATGGATTATGCTTTTCAGTGCAACCTGAGGTTAAAAAACTGCCGCCTTCACTTAAAAACATCTATAAAGAACTGGCCACAGATATCGACGGATTCGAAATACCTGAGCATGGTTACTTACAAAGCTGGGCAGAGCAGGGCGTGTTTTTATTGAATACAGTACTGACCGTTGAGCAGGGAAACGCGCATTCACATAAGCATTTGGGATGGGAGCAGTTTACAGACCAAGTTATCGCACTGATCAATCAGCAATGTGAGGGAGTTGTGTTTGTTTTGTGGGGGGCACATGCACAAAAGAAAGGTAAACACATCGATACATCGCGTCATCACGTGATCCAAGGCCCACATCCTTCACCTTTGTCTGCACATCGAGGTTTTTTTGGGTGTAAGCATTTTTCAACGATTAATCAGCGACTGAGCGAACAGCATAAAACACCGATTAATTGGCACCTTCCTAAAATTTAATGCAAACAAAAGGCCCTTGCGGGCCTTGATTTAAAAGTCTAGCTCATCAATCGCTATACTGTCTGTAAAGTAGTCTAACTCCTGTAGTTCTTTACGTAATCTGTGCTTATCTTTCAAAGCTTCGATTTCGCGCCATTTTCTCTTTTTATTTTTTGTAGAGGTCTTTTTTGTTGTACTAGGACCTTCTAATATTTCTAAAATATCGTCTAGGCTATCCATGAACTTCTCCTATTGATTATTTTGAACCTCGGAAATATCTATACCACAGGCTAGACAAAAATAGAATAAAAAAGTGACGATATTGTTACAGGAATGTGATTGCTAGATGAATAGATCAAAATTTTGTATGGTATATAAACAAAAACGCCACCGAGAGCGGTGGCGTTCATTTACAATGATTTTTGCAGATTACATTGCTTTAAAGCGTGCTTCTAATTCAAGCTGCGCTTCGGCAAAAGAGCGAATGCCCTCAGCTAGTTTTTCTGTCGCCATGGCATCTTGATTATGTAACCAACGGAACTCACTTTCAGTCAGTGGTGCTGGTTTTGGTTCAACGGTAAAGTCGCTTTCAAGTAAGTACTCTTGTGCGTCTGTAAGCTCACCAAGCTCTTCAAGTAATGCAGGGCTGATTGTTAATTTATCACAACCAGTAAGCGCGATGATTTCACCCGTGTTACGGAAGCTTGCACCCATCACGACTGTTTTATAGTCATGGCGTTTGTAGAATTCATAAATACTACGAACAGACTGTACACCAGGATCTTGCATTGGATCAGTCGGTTTTTCCATACCATTCGCTACATGCCAGTCAAGAATACGGCCAACAAACGGTGAAATTAGAAATACATTTGCGTCGGCACAGGCACGTGCTTGTGCTTCTGAGAATAACAGCGTTAAGTTACACTTAGTGCCTTCTTTTTCTAATTGCTCGGCAGCTTTGATGCCTTCCCACGTTGATGCAACTTTAATAAGAATTTTATCTTTGCTTACCCCTTCTTTTTCGTAAAGACTAAGTAAAGTATGTGCTTTATCAATCGTCGCTTGTGTATCGAAAGATAAACGCGCATCGACTTCTGTCGAGATATAACCCGGTACAATTTCGCTGATTTCTTTACCAATTAATACGGCAAAATAATCGCAAGCAAGTTCAAGTTGCTTGGCTGCATCTTGCTCTGTTTCTTTTGCGTATTGCCATGCCTTGTCTAGATAAGGTTTATACGCTTCAATTTCACTGGCTTTTAAAAGTAAAGATGGGTTAGTTGTTGCATCTTCTGGTTGGTGCTTTTTGATAGCTTCAATATCACCTGTATCTGCAACAATAGATGAATGCTGTTTAAGCCTTTGTAGTGCTGAAGTCATTTGCTTTCCTCATTCCAAGCAAGTTAAAAGAAAATCCATTATAGCCACCTTAATGCTGCAACACTATGACAGTGTTTAATAGGTCAAATGTCCTTAACTAAGAAAACTAAGGCATTAGATGTGAAAATGCAGCGAATTAAGGCGGGGCGAAACAAAACGTGCATTTTGATTCATTTAATGTTGAAATTGACATCAAACAAATTACAAGTCAATAGCTATCTATGATCACAGTTATTTCACCTGCAAAAAATTTAGATTATGAAACACCAGCCACGACCGACAAATTCACTCAGCCTGAATTACTCGAGCACAGCGAAGAGTTAATGTCAGTTTGCCATGATTTAACCCCTGCTCAAATTGGCAGTTTAATGAAAATCAGCGATAAACTAGCCGGTTTAAATGCAGCGCGATTCGCACAGTGGTCACAGCCGTTTACAACAGAAAACGCAAAACAAGCCGTCCTTGCATTTAATGGAGATGTGTATGGTGGTTTAGATGCACAGTCGTTAACACACTCTGACTTAGATTATGCACAGTCTCACTTACGAATTTTATCTGGCCTTTACGGTGTGCTTAAGCCGCTCGATTTAATGCAAGCTTACCGCCTAGAAATGGGCACTAAGCTTGAAAATCCACGCGGTAAAAACTTGTATGAGTTTTGGGGGAGTGTGATAGCCGAAAAACTCAATACAGTCTTGGCAGAGCAAGACAGTAAGTACTTAGTAAACCTTGCTTCAAATGAGTACTTTAAAGCAGTTGATAAAAAAGCCTTGAATGCACAAATTATAACACCTCATTTTAAAGATTGTAAAAACGGCCAGTATAAAGTGATCAGCTTTTACGCGAAAAAAGCCCGCGGCATGATGGCGCGTTACATTATTGAGAATAAAATTACTCAATTGAGTGATTTAAAAGATTTCACAGTAGCGGGTTATTACTTCAGTAGCGATGCAACCGCGAAAGAGCTCGAACCTGTTTTTCTGCGAGAAGAACAGCACTAGAAAAAAGAGCCTACTTTAGTGTGTTAAAAGCCGTGCGATGCACGGCTTTTTTTATGGTTTTTATTTGTCTGATTAAACATGGCGTTCATTTTGCAAATTACCGAGTTAGTTAATATAAGATAACAAGGTATAAACATGCTAAAAATTCCATCCGTTAGTGAAGCTGAAAAGCTCATTGAAGAGAAGCTTGGTGGTTGGATTGATATTGTTATAAGTCATATTCCTAACTTCATCGTCGCAATCATAATAACCATTTTATTTTCGCTTTTAGCGCGAGTGTGTGGCTCAATGCTGCGTAAAATCTTACGTCGCTCTTTGGAATCAACGCAAATTGCTGATTTGATGTCGTCTATTGCAAAAGTGGTTATTCTTTGTGTAGGGCTGTTTGTTGCGCTCGATTTTTTAGGCCTCAGAGGCACCGTGACTTCATTACTCGCAGGTGCTGGTATTGTTGGTCTTGCTATCGGTTTTGCTTTTCAGGATATGACCGAAAACTTAATCGCAGGTATTGCCATGGGTATTCGTAAACCCTTTAAAGCAGGTGATGTCATTCGAACGGAAAGTGTATTTGGTACAGTGCGCGCGATTAACCTCAGAAACACCCTTATCGAGAATTTTTATGGACAACTAATTCTCGTACCGAATAAAATTTTATTTAGAAACATACTTAGTAATTACAGTACGTTAGGCGTTCGCCGTATTGAGGTGCCTGTGGGTATTTCGTATGCCGATGACCCAGAGCAAGCTGCAGAGGTTATCGTTAAAAAAATCAATGAATTTGATTTTGTGATCAAGCAAGAAGAGACCGCCGTGTACGCCGAAAGCTTTGGCGATAGCAGCATTAATTTACTGGTGTGGTTTTGGATTAAGTACCCCGGTGAAGCTGACTTTATGACTTTACGCCACAAAGCTGTTGTGGCTGTTAGAAACGCCTTAAGCGAAGCTAATATGACCATTCCATTCCCAATCCGCACGTTAGATTTTGGTATTAAAGGCGGCGAAAAATTAAACACCATGATCAGCGAAAAACAGCAAGATAAGGCCGCGGATGCAAAGCCAGCCGATAAGTAAAATTTACTGACTCACCGGCGTGATTTACACAGGGAAGTGTACGTGAGCGGGTGGTTGTTTCCGTTTTATTCTCAGTCTAACCAAGCCAAACCGATTCTGTCGGATAGACGACACCTGTTACCAAGTGTCGCCCTCCTAAGAACCGTACGTGCAACTTTCACTGCATACGGCTCAAGCCTTCACGAAGGCACCTAATTGGTACCCAGCAACTTATAAAGCAGCGAGATTAGGCTCATTCCAAGAGTTGCGGCATTGCCTCTTTGCTTTTCTCTTTGCCAAGTATTCTTGGTATAAAGGATCAAAAGGCGTAGCTTCACTCCTGATTTTCACATGTCTCTCTATTGGCACCTTAGCTATTTGAAATAGATTAAACTGACAATCCATATTCATGCTCTTCTGCCAACCGTGAAATTGCCATTGGCCTCGACGGTTGATAAAGTACTTCATGGCGATCCAAGTTTTTGATTTTGTTGGATGATGCCTTTTAGCCCAATGCCATAACGCTAGAAATAGTTTGTGGCTCACATATCCGAATACTTGTTTGGCAACGCAATGGCGATAGTAATTCGACCAACCCCTGAGTTTCGGATTTATCAACTTGATTAGATCGTTAACGGGGGTGGTTGCGTGCTTTTTAGTGAGTTCGCGCAAGTTACTCAGAAATATTAACGTGTTAGATTTACTCGGTTTAATGAGCAGCTTTCCTTTGTACTTCCTATGGTTAAAGCCTAGGAAGTCAAAACCACGGCTAATGTGAGTAATGTGCGTTTTCTCTTCGGAGAGCGTTAAGCCTCTGTGTGCTAAGAAGTCAGCAATCAACGGTTTGATATCGTTCTCCAGCACGTCCTTTGAAGTGCAAGTGACGACGAAATCATCAGCGTATCCTATAAAGTTGGCTCTCGCCCCATTTTTAAGTGCGGTGGACTTTATGCGTTGCTCAAGACCTGCAAGAGTCATCAGCATCAAGGTTGGAGATATGATCCCGCCTTGTGGTGTTCCCTCGTCAGTGCGATAGAACAGCCCTTTGTCCATAAAACCAGACTTTAACCATTGTTCCAACATTCGTTTATCTACAGCTATATTATTCATAAGCCATTGATGCCCAATCTTGTCGAAACAGGCTTTAATATCTCCCTCAAGAACCCATTGTGCGGATTGCTTTTTACTCAAACAGAGAAAACACTGAGCAATAGCATCAGCAGTACTTCTGTTGCGCCGAAAGCCGTAACTATTTGGGTCAGCAAGTGTTTCTGACACAGGCTCTAGTGCGAGAAGATGAAGCGCTTGCAGCGCTCTATCGACCATACACGGGATACCCAAAGGTCTGAGCTTGCCGTTTTTCTTAGGGATGTAGATACGCTTGAGCGGTTTGGCTTGATAAGCTTTTCTGCTCAATTGATTGACTGCTTTCATGCGGCGCGTATCCGTATTCCAGATGACGCCGTCTATTCCGGGCGTTTTACTGCCTTTGTTTTGTGATACTCGCTTAACAGCAAGAAGTTTTGCCGAATGCGAGTGAGTCAGTATCCATTGCAACGCTTTCGCTTTGCCGTGTTTACTTTCTCTTGTTGCTTTTGCAATACGCATCTGAAGCTTTAAAACGTGTGACTCAACAGTTTTCCAATTTATGGATTGCCATTGAGCACTGTCAGGAGAGGCACTAATCTCTTTTGAAATCATCATTTGCGTTTCTCCTTGAATAAAGTTCTTCAAATTCTCTTGCAAAGGAAGACCAGTCGGAAGTCAGCTCACTTTCGTGCCAGACAGACGTCTGTATCTGCATCATTACAATCCAGCCTTTGCTTTCTCCAACATCCTCTACCTGCATCACTATCGGCTATATAAGCTTTCCCAAAGGGAGTGATACAGGCTTACCGTGTTCCGTATGTTGCGCAATGTCAGGTTAGATGCCCGCTATAGTGCGGAGAGTTCAGTGATCACGAAAGAGCATGGGGCAATCTCTTTCCGACTCTCGCGCCTTTTGGCTACAGCGTATTAACCACTTCCGCTGTTTCATCATATAACGCACCTTACGCGGATTCACTTATGTTCATCATACTGACTGCCTAGCACTCACCCGATTTGTGGTTATCAGGAGGATCGTCCTCTCACGATTAAGATCCCGATTGGCGCATACCAACCTTCGTTACATTGTCAGAGCCGCTACTTTATTCAGGCTCCTAGGATCATCTGGTGATACAGATGGTTCACTCATTAAGCGGTGAACAGCGCTTCATACGACTTCACGTCGCACGCCCCAAAGTGAGTTAACGTAATTACTCTATAGGTTGGCTTTGAGCTATTAGATACAGTCTTATTCATCTAATGATATTGGCGCTACCCCATAATCTGATATTCCACTAATTTTTTGAGCGACAAGTGTATTTTCTTTTTCTGAATACCTTTAGTGTCAATAAAAATATTATAGTTGGCAATGCATTACGTTATTTGTTAAAAATAGATTCATTAATACATGCGCGTAACATCGGCACAAAGATGCGCGACGAGCGCACTATAAAATGTTATATACCTAGGGATAGACTGAGTTAAATGGATGCATTGAGCAAGCTTCAAGAAAAAAATAAAATCCACTCTAAGCATCAGCGTAGTACTAGCTGGAACACGGTTTGGATGTTTTGTCTATTGAGCCCTTTGCTATTTAGCTATGGCTACGAATTTTATTTTTCAGTTATACAAAATACTGAATTCGAGTCAATTCACCCAGCTATAGTTTCAGTCGGCTCGCTAGGCTTTGGTTTGCCGTTAGCAGCTATGGGCGATCTAATGCTTTTTAAGCGCGTCATAAAGTTGCTTTTGCTAATTGCTGCAGAATCATGGTTCATTTGGTTTTGGGTTGTTTCTGAATTATCTTGGTTAGCGTTTTTGCCACTCATTCCTGCTTTTGTTATGTTGCAAATTCAGTTACCCAAAATAAAGGCTGGTGAGTAAACGGTACATACAAGCTGTTTAAAATGGACGCTTTACTGCTTGGCTGGCGCTCATTCTTCGCTAATTATAGCCAAGCGTAAACCGACAATTAACAGGGCGTTTTGCTCTATAGAAATATTTATGTGAAATTCACCTAATAGCCGACGACCTAAAACGTTTCTGTCCAAATATGCGTTATACTCAACGTCTGCTCACACTCAATGATGGCCTTAAGACCGCTAATAGCATGTATGCGAAATTCGGCTGTGAGCGATAAGCGGAAGCTACCTTAATGATTTCCTATCGTGTTTCACAGAATAACAGTATCAAGGATTGTTACACACTCAATGAAAACGTTTTTTAAATATCTAGCAATATTACTTGTGCTTTTTATTGGCTTTAATTATGTCAAAGAATCATTTAGGGAATATGGAATCGTCAATGTATCGAACTCCAAGCTTTGCATTCCAAAATCCTACGAACTCATAGTCAATGTGCCTTATCTTTGGTTTATTGATGATGAAGATCTAGATGAAAATGCCGCTGGTGGTCTTTATAAAATATCAGCACAAGAAGTAGCTGACTCAATTACTGGTTATACTTATAGTCATATAAACCAATACAACGTTGATTTAAAACATGAAATAACAGGGATCATTTGGGGGCTAAATCAAATAGGAAAACCAAATGGTGTCGCAGAAGCTGCATGGAATGTCCAAACAGAAAAAACTGAGCCAGCAGTAGATTTTAATGAAAGCTTAAATTTATATGAAATAGGCGACAGAAGATTTATTGATACGTGGTGGAGTTTAGCTAAAACCCCGCCTAATCCGCGTCTAGATGCAATGCCTGATGATTGGTTTATTGGAAGCTGTATTGGCAAGAAGCCTATGAACTTTAGATGCAAAAGAAGCTTCATATATAAAGATTTTTACTTTACTTATGACGTTCAGGCGCACGACCTGCATTTAATACCTCAGATTGAAAGCTTCCTTCAAGTTAAGTTCGAAGAATGGGAATCATACTGTAAAGCATGAGTCAGTGAGCGACAGCTAATGGCACAGAGCCGTCCTTCTGTTATGAAATGCTTTTGTCCAAAATTGGCTTGAACTACCATCTGCTGTTTACTCAAGAATGGTTGGTATTGGTTACTTATAAGTAACCGCCTCGCGCGAAATAAATTTACGCCTACGCTGAGCTATTTTTGACTTGGCGCTTAAAACTTACGGCTTACAGCGAGGCTTACTTTGCTGGGTTTCGCTCCGCTCTTATCTTCACACAAAATCAACTGAGAGAGGGTGGCTTAAGCTCAACATCAAAAAAGCGCAATCAGTCAAACTGGTTGCGCTTTTTGCTTATTCGCTGTGTGAGCGATTAGTGTAAGATACGTGCTCTGATTGTACCTTCAACTGCACTTAGTTCTTTAAGTGCGACTTCTGAATGGTCTGTGTCTACATCAATTACTACGTAACCAATCGCTTCGTCAGTTTGTAAGTACTGTGCTGCGATATTGATACCGTGCTGTGCAAACGCTTGGTTAATTTGCGTTAACACGCCGGGTCTATTTTGGTGTACGTGCAATAAGCGACTGCGGTTAGCGAGTTCAGGCAGTGATACTTCAGGGAAGTTCACGGCTGTAATTGTTGACCCATTATCTGAATACTTAGCAAGTTTACCCGCAACTTCAATACCAATGTTCTCTTGTGCTTCTTGCGTTGAGCCACCAATGTGTGGGGTCAAAATAACGTTATCAAAACCACGCAGAGGTGAAACAAATTCTTCGTCATTCGATTTTGGTTCAACAGGGAATACGTCGATGGCAGCACCGCTTAGCTTTTTCTCGCTCAGTGCTTCTGCAAGCGCATCAATATCAACCACTGTACCGCGTGAGGCATTGATTAAAATCGCGCCTTGCTTCATGACTTCAAGCTCAGCCATGCCAATTAGGTTTTTAGTTTGCGGCGTTTCTGGTACGTGTAAGCTAATTACATCGGCACGTTGCAATAACTGGGTAAGGTTATGTACTTGTGTCGCATTACCAAGCGATAGTTTGTCTTCGATATCAAAGAACTCTACGTTCATACCGATGTTTTCAGCCATGATACCGAGTTGTGTACCAATGTGGCCGTAACCAACAATACCTAACGTTTTACCACGGGCTTCAAATGAACCGTTGGCTGATTTTAACCAACCACCGCGATGAGCGAGGGCGTTACGCTGTGGAATACCACGAAGAAGTAATAAGATTTCACCAAGCACTAACTCTGCAACAGAGCGCGTGTTTGAGAATGGTGCGTTGAATACAGCAATACCACGCTCACGTGCAGCTTGCAGATCAACTTGGTTTGTACCGATACAGAAGCAGCCTACTGCAACAAGCTTTTCAGCTGCTTCTAATACCGCTTGATTAATATGAGTACGAGAACGAAGGCCAACAAAGTGCACATCTTTAATGCGCTCAATGAGCTCGTCTTCAGGTAAGGACGTTTTCACGTAGTCAATGTTACTGTAACCATTACGCTTTAGCGTTTCTACAGCACTTTGGTGCACGCCTTCCAGCAAGAGAATTTTAATTTTGTCTTTTGCTAACGATACCTTACTCATATCCTCATTCCTATTTACTTGATTTGCGGCCCATTTTTGGTGCCGATAATAACTTTGTCTGCACCGCGATGGGCAAACAAGCCGTTTGTAACTACCCCAACAATCTGATTGATTGTTAGCTCTAATTCTTTGGCATTGCTGATATCAAGGTTATGCACATCTAAAATGATGTTGCCGTTGTCTGTCACTACACCTTGGCGGTACACTGGATCACCCCCAAGTTTTACGAGTTCACGAGCAACGTAGCTGCGAGCCATTGGGATTACTTCAACTGGCAGTGGGAATGCCCCTAATGTCTCAACTTCTTTTGATTCATCAACAATACATACAAATTGTTTTGCTACCGCAGAGACTATTTTCTCGCGTGTTAGCGCTGCGCCACCGCCTTTAATCATTTCGTTGTGTGGGTTGATTTCATCAGCGCCATCAACATAAACATCAAGGCTTTGCACATCATTAAGCTCAAATACTTCAATACCAAGTGCTTTTAACTTTTCAGTTGAAGCTTCTGAACTTGAAACAGCACCCACAAGGGTGTCTTTTACCGTGTCTAGTGCATCAATAAAATGATTTACTGTTGAACCTGTGCCAACACCAACAATGGTGTTTTCTTTTACAAATTCGAGTGCTGCCCAGGCAGCGGCTTTTTTTAATTCATCTTGCGTCATAATTATGTGCTCAGTTGGCTGTCAGAGAGATACTTATTCAAGTGTTCATAGTATACAGAGAGAAGTGCTACCATTGGTAGATTTTCTCTGGGGTGATGATGTGTTTTAGCGGAACATCCCAAGATTCTATTGGTAAAGAAGACACATGCTGACATTGATGCGCCAGACCGATTAATATCGGCTTTTGCCAGTTCTCTTGGTAGTATCGTGCTAATGTTTTGTCATAAAACCCACCGCCCATACCTAAACGGTTACCTTGATCATCAAATGCCACGAGTGGCATTAATAAAATATCAAGCTTGTCTAAAGGACATATTTGACTGCAATTCAACTTGGGCTCCAAGATACCATAGCGATTTGCAGTCATGGGTGAATTTTCTTCATACCTTTGAAAGTACAAAGTAGTGCCATTAAACGGGTGGATTATAGGCAAGTAAAGGGGCGCTTTTTTGTGCCATAATTCTTTAATTAACAATGAGGTATCTAGTTCTCCATCATTGCTAAAATAAATGCCTATACGGGGATTTTGGGATGTATTTAATGATTTTAGGTGTTGAGTAAAATTCATTTTCAGCGCAATTGCTGCATTTTTTTGTTGCTCTTTGCTAAGAGAATTACGCTTTTTGCGAATAGATTGTCTTATTTCTGCTCGTATGTTGCTCATGTCAATATGTATATTAACTTTCTAAAAATGAGAATAGGTCAGGAAACAGTTCCACAATACCCAGCGCAATTAACAACACAACCACCATGGCAATCAATGAATAGAGCAGGGTGTTTGAACGCTTTTTAACAGGTTCGCAATATGCTTCTTCATCAAGCAAATCTTCTTCTTGCCATTTATCGGTGCTGCTTAGTTCACTGCTGTTTTCAAGTTCAGGGAGCCGTTGCTCAAGGTCGTCTAGCTTTTCTTCTAAGCGAATAAGACTACTGGTTATGTAGTCAAGCGCATCAAAAATACGCTCATCACGTTGCTTTGCGTCAAGGCCAATACTCGCAGGCTGCTGACTAACTGGTTGTAATTTAGCTTTTATGCCAACACTGGCCAGTAGTTTAGCTTGCTTAAGTGCTTTTTCTTGATCGCTCGGAGCAAACAAAGGTTTGTGCTCAAAAAGCCCTGCAACTTTGTCTGTGCTGGTTTTTAATTTTGCGGCAAGTTGCTCAGTCGCTTGTGTTTGATCTATGCCTGATTCAAGCCCGGCAAACATCACACGAAATTTTTCTGCCATGCTGTGATTTCCAAATCTCTAGAGTGTATGGCTGAAAGTATAAACCTAAATAGATCAATGGATAAACAAAAGCCCGTAAAAACGGGCTTTTTTCTTTTTGGAATTTACTTTGCGTGATTAGTATTTGGCGGCTTTGCCTTCTGCCGGCAGCGATTTCAAAATAAATTCACGTAAGTCATTGTTTGATGATTCAAGGTCGGCATGACGTAAATACATCATGTGACCACTGCGGTAGCCTTTAAAGCTTAAGCGATCTTTCATTTTACCACTTGGATCTAACTGCCACATTGTGTATTTAGCGTCAAAGTAGTTTGTTGCACCATCATAGTAACCAGATTGGATCATGACATTCAGGTACGGGTTTTGTGCCATTGCTAAACGCAGGTTTTCGCCAGTGTTATTACCTGAGCGGTCCCAAGGGTGAACATTACCAAATAAGTTGTATTTGATATCAGTTTTGTAATTTAACTCTTCACGTAGGTAGTAGTTAATTGCGGGTGTGAATGAGTGTAACCATGACGTGAGCTCTGCCCAGTAGTCTGGTGATTCACCCGCATCGCGTTTATCGATACCTAAGTAGCGTGAATCTAAACGACCCACCGTTTGACCGCGGTCACGTAGCAGCTCTTTCCAGAAAAAATCAGTTGGAATATCAAGGTTGTTTTGCTCAACAAATTTCTCTGATAAGCCAGCATATTTAGCTGCTTGCTTGATAATAGCGCGTTTTTCATCAGCCGCTAAAAAGCCCCCTTTAGCAATCGCTGGAAGGAACTTATTTACCGTGAAGTCTTCAACTTCTGGTAGTAGCTCATCTAAGTCTTTAGCTTGTAAATCAGCACTTAAAGCTTTGTGATACCACGCGGTTGCTGCAAAGTAAGGTAAGCGATTAGCTGCTTCTACAGGGCCTTCGCGCTTAATGCCAATTTCAGTTGGTGAGACTAAAATAACGCCGTTGATATACATCCATTGACGGTTTTGTAGTTCGTGAGCTAGGCCTGAAACACGGGTTGTACCATAGCTTTCACCAATTAAGAATTTGGGTGAGCGCCAGCGTTCATTGCGCGATACAAAGGTGTTTAACCATTCCGCTAAGTATTTTATGTCGGCATTAACACCAAAGAACATTTTTTGTTGATCAGATTTACTTGGTAGTTCGCCTTTTTCGTTCTCTAATACGCGAGAGTACCCTGTATTCACGGGATTGATGTAAACAATATCTGCAACATCTAAAATTGAATATGGGTTATCTTTAACGCCATAAGGTTGCACAGGGTAACCTTCGTCATCAATTTTTAATACGCGTGGTCCAGTATAAGCAAGGTGCATCCACACTGACGCAGAGCCCGGTCCACCATTAAACGAAAACACCAGCGGGCGCTTTGTACGATCGTCTACTTTATCGCGCTGATAATAGGTGTATTGTAACGTGGCGACGGCATTTCCTTGTTCATCCCAAACAGGCTGGGTCCCAGTGGTTGCAGTGTAAGAGAAGCGCTCACCGTTTATACGTGCTTTGTGTTCAGTCACGACATTGCTGTCTACGTCGATACGACGTTCGTTCTCAGCAAAACTAGGCGTACTAAAGGTCAATGTTAGGGCGGTTACAGACAAACCAATAAAACTAACGAGTTTCATGTTGATTCCTTATTATTCGAATTGCAGTCATTAAAAAGAAAAGCGCGCGCGATGACAAACTATTGAGACTAGTCACCAATATTAGTCGTTAAACAGAGAAATAATGAGAATGGCTGAGAAAATACCAAAAAGCGCGTTTTTTTATTAAAGATAGTTTGGTTAAATATTTAGCTAAATTGAAAAATAACGTATATTTAGCAAGTTTTATGATTTGTAATACATGCTTATAAAAGAGAAGTTGCGATGCAAAGAGTGTTAGTGGTTGAAGACAGTAAAGTAGTACAGCAGGTGTTACGTCACTTGGCTGCCCACTATTTAGATGTGGATGTCGACTTTGCGTGGTCTCTAAAAGAAGGCATTTCCTTAATTGCTAAGCATGAATATACCTTGGCGCTGGTCGATTTAACCTTGCCCGACGCGATGAATGGTGAGGTGGCTAAATACACACTATCAAAAAATATCCCAACAGTGGTTTTAACCTCAAAGATTGACGAATACATTCGCCAACAAATGTTAGAGTTGGGTGTGGTTGATTATGTTGTGAAAGATAATAGAGACTCTTATCACTACGCTATTAAACTCGTTGCGCAGTTACTGCGTAATCATGGTTGTAAGGCGTTGGTTGCTGATGACTCTGTACTTAGCCGCACGTTAATGAAACAAATGCTCGAAAAACAGTTGTTTGAAGTAAGTGATGCCCACGACGGTGAACAAGCATTGCAAATGCTCAAAGACGATCCTGAAATTAAATTGTTGCTCACAGATTATGCCATGCCAACAATGGACGGTTTTGAACTTGTTAAAGCGGTACGTAATTTTAGAGGCCGTGATGATTTAGCCATTATTGGGTTATCGGGGGCGGGCAAACACGGCTTATCTGCACGCTTTATCAAATATGGTGCAAATGACTTCTTAACAAAACCTTTTATGAACGAAGAGTTCCATTGCCGTGTTATGCAAACCATGGAGCAACTCGCTTTAATTGCCGACATAAAAGAAAGCGCATACCGAGATCACTTAACGGGTTTGTATAATTGTCGTTATTTTTATCAATATGCAGAAAAAGTACTGAAACATGTTGAGCAAGACAATGTGCTTGCCTTATTAGACATCGACTTTTTCAAAAATATTAATGATCAGTTTGGTCATGAGGCGGGCGATCAAGCATTAAAACAGGTCACTTCATTCTTAAAAACAAAATTTGATGACTTTACGATTGCACGTATTGGCGGCGAAGAATTTGCGGTTGTGCTGGACAATATGGGGCTTGAAAAAGCAGAGCTGAGGTTGAATACCTTTAGAGAGCAACTGGCCGAGCACGCGTTTTCTATCAATGGCGAGCCTTATTCATTAACCATGAGTATAGGGATTACGCCATTTTCTAAAGTATCACTGACTGGTGCTATGCGCTTAGCAGATAAAGCGTTATATCAGGCAAAACAGCAACAACGTAATTGCGTGGTTAGCTTACAGTCCAATTAAGTGCACCAGTGCTGGTAAATTGTTAAAAAAATGCACCATGAGGGTGCATTTTTTTTGTTTGAACGTCGTGGCTATCTCTTAACTTATTGAAATTATTTAATAAAAAATAGTGGCACAAAGGTTGGATTACATAAACCAACAGGATAACAATAAGCGTCCGAAGGGGGCCACTATGAAAATGATTAGTGCAATAATAAAGCCATTCAAACTTGATGATGTACGTGAAGCGTTGGCTGATTTAGGCATTGAGGGGATGACAGTTGTCGACGTTAAAGGCTTTGGCCGTCAACGTGGTCATACTGAACTATATCGTGGAGCTGAATACCAAGTCGATTTTATTCCAAAGATCAAACTTGAAATTGCAACGCGTAGCGAAAATTGTCAACGCGTCGTTGATACCATCACAAAAATTGCTTCAACAGGCAAAATCGGTGACGGCAAAATTTTCGTTTACGACCTAGACCAAATTGTTCGTATCCGAACGGGCGAACTAGACGAAGAAGCAATTTAAGGGGGATTTATGGAAAACACGATAGTAGAGTTGAAGTTCTCGCTCGACACATTTTACTTTTTAATGTCGGGTGTATTAGTCATGTGGATGGCAGCTGGTTTTGCCATGTTAGAAGCAGGTTTAGTTCGTGCAAAAAATACAACAGAAATACTAACTAAAAACGTTGCACTGTTCTCTATTGCTTGCACTATGTTCTTACTGGTGGGTTACAACATTATGTATGTTGATAACGCAGAAGGGGGTTTTGTTCCTTCGTTTGGTGCTTTAATTGGCACGCAGGCGTCAGATGCTAATCACTCTTTAGAATCTGATTTTTTCTTCCAAGTGGTATTTGTTGCAACGGCGATGTCTATTGTATCGGGTGCCGTAGCTGAGCGTATGAAGCTATGGGCATTCTTAATCTTCGCGGTTATTCTAACTGGTTTTATCTACCCAATTGAAGGTTATTGGACATGGGGTGCCGGGTTCTTATCAGAAATGGGCTTTGTTGATTTCGCAGGTTCGGCCATTGTACATGGTGCAGGCGCTGCAGCAGCATTAGCAGGGGTTCTTTTCTTAGGCGCTCGTAAAGGTAAATACGGTAAAAACGGTGAAATTTACCCAATTCCAGGTTCAAACCTACCACTGGCAACACTGGGTACATTAATTCTGTGGATGGGTTGGTTTGGTTTTAACGGTGGTTCACAACTGCTGATCTCTGATGCTGAAAACGCCACCGCTGTAGGTAAAATTTTCCTTAATACAAATGCTGCCGCTGCCTGTGGTGCAATTGCCGCATTGGTTGTCTGTAAAGTGTTATGGGGTAAAGCCGATTTAACAATGGTGCTAAATGGTGCATTAGCAGGTCTTGTAACGATTACAGCTGAGCCAGCGTCACCTTCTCCATTGCTAGCATGTTTACTTGGTTTATTAGGTGGCTCACTTGTGGTGTTTAGCATTGTTGCACTTGATAAAGCGAAAATTGATGACCCAGTTGGCGCTATCTCGGTTCATGGTGTGTGTGGTGCATTAGGTATCATGTTAGTGCCTTTATCAAACTCAGATGCAACCTTTGTTAATCAGTTAATTGGTTTAGTGTGTATCTTAGGTTTTGTGTTCATCACGTCATCAATCGTATGGGCAATTCTGAAAAATACCATGGGTATCCGTGTTACCGAAGAAGAAGAACTAAGCGGTATGGATCAACATGACTGTGGTATTGATGCTTACCCTGAGTTTGTATCAGTTCGCAGTAACTAATTTTAATGCGTGTGCCCAGCGCACACGCTAAATAATATCATTGTGTGTTCAAATCAAAGCTCTACTATTGGTAGAGCTTTTTTGCGTTAAAAATAAGTGTTTTCTTATAGGCGAGAGGTGGTTTTATTGACTATGCTGATAACACTTAACTAAAAAGGGAAAAACATGGATAACAAACTGTTACTAATCATTTTATCGTTATTTTTACCGCCTGTTGCGGTATTTCTGAAAGCGGGCGTAGGTAAAGATTTAATCATCAATATTATTTTGTGTTTTATCTTTTTCATCCCCGCTGTCATTCACTCACTTTGGTTGTGTACACGCTAACCGAGTTTAAGTGACTGTTAATTTTGCAGGTGTTAGTATTGCGCTGTTATGCAAAATATAACCCTGTAAAATTAACTGACCAATAGCGAACTCAATGGCTGATAAAAAAACTCCTGCAAAAAAGTCGTCAGGTAAAAAAACGACGGCAACGAAACGTTCAACTGCAAAGCGTTCAAACGCATCTCAACCGACAACTAAAGTACGCGTGCTTCGAAAAATGTGGTCAATTTTTTGGAAGCTTTCGTTGGCTGTGGTCATTACCATGGTGCTTTATCTTATTTATTTAGATGCCAAAATTACCCGTCAGTTTGAAGGCAACAAATGGCAACTTCCCGCCCAAGTCTATGCGCGCGCAATGAGCTTTTACCCAGGACAGTTCTTGTCTCAACAAGAGGTTGTTTGGGAGTTAAATCGTTTAAATTATTCGTCAGTAAATAAACTAAGTCGTACAGGTCAGTATGTAAAATCAGCTAACACCATTAAAGTATATCGCCGTGAATTTGAGTTTTACGATGGCCTTGAAGAGGCTCATGTTATTGAGCTGCGTTTTTCTGGGCAAAAGTTAGCAACCATTAAAGATAAATTCGGTCGTCGTTTAAACACCGCGCGCCTAGAGCCGGTGCAAATTGCGCGCATTGGTAACGACTCAAAACAAGACCGTGAATTTGTCCCGCTAGATAAGTTTCCAGCGATGTTAAAAGACACGCTGCTGGTGGTCGAAGATCGTAATTTTTATCAACATCACGGTGTGTCTGTTTGGTCAATAATGCGCGCTTTATACAGTAATATTAAAGCGGGTAGAACCGTGCAGGGTGGCAGTACGCTGACTCAGCAATTAGCAAAAAATATATATTTAACGCGTGAGCGTTCATTAGTGCGTAAATTTAATGAAGCATTAATAGCACTGATTTTAGATTACCGTTACAGCAAAGATGAAATTCTCGAAGCGTATTTAAACGAAGTGTACTTAGGTCAGTCTTATAACCAAGGTGTACACGGTATGGGGCTTGCCGCTGATTTTTATTTTTCAAAGCCTGTCGATGAACTTGAGTACGACCAAATAGCGCTACTTGTTGCCATGGTAAAAGGCCCATCGTATTACAACCCTCGTCGTTACAGTGAACGCGCCATGGAAAGACGAGATTTAGTATTGCGCTTAATGGTGGAGAACAAACTCATTGATACGCGTGAATATCGCGCCGCTTTAAAGCGTCCAATCGACATTGCACCTATGAAAGACAGCCTGCAAAAGTCGTATCCAGGTTATTTAGAACTGGTTAATCGTGAACTAAAACGATTACTGCCCGATCAACAGGTATTAGATGCGGGTGTGCGAGTTTTTACCTATTTTGACCTTCAAAAACAAACGGCGATGGAAGAGTCGATAGAAGCAAGTCTACCTTACTTAGAAAAACGCCCTAAAACAGAAGAACTTGAAGCAGCCATGATCTCTGTAAATGTTGAGAAGGGGGGGGTATCGGCACTCGTAGCAGGCCGAGATGTGCGTTACTTTGGCTTTAACCGTGTACTTGATACAAAACGTAACATTGGCTCGTTAGTGAAACCCGCCGTTTATTTAACGGCCTTTGAAAGCGGAAAATTTAATGTAGCAACTTTAGTGGATGATTCACCACTACAAGTAACAAATGAACAAGGAAAAGTGTGGCAGCCTGAAAACTTCGATAAGCAATTCCGAGGCCCAATGCCACTCTATAAAGCGTTTAGTAACAGTGTAAATATCCCAGCGGTCAATACGGGGTTAGATGTAGGTGTTGATAAAGTGGCTGATACACTGAAGCGCTTAGGCGTTGATGAACGTATCGAACAATACCCGTCACTGTTATTAGGGGCGTTAGAGCTTTCAAGTTTTGAAGTGGCTCAGCTTTACACAACGCTTGCGGCAGATGGGCAATATCGTGAGCTTACGTCTATCTCAGCGTTAACAGACTCGGTTGGTAAAGTACTTTATAAACATGATGTTGAATCGCAGAAGCGTTTTGATGATGCCTCTGTATACATGACAAAATATGCCATGAAGCGGGTAACAAAAGATGGCACTGCTAAACGTTTGAATGCCCACTTTCCATCTATTCAACTGGCTGGTAAAACGGGTACAAGTAACGATTTACGTGATAGCTGGTTTGCAGGCTTCGATCAAAATACAGTGACGGTGGCATGGATTGGTCGCGATGATAACAAGAGCACGGGGTTAACGGGCAGTGTTGGCGCACTTGAAGCCTATATTCGTTATCTTAAACCGCTCAATCCTGAAGCGATAGCTGACACGCGTCCAGCATCAGTTCGCTGGGCATTCATTAATGAAGAAACCGGACTACAAGCACCGCCAGGCTGCGGCAAAGTAGTGCAGTTACCAATTCGCGCCAGTGAGTTTGAACCACGGCCGAACTGCCAGCGTTAAAAGTTTTTCATTGGTGGCTAAATGGAGGCAGAGCAACTGCCAAGAGTAACTAATTACTGGAACTTGGCTTAAAATAGCTCTTTTAATTAAGCAAATTGGTATACAGCATTTTAAAGAGTACTTGCAGAGTTTTAAGAATTTCGTATGAATGCTGTTTTACCTAAATTAGTTTTTAAAGACGAGTAATTTGAAGTAGAGAAAAGTTTAATAGAGTTAAATAGTTAAACTTAGATACGCTTATCACCAGCCTCTTTGTAAAAGTACTAGCTTAAAACTATATAGAGTAGTTAATTCATACTCATAATAGAGAGGGAAAATCATATTTTTATTGAATACAGAGTCACTTAAAACATTAAAAATGAAATAAAAGCCTCATTGAGAGGCTTTTAGGTTATCTACTTATCTTGTTCAATTAACTGAGGTTAAAAGTCGTAAGAAGCAGATATTTGGACTCGACGAGGAGATTGATAACTTTGCGGTAGACCGAATGTTGCACTGTCATCACCAGCCGCTATTTCAGCGACTTCGTCGTAACGAGTTGCTGTAGCTGCATCAAATACATTGAAAATATCTAATGCGAAGCGCACTTTTTGGTCATTGAAATGCAAGTTGTACGTAAAGTTAAGATCTAATCGAGCTGTCCAGGGAGTTGTTCCCATGCTGCCGCGAGGGTAGCGTTTATCACCTACATAATAGGTATCGCCATAATCATATAAGTCTGGGTTTGGTGTATAGCCCGCACCTAATGCTGTCCAAGGGCGACCAGAAGAAACATTTAAGTTTGCGCCTACTAAGAAGTCTTCAGTAACTGCGAATGCACCGTAAACTTTAATATTGTGACGACGGTCTGCAGGTAAGTTACCGTTAGCACCATCCATAAGGTAAGGGTAATCCCAATCTTGTGTTAAACCAGCATCATCTTGACCATTATCAGATTTAACAAAACCTTCAGTGTTACCGTAGTTATGTGACCAAGTGTATAGTGCTTTTAAAGACCAAACACTGTCCCAGCTTTTCTCAATAGATAGGTCAACGGCAGCGTATCGACGTTTAGCTTCAGGATAACCTAGCTCTTCGGCGGTGAAACTGTATTCTTCAGTTACTCCATCACCATCTAGGTCAAAGTTAAATGTTGCACCATTTCCTGGGTTAAATAAGAACCAATTTTCACCAAGTTTTTCACCATCTTCATCAGTGAAGATATATGAGCCATCATCAATTTGATTGCCAAGTGTGCGGTATGTCCCTTTGATGCTCCAAGACCAGTCATCATTTATAGCCGCTTGATAACCTACAATAATTTCATCATTGTACATTGGCTCAAGATCTTTATCTGCTAAGGTATTTGATGGTTTTGCAGTACCATCACCCCCGTTTGAAATCGCAGGTTCACCTAACTGGTTACTTAGACCAATTGGAGTACCGTCAGCATTTAAACCTTCATATTCATACCAAGTTTGAATATAGGTTTCTGCGCCAGCTAAACGAATGTTCGTGTTTGCTGCAACAGGTAAATAATAACGTCCAGCAGTAATAAATAACTTACTGTCACCATCACCGTTGATATCCCAAGATGCACCTAATCTTGGTGCAATTTGGTTATCAATAGAAACAAACTCGTCACCATCAGCATTATAGTTTGTGAAGCTGTCATTACGAAGCCCTAAGGTAAGCGTTAAGTTTTCAGTAACGGCCCATTGATCTTCAAGGTAAATAGCCCAGTTTTCAACTTCAAATTCACCGCCATTACTATAATTACGTACGCGGGTTGTCTTCATATCCTCAGTAAGAACATAACCATTTGGGAGACGAGCACCTTCTTCGTATGTTCTGTAGTAGTAGTAAATACCGCCTGAGTTGATTGTCGTTGCATTCGATGAATTGGTTTCTGAGTCATAACCAAATCTTAGCGTATGCTCATCATTTAAGTACCAATCAAAGTCGACGCGCAATTGCTCGCGCTTATCTTCGTTAGCACCAACAGTGAAGTTTACATAACAAGTAGTATCAACACCTAAGTCTGCATCATAGCCAGTAGGGCAGTCATCAAAATCTGAATAATCAGTTTCTGAAAATTTAACTTCACCGTACATTGCAGACATGCTTAAGTCATCAGTCAAGTTACCTGTATAACGTACTGCAAAACTTTCACCACCGCGCTTGTGATAAGCTGTACCGCCGTCTAAAGTGTAGTTACCAGTGCCATTAGGATCTTCGATTGTGCTTTCTGAGTATGTGCGTTCATCACTAAATCCCCAGAGCATTAATTGATGATCCTCATTAATGTTCCAGTCAATACGCGCTAGATAATAAGGGTCATCATCTTTCTCTTTTGTTAGAGAGGTTTGAGAAGCGTTACCGTACTCTGTTTCATTATCACGGAATGTATAAATACCATAGAAGAAAAGTGTATCTTCAATCAACGCACCTGATGCATAAATATTTGTTTCAAATGAGTTTGCATAGTCATCTTGGTTGTTAACAAATAAGTCACCGATACAGTGGCCATCAGCATCCTCACAACGCTCATTTTGTAAGTAAACCGAATTTGGTGCTTGTTCTCTTAATGAATCAGGCGAATAAATTGATTCAACACCAAAGTGAAAGTCATTAGTACCTGATTTTGTAACTGCAGAGATTAAGCCACCCGTTGTTCGACCAAATTCAGAAGAATAGCCGCCAGTTTTTATCTGAAAACTATCGTAGGCTGAGAATGGGATGGTTGCACCGCCTAAGCCATTACGAAAGTTAGTCATGTTCAAGCCATTTACGTAATAAGCATTTTCGGCGACAGATGAGCCACCAAATGATGCTTGATCACCAAAGCGACTATCACCTTCAGTTGCACCTGGCGCTAGTAAAGCAACCGATGTTAATGAGCGAGCAACTGGTAATAATTCAAGTTCTTCTGAGCTAATGTTTAATGATGATTCAGTAACAGAAACATCAACGGCACGAACTGCACCACCTACAACGGCGATACGTTCAATATTACCTTCGACTAATGGAATTTCGAGAAGGGCTGTTTTACCTACACCGATGATTACATCATTTATCTGTGCTTTTTCAAACCCAGCTTGTGACACCACTACATCATATTTACCAACAGGTACTTGGTTAAGGTTAAACTGGCCATTTGCATCTGCAGTAAGTGTTTTTTCATAACCTTTGCTTTTATCACTAATAGTAATTGTTGCGCCAGCTAAAGAAACACCTGATTGAGTTGTAATATTACCTTTTATTGCCCCATTAACATTATCAGCCATAGCAGGCATAGCTGCACTTAAGGTCATCGCAACGGCTGCAGCCGTGAACGAACGCTTAAATGTTTTTGAAAAGTTGTTTTTCATTGAGATTTCCCTGTGAAAATTTAATTGTAAATTGTTGTTATTTGTTAATAACTTTCACGCCTTGTATTTTTTTATTTGTGTTTTTCACTTTAAATAAAAGGGTGAAACAAATTGGTAACATGGCGGGAACATACAGATCAATCTTTTATATTATAAATACGATAAACCAACAAAAAAACGCCTTGGAACGATCTAATTTTTATTTATAATGTTTATTTACACATAAAATAAACATATGTAACTATATGTAATTGCTTTAATTTTTTCTTAATTATACTTTAAGTTATTTTAAAGTAAGGTTTTAGGTTCAAGTTTGCGAGTAGATTCTTTTATAAAGATAACAATCGGGAAGGAGAAGGTTTTTATGTATAAAATATGTTTTATTTGTAATTTATAATGTGTTTTTATCTGATTTTTTTGTATTGCTTATCTGATTATTAAGCGGATCATGATGTGACAAAAGAGATGAAGTTACTATTAGGATTAAGACCACCTTAAATAAGGTGGTCTGTTCAGATATTATAATTTAGCGAAAGCTCGCTCTGCTGCTGCAATGGTGTCTGCAATTTCTTTTTCAGAATGCTCTGCACATACAAAGCCTGCCTCAAATGCAGAAGGTGCTAGGTATACGCCTTCATCAAGCATTAAGTGGAAGAACTTTTTAAAGCGCTCTAAATCACACTCTGTTGCTTGTTGGTAGCTGGTTACTTTCTCTTTATCAGTAAAGAAGAAACCATACATGCCGCCAGCATAATTGGTTGTTAGGGGAATGCCTGCTTTTTTCGCTGCTGCTTCAAAGCCGTCACATAACGCTTTGCTCTTAGCTTCAAGTTCATCATGTAAACCATCAACACTTAATAGCTCAAGCGATTTTAAGCCGGCAGCCATGGCTATTGGGTTACCTGATAAAGTACCTGCTTGGTAAACCGGACCAACGGGCGCGATATAATCCATGATTTCTTTTTTACCGCCAAAAGCACCCACTGGCATACCGCCACCAATAACTTTACCAAGGCAAGTAAGGTCTGGTTTGATGTTGTAATATGCTTGTGCGCCCCCTAAAGCAACACGGAAACCTGTCATCACTTCATCAAAAATAAGCACTGACTTGTACTCATCACACACCTCACGTAGACCTTCTAAAAAGCCTGGTACTGGTGGGATACAGTTCATGTTGCCAGCAACTGGTTCAACGATGATACAGGCAATCTCGTCGGCGTATTTGGCAAAAATGGCTTTTACTTCGTCTAAGTTATTAAACGACACCGTTAATGTGTGTTTAGCAAAATCCTCTGGAATGCCCGGTGAGTTAGGCACGCCCATAGTCAATGCACCTGAACCTGCTTTAACAAGCAGTGAATCAGCGTGACCGTGGTAACAGCCTTCAAACTTTAATATTTTGTCACGGCCAGTGAAGCCACGAGCAAGGCGAATCGCACTCATTGTTGCTTCAGTGCCTGAGCTCACCATACGTACTTTTTCGATTGATGGAACAAGCTCTTTTACTTTTTCGGCCATTAAAATTTCGGCTTCAGTGGGGGCACCATAGCTTAAGCCATTTTCAACTGCCTCGAGTACTGCCTGTTTAATAGCTGGGTGATTATGCCCCATGATCATTGGGCCCCAAGAACCGACATAGTCAATGTAGCGGTTACCATCGGCGTCGAACGTAAACGGACCTTCGGCTTTGGTGATAAAAAGAGGGGTGCCGCCTACGCCATTAAATGCACGAACGGGTGAGTTAACACCGCCTGGGATTGATTCTTGCGCGCGATTAAAAAGATCTTGGCTAATTGTCATGAATAGTCCTATTTGGTTGTCACGTTAAATGAGAGGTTTGCAAGGGCTCAAGCGAGCCCTAAACGTAGATTATTAGCTGTTACGTTTACGGCTAAACCACGGTACGTTGACTTCATATTGCTCAACTTTGTCAGCAACATCTAAGGTCAGAGCAAACAAGGCCATGCGAATTAATACGCCGTTTTGAACTTGGCGGAAAATTGCAAGGTTATCGTTGCTGTTTAAATCGTTATCAAGCTCGTTTGCTTCTAAACGGCTGTCACGTGGGAGTGGGTGCATCAGTACTGAATTTGGCTTACAGTGTGTGTTGTAAATTGCTTGGCTGATACGGAAACCACCACGGTATTTGTTTGCTTCTTCTTGCGAAGGAAAGCGTTCTTCTTGGATGCGGGTTTGATAAACAATATCTGCCGCAAGGTTGCCTTCCATTTTGTCAACCAGTTGAATTTTATGACCCGCATTATCAACAGCATCTAAAACATAGTCTGGCATTTGTAAGCCGTCAGGCGCGACCATTGAAAATTTAATGTCTTTATAGTGGCACAGTAATTTAGATAACGAGTGAACAGTACGGCCATATTTTAAATCACCAACAAGGGCAATGTGCATACCGTCTATTGGTTGATTAAAACGCCCCAGTTCACGTTCGATAGTTAATAAATCGAGTAGTGCTTGAGTGGGGTGTTCATTAGGACCGTCACCGCCGTTAATGACAGGTACATCACAGCCTGTTGCAAACTCGGCTACCGAGCCTGCATCTGGGTGACGCATTGCAACGGCATCAGCATAAGCTGAAATAACACGTGCTGTGTCGTACAGTGATTCACCTTTGGCTAACGCTGAGCTTTGCATGCCCGTAGTTTCACGCACTAAACCACCGAGTAGATTAAAGGCGGTGCCAAAGCTGACACGTGTTCGCGTGCTTGGCTCGAAGAATAAATTAGCTAATATAGCGCCTTCTAACACATTGGTGCGCTTTTGCTTTTTAGCATAGGGCTCCATTTTCTTAGCAACTGCAAAAATACGTTCAATACAATCGCGATCAAGTTGATTGACCGACAGGATATTTTCACCTTGGAAACTTAACATGGGGCTTGTTCCTAATCACATTTATAAAGGCGCTGACACTCTGATGGGAGGTCGCATAAATTTGCGCCGTACTATAGCAAATTTTTAGCGTACACAGCAGCAAATTATAAGCTAGGTTTAATAATTGCTAATGCGACAATCGCCAATAGAATCAGCACCGGAATTTCATTAAAAATGCGATAAAAACGATCGCTACGTGTGTTGCGATCATGCTTAAAATCAGCCAATAACTTAAAACAGTAGGCATGGTAGATATATAAGATAATAACGAGCACTAACTTATAGTGAAGCCACATGCTGTATTTGAACCATTCACGGCCATATTCAACAATTGTCAGTACCCCAAAAACCAGTGTTAATACCGCAAAAGGGGTAACGAATAACAGTAAGCGTCGCTCCATTACTTTTAACATTGAGTTACAGGCTTTTTCTTCGCTCATGGCGTGGTAAACAAATAATCGTGGTAAGTAGAAAATACCAGCGAACCAAGCAATCATAAAAAATACATGAAACGTTTTGTAAATTAATAGCGCACTCATTTATTGATCCATTTTAATTGTTATAACAGGCTATTGCGTATGGTCAGAATATGTCTAATTTGGTCCCAACGCAAAAGCCCCATAATTTGCTGATTATCAAGTAAGTTATATATATACACCGCACCGCTTCGTTTATCTTTAAGCAAGTCAAAGGCATCCGCGAGTGTGGCTTGGCTACTTAAACCTGCGAGACTGACATATTTAATATTACTGTTTTGATCTGACATCAAGCTCAAGTCATATTCTGCTAGGCGATAGCCATTTTCGTCATCGTGAACAATTAATGGTGTTTGACTGTCAATGGCATCGAGAGATGCTTTTATTTGTTCTTTATCATCGCTGTATAGCAGTTTGAAATGCTCATCCATTTCTTCCATCACACCCACTTTTTGCAACGCCTCGGTTGCTGGCGAAATTTGATATTCAAGTCCTTGGAAATCCAGTTGTTGCATAAAGATAGAGCGGTTACCAAAGAATTGCAGCGCGGTAACATACGCTGTTGAGATAACGAGCATGGCAGGCACAATAATCTCAGGACTTGAAGTTAGCTCCATCACGGTTGTAAGTGCGGCAAGCGGCGCATGTAAGGTGGCCGCAAGTAAGCCTGCCATTCCAAGCATGCTGTAAGTACCTGCAATATCAACCCCTGGGCTAATAAACTGCGCAAAAAATGCCATTAACGTGCCCATAAGTACGCCTAATCCAATCACGGGGCCAATAATACCGCCGGGTATCCCCAAGCCAATAGCAAATAAAGTTGCTAATAGCTTGGCAATTAAAATGGTCGTCAAAAACTGCACATCATCGGGTGATTCAATGGCAATGGTAATTGCACTCATACCAGAGCCCATCGCATGCGGCACCATGTAGGCAATTAAACCTGCAATTAACCCTGCAAGTAATAAACGTGGAAACATGCTTAATGGTTTAAAAGTGCGAATGATCAACATTAAGTTTTGATTAAACGCATACGCAACTGCTCCCAGCGCCATACCAAATAAGATTAAAAATGGGTAATGCCAGCCACTGAGTGGGTTCATGGTAATAAGCGCCAGTTCAGATGCATCACCAAACACAAATTGGGTGGCGAGTGCGCCTGTCACCGCGGCAAGCATAATTGGCACAAATATGTGTACTTTGTATTCCCTAAGTACGACTTCCATTACAAAGATTACCGCAGCAAGTGGGGTATTGAATGAGGCTGCGATACCCGCTGCAACACCGCAGCCAGTCAGGGTTCTCATGGCATTGTGGGGTAAATGCAATTTATCGGCAAGCAAACTTGCACCCGTTGCTCCCATGTGGACAGAAGGACCTTCACGACCCACTGAAAAACCACTAATTAACGCCAACGCTCCACCAACAAATTGGTTAACGGTGTTGTACAGTGGCATTTGGCCATAATGCTTTTTGATTCGGTGAATTACAAAGGGGATCCCTAAACGGTAGTGTTTAAAACCCGTTAATGCGGCAAATAAAGCAATTAATAAGGCAGCGCCGACAGGGAGTAATACACGTTCAAGTGTGGGAAGAGTCGTAAAGTCGTCAGGTTTTTCTAAAAATAAGCTTTGGAAAAACATGATCGTGAGGCGAAATAATATGATCAACACTGCCGCAATTAGTCCCGCACTTACACCAAGTAAGCACAATTGCACAGATGTTTTAGGCTTTGCTAATCGACGCCTTAGCCTTTCAAGCCACATGCATTCTTCCTCACAGCACTTTTGAGCCTGAAGTTTAGCAAATCAAACTCGCTAAGTCGTTGGGATTTTATAAATTTATCTAGTTTTTGGGTAAATTTGACTGTTTTATGTTGTCTTTGTCTAGTTGCCTTTTTAATTCGGGTAGCCGTGCTTTAATTGCTTTTGATAGTTCAGGTATCAGCGCTGCGTGTTTTTTATTTATCACGGTATTGACTGCTAACTGACGTAATACGATTACGTGAAATTCTTTTTTTAAAGAGGCTAGTTCATTTTCAAGTGCGGGATACAGAATATAATTTATTCGTTTTTTTCTTAATAAATCAAGGCTGTGATTGAGCGCTTCGTTGTGCGTAATACGCGCTTTAATATCAAACTCACTTAAAAGCTCAGTATTGCCAGTGGTGCTGATAATATTCTTGCTAGGATCGTACAATATTTCTCGACTGCAAGGTAACGCTTGTCGGCATAATAATACAATGTTTATCACGCTGAGACTTGGCTCTACGACAACGACATTTTCAAACTCTTTAATAATACTTTTAGCTCTGACAACGTCTGCATCAATGATCCCCGCGTTGAGCAACAAAAGCCCTCTTCGTGCAGGCGTTGCTTGTATTTGGGTTTTAATGCCAATGTCATCATATATTTGGCTAATGAACTCATTAAACGGTGAGATACTCGGTATGTCTATATAGGTTAATAGCAGCTTTTTTGGTTTTGTGTAGACCATCGTTTCGAGGTTATTGATGCTAAATAACGATTGTAAACGCGTGGCTTTTTCGCGGTTTTCAGGCGCATTACGAATGCCTATCACTAAAGGGGAATCGACAAACTGGCTAACAATATGGGGTTTAGACACATTTTTCTGCGTGGCAAAGTAGTTGAATACTTCAGGGGCTGCAATGGCAAAGTTTATTTGGTTTGTCTGAAGTAAGTGAACAAGCTCTTCATCATTTGCGGCGCGAATAATACTGCTTTCGTAAGCTTGAATGACCTTTTCAACTTCATCAGGGTAAATATAAGCACCAACGATACCCACTTTACTTTTACTAAATAGTTGCTCAATGCTTTCATAGTGTTGCACGCTACTTTGGCTGGTCATCACAGCAAGTTGTGAAGTTAAAATGGGGGATGAAGCAATAAACCCTGCTTGTATCTCAGAAAGCCACGCGGGATAGTAACCTAGATACCCCGGTTGCTCTGCTTTTTTTAGTGCATCTTGCCACGGTAAATATTCCACGCTTAGCGCTATCCCTTCTGCGGCAAGTGAGTCTCTTAATAAGGCGATTGCATCTCCGCCATTGGCCATTTTACTGCTCGCATAAGGCGGCCATTCTAACGAGATTATTTTCCATGTTTGTTGCTCATTAGCGCTCGTGAAAGCAGCATGAAATATGCAAAGCAGAAATAGAATGACGGATAAATAGGGTGCGCGCATGGAAAATATTTTTTATTAATCGTTTAATAAGTATACGCAAAAAAACACGTTGCAGACATTTTATCTTTTTAATTATTCATTTGTACTGGGGTATGCTTTCATGGCTACTGCGTTTTTGTTTATACATGCGCTCATCGGCTTTATGAAGTAGTTCATCAAGTGATTTAGCATCATCAGGATAGATGGCATAGCCAACGCTCGTGGCAATATTTAAATAGCCAACTTCAGAGGCGATAGGAGCCGAAATAGCATTGATAAACCGTGTAAGTGCCCGTTTCACTTGGCTAAGGTTTTCGATATCGGTTATGACAACAACAAACTCATCGCCACCAATACGCGCGACACAATCTGTTTTACGAGCCGTATCTTGTAATCGTTTGGCTACTTCAACAAGAACAAAGTCACCCATTAAATGGCCGTGGGTATCATTAATAGGTTTAAACTTATCTAAGTCAAAGTATAAACATCCCACCTTTGCCCCGGTGCGTTCACTGCGATCAAATTCGTGTTTTATGAACTTACTGAGTGCATTTCGATTAGCAAGGCCTGTTAAATGATCTGTTTGTGCTAACTGCCTTATTTTCTTCTCTGCCATTACCCGTTTAGTAATGTCAAAGTTAACCCCAATCATACGGTTGCCATAAATACGTCCATCGGCATTTAGGTAACGAGTTTGCCCAGAGGGTAATACTATTTGAAATTCAGCATGAAACTCTTCGTTGTTTAATAGAGCAATCTTGAGTTTATTGGTAACTCGCTCATATTCATCAGGGTGCAGAGTATTAGCCCATGTTGCGTAATCGCCTTTAAACTGTGACTTGGGTATTTCGAACAGGGTATGCATCCAGTCATCCCAAATTAATTCGTTGGTTTCAAAGTTCCACTCCCAAATACCAATGTGCGCTGCATCGGCAGCCATCGACATGCGTTGATGCAAGTTTTCAAGTTCTGTTTTGGCTTGTTTTAGCTCTGTCACGTCTTCTGATACATCGAGTAAATATCGTGCTTTTCCATTACTGTCTTTAATAGCCAGTTTACGAGTACGTAAGTAATGTGTTTTACCGTCAACCGTTACTGGCTTTTCATCTAATGTGATTATTCCGTCTTTATTAAGCACGTCTCGGTCTGTTTGGGCAAAGTTTGCAGCTTCGTCATTACTAAAAATATCAAAATCATTCAGACCTATTAATTGCTCTTTACGTCTGCCAAGCAGTTCTTCGCCAGCTTTATTTACATGGCTAAAACTTAAATGCTCAGCTTCTTTTACAAACAGCATGATGGGCAAGTTATCAAAAATGGTTTGTGTGAATGCTTCCTGATTTTGGATGTCACTTAAATCTTTAATCGTGGCGACATAGGGGCCTTTTTCTTGTTTGCCTATCGAGCTGATTGTGAGTGTGATGGGAAACAACTGTTTATTTGCTCTTTGTCCTTTTAACAGTCGACTTTTACTTTTTTTTGCGTTTGGTATGTTAAGTTGAGAGCCGTTAAATATATCGCTGAGTTCAGCTGATTTTTCAGGGATAAGAAGGTGAATATGTTTACCAATTAAATCATCGGACCGGTAGCCAAATACAGGTAACACGGCTGGATTCGCAAATTCTATAATTCCCGTGCTATTAAAGCTTATAACGACATCTTGAACAGTGTTAAGCACGGCTTTGAGTTTGGCGGATAATAAACTTCGGGCTCTTAATTCAACAATCCCCAGCACAAGAAGGCTCAGCGCCAATAAAACAGTCATCACAAGTTGTGCAAGGGTGGAGTTGTCGTGTGTGTTTATATATACGGTGTGCTCTGTTTCAAATACAGACATCGAAATCATACCAATATAATGCATGCCCGATATAGCACTGCCCATTATAATTGCGCCAAGCAGATTAATGCGGGTGTGATGAATGCCTCGAGATTGTCTCAAATCGTTAATTTTTAACGCAATACCCGAAAGAACAATGGCAACCAAAATAGACAAAGAGAATAACCAAGGCTCATAAGCCATATGAGCTGGCATCATCATGGCCATCATGCCAACAAAATGCATACAGCCGATCCCAGCCCCCATTAAAATACTTCTGAATATGAGTCTTCGACCGTGGCTAAGTGCCGGTGACAATACAATGTAGCTTGCAAATACACTGGGTAGTACCGAGAGTAAAGTAATGGTGGTGTTGTATTCAATGGCAATGGGGAGGGTATAAGCCAGCATACCAACAAAGTGCATGCCCCAAATGCCAATCCCTAAAAAGCAGGAAGCCAGTATTGTCCATATTAAGCTTTCGTTTTTTAAGTGTGAGCTTTTAATGCGACTAGATAGTAAAAAAGACACATACGATGCGAACACCGCAGTAATTATCGAGGCAAAAACCAATAAACCATCATAGCTTGCGGGGATAACCGGTGCGCTATCTATATTGGCATTAATAAAATGGAGCCTTAAATGATCTATCACTATGATGATCCCTCATCGTTAAATTTTGCTTAATTCAAAAGTAGTACAAATAAACATTAGCTCAATGCTAATGGGTTGGCCAATTCGGTCTCGTAAAATATGATGACTTTGTGGCGATACTTGATTAAAACACTCGGGTATTAGATAATCGTCATATCATAGGTTTTGAGGGTTTTGGTATGTCGGATGAGTTGCCAATAAAGTTCAGCGATGCAGCAGCTGTTCGTGTTAAACAGTTAATCGAAGAAGAAGAGAATCCAGATCTAAAATTACGTGTTTATGTAACAGGTGGTGGTTGTTCAGGTTTCCAATATGGTTTTACTTTTGATGAAAAAGCCAACCCTGGCGATTTAGAAATTGTAAAAAACGGGGTGACCTTAGTTGTTGATCCAATGAGTATTCAATACCTTGTCGATGGCACAGTGGATTACACTGAAGGCCTTGAAGGAGCACGCTTTTTTGTCAACAACCCCAACGCAACAACAACCTGCGGTTGCGGCGCTAGCTTCAGCGTTTAAAAAATAATTTGAAAAAAGCCACTTGATGTGGCTTTTTTATTGCTTACACTTCCTAATTATCCCAGCCTAACTATACTTACGCATCATTAGAAGGAATTTTGCGTTGCTAAATCTAAGAACAGCACTCGAAAAGAAACCTTATATTTTAGCTATTTTTATTGTACTTGTGATTGTACTTTGGATGCTTTCTGGCATGACTGAGTCACCGGAAGTCGATGATGAAAATAATCACCAAGTTACAAATTCAGACCGAATTGCCAAAGTACAGGTGGTGCGGTTAACCGCACAAAATATAAATAAAAACCTTACTTTTTATGGTAAATCAGAGCCAGATAAAACCGCCAATATTAGTGCCAGACAAGCAGGCCAAGTAACTGAAATTTTGGTTGAAGAGGGGCAGTTTGTAAAACAAAATGAGATTATCTTACGGCTTGATAAATCAGATTTAAAAGCTCAAATAACCTCGGCCAAAGCGCTGGTTGCTCAATATGAAACTGAATATGAAGGCGCATTAAAACTGAATCAGCAAGGGCTGCAAAATAAAGTACAAACGATGCGTGCTCAAGCATTATTGCAACAAGCTAAAGCGGCGCTTGCGAGTTTAGAGCTGATGTATCAGCGCACAGATATTCGAGCGGCATTTGATGGTGTGATCAACAAACGCTTAGTACAAATCGGTGATTATGTTGGCATTGGTGACCCAATTCTGCAATTGGTTGACCTAGACCCTCTGATAGTGAGAGCCGATGCGACACAAAAAGAAATTCAAGGTTTACAGGTTGGTCAAGCCACGTTTGCCCATGTTCTTAATGATAAAACCTACCCAGGAAAAATTCGTTACATCGCCTCCGTCGCAGATGAAAGCACAAATACATTCAGAGTGGAGGCTGCATTTGCGAACCCAGGTATGCACTACAAAGCCGGGTTTTCGACACAATTAAATATCGAGTTACCCGCAGAACCTGCCATGCTTTTAAGCCCTGCTTTTATGGCATTGGATGAGCAAGGCAATATCGGGGTAAAAATAGTCAATGATGATAATAGGGTAGAATTTAAATCGGTAAATTTAGCAAAAACTACCGAAGAAGGTGTGTGGTTGTGGGGCCTAGGTGAGCAAGCAAATGTGATAACTTTAGGGCAGGGCTTTGTCAGAGCAGGAGATAAAGTTGAGCCTGTATTTGCTGAGGTAGCGAGCAAGTAAGTATGAAAAACTTAATTGAGGCGTCGTTAACTCATACCCGCACGGTATTATCTATTTTTATTCTATTGTTGATATCGGGATGGGTGACTTATCAAACCATTCCAAAAGAAGCCAATCCAGATGTCACCATTCCTTTTATATATGTTTCGATTATTCATGATGGCATTTCGCCAGAAGATGCCGAGCGCCTGCTTGTAAGGCCTATGGAGATAGAGCTCCGCTCAATCGAAGGGGTTAAAGAGATGACAGCCGTAGCAAGCGAAGGCCATGCTTCGGTCACACTTGAGTTTCTTGCCGGTATGGACCCTAAAGAAGCGTTGGCAGATGTACGCGATAAAGTGAGTTTGGCAAAAGCGAAGTTACCCTCTGAATCAGAAGAGCCAGAAGTACATGAAATACTGATGGAAGATCAGCAACCAACCATTACTTTAACGTTGTCAGGTAATTCGCCAGAGCGAGGGTTACTCACATTAGCGCGAAACCTTAAAGATGAGCTTGAAAGTATTTCTAGTGTCCTTGAGGTCGATGTCGGTGGTGACCGAGAAGACATGGTTGAAATTGAAGTTGACCCATTAGCCATGATTTCATATGGGCTAGAACCAAGCGATATCATTCAACTGCTGTCGAATAATAACCGTTTGGTCGCAGCAGGAACCCTCGATACAGGCAAAGGTCGTTTTGCGGTAAAAATACCGTCGGTTTTCGAAACGATTCAAGATGTAATGGAGCAACCTGTCAAAGTCGTGGGTGACCGCGTTGTGCGCTTTATGGATGTCGCAAAAATTCGCAGAGCCTATAAAGACCCAACCTCAATAGCGCGGATTAATGGTCAACAGGCTGTTTCGTTAGAAGTTAAAAAGCGCGCAGGTGAAAATATTATTGATACCGTTGAGCAGGTTAAACATGTGGTTAATGAAGCTCAAAAGCGTTGGCCTGAGCATGTTCGTGTGGACTACACCGGTGATATGTCGAAAGACGTTAAAATGATGCTGTCAGATTTGCAAAACAACGTGCTTTCGGCCGTTTTGCTGGTGGTGATTGTTATTGTGGCTGTACTAGGTGCTCGTACCGCTTTTTTAGTTGGCATTGCTATCCCCGGTTCATTCCTCACCGGGATTTTGGTCATCTCCATGTTTGGCTTAACGGTAAATATTGTGGTGCTATTTGCACTTATTATGGCCGTGGGGATGCTGGTTGATGGTGCGATTGTGGTTAGTGAGTTTGCTGATCGGGAAATGAGTGAAGGAAAACCTCGCAAAATAGCCTACCGTCATGCAGCCGAGCGAATGGCTTGGCCTATTATCGCGTCAACAGCCACAACCTTAGCTGCATTTGCGCCATTGATTTTCTGGCCGGGAATGATGGGCGAGTTTATGAAATACTTACCAATTACATTAATTGCTACGTTATCGGCATCACTGTTAATGGCCCTTGTATTTGTTCCTACAATTGGCGGCTTAATTGGTAAAACGAGGCCATTATCTGCACAGCAAAAACTTGACTTGGCACTGGCTGAGTCGGGCGATTTAACGCAAATAAAAGGGGTGCTTGGGCGTTATATCCGAATGCTTGACTTTGCTACGCAGCGACCGTGGTGGAGCTTAACTGCTGCGATTATATTCTCTGTTTTGGTGTTTTTTACTTTTGCCGTATCAAAATTAGGGGTTGAGTTTTTCCCCGATGTTGAACCTAATGGCGTCAATATTAAGGTGCGTTCGTACAGCGATTTATCTATTTATGAAAAAGATGTGATCATGAAAGAGATAGAATCAAGGATCTTAGAAGTCCCAGGTATAAAAACCTTGTATGCAAGGACTGGGGGCAAAGATCAGGTGGGGACGTTCAGAATGAATCTTAAAGAGTGGGATGAACGACCGCCAGCCGAGAATATTATTAGCCAAGTAACGGAAATAACAGCCGGTTTCGCGGGTGTTGAAATTGAACTACGCAAGGATGAAAACGGGCCCGGTGGCGGCAAAGCACTGAGTATTGAGCTAAGTTCAAAGTTTGTAGACGTATTAAATAGCGAGGCAAAAAGAGTACGGCAAGCGATTGAAGATGACGGGGCGTTTCGTAATGTAGACGATACAGCGTCTAAGCCGGGGATTGAGTGGCAGCTTGAGCTCAATCGCTCAGATGCAGCGCGTTTTGGTGCCGATGCAAGTATGTTAGGTGCGAATGTGCAGCTTATTACAAATGGTTTGAAGCTCGGCGAGTACCGACCAGATGATGTCGATGATGAAATTGATATTCGAGTTCGTTTTCCTCACGATAAACGAGATTTAGGCCGCTTAGAAACGTTACGTGTCAAAACCATACACGGACAAGTGCCGATTAGTCATTTTGTTGAGCGCCAAGCCGCTCCTAAAGTTGATACAATTCGCCGAGTTGATTCACAGCGAGTAGTTACCGTTAATGCCGACATGAAGCCAGGTGAGCAGCTTGCCAAAGCGCTGCCACGCTTACAGGCGCAATTAGAAGAGCAAGGTCTCGACCCGCGAGTAAAAATTAAAGTGCGGGGTGAAACTGAAGATCAAGATGAGTCAGAGCTTTTTCTTGAGCAAGCATTTGTAGTTGCTTTGTTCGTGATGGGGATTATTTTAGTTACTCAGTTCAATAGTTTCTATCAGGCATTTTTAATTTTAAGTGCCGTGTTATTCTCAACTGTTGGTGTATTCTTAGGTTTAATTGTACTTCAACAGCCCTTTGGTATTGTTATGTCGGGTATTGGTGTAATTTCACTGGCAGGGATTGTCGTTAATAATAATATTGTGCTGATTGACACTTATAACGTGTTGCGTCAGCAGGGCTTGGCTGCAAAAGATGCAATCCTCAGAACAGGGGCACAGCGTTTACGGCCCGTACTGCTTACTACCGTTACGACAATTCTTGGCTTAATGCCGATGGTGCTACAGGTCAACATTGACTTATTTAATCGCCAAATCGACTTTGGGGCACCTTCTACGCAGTGGTGGGTGCAATTAGCAACGGCCGTAGCGGGCGGGTTAACATTTGCAACAGTTTTAACGCTGGTGTTAACACCCTGCTTGCTTATGCTACGAGATCGCGCGCGCTAGTTAATAGAAAGTGACCCTAGTGTTGGGTCACTTTAATCATTAGTAAGAAAAAGCCTAAAACCACTCCAGATATGATCAAAATATAGACGAACCCTTTTTTGCCTTGCTTAATTGGTACACGATTTTGTTTTAAAAAAAGGTACCACGCTACACAGAGTACAATTGGCAACAAAAATAATATACGAAACATTTCCTAGCCTTTTTCAGTATTTACATACACTTTAAGCATAAGTATGCAATTTTTAAAGTTATATTTTCAATTTTACAAGGTTCCAATTGAACGATTTTTTGGTACAGTTAAGCAACTAATAATAGAGCTTGTGCTTTAATTTTAGCTTAAACTTAGACTTGTTAACAAAAACGGTCTATACCTAAAAAGTGGACATTTGTATAATTAACCGTTCACAGAAAAAGTTATTAGTATATAATGTATCCAAGAGTGAGACGGGCAAAATTTCGCTCTAAATTTATTAACTTGAATCATCTAGTAGGAGATGTATTTTATGATGGGTAAAACAGTTTCTTCTGAAGAAAACTCAAAATTAACAAAATGGTTAAAAACTAAACGCCATGAGAAAGGCCATACAATGCGCAGCCTAGCACAGGTTTTAGGTACGCCGCATTCGTTCATTGGTAAAATTGAAAACCAAGAACGTCGTTTAGATGTAATCGAATTTATGCGCTATTGTGATGCGCTAGAAGTGGACCCATACGAAGGTCTTAACTTACTTAAAGAAGCTTAATTATTCATTACACGCAGGCAGCCCTTAGCGTGCGTGGTAATGCAAATAGTGCATGGATGCACTATTTAAGACCCCTCTAAATACAGGTTACATTTAATCACATACGTTCTTATTTTGTTAATTGCTCTTATGATAGTTGCTTTCTAATGCATAAAGTTTGTGGCGTATTAAGAATAAAAATACCAGCGACGGAATAACCATAACGGCAGTAAGCACAAAAAACAGTGCCCAATTCCCTGATAACCAGTCATCAATCACCACACCACTGTAGCTTGAGAGTAGAGTTCGGCCTAAATTTCCTAATGAGGCAAGCAAGGCGTAGTGCGTTGCACTGAAGGCTCGGTCACAGAGCATTGATATAAACGCCACCATGGCAACGAGTGACCAAGCTTGTGTAAAGCCATCAACAATAATAGCAAACGCGTATAGGCTTAATTTAGGGCCTGCCACGGCAATCCACGCAAAGGCTAGGTTAGAAGCAGCCATTGCAATACCACTGATAAATAAGCCTTTTACAATGCCGTAGCGCTGATTGAATAGACTACCCACGAAAGTAAAAGCGATAGTAAGAAAAGCGGTACCCACTTTTGAGAAGGTAGCGATGTCGCTATTGCTAAAGCCAATCTCTTTGTAAAACACGATAGACATGCGCCCTAAAAATGCTTCCCCTATTTTAAATAAGAAGATAAACGCTAGTAGCGCGAGCGCGGTTTTTACCCCGTTGCGTGCAAAGAAGGTTCTAAATGGATCAAAAACGGTTACCGCTAACCATGCAAGTACTTTGGCAAATCGCGTTTGCTGTCCCCCAGCGAGTTTTTGCTGGTAGGTGTGCTCAAGTTCAGCTTGGACAACTTCACGGTTTGATTCAGGCTCTTTTGCCCAAAAAACACTGCTCATTAATAGCAGCATGACAACGGATAAGAAAAAATAAACTTGGGGCCAGTCAATGGATGGAATATCTGCCATATAAAAGGGCAGGGCACCTAACAGTGCGTAGCCACTCCACCAACCTGATGTCGCCATAGCGGCGGCTGCGGTCGCTTTATGGCTTTCATTCTCGCTTAAGGTATCAATACGAAACGCATCAATGGCTATATCTTGAGTGGCAGAGGCAATGGCGATAACTAAACACAGTGCAGCTGCAAACCAAAGGTTCGCTTTGATATCTAGTCCTGCCAGTGAAAAAGTGCCTATAAAAATCACTGACTGACAAAGCAAAATCCAGCTGCGACGCTGGCCAAGCCATTTAAATAATACTGGCAACTTTACGCGGTCGACCAACGGAGACCATAAAAAGTTAATACTGTATGCACCAAACACAATGCCAAATAAGCCAATCATGCTGCGGCTTAACCCTTCATCTTTCAGCCATGCTGACATCACCGAGCCAATTAGTACCCAAGGAAAGCCACTGCTAATGCCGAAGATAAAAATATTGATCAGACGTTTGTCTTTGAAGTACGAAAAGTACTCTGAAATTGAAAGGGTTTTTGTCATAGTGTTGCCGTGTTTGTGGGGGCGCCAAGCCCCCTAATTATTATTGATTAGCTTCGAGTACTTTTACATTTAAAATAACGACAGGGGTTTTAGGCACAAAGCTGTAACCTATTTTTTCATTGAATGCAGTTTCAACACGCATGATCTTGTCTAAGGTCTCATAACCATCCATAACCATACCAAACACAGCAAATCCCCAATCACGGCCCGGATTTAAGTGATCGTTGTCATCCATGTTAAAGAAGAATTGACGTGTACCTGAGTGCGGTTTGCGGTCTTGATAGGCCATGGCGATACTGTACATGTCATTTTTTAGACCGTTACCGCTCTCGTTGAAGATAGGGTCGTTTTCGTGCAGACCGTCGTAGTCTTTATCGTAACCTCCCCCTTGAATTACAAAGTCGCGTTCATTATCTTCATCACGTTCAACGCGATGAAACACGCTTCCTTGATAGCTGCCGTCGGCCACATAAGTTAAGAAGTTATTGACCGTTATAGGGGCGCGAGAGCGATCCATTTCAACAACAATACTTCCCAACGTGGTCACTATTTCGACCCGTGGAAACATGTTGTCTTTTTGAATAAATTTACCTTCAGTTGCCGCGAATGAACTGTGAGCAAATAATAAAATAAAACTAAGTAATAAAATGCGCTTCATAGTTAACCTTCTAAATAGGCGATTAATTCTGGGTCAGATACAATGCGGGTAATTAATTGTTCAGTCAACTTATTCAGCTGACTCTCAATTTTGGCTCGGTCATGGCTTAGAGGGCCTTCAAGGTTCGCATTGCCATGGTAGACTTTACTGAAGCTACTGTCGTTTCTGATAACTCGCACACCAAACTCGATGCTTGCGGCGCTGGTGTGAGTCATCATTTTTTCAGTGACCACTGCTTGTAATTTATGGATATCAATTTCGAAACGCGTGGTGGCAAGATTAGAAATACTGACACCATTGCGGCTCAACGCGCTATCAAGTGCACTTTTAACAGAGTCGGTAATACCTGGACTTGCAAGCGTTTTGGTTTTATCTGATTCGATAATTTTTAATGTCACATTGTCACCACGTAAATCAATGACACTGGTGCTCACATTACTATTAATTTGAGTGATTTTACCGCTTTGATATACGGGGTTTAAAATTAACTGATTTGGTTGATTGCTGCACGCAGCCAGCAAAAGCACCGCACATAAAGGAAGTATTTTTCTCATTTATATTGCTCCATTAATTATTTTTAATCGCACTAAGCACGACAAACTTTTTATTAGAACCTAATAACTTACAGTTGCCGAACATACGCTTTAATTTTTCATGATAGTCTAAATGACGATTACCAATTATTCTTAACTCGCCGCCAGGTTTAAGCGTCTGTTTAGCTTGTTTAAACATCTGCCAAGCAATGTGGTCTGTGACAGCTTGCGCCTGATGAAAAGGTGGGTTGCATAACACCAGGTCAACACTATTCGCTGCAAAATCGGTTAAGCAGTCGTTTTGCACGAACTCACAGTGTGCTAGTTGTTCGGGTAAATTAGTTTCAACATTGAGTCGTGCTGACTCAACCGCCATATACGATTCATCAACAAACGTAAGCTGTGCTTTAGGGCAACGTTTTAAAGCCATTAAACCCACCACACCATTGCCACAACCTAAATCGATGATACTGCGCGCTTTACTGGTTTGTGGTAAATAGTTAAAGAAAAAGCGGGCGCCGATATCTAATGAATCGCGCGAGAAAACATTTGCGTGATTTTGAATTTCAAATTCGCTGCCCTCCAGTGGCCAGCTAACCGGAAATGCAGCGTGTTTATCTAATCCACTTGTTTTACTTATGACTAAGCGTGATTTTTTTACGGCTAAGCTGGTTGTTGTTTCACCGATAAACTGGCTAAACGCTTTAATTGTCGAGTTATGAATCTCTTTAGTTTTTCCCGCGGCTATTACATCAATACCAGCAGGTAATGCTGCACTAATCGCTGCTAATTGATGTTGCAAATAGCCTAAATTTCGTGGCACTTTTAAGATCACTAAATCAACGTGGTTTGGTAAACTCTCAAGTGAGTTTAAGCGCGTTAACGAATCCGCTTTTAACTCATTGGCGTTTAAATTATAAAGGGTGGCCTGATGGGCAATATACGAATCATTAACTGAATAAACGGTTAACTGGTTAAATGCACATGCCAATGCCCCAAAGCTGTCATTGAGAATAAGGACAGAATTTGCGTGTGAATGGTGTTCATGTACATAATCAATTAGGTACTCATCAGCAGAGTCCCAGGCCTGGAGGCTACGATTTTTTTGATCTAAAGGAAAACGTTCAAGGGTATAGGTGCTATCACCGAGCTGTGCTTGGGTGGTCATCATGTTTTTACGATAAGTATTTAAGTATAGGTAAATTCTAACATGCAACAGCCAAACGCCAACCCTAATCATCTACCAAATGGCTTTTCTTATCAGGCCCAAGCTCTTAGTGCCCAAAAAAGCCTCGACTTATTTTATTACTTAGAGCAAAACCTACATTGGCAACAGCCCGAAATTACGGTGTATGGCAAACGTCATGTTATCCCACGCTTGCAATGTTTTATTGCTGATGAAAACGTTAATTACGCTTACTCAGGATCAACATTGATTGTTGAACCTTGGCCTGATGTGCTGGATGCCATGCGAAAACGTTTAACGGCGCAGTTACAGATACCTTTTAATGCTTTATTGGTTAATTTGTATCGAGATGGCCACGACTGTATGGGGTGGCACAGTGATGATGAACCCGAACTTGGCAAGCAACCGACGATTGCGTCTATTTCGCTGGGGGCTGAGCGTGTGTTCAAAATAAAACATAAACACACCAATGAGCAACAGAGTATCGTGCTACAAAGTGGCAGTTGCTTAATAATGAATGGCACAAGCCAACGGGATTATCTGCATAGTTTACCTAAGCAGCAAAAGCTTAAGCACCCTCGAATTAACCTGACCTTTAGATCAATAATGTAAAATCATTGGAAAAATGAACCATCCCCTTGATATAGTAACGCTCAATTATTTTGCTAAAAGGTTTATGACAGATGTCAATGCAACAACAAATTGAGCAAAAGCTCGCCGCGGGTATTCAGTGCAAGCACCTGAATGTTGTTAATGAAAGTCATATGCATAGTCGCGGCACTGATTCACATTTTAAAGTGATTGTAGTGAGTGAAGAGTTCGCAGGTAAGCGCTTACTAGCCCGTCATCGTCAAATAAATGAGTTATTAAAAGATGAGCTTGCTAATCATATTCATGCTTTAGCGATACACACGTTTACGCCTGATGAATTTGCACAACATCAAGGGCAAGCGCCTGAATCACCTGCGTGTATGGGCGGTTCTAAGTTTGATTAATTGGATGGTGTGATCAGTTATATATTTTATATGACTGATCAGACCTGTATTTTTACTATTAGCCTTTAAACTAGCGCTAATTTTTATTGTGATAGATATAGGATGATCAATGGTCATTAAGCCTAAAATTCGTGGATTTATCTGCACTAACGCGCATCCAGTAGGGTGTGCTGAGCACGTACAAGAACAAATTAATTATGTGAAAGCGCAAGGACCACTAAGCAATGCACCTAAAAATGTATTAGTCATTGGTGCGTCAACAGGTTACGGCCTAGCATCACGTATTACGGCTGCATTTGGTGGCGGCGCAAACACCTTAGGTATCTTCTTCGAAAAAGAAGGGGCAGAACGTAAAACAGGGTCTGCTGGCTGGTACAACACCGCTGCATTTCAAGCCGCTGCGGAAGAAGCTGGTCTGTGGTCTAAAAACATCAATGGCGATGCGTTTTCAAATGAAATCAAGCAAAAAGCAATTGAGACTATCAAAGCAGACTTAGGTAAAGTTGATTTAGTTATCTACAGCTTAGCGTCACCACGTCGTACAGACCCAAATACGGGTGAGACATATTCGTCTACATTAAAGCCAATCGGTTCAGATATCACGACTAAAAACTTAAATACGTCTAAGCGTGTGATTGATGAAGTAACGGTTGAAGCGGCAAGCCAAGAAGACATCGACAATACAATTAAAGTAATGGGCGGTGAAGATTGGGAAATGTGGATTGATGCATTAAAAGAAGCCGATGTACTTGCTGATAACTTCAAAACAACAGCGTATACCTATATTGGTAAAGAGTTAACGTGGCCAATTTACGGTCATGCGACAATTGGTAAAGCAAAAGAAGACCTTGACCGTGCAACGCAAGCGATTAAAGAGTCAACAAAAGACTTAAATGGCGAAGCGTATGTGTCTTCTTTAAATGCTGTGGTAACGCAGGCAAGCTCGGCAATTCCAATTATGCCACTTTATATCTCTGCATTATTTAAAGTAATGAAAGCAGACGGTACGTACGAAGGCACCATTGAGCAAATTCACGCGCTATTTACTGAAAACCTTTATGGCGCCACACCTCGTTTTGATGACGGTGGTCATTTATTCCAAAACTACAAAGAATTGGAAGACGATGTGCAAGCGCGCGTACAACATGTTTGGGATACCGTTGATACAGAAACGATTGACGAATTAACCGATTACGTGGGTTACCATAATGAGTTTTTACGTTTATTCGGTTTTGGTATCGACAGCGTTGATTACGAGCAAGATGTGAATCCTGTTGTTGAAATTTCTCAGTTGATCGATTAATCGATAAAAAACGTTAAATTTATAAAAGTCGCTTTTTTAAGCGACTTTTTTGTTTTTTCTCTAAAATAAAACGGCATCAATAGCACTTTGGTCTATATTGAATTTTATTCAAATGGATTTTGTAGTCTAAATAATCACATCAGTCGTATAAATTTAATATTTGCTCTCGCATAGTCACCCTGATTGATGTTAAAATTCGGGCAATATATGTGAGGAGTTTACTGCGTTGCTTGTTTGGTGTGTTAAACAAGCTGTTCTTAGATACTAAGAATTTGACTTGAGCATATCAAAGAGCGACGTAGTTGGTACGATTTTTCAGTTTCTTTCCGTTAATGTAATGCAAGTGCGTATGATCAACATAAAAAAAGGTCTGGATTTACCGATAGAGGGCGCACCTCAGCAAGTTATTCATGATGGCTCTGCCGTCAAACGTGTAGCTGTGCTAGGTGAAGAATATATTGGTATGCGTCCAACCATGCATGTCCGCGTGGATGACCAAGTCAAAAAAGGCCAGGTACTTTTTGAAGACAAAAAGAACCCAGGCGTATTATTTACTGCACCAGCTTCTGGGGTAGTTAAAGAAATTAATCGTGGTGCTAAACGTGTGCTGCAATCTGTTGTTATTGAAGTTAATGGCAGTGAGCAAATCACCTTTGACTCTTTCAAGGCCGACGAGCTTTCGAGCTTAGACCGTGAAAAAGTGAAAGAAGTACTTGTTCAGTCAGGCCAATGGACAGCACTTCGTGCTCGCCCATTCAGCAGAATAGCTGCGTTGGATGCAAATCCTAGCTCTATTTTTGTAACGGCTATCGACACTAACCCGTTAGCTGCAGATCCTGCAGTTATTATTGCTGAGAATTCTGCAGCATTTGAAGCGGGTTTAGCGGTGGTATCTCGTTTAACTGACGGCAAAGTATTTGTTTGTAAACACGCTGGTAGCCAAGTGCCTAGTTCATCAATCCCTCAAGTAGAAGTACATGAGTTTGGTGGCAAACACCCGGCAGGCCTAGTGGGTACACACATTCATCACTTAGACCCAGTTTCTGCTAGCAAGCAGGTTTGGCACTTAGGTTACCAAGACGTTATTGCCTTTGGTAATTTATTCCTAACAGGTGAAATCTTCACAGATCGTGTTGTTTCGCTTGCAGGTCCTCGTGTTAAAAACCCACGCTTAGTGAAAACTCAGTTAGGTGCTTCTTTAGATGATTTAGTCGCTGGTGAATTAGAAGACGGTGATAACCGTGTTATTTCTGGTTCTGTTTTATCAGGTTCTATTTCACAAGGTCCACATGCGTTCTTAGGTCGTTACCATGTTCAAGTATCTGTATTACTTGAAGGTCGCGAAAAAGAATTGTTTGGTTGGATTGCGCCAGGTTCTGACAAGTTCTCAGTAACACGTACCTTCTTATCTCACCTAACGCCAAGCCGTCTATTCAACATGACGACTTCGACAGGTGGTTCTAAGCGTGCCATGGTTCCAATTGGTAGCTATGAGCGTGTTATGCCTTTAGACATCTTACCTACATTATTACTACGTGACTTAATCGCACGTGATCTTGATAGTGCTATAACGTTAGGTGCTCTAGAGCTTGATGAAGAAGATTTAGCGTTATGTACCTTCGTTTGTCCAGGTAAATACGAGTACGGTTCAATCCTACGCGATTGCTTGACTACGATCGAGAAGGAAGGCTAGAGAGATGGGTTTAAAGAAATTTCTAGAAGATATTGAGCCGCATTTTGAACCGGGTGGTAAACACGAAAAATGGTATGCGCTTTACGAAGCTGCAGCGACTATTTTTTACACGCCTGGTTACGTAAATAAAGGCAAAACACACGTTCGCGATAACATCGACCTAAAACGTATGATGATTTTAGTGTGGATGGCGACGTTCCCTGCTATGTTCTTTGGTATGTTCAACATCGGTCATCAGGCCGCAGGTGCGCTTGCACAAGGTTTTGAACTAGCAAACTCATGGCAAGTTGGTCTGTTCCAATTGTTTGGCGGTGAATTATCTGCTGAATCAGGTTGGGGCGCGAAAATGTTTTACGGTGCCTGCTTCTTCCTACCAATCTACGCGACAACATTTATTGTCGGTGGTTTCTGGGAAGTATTATTTGCTTCAGTGCGTAAGCACGAAGTAAATGAAGGTTTCTTCGTAACGTCTGTATTATTTGCACTAATCCTGCCTGCAACGATTCCACTATGGCAAGTTGCGCTAGGTATTACGTTTGGTGTTGTAATCGCTAAAGAGATCTTTGGTGGTACAGGCCGTAACTTCCTAAACCCTGCGCTTGCTGGTCGTGCGTTCTTATTCTTCGCATACCCTGCACAAATTTCAGGTGACACAGTATGGACAGCAGTAGATTCATTCTCTGGTGCAACTATGCTAGGTCAGGCAGTTGTTGGCTCACTTGATTACAGCAACATGGAACTATGGTGGAATGCATTCTACGGTTTCATTCAAGGTTCTGTTGGTGAAACATCAACACTTGCACTATTAATCGGTGGTTTATTCCTGATTTATGTGCGTATCGCGTCATGGCGTATCGTGCTAGGTGTTTTCCTAGGTATGGTTGCAACGTCATTCTTACTAAACACGGTTGGTTCTGAAACGAACGCTGTATTTGCTATGCCTTGGCACTGGCACTTAGTATTGGGTGGTTTTGCATTTGGTATGTTCTTCATGGCAACAGACCCAGTATCTGCATCATTCACAGACAAAGGTAAGTTCGCTTACGGTGCGTTAATCGGCTTTATGGTTGTAATGATCCGTGTTGTTAACCCGGCATTCCCAGAAGGTATGATGCTAGCAATCTTATTTGCTAACTTATTTGCGCCATTATTCGATCACTTTGTAGTGCAAGCTAATATCAAGCGGAGGTTGGCACGTAATGTCTAGTAATAACGAATCAATCGGCAAAACGCTAACCGTTGTTGTTGCACTATGTTTAGTGTGTGCAATCATCGTATCGTTTGCTTCAGTTCAGCTTCGTCCTTTACAGCAAGCTAACAAAACACAAGATATTCAGCGTAATATCTTAGCGGCTGCAGACATTGAAGTTTCGGGTACTGTTTCAGATACCTTCAACTCAAAAATTGAAGCACGCGTAGTAGATATGAGCACAGGTGAGTTTGTTGAAGGTGTTGATCCTAACTCATTTGATTTCGAGAAATCTAAATTCGACCAAGCGCGTAGCTTTGCGTTGAAAGCAGAAGGAATTAAAGACATCGCGGGTATCCAGCGTATGACGAAAAATTCACCTGTTTATATCTCGAAAAAAGCAGATGGTTCTACAGATGCAATCATTCTTCCTATCCAAGGTTACGGCCTTTGGGGTGTAATGTATGGCTTCTTAGCGCTTGAGAGCGATGGTGAAACTGTTAAGAACATCAATTTCTTCAAGCACAATGAAACGCCTGGTCTTGGTGGTGAGATTCAAAACCCACAATGGACTGCTAAATGGCAAGGTAAAGAGTTACCAATCAATATCATGAAGAGCGGTGCGAGCAATGAACATCAAATCGATGGTCTTTCAGGTGCAACGTTAACGTCAAACGGTGTTGATCATACAGTTGACTTCTGGACTGGCGAGCATGGCTTTGGTCCATTCCTTGCGAAAGTACGTGAAGGAGCGTTGAAATAATGGCTGATACTAAAGAAATGAAGTCGGTCCTATTTGGCCCGGTATTCGCAAATAACCCAATCGCACTTCAAGTACTTGGTATTTGTTCTGCGCTAGCGGTTACATCAAGCTTAAAAAATGCACTAATCATGTCAATCGCATTGACACTTGTAACTGCGTTTTCTAGCTTCTTTATCTCATGTATTCGTAACCAGATCCCATCATCTGTACGTATTATCGTGCAAATGACGATCATTGCGTCACTGGTAATCGTTGTTGACCAAGTTTTACAGGCATTCTCTTACGCAACTGCAAAAGAGCTATCTGTATTCGTTGGTCTAATCATTACTAACTGTATCGTAATGGGTCGTGCGGAAGCATACGCAATGAAATCACCACCACTGATGTCTTTCTTAGACGGTATCGGTAATGGTTTAGGCTACTCAGTCGTGCTATTAACGGTTGGTTTCATCCGTGAGTTATTCGGTAAAGGTTCACTATTCGGTGTTGATATTATCCCACTTGTACAAAATGGTGGCTGGTATCAACCAATGGGTCTATTGATTTTACCACCGAGTGCATTCTTCATTATTGGTTTATTCATTTGGGTACTTCGTACCGTTAAGAAAGACCAAGTAGAAGCAAAAGCGTAAGGGGCGAGCAGTGGAACATTATATTAGTTTATTTGTAAAAGCGGTTTTCATTGAAAACTTAGCTTTAGCCTTCTTCCTAGGTATGTGTACTTTCCTTGCAGTATCAAAGAAAGTAACCACATCAATCGGCCTAGGTGTGGCAGTTATCGTGGTATTGGGTATTTCAGTACCAGTAAATAACTTGGTTTACCACGCTGTTCTTGCACCGGGTGCATTAGAGTGGCTTGGCTACCCAGAAGCAGACCTTAGCTTCTTACGTTTCTTGACATTTATCGGTGTTATTGCAGCACTTGTACAAATTCTTGAAATGGCATTAGATAAGTTCTTCCCTGCACTATACAACGCGTTAGGTATCTTCTTACCTTTGATCACAGTTAACTGTGCGATCTTCGGTGCGGTATCTTTCATGGTTGAGCGTAACTATAACTTCGGCGAGTCTGTTGTTTATGGTATCGGTTCAGGTGTGGGCTGGGCACTAGCAATTACATTACTTGCTGGTATCCGTGAAAAAATGAAGTACTCAGACGTTCCTGATGGCTTACGTGGTTTAGGTATTACCTTCATCACTGTTGGTCTTATGGGTCTTGGCTTTATGTCATTCTCTGGTATTTCACTTTAAGGTAGCGAGGATAAATCATGAATGAGATTTTCTTAGGTGTTGGTGTTTTCATCGCTATCGTTGTACTACTAGTTTTAGTCATCATTGGTGCTAAATCTAAGTTAGTTGCAAGCGGCGATATCATCATCGGTATTAATGGCGACCCAGAAAAAGCTATTAAAACATCTGCAGGTAGCAAGCTATTAGGCGCGCTGTCTGATTCAGGTATTTTCGTATCATCTGCATGTGGTGGCGGTGGCTCATGTGGCCAGTGTCGTGTACACATTAAAGAAGGTGGCGGCGATATCTTACCAACAGAACTTGATCACATCTCTAAAGGTGAAGCCCGTGAAGGCTGCCGTTTAGCGTGTCAGGTTAATGTTAAAAACGACATGGAAATTGAACTTGAAGAGTCAATTTTCGGTGTTAAGAAGTGGGATTGTGAAGTTATCTCAAACGATAACAAAGCAACGTTTATCAAGGAACTTAAGTTACAAATTCCTGATGGCGAATCAGTTCCGTTCCGTGCCGGTGGTTATATTCAAATCGAAGCCCCTGCGCACCACGTTAAATACGCTGACTTCGATATTCCTGAAGAATATCGTGGCGACTGGAACCACTTTGGTTTCTTCGATCTGGAGTCTAAAGTAGACGACGAAACAATTCGTGCTTACTCAATGGCTAACTACCCAGAAGAAGAAGGCATTATTATGCTTAACGTGCGTATCGCTACGCCGCCGCCAAGAGACCTAAGCCTTCCATGTGGTAAAATGTCGTCGTACATTTGGTCACTTAAAGCAGGCGATAAGGTTACTATTTCTGGTCCATTCGGTGAATTCTTCGCGAAAGACACTGATGCAGAAATGGTATTCGTAGGTGGTGGTGCAGGTATGGCACCAATGCGTTCACATATCTTTGACCAACTTAAGCGCTTAAAATCTAAGCGTAAGATGAGTTTCTGGTATGGTGCGCGTTCTAAGCGTGAAATGTTCTATGTTGAAGATTTCGACGGCTTAGCAGCAGAAAATGATAACTTTGTATGGCATACAGCACTGTCTGATCCACAACCAGAAGATAACTGGGAAGGTTACACAGGCTTCATCCATAACGTACTTTATGAAAACTACTTGAAAGATCATGAAGCGCCAGAAGATTGTGAGTTCTACATGTGTGGTCCTCCAATGATGAATGCAGCTGTTATCAACATGCTTAAAGACTTAGGTGTAGAAGACGAAAACATCTTATTAGATGACTTCGGTGGCTAACACCCATACACAAAACAATTAGTTTTGGTTAGAATACAAGCCTCGTAGCACACCGTGTTACGAGGCTTTTTTATTTCTATACCACTGTCGATTGGTATCCAAAAGGTGAGTTGCTATGAATAAAGTGTTTTATCGCCAAGGCTTTGTGGCCTTTTTCCTACTAACTGTTACTTTACTCATGGCTGGTTGCAGCCAAGCAGATAAAGCCCAAGAGCTCTATCTTGAAGGTAAGACCATGGGAACGACATACCACATTAAAGTATTTGCTGAACCTTCTAAGCTAGAAGGGATTGATTTGCACCCTGAAATTAAGCAAGTGTTGAAAGAGGTTAATCAATCTATGTCGACGTATATTCCAGACTCAGAAATTAATCAATTTAATCGCTTGCCTGCAGGGCAGGTTATGCCGATCAGTGATGATTTTCGTCAGGTCGTTGCGGAGTCTATTCGTTTGGGTGAATCTACAAAAACCCTTGATGTGACGATGGGTCCACTAATTGATTTATGGGGCTTTGGTCCAGATAAAAAACCGACTAAACGCCCAAGCGATGAAGCGCTGGCTGATATGGTCGCGAAAATTGGTGTTGATAAGCTTCAGTTAAGCGATGCTGGTCTTCTGAAGACGGTGGATGGCTTAGAATTGTCATTTTCAGCAACAGCAAAAGGCTACGGTATTGATAAGGTTGCGCAAGTAATTGAAAGCCATGGCTTAGAAAATTATATGGTCGAAATTGGCGGCGAGCTTCGTGTGTCTGGTATCAAGCCAGATAATATCACCTGGAAAATCGCTATCGAACAACCCGACGCTGAGCCGGGTGTGCGCAAAGTACATAAAGTGATTGAGCCGGGCACGAATGGCATTGCAACGTCGGGTGATTATCGCATTTTCTACGAGATGGATGGGGTAACCTATAGCCACTTAATCGACCCTGAGACGGGGATGCCAAGCCGCCATGATTTGGTATCTGTTACCGTATTGCACCCTTCGGCAATGACGGCTGATGGTTTAGCAACAGCATTGACGGTAATGGGAATGGAGCGGGCGCAAAAATACGCTGAACAACATGACCTGCCAGTGTATTTAATTGCTAAGTCAGACAATGGCTTGGTCACTTATTCTAGTCCTGCCTTTAAACCATATTTGTAGCAGAGCAAGAAGCAGTTTATAATACGTGCAGCCCAGTCGAATGGGCTTGATTTAATTGCTGACGATAGGGGCAAAGCAATGTCACTTTTTCTTCTTACTTTTGGTCTACTTATTTTAATTGTGGCAGCGATGGCTGTGGGCATGATTGTGCAAAAGAAATCAATGGCCAGTAGCTGTGGTGGCTTAGGTGCCGTGGGTATCGATAAAGCCTGTGACTGTGATGATCCATGTGACAAGCGTAAAAAGCGCATGGCAAAAGAACAAGCGTGGAAAGAGAATCAAATTCTGTAACCACACAAAAAAGCGCCTAAGGGGCGCTTTTTTAATGCCCGCGATTTTTTATTCTCGAATAGGCACCTAGTTCAACCCAATTAATTTAGCACCCAGGACTGCATATTGATTTGCATGGTTTGCTGTTAGCAAAAAGGCTGCAGGAGCATGAAGTGTTGGAATCGAGGTGAACACTCTTGGACACGTATATATAGGCCATTGTGAGTTATTCGTGAGTTTATGCACCTGACCTGAGAAACAGCTATAGCCTTCTTTTAATAACGCCTTATAAGTGCTGTCAGTCAATGTGATTGGTTTCGTAATAATGTAGCTGTTGCCTATATTAAAGCTCAATTTGCTGGCATCTAATGTCTGGTAACCTTGGCGAATACTACTTATATCGCCGAGTTCTTTGATGGTAGGCAATCTACCCTTATCATTTATGGCAATATCAATCTGATAGTCACCCATCTCACTGTTTACAATCACATCATCAATGAGTAGGTCGACCCAATTATCTTTCGCATTAAATGGGATTGCATGATACTGCGCTACGGTGGCTTTTTTCCAATCACCCGTTACTAAAGAATCAATCGCCTTTTTATAAAGAACACGGTTAACTTTTCGCGCTACTTGACGGTTTGGATCCTGAGGGTAAGCACCCGATTCAATTAAAATAGTGCGAATCCCTTTTTCAGAAAACGTATCACCAAAACTGCGGTATGAGTAGCTGTCGTTGTATTTGCCTAAGTGGCCGGGGATCATGTTTTCTACCGTGGCTGCCAAATGGGCCGTAAACTGCATCGCTTCTGCACGCGTGGTATTAATTTCACGTGCTTCATTATAAGCCGGTGCGAGCACAGAGATGGTTGCTTGTTTGCCTTTTTTGCCAGCCCCATAATAGGCATTTTGATCGTGTAAGTTAAAGCCAAAATCAGGCTTAAATTGCGTTGCAGCCGCCATTAAAATTTGCCCTTCTTGGGTGCGCAGAGCTTTCGCATCACGATTAAGATCGATCCCTTGTGCATTGTGGCGCGTTTGAATGGCGGCACCGTCAGGGTTAACCATAGGAATAATGCGCAGTGTAAGCTTTGTTTGCCACTCTTTTAACCATGCCGCGTTTTCAGGCGCTGTGATAAAGGTTAAAAAATCCATTAGTGCTGCCGTTGCGGTGTTTTCGTCGCCATGCATTTGGCTCCACATCATTACTTTAATAGCGCCTGAGCCAATATCAAGTGCATTTATTGGTTGCCCTTGGTATGAGCTACCTAGCTGTTGCAAAGTAATTGCAGGGTGCATAGCAGCTTTTTTTAGTTGGGGTTCTATATCGATGTAATAAATTGCTGGCTTATCGAATCCATGAACTCTTGTGTCTTCAATGCTGTTTGCAAATGCATGAGAACTGCTAAGTAATAAGGCGGTGGTAAGTGCATACTGGTACATATATAACTCTATTATTCTTAATCGTGTTTTAATGAAGAATATTATATTTTAGCTCTCTTGGCTAATCCTTGTTCAGTAACACAATACAAGTAGATACTGAGTAGGTATGTGTTTAAACGCCATTTTTATGCAATTTTCTTTTTAGGCATTGCTTTTTGCTATATTAAATACTCTAGCTTTTTTAGATGCTTAGCTTCATATTTTGGGGTTGTTTACATTTATTTATCAGTTGAATAAACAATACTTAACGCAGTGCTGTTAAATTCTACTTGTACCGTACGTTGACTTTGTTATACTCCACATCGAAATTTCAGTAATTACTGAAACTTTATTGATGAAGATCAAGTTGCCGCGCTTAATTATAGGGTAGAGCGTCTACCTTTATTGCGGCTAAAGTTATAAAAAGGCATGTGTTTTGCGAGTAATTAATCCGTCACAAGGTGTTAAACAATCTAGTTTCGCTAGATTGCAATTAGCTGCGCGTGCGTTTTTTGCTGGCAAAGAACTGTTGTCTGTTTTAGCCTTGCTGATCATTAATTCAGCCATGCTAATTAACGGTGCGGTAGAAGATGCACATGAGTTAAGAAGTTTATTAAGCGAAGGTGCTTTGTATGAAACACCGTTACTTAATGTATTGAGCTTTTTAGCTTACCCCGTGGTGTCTTGCCAATTATTAATTGGCTTATGCTGGTTGGTCTTCCATTTCTTTCCTGCGCGTCGTGCAGGTGTCATTTTACGTAAAGCGGCCTTCGCTGCACGTGAAACGATAAAGTCTTTAGTAGTACACAGCGCACATGGCTGTCGTGCTCCTCCTCGTGTAAGTGGTTGTCTGTAAATAAGCTTTGTTGCTTAAGTTCAGCCATTTTAGTCGTTTTCTAAGTTGTCTTTACTAAGCACCTAGTGGGCTTTCTACGTCCAAATTTCAGTCAGCTGACCTAACTATTCCCTCTCTTAACGTGGCGATAAATTGTGCTCGTTATGTGGCTAGGGATATCTGTGGCCGTTCGTTGCTACAGAAAAGCGTCGTGTACTTATCGACAAGTGTTAACTTTTAGGTTGTAGGATATTCCTTTGTCAATTCGTAACCTTTGTAATATTGCTCTAGCGTCTTTAGTGCTGGCTTTGACTGGCTGTGAAGGCGGGGTACTTGATCCAAAAGGTCAAATTGGGGCCGACGAAAAGTATTTAATCATCGTAGCAACGGTATTAATGCTGATTGTTGTAATCCCAGTGATTGCCATGACAATTTATTTTGCATGGAAATACCGTGATGGACGAGACCAAGAAATTTATGCTCCTAAGTGGGCTCACTCTAACAAGATTGAAGCGGTGGTGTGGGCTATTCCTATTATCATCGTGGTTATTTTAGGTGTGATCACCTGGCAGTCAACGCAAGAGCTTGACCCTTATAAACCGCTAGAAGGTAAAGGTGAGCATCTCACTGTTGAAGTGGTGTCTTTAAATTGGAAATGGTTATTTATCTACCCTGAGCAAGGCATTGCGACAGTCAACGAGTTGGTGTTTCCCGCTAACGTGCCTGTTCAATACAAGATTACCTCAGAAAGCACCATGAACTCGTTTTTCATACCTCAGCTTGGTAGCCAAATTTATTCAATGGCAGGCATGGAAACCAAACTGCATCTAATAGCTGATGAACCGGGTACTTTTAAAGGTTTCTCTGCTAACTACAGTGGGGCAGGTTTCACAGGCATGAAGTTTAATGCCATCGCCACGCCAACCCAAGCAGACTTTGATGCATGGGTAAATAAGGTGAAAAATTCAGGGTCTGCACTTACTAAAAAGACCTATGTTGAACTAGCTAAGCCAAGTGAATACGACCCAGTTAAATACTATGCCAGTGTCGACAAAGATATGTTTCATTCAATTGTAATGAAGTATATGCAAGCGCATGGCTCACACGGTGCAATGCAACACGCAATGCCTGAGCACTCTGCTCATAAAGGGCACGGCGAGGACGAGGAATAATCATGTCGTTGTTAGGTAAATTAACATTAGACGCAATCCCGTTTCATGAACCAATTATCATGGTTACCATGACGGTGGTTGCTGTCTTAGGCTTGCTAGTTGCAGGCTTAGTAACAAAATATAAAAAATGGGGCGTGCTTTGGCACGACTGGATCACGTCAATTGATCATAAGCGCTTAGGGGTTATGTACATCATTCTTGCGCTTATTATGTTATTCCGCGGCTTTGCTGATGCCATTATGATGCGATTACAATTAGCAATGGCTACGGGCGGTGCAAGTGGTTACTTACCACCTGAACATTACGACCAAATTTTTACGGCGCATGGGGTGATCATGATCATCTTTATGGCGATGCCGTTCATGATTGGTCTAATGAACATTATTTTGCCACTGCAAATTGGTGCACGTGATGTTGCTTTCCCATTCTTAAATAATTTAAGTTTTTGGCTAACTGCTGGCGGTGCGATATTAATAAATATTTCACTGTTTTTCGGTGAGTTTGCAAAAACAGGCTGGGTTGCCTATCCACCATTATCCGAGTTGTCGTTTAGTCCGGGCGTGGGGGTCGATTATTATATCTGGGCCTTGCAAATATCCGGCTTAGGTACCTTGCTAACGTCGGTTAACTTCTTAGTGACAGTTTTCAAGATGCGTGCACCCGGCATGACCTTAATGAAAATGCCTATTTTTACGTGGGCATGTACGTGGGCAAATATCTTAATTGCAGCCTCGTTCCCAATTTTGACTGCTGTGCTTGCAATGCTGACACTTGACCGTTATCTCGATTTCCACTTTTTCACCAATGAATTAGGTGGTAACGCGATGATGTATATCAATTTATTCTGGGCGTGGGGTCACCCTGAAGTTTACATTCTCATTTTACCTGCGTTTGGTATTTTCTCAGAGGTTATCTCTACTTTCGCTGGTAAACGTTTGTTTGGCTACAAGTCGATGGTTTATGCAAGTGGTGCGATTTCTATTTTAGGTTTCATCGTATGGCTTCACCACTTCTTCACTATGGGGTCAAGTGCGAACGTTAATGCCTTCTTTGGTGTCATGACCATGGTGATTGCAGTGCCGACGGGTGTAAAACTCTTTAATTGGTTATTCACTATGTACCGTGGTCGTTTACGAATCACAGTGCCCGTACTTTGGACTCTGGGTTTCATGGTGACATTCACCATTGGTGGTATGACCGGTGTATTACTTGCAATCCCTGGTGCTGACTATGTATTACACAACAGCTTATTTTTAATCGCTCACTTTCATAACACCATTATTGGTGGTGCAGTGTTCGGTTACTTAGCAGGTTTCGCATTTTGGTTCCCTAAAGCAATGGGCTTCAAACTTGACGAACGCTGGGGCAGAAGGTCTTTCTGGTGCTGGTTAATTGGTTTCTTTGTGGCATTCATGCCGTTATACGTGCTTGGTTTCTTAGGTATGACTCGTCGTTTAAACCACACAAATAACCCAGATTGGAACATGTGGTTATACATTGCAGCAGGCGGTGCGGTGATCATCATGTTCGGTATCTTGTTCCAAGTAGTACAACTTGTTGTGAGTTTTAAAAACCGCGAGCAATTAGATGATACAACAGGTGATCCATGGAATGGTCATACGCTTGAATGGGCGTCTGCATCACCTCCGCAGTACTACAACTTTGCAAAAATTCCCCATGTTGATGACATTGATGCATGGACTGACATGAAAGAAAAAGGCTTAGCTTACAAACAAGAAGCATCTTATAGCCCAATTCACATGCCAAAAAATACGCCAGCGGGTGTATTGATGAGCGGAGCATTAACAACGTTCTGTTTTGCCATGATTTGGCATATATGGTGGCTTGCAGCCTTTGGTTTACTGGGTGCTATCGCGATATTTATTAAACGTTGTTACACAACTGATGTTGATTATTACGTGCAACCAGATGAAATTGTTGAACTTGAAACGGCGCACAATACCGCCGCGACTAAAGGGGTGAATGCATGAGTACTATCACTGCAGATTTAAACACCTTAAGTAATGCTCAAGGTCATGTTGAAGCACATGATAGTGAGCATCACGACACAGGTGGCAACACGGTATTCGGTTTTTGGCTTTACTTAATGACCGACTGCTTATTATTTGCTTCTTTCTTTGCAACTTATGCCGTGCTGTTTATGAACACAGCCGGCGGCGTGTCAGGCAAAGACATTTTTGAACTTGATTTTGTCGCGGTTGAAACCGCGGCACTCCTACTAAGTAGTATTACATTTGGCTTTGCGATGATTTCTGCACATTCGCAGAAAAAGGCAGCAACATTGACCTGGTTACTTGTCACTTTTGCTTTTGGTGCTGTGTTTATTGGTATGGAAGTGTATGAGTTTCATCACCTAATTGCGCACGGTAATGGCCCGCAACACAGTGCCTTTTTAACGTCGTTTTTCTCTTTAGTCGGTTTACATGGTCTGCATGTAACAGCGGGTTTAATTTGGATGACAATCATGATGATCGAAGTTGTTCGTCGTGGTTTAAACCCGCAAACAGTGACACGCTTAAGTTGTTTAAGTTTGTTCTGGCACTTTTTAGATGTGGTGTGGATCTGTGTGTTTACCGTTGTTTATTTAATGGGAGCAATGTAATGAGTCACAGTGAATCGCATGTCATTAATAACTTAGAAGTACACGCACACGACACACAATCACATGGCAGTATGAAAGACTATTTTATTGGCTTTGTGTTGTCAGTGATTTTAACGGCTATTCCATTTTGGGCTGTGATGAGTGGGTCGTTTTCAAAACCAGCCACCGTGTGGTGCATTGTGACTATGGCGGTTGTGCAAATTTGGGTGCATTTAAAGTACTTCTTGCATTTAAGCTTTAAAACTGAAGACGGCAAAGCCAGCTCATTGTCATTTATCTTCAGCGCCATAATTATCGTGATGGTGGTTGGTTTGTCGGTGTGGATCATCTACGAATCGAACGCCATGATGATGTATTAAATAACAATTATTTTTATGTAATTGATATAAAGATTTACGAAAGGAGCTGGTTAGTTTGAGATTATGTCTCCAGTTCTGACAGTCTGTTATTAGCTAGTTTCTTTCGTAATTTTGCGTTTGTGCAGAATATTAGAGGAGTCGAGGAAGTGTTTCGACGTTATTTAAATGTCACTAAACCTGGCATTATCATGGGCAATTTAATCTCTGTTGCGGGGGGATTCTTGCTAGCCTCTCGTGGCGATGTTGACCCATGGTTAATGGTCGCAACTTTGCTTGGGTTATCTTTAGTTGTGGCATCTGGATGCGCTATCAATAATGTGATTGATCGTGATATTGATGTTGCAATGGCGCGCACTCGCAAACGCGTCACAGTCACTGGCGAAATGTCAGCAAAGGCCGCTATGGCACATGGCATCGTGCTGGGTGTTTTTGGTTTCACATTATTAGCCGTTTATACCAACGTGGTGGCACTCTTATTTGCTACGTTTGGTTACGTCATTTACGTCGGTGTATACAGCTTATATATGAAACGTCGTTCTGTGTATGGCACCTTTGTCGGTAGTTTATCGGGCGCAGTTCCACCTGTGGTGGGCTATTGTGCGGTAACGGGACAGTTTGATGCCGGTGCTTTGATTTTATTGGTAATGTTTAGTTTATGGCAAATGCCTCATTCATATGCAATTGCAATCTTTCGTTATAACGACTACCAAGCGGCCAGAATTCCCGTGTTACCCGTAGCGCAAGGGATCGAAAAGGCAAAGCATCACATTGTTTTATATATCGCCGTGTATGCGTTGGTTGTGATGTTATTAACCATTAGTGGTTATACAGGTTTAGCTTTCATGGCTGTAGCTTGTACAACGAGTTTTTGGTGGTTGCTTATGGCGCTCAGAGGTTATCGTCGCAATATTGATGTAAGCGGTTGGGCGCGCCAAGTGTTTGCTTTTTCGATAGTAAATATTACGGTTTTGAGCATAGCGATGGCTTTAGATTACCACTCAGTAGCTCCTCAGCTACTGGTTTTAACTTAGAAAAAAGTTGCTAACATATCCCAATGTTACAGTAGCAAAGGCCCGGTTTTTTCTCCACCGGGCCTTTTTTCGTTTCGTTAGTTAATAAAACGAGTTAGACCAATTTTTTAACTAACCCCTCACTATCTTTCGTGTGACTACAAGTGGTATCACTAAAACTGTGCAGCTTGCTCAACCACAATGCCATGGCGAGCGGCTAAGCGGCGATGATCTTTATCATAGCCACCACCAATGACCGTTGCGACAGGCACATTATGTTCAAGGCAACGCTTAAGGACTAAATGGTCGCGTTGTTCAATACCTTGCCAGCTTATATCTAATTTTCCTAGGCCATCTTGCTGCCATACATCAACGCCTGCATCGTAAAGTACTAAATCTGGATTAAGGGTTTTTAGTAAGTAACTTAGCGTATCATCAACGATGCCAATGTACTCTTTATCGCTAACACCCGGGTTTAAGCCAATATCGAGATCACTGGCTGATTTGCGAAATGGAAAGTTCTTCTCACAATGAATCGAACACGTATACGCATAGGGTTGATGGGTGAGCATGGCTGCAGTGCCATCACCTTGGTGAACATCTAAGTCAAAAATCAGCACATTGGTCACTTCGCCGCTCTTTATCAGTGTTTCACTGGTGAACGCTAAATCGTTTACCATGCAATAACCCGAACCAAAATCATAATGGGCATGATGAGTGCCGCCAGCTAAGTGGCAGGCAAGCCCATGTTTTAAAGCGAGGCGTGCGGTTTGTAAGGTGCCAAGTGGGGCTGTGAATGTTCGTGCCATCAATTGTTCAGACCAAGGTAAACCAATTCGGCGCATGGCTTTTTCATCCAAGCGGTTATGCCACAGGTCATTAATGTAGTCATCGCAATGCACCAGTTCCAGTGGTGCGGGGCTGCCTAATATCGGCTGTACTAAATTATCACTGATCAGGCCAAGGCTTTGAACATGGTCATATAAATAAGCAAATTTACTCATTACAAAGCGATGGTTAGGATCGAAGCTAAAGGAATAATTAGGGTGATATACCAAGGGTAAGTGGGGGTTTAAGTACATAACTCATTTAATAACGGGATTTGCTACAGCATAGCGAATTTATTCGCCGTTGTTTACTCTGGTACGTGAATTAAGTGTGCTAACTCACGATGTAATAGGCCTTCATCGCCTAAGTTCAGCTCAATCAGGCGCTTCAAATGACTGATACTGTCGATATCAATATGTTCGCAAATAAGTCCAGCATGCTGCTGTTCTACATGGCACAACTCGACTCGCATTTTAATCTCTACAGTTGAGTCGGGTAGGGTAAACGATAAAACGGCTTTACTGTGGATAGGAACTAAAAATGAATCGCTTTTGGTTATAAGCGCACCATGCAAGGATAAATCAAGCAGTTGACATTGATACTTATACTCATCAATACAAAGCGTTGCAGGGCAAGAAAATAATACCCGAGAAAACTGTCTACGCTCATTCATGGTGTGATCCCCAAGTCATTGTCGTTTCATAAACTTAATTCGCTAAAATCAGTATAGTTCAATATGCAAGGTGTGAGTGAAACGATTGCTGGTAAACGTTATCGGTCACAAAAAAGCCCCAAGAAGGGGCTTTTGAATAAGACGGTAAATTAACCAATCTTTTTATATTTAATACGCTTAGGTTGTGCGGCTTCTGCGCCTAAGGTTTTCTTCAACCACTCTTCGTATTCTGTGTAGTTACCATCGAAGAAGTTAATTTGGCCTTCGTCACGGTAATCAAGAATATGCGTAGCGATACGGTCAAGGAACCAACGGTCATGCGAGATACACATTACACAGCCTGGGAACTCTAGAATTGCGTTCTCAAGTGCACGAAGTGTTTCAACATCAAGATCGTTAGTCGGCTCATCCAGTAGTAATACGTTACCACCCGCTTTTAATAGCTTTGCAAGGTGTAAACGGTTTCGCTCACCGCCTGATAAGTCTTTAACGAATTTTTGTTGGTCGTTACCTTTGAAGTTAAAGCGACCAACATAGGCGCGGCTTTGGAATTCAAAGTTACCAATTTTTAATACGTCTTGACCGTTAGAGATCTCTTGGAAAACGGTGTTGCTTTCATCCATGTCGCCACGGAACTGATCAACGGTAGCAAGCTCAACTGTTTCACCCACAAGGATTTCACCACTGTCTGGCTTTTCTTCACCGCTTAACATTTTGAATAAGGTTGATTTACCCGCACCATTGGCACCGATAATACCTACGATTGCACCTTTTGGCATCGCAAAGTTTAAGTCGTCGATTAAAACACGATCGCCAAAGCTCTTCTTAAGACCTTTTACTTCAATAACTTGGTCGCCTAAGCGTGGACCCGGTGGAATGAATAGCTCATTCGTTTCGTTACGTTTTTGGTAATCGTTCTGTTGTAGCTCAGAGAACTGTGCCATACGCGCTTTAGACTTAGCTTGACGGCCTTTCGGATTTGAACGAACCCATTCAAGTTCTTGTGCAATTGACTTTTGACGTGCTTTTTCAGATTTTTGTTCTTGTTGTAAACGTAAATCTTTTTGCTCAAGCCATGATGAGTAGTTACCTTCCCACGGAATACCTTCACCACGGTCAAGTTCTAGAATCCACCCAGCAACGTTATCTAAGAAGTAACGGTCGTGGGTTACAGCGACCACAGTACCTTCGTAGTCGTGTAAGAAACGCTCTAACCATGCCACAGACTCTGCGTCTAAGTGGTTGGTTGGTTCGTCAAGAATCAGCATGTCTGGTTTTTCAAGCAGTAAACGACAGATTGCAACACGGCGACGCTCACCACCCGAAAGGTGTTCAATTTTAGCATCCCACGGTGGTAAACGAAGAGCATCTGCTGCGCGCTCTAATACGTTATCGATATTGTGACCGTCGTGTGCTTGGATAATTGCTTCAAGCTCGCCTTGCTCTTTTGCAAGTGCATCAAAGTCAGCATCTTCCATAGCATACTCGTTGTATACTTCATCAAGACGGTTTAGCGCATTTTTTACTTCGCTTACGGCTTCTTCAACGGTTTCGCGTACTGTTTTGTTTTCGTCTAAAACAGGCTCTTGCGGTAAGTAACCTATTTTTGTGCCAGGTTGTGGACGAGCTTCACCTTCAAAGTCTTGGTCAACACCTGCCATAATGCGAAGTAACGTCGATTTACCTGCGCCATTTAGACCAAGCACACCAATTTTTGCGCCCGGGAAAAAGTGTAAAGAGATATCTTTTAAGATAGTGCGCTTAGGCGGCACAACTTTAGAAACTCGACTCATCGAGAATATAAACTTATCTGGTAACACCATGAAAAGAGCCTTCAATTTATAAGAAAAATTAACAGCCACTATTGTATACCCAAACCACCTCAAAATACAGAATTCAGCGTTTATCAGGGGCTTAATATCATGGTACTGCTTTGCAAAAATAGCGCATGCATTTAAGGAGCATAAATGCAGAGTAAGCGCCTTATAAGCATTGCACAAAGGCTTAAAAGTCATTTTTACAGCGGTGTTGGCTTAAACACAATAACAAGCCACTTTTTGAGATGCTTACTCTTTTATCGTGATTAAACACAACCGTCATTCGCAGAGGCACTGCTTTTAGCAATTTAAGGGCCTGCGCATCAACGAAACTGGCTTCCTAAGAGGTTGCTTTAGCACAAATAAAAAAATCATTTGGACATCTAAACATCTAGAGGTTGAAATTTCTAACTATCCGTTCATAATTAGCAGTCTAATAAGTATGCTCGGAGCCCACTATGCCCATTACAGTCAAAGATGAATTGCCCGCAATTGTAAAATTACGTCAAGAGAACGTATTTGTAATGCCTAAAAGTCGTGCGAAAACGCAAGAAATTCGTCCAATGCGTTTGGCCATCTTAAACTTAATGCCGAATAAAGTGGAAACCGAAGTGCAGTTTATTCGGTTGTTGGCTAATTCACCGTTGCAAGTGAATGTTGAGCTGCTGCGTTTAGACACCCACCGAAGTAGCAGTACCTCAGAGCAACACCTCGATACGTTTTATCGTTACTTTTCTGAAGTAAAAGACAATAACTACGATGCCATGATCATCACAGGCGCGCCGCTTGCACATTTAGAGTATGACGACGTTGCTTACTGGGATGAGCTAAAAGTGATTTTAGACTGGGCTGAGCACCACGTTACGTCAACATTATTTTCATGTTGGGCGGCTCACGCAGGGCTTTATCATCACTATGGTTTAAAACGAGAGTTAATGCCTAATAAGCTCAGTGGCGTGTTTACGCACAAAAGTTATTTTGAGCATGCCGCGTTAACGCGCGGTTTTGATGATACCTTTTTAGTTCCGCACTCGCGCTATGGCCACATTGATATTGAAAAAATTAACAGCTGTGATGATTTAGTAGTATTAGCAGGGTCTGAGCGTGTTGGGGCGTATTTAATTAAGAATAAATCAGGCAGCCAAGTATATATAACGGGCCATCCTGAGTATGATGCGCATACATTAAAAGGGGAATATTTACGCGACTGCGAAAAGTCAGACGATGCGCCAAAACCAGAAAACTATTTCCCTGACGATAACCCAGATAACGAACCGTCGAAAACATGGCAAAGTCACGCCTTTTTATTGTTTTCGAATTGGTTAAACTACTACGTGTACCAAACAACACCGTATGATATTAACCTAGTTAGCCAAGACGTAAGGACTAACAACTATGCCGAGTAATGCAGTGAATAAACGCGAACAATTAACCGAGGCGCTCAAGCAGCGAATTTTGATCCTCGATGGCGCGATGGGCACCATGATCCAAGAACATAAATTAGAAGAACAAGACTATCGCGGTGAGCGTTTTAAAGACTGGCATGTCCTTATTAAAGGCAATAATGATTTATTAAGCCTTACTCAGCCAAAGATTATTGCTGATATTCACCGCGCATACCTTAATGCAGGTGCCGACATTATCGAAACCAATACGTTTAATGCCACCACTATTTCGATGGAAGATTACGACATGGCGAATTTAAGCCGTGAGATCAACCTAGAATCAGCCAAGCTTGCTCGCAGTGTCTGCGATGAATTTGAAGCAAAAGATCCAAGTAAACCTCGTTATGTGGCGGGGGTATTAGGGCCAACGTCAAAAACTTGTTCTATTTCGCCTGATGTCAATGACCCCGGTTATCGTAACATTAGCTTTGATAAGTTAGTGACAGCATACGTTGAATCAACCTTGGCACTGATGGAAGGGGGAGTTGATTTAATCTTAATCGAGACCATATTCGATACCTTAAATGCAAAAGCGGCCTCGTTCGCAGTAGAAGAAGCCTTTGAGCAAGCAGGGCGCACGTTGCCTGTCATGATCTCAGGCACCATTACTGATGCCTCAGGGCGAACTTTATCGGGGCAAACGACCGAAGCTTTTTATAATTCGATTCGTCATATTAAGCCGTTATCTATTGGTCTTAACTGCGCACTGGGTCCGGATTTATTACGCCAATATGTCGAAGAGTTATCACGCGTTTGTGAAACTTTTACCTCGGTTCACCCTAATGCAGGTTTACCCAATGAGTTTGGTGAGTACGATTTAGAAGCACCTGAAATGGCTGAAGAAATAATCGATTGGGGCAAGTCAGGCTTTATTAATATTGTTGGTGGTTGCTGTGGTACAACCCCTGCACACATTAAAGCCTTTGCCAAAGGCCTTGCAGGAGTTAAGCCTCGTCCATTGCCTGAGCTTGAAGTGCGTATGCGCTTATCGGGCCTTGAAGCGTGTAACTTAAACTAAGGTAGCCGAAATGACACAACAAATAGCAGTATTTACTAACGTCGGCGAACGTACCAATGTGACCGGTTCAGCCATGTTCAAGCGATTGATCATGGAAGAAGATTACGAAACCGCCCTTAATGTTGCCCGTGAACAAGTCGAAAATGGTGCACAGATCATTGATATCAACATGGATGAAGCCATGTTGGATTCAAAAGCCGCGATGGTGAAGTTTCTGAACTTGATTGCCTCTGAGCCAGATATTTCTAAAGTACCGATCATGATCGACTCATCAAAATGGGAAGTTATTGAAGCCGGCTTAAAATGTATTCAAGGCAAGGCGATTGTAAACTCAATTTCACTGAAAGAAGGTGAAGAGCCTTTTATTCGTCAGGCAAAGTTAATTAAACGTTTTGGTGCTGCTGCAGTCGTCATGGCGTTTGACACCGACGGACAAGCAGAAACCGCAGATCGTAAATTTGAAATTTGTGAGCGGAGTTACCGTATTCTAGTGGACGAGATTGGTTTTCCACCAGAAGACATTATCTTCGACCCGAATATATTTGCAGTAGCAACCGGGATTGAAGAGCACGACAACTATGCTGTTGAATTTATTGAAGGCACGCGCCGAATAAAGCAAAACCTACCGTACTGTAAAGTGTCGGGCGGGGTGTCAAACGTGTCGTTCTCGTTCCGTGGTAACAACCCCGTACGTGAAGCGATCCACTCAGTATTTTTATACCATGCCATTAAAGCGGGCATGGATATGGGGATTGTGAATGCAGGCCAGTTGGCTGTGTATGACGATATTCCGGCTGAGCTTAGAAAAGCCGTTGAAGACGTTATACTGAATACCGACCCCGGTGCGGGTGAGCGCCTTGTAGAGCTGGCTCCAAAATACTCAGGGATGGCGCAAGCTGAGCGAGTTGAAGATTTAGAGTGGCGTACATGGTCCGTTGAAAAGCGCCTAGAACATGCGCTTGTAAAAGGCATTACTGAGTATATCGACGAAGACACTGAAGAGTGCCGAGCTGCAGCTGATAAGCCTATTCATGTGATTGAAGGCCCGCTGATGGATGGCATGAATGTGGTGGGTGATTTATTTGGTGCAGGTAAAATGTTCTTACCGCAGGTGGTTAAATCGGCGCGCGTAATGAAACGCGCAGTGGCTTACCTAGACCCCTATATCGAAGCAGAAAAAGAAGAAGGTGCCACGAACGGTAAAGTGGTTATGGCGACCGTTAAAGGCGATGTACATGATATTGGTAAAAACATTGTTGGCGTAGTACTGCAATGTAATAACTACGACGTGATCGATTTAGGTGTGATGGTGCCTGCGGAAAAAATTCTACAAACCGCGATTGACGAAAAAGCCGATATTATCGGTTTATCAGGCCTTATTACGCCCTCATTAGATGAAATGGTGCATGTTGCTAAAGAAATGACTCGTCGTGGTTTCGACTTACCCTTATTAATTGGGGGTGCTACTACCTCGAAAGCCCATACCGCAGTGAAAATTGAGCCACAGTACGATAAAGGTGTGGTGTATGTAAATAATGCCAGTCGTGCTGTTGGTGTGGTCTCTAACCTATTGTCTAAAGAGTTAAAACCTGCGTTTTTAGAAAAAACCAAAGCGGAGTACGAAAAAGTACGTGAACAGCAATCGCGTAAAAAACCACGCTCGAAGCCTGTCACCATTCAACGTGCTCGCGATAATGCCGCACAACTTGACTGGGATAACTACACCCCACCCGTGCCTAAAAAGCTCGGAGTGACAGAGTTTAAAAATGTGTCGATTGCCACGTTAAGACAGTACATCGATTGGACACCGTATTTCATGACATGGTCAATCGCAGGGAAGTATCCGCGTATTCTTAACGATGAAATTGTGGGTGAGCAAGCGCAAAGCTTATTTGCTGATGCCAATGCGATGCTTGACGATTTAGAACAGTCAGGTGCGCTACAACCACTGGGCGTGATTGGTTTATTCCCGGCAAACCGAGTGGGTGATGACATTGAAATTTACACCGATGAAACGCGTACAGACGTGTTAACAACCTCGTGCCATCTGCGTCAGCAAACAGAAAAAACCGATTTTGCGAATTATTGTTTAGCGGATTACATCGCCCCCAAAGGAGTCCCCGACTACTTTGGTGCCTTTGCCGTAACCGGAGGGCTTGAAGAAGACGACCTTGCTGATGCCTTCGATGCGAAACAAGATGACTATAACAAAATTATGGTTAAAGCCGTTGCAGACCGTTTAGCAGAGGCTTTTGCGGAATATTTGCATGAGCAGGTACGTAAAGAGTATTGGGGCTATGCAAGCGATGAAAACTTATCGAATGATGAGCTTATTCGCGAAAATTACCAAGGTATTCGTCCTGCACCGGGTTACCCTGCGTGCCCTGAGCACACAGAGAAAAAGAAAATCTGGCAGCTACTCGATACTGAAAATCGCATAGGTATGAAGTTGACGAGCTCTTACGCAATGTGGCCGGGAGCGGCGGTGTCTGGTTGGTATTTTTCTCACCCGGATTCTAAATACTATGCCGTGGCGCAGATTCAAAAAGATCAGGTTGAAGACTACGCTAAGCGCACCAACATGACGCTTGAAGAAGCAGAGCGCTGGTTATCGCCTAATTTAGGCTATGAGCCAGAGTAAAAAGCAATAACGTGCTATTCAAAAGCACCGTAAGTACTTAACTTACGGTGCTTTTTTGTTTTTATTTAAGGTAAATTGCATTTCTACCTCCGTTAAAACGCGCTTTAAAATCATACTTTCTTCCTTTTAATCAGCATTTAGCATGTGAAATGAGGCCAATATCCTTCAAATTTAAATATTTGTGTTAAAGTTATTAGTGTAAAGCAAGGAAATTAGGGTAAAGGTGTGATTGATTCAAGCAGCGCAAGTGACAAAGATAAAGCGCTATTTTTACGCGTATTTGCATTTATTGGTGCCATTACTTCTTTTGTAATGTCGGTTACAAGCTACCAAGATGGCTACATAACGCTCAGTTTTTTACTGGTTATTGGCGGCTTTGTTTTTGTATCGCCCTTTGTCCTTAAAAATCGCGACCGTGCTATTGCTGTGTTAATGCTTTATGCCTTGTACTCGATGATGTGCTTTTTGATTGTGTCGGGTGGTAATAATGGAACTGGGCCTTTGTGGTTATTTATTGTATCGCCTGTTACCTTTTTTATACGAGGTTTAAAACGCGGCGCATTTGACTTAATCATACTGGCTATTGTGATTTCAGTGCTGTTTTACTTCACCGATAAGCTTGGGTATTACAGCTATCCGAATCATTATTTTACGACCCGTGTCATGCTGTGTTTTTCGATTCTTTGTATTCTTGGTGGTTTCTACGAGTATTACCGTAATAAGTACAGTCGAGAGCTTATTGAGCAACTAAAAATAAATCAAAAATTAGCCCGTATTGATGCCATGACCGATTTGTTTAATCGCCGTTATGCTACTGAATGCTTGCAAGATGCGCGTTTTAACGAAGGGGCTGTCTTTTTGTTGATTGATGTAGATAACTTTAAACAAGTGAATGACACCTATGGTCATCAAATTGGTGATGATGTGCTCACTTTCATTGCTTCAATCCTCAAAAGTGTGAGTGGCGAAGAAGACATTGTTGCTCGCTGGGGCGGAGAAGAGTTCCTTATTGTGACCCCGCAAGGACATGAGCGTAGAGCAAGACAATTAGCTGAAAACATTCACCAGCAATTGGCGCAACATGCATTCCAACAAGGGGTTCATAATTTTAAAGTGACGCTGAGCATAGGGCTTCATCAGCGGGCTTCTAACGAGAGCATTGATCACTGTTTAAGTGTGGCAGATAAGTGTTTATACCTTGCTAAATCACACGGTAAAAACCAAACCGTTGCTGAGCTAGATAGTGAAACACATTCACCTGCTTAGGTAATAAAAAACCGCCAAAATGAAGTGACCCCCAATAGTTGGACATTCCAATTACTGGGGGTCTTTTTATGTGCAAAATTAGTGACTATTTTCAAAGTCACTGACTTCGCTCTCAGCTTCTTCTTTCGATTTGCCGTATTTTTGTTGGATTTTACCAACAAGCTCTTTACGGCTACCTTCAATTTTATCTAAATCGCCATCGGTAAGTTCACCCCATTTACGTTGTGCTTTACCTTTTAACTCTTTCCAATTGCCTTCTAAACGATCGCTGTTCATCATAATCTCCTTACTTTGTTAAACATTCACTTTAATAAAAGCAATCGTTATGCCATTCATGGTTTATATATAACCAACTGAATTACATCGTTTTTATTATTATGATTAGACATAGAGTGTTACATGCCTGCAATTTGTACTGGGTTTTAAGGAAAACCTTGTAATTCTTTCATTCAATGAGAGGCTGTTCATCGTTTTTTGATACAATGGGCAAAAAGAAAGTAAGAGATGCCAGACGTGCTGCCAGTTGAAGATATTTATCAATCCCTGCTAACAACAATAAAAAATAACCCTATGGCCTTATTACAAGCACCACCGGGCGCAGGTAAATCAACATGGCTGCCACTCACATTAATGCGTGAAGGGCACTTTAAACACATTGTCATGTTAGAGCCAAGACGTCTGGCTGCACGTAATATTGCCCAGTATTTGGCGAGCCAACAAAACGAAAAAGTCGGTGAAAGTGTCGGTTTGCGTATTCGAGGGGAGTCAAAAGTGAGCCCCGCCACTCGGCTTGAGATTGTCACCGAAGGTATGCTGACCCGTATGCTGCAAAACGATCCTGAGCTAAGTGGCGTTGATTTACTTATTTTTGATGAGTTTCATGAGCGTTCAATTGCTGCAGATACCGCGCTTGCCTTTGCCCTTGAAACGCAAGCGGCATTGAGAGACGACTTAACAATATTACTGATGTCGGCCACCTTAGACGGTGAGCGGTACAGTGAGTTTTTTGACTGCCCAATAATATCCTCTGAAGGGCGAAGTTACCCGATTGATGAAGTGTATATTCCACTCAAAGACGAAAGCCGATGGCTCGATGGTATACCCGCAATTATTAAACAAGCGCTCAATGAGCAAGCTGGCAGCGCATTAGTTTTTTTACCCGGACAGCGCGAAATATTACGGGTGCAGCAAGCACTAAGCGACCTTGCAGATCAGTGCGAGGTGTTTACTTTATTTGGTGAACAAAACAAAGCAGAACAACAAGCTGCAATCGCCCCTGCAACGAAAGGGAAGCGTAAAGTTGTGTTGACCACCAATGTAGCTGAAACCAGTTTAACCATCGAAGGTATACGTATTGTAATTGACAGTGGTAAGCGCCGTGCAGCCAGCTTTAATTTAAAAACCGGTGTTACAGAGCTTATAACGCAAAATATTTCGCGCTCATCGGCGGTGCAGCGAGCCGGTCGCGCAGGGCGTATTGAACCGGGCGTGGTGTATCGCTTAGGGAGTAAGCAAACCTTTGAGCGTCGCAATAATCACGACGCACCTGAAATTCTCACCAGTGATATTAGCCAGTTATTACTTGAGGCAAAGCAATGGGGCGCTTCACTTGAAGAGCTAAGCCTGCTTGATGTACCAAGCACGCAACAAATTAAGCAAGCAACAGCGCTGTTGAAAATGCTGGAAGCCATAGATGAAAATGACAAGCTGACACCGCTTGGCAGTCAAATGCTCAGCTTTGGTGCCGATATTCGGTTGTCACATATGCTGATTAAAGCACAAAAATTACAAGTAACGATGCCAGGCATATATGAGCTAGCGGCGTATTTAATCGCCTTACTCGAAAGCCGCATAACGATGCCTGCCGATCTTAATTTGGCGCTGCATAGCCAGCATACAAAGCCGCATCCCGTGTTTAAACAGCAATTAAACTATTGGTTATCACGTTTGCAATTGAAAGCAGCCTTTGAGCTTAAAACGCAATACCTTGCCTTGCTGGTGGCGTTTGCATTTCCTGACCGATTGGCGAAAAAACGCGGTAATGGTTACTTACTTGCTAATGGCGCAGGTGCTGATTTAAGTGAAGAGTTTTGGCATAACGATGACTACATTGCCATTGCCAGCATGGGCGGCCATAAAGGGAGTCGCGTATTTGCTGGCGTGGCGTTTGTGCCCAGTGAACTTGAAGATGAACTCGGCCATTTATTCACATCGCAGACGCGATGTGAATACGACGAAAAAACAGGACGTTTCATCCATCAAGATGAAGTAAAACTAGGGGCTATCACAGTATCAAGTCAGCCAAGTAAACAGCCGCTTGATAAAGCTCAGCGCACTCAAGCGTGGTTAAACTTATTTAGCAAGCATGGTTTTCAGTTATTTAATGAGCAAACTGACAATGAACAGTTACTCACTCGTATGAGTTTGGCAAGCACGCTGTTGCCAGAGTCATTTCCGACCATTAATCGAGACGAACTACGTGCACATAGCCAATGGTTAGCGCCTTACCTGAGTGATATTAAAAATCTTGAGCAGTTAAAAAAGTTTAATTACGGCGAAGCACTAAAAAATTGTTTTGATTGGCAGCAACAAAGTGCATTAAATGAGTTACTGCCATTGCGTTTAACTGTGCCAAGTGGCTCTAATGTAAGAATTACCTACCAGCTCGATGGCCCTGCAAAGCTGAGTGTGCGTATGCAAGAAGTGTATGGCATGACCAGCACACCTTTGCTTGCACAAGGTAAGTTACCGTTATTAATGGAGCTTTTATCACCTGCAAAACGGCCTCTGCAGCTTACTCAAGATTTAGCGAATTTTTGGCAAACCAGTTACCGCGACGTACAAAAAGAGATGAAAGGGCGTTACCCAAAACACTTTTGGCCAGACAACCCAGCTACGAGCCAAGCAACAAATAAAGTAAAAAGTAAAATGTGAAGTAAATAGCAAGCCAAGCGAGTAGCGGGGCTTTATAGTGACCCATCTAATTAAGTTTGCCATGGTCATAACCCGTTACAATTTCCTGCATTGTATAGGTTTCGTTTTTACTGTCTCTTTAGTAGTCTGATAAGGTCAATAGCAAAAGAGAATGCCAGTGTCTACGCCTATAACCCTAGCTCAATACGTTAAAAAACGCACCGGTGTGCCGCTGGGGCATAAAGACTCGATGCGTAATATGCTGAGTCGTTCGTTAGGTGCAAGTTCGTTTTATTTATTTTGGCGTTATTGGAATCCCATTTGGAGCTACTACTTATCGCGCTACGTGATGAAACCCAGTAATGAGGTGCTGCCAGTTTGGTGTGCTGTACTGGTAACCTTTGCCGTTAGCGGCGCTTTACATGATTTAGCGGTGAGTATAGTAAAGTTAAAACCGGTGTTCTTTTTTACTCCCTGGTTTAGTGTCATGGCTGTGGTGGTGCTTATTACTCAATTTAGTCAATTACAGTTTAGCTTTGCCCCCTGGTGGGTAAGGGCGCTCGCCAACATTAGTTTTGTGGTGCTGAGCTATTGGTTGACGAGCTTACTGTTTTAAATGCTTTAAATATAATGTGGTTATTTTAATACTCAGCCGCAGTGTCTTTAACTAAGTAATTGCTAATTACAGTCTTTGTCGTTATTTTAGGTTTAAGATTAATAGAATAACGAACAAGGAATAACAATGAAGCATCTTTATTTTTTAGCTATTTGCCTGCTTAGCGCATTTAGCAGCCAAGCAAAGCAAGCTAACCCGGAGCTCGCAGCGCTGGCACAGCAATACTTTAATACCATGGTCGCAACGCAAGCGCCTAACGCCACTAAAAAAGAATTAGAGGCCTTTTTAGCTTTATTAACAGACGATGTAGCAAACCAACATTTACCTTATCAAACTGATGATTCAAGAGAGCCAGATGGTAAAGCGATGATGCGCAAAGGGATGACTTTTTACCTTGGTGCACACACTGAATATCAAGCCAACTTACTAGATACCTTCATTTTTAATGACTCAGCCATTGCGTTGCGTTACACCCATCACGCAAAAGGTATCCACCCGCAAAATCAGCAAGCCATTGAGTACACGCAAACCATCATGGATGTACTCGAAATAGAAAATGGCAAGGTAGCCGTTATTCGAAAATACCATGAATGATCTTAGCTGTACTTTTAACGTATCGTGAGCGCTTGAATAAGCGCTTTTTTAATAAAAACAGCCCGCAAAAAATAACCTCCGTTTCCTACTTATTTGCCTAAATTCATACTTTTTAGACTTTATTTTGCATAAATTTAAAACTTTTTTATATCTCGAATAATAAACTGAATAACAGAGGCTTAGCTAAACTTTAGTGGAACGGTTTTCGGGTGTTTACAATTTGTCAACCTTGAATTGGCAAATTGATTACCTTACCATTTATTTTAATTGAACGTTCAATCAATAAAAAATTATGCCGAAAGTTGGAATGGAACCTGTTCGCCGTCAGCAGTTAATTGACGCCACAATTGAGTCGGTTGCAGAGCTTGGTTTGCAAGGCACCACCATAAATAGCATTAGTAAAAAGGCCGGCTTATCGTCGGGCATTATCAGTCATTATTTTGGTGGTAAGCAGGGCTTGATTGAAGCCACTGTGCGTTATTTATTGTCGAGCTTAAAGAGTGCTTTATTGAATCGAGTAACGCAACAAACCAGCCCTGAGCAACGACTGATGTTTATCGTTGAAGCAAACTTTTCGCGTACTCAGCAGCAAAGCAATAACACCAAAACCTGGTTGAGCTTTTGGGCGCATTCAATGCACGACGCTCAATTGCATCGCTTACAAAACGTTAATAGTAAACGTTTGTTTAGTAATTTATTGAGCTCATTCAAACAGTTAATGAGCGATAGCGATGCTAATTTAGCTGCTGAGTTAAGTGCAGCCATGATCGATGGTTTATGGTTAAGAGCCGTATTAAGTAAGTCAGACCAAGATCAATTTGAACATTGTGAGCAATTAGTAAAAGACTACATTCGTTCACTAATAAAACAGTATGGAGCCTAAAATGACCACACCTGTTTACGAAAATTTTATAAATGGCCACTTTTTGAAGAATCAAAGTGGCGATACCTTTGCGGTAAAGAACCCAGCGACAGACGAGGTGATTTATCACGTTGAAGTGGCCGATGAGTTTATTCAAAACGCCGCTATTGAAAGTGCGAAGCAAGGCTTTGCTGCTTGGTCTGCAATGACCCCGATTGAGCGTAGTCGCATTTTATTAAAAGCGGTGTCTATTTTGCGTGAACGTAATGATGAACTAGCAAAAGTTGAAGTGCTTGATACGGGTAAACCATGGCAAGAAGCTGAGTGTGTTGATGTAGAAACTGGCGCAGACGTGATTGAGTATTTTGCTGGTCTTGCGCCTGCTCAAGTAGGTCAGCAGCAAATGGTCGGTAATGACTTTTATTACACGCGTAAAGAACCTTTAGGTATTTGTGCGGGCATTGGCGCATGGAACTACCCACTGCAAATTGCGTGTTGGAAATCAGGCCCCGCACTCGCTGCAGGTAATGCGGTGATTTTTAAACCATCAGAAGAAACCCCACTGGGTGCCATTAAACTTGCTGAAATATTTATCGAAGCAGGTGTACCAGCAGGTGTATTCAATGTTGTACAAGGGGCTGGTGAAGTAGGTCAATGGCTAACAGCAAACCCAGACATCGAAAAAGTGTCGTTTACGGGTGAAGTAGGCACAGGTAAAAAAGTGATGGCAAGTGCTGCGGGTTCACTAAAAGACGTGACCATGGAGCTTGGCGGTAAGTCACCGCTGTTAGTGTTTGATGATGCAGATGTTTCACAAGCGGTAAGTGCCGCAATGCTAGGTAACTTTTATACTCAAGGCGAAGTTTGTACTAACTGTACACGAATTTATGTGCACAAAAATGTGTATCAGCAGTTTATTGATGAGCTGAAAACACGCACTGAGCAAAATATTATTGCTGGCGACCCAATGGATCCTGAGGTGAATTTAGGGGCGCTGATCTCTAAAAAACACCAAGAGTTGGTGCTTAGCTATATCGATAAAGGTATTTCAGAAGGGGCGACGTTATTAACCGGTGGTAAGGCTTTATCACCTGCCTCAGCACCGAACGGCTATTTTGTAGAACCGACCATTTTCGTTGATTGTAAAGACGACATGACCATTGTTAAAGAAGAAATCTTTGGTCCGGTAATGAGCGTATTAGTCTTTGATGACGAAGACGATGTGATTCGCCGTGCGAACGATACTCACCTCGGTTTAGCTGCGGGCGTGTTTACGAAAGATATTCAACGTGCCCACCGTGTTATTCACCAATTACAAGCGGGTATTTGTTGGATTAATAGCTATGGTAACTCACCAGCAGAAATGCCTGTAGGCGGTTATAAGCAATCGGGCATTGGTCGCGAAAACGGCATTGAAACACTTGAACACTACACCCAAACAAAATCGATTTACGTGGGTATGAGCAATATAGAGAGTCCATTTTAATGAGTACACAGAACTATGATTACATCATAGTCGGTGCAGGCTCAGCAGGCTGCGTGTTGGCTAACCGACTATCAGCAGACCCTTCAAACAAGGTGTTATTACTTGAAACGGGTGGTAGCGATAAAAGCATCTTTATTAAGATGCCTACAGCGCTGTCAATTCCAATGAATACTGATAAATATGCATGGCAGTTTCACACTGAGCCAGAGCCTTATTTAGATAACCGCCAAATGCACTGTCCTCGCGGGAAAGTTTTAGGTGGTTCGTCATCTATTAACGGCATGGTGTATGTCCGAGGCCATGCAAAAGATTTTGATGAGTGGCAGCAGCATGGCGCTGAAGGTTGGGATTACCAAGCCTGTTTGCCTTACTTTAAACGCGCTGAATCGTTTTATTTAGGGGGAGATAGTTACCGTGGTGATAACGGCCCATTAGGGGTTAATAACGGTAATGAAATGGCGAACCCTTTATACAAAGCGTTTATCAAAGCGGGCCAACAAGCAGGGTATGCTCACACCGATGATTATAACGGTGCACAGCAAGAAGGTTTTGGGCCAATGCACATGACTGTGAAAAATGGTGTGCGCAGTTCGGCAAGTCGTGAGTATTTAGACCCCGTTAAGTCACGTAAAAACTTAACCGTGGTAACCGGCGCATTAGCTGAAAAAGTATTGCTTGAAGGTAAAAAAGCAACGGGTGTTGAATTTTCTTTATCGGGTACTAGACAGCAAGCGTTTGCCACAAAAGACGTTATTTTAAGTGCCGGTCCAATTGGCTCGCCGCATATTCTTCAGTTGTCTGGTATTGGCGATAAAGAGGCACTCGCTAAAGCGGGTGTAGAGGTTAAACACCACTTACCAGGTGTGGGCAAAAACTTACAAGATCATTTGGAGTTTTACTTTCAATATAAGTGTAAGCAGCCAATTACTTTAAATGGCAAGTTAGGGCTTATTTCGAAAGGCTTAATTGGGGCGCGTTGGTTATTAAACCGCTCAGGTTTAGGGGCGACGAACCACTTTGAATCGTGTGCGTTTATTCGCTCAAAACCCGGTGTCGAATGGCCAGATATTCAATATCACTTTTTACCAGCAGCGATTCGTTACGATGGTAAAAGTGCTTTTGATGGGCATGGCTTCCAAGTGCATGTTGGTCATAACAAACCTAAAAGCCGTGGTGAGGTGACGATTAAGTCGGCTGATCCTAGGGTTGCACCTAAAATACAATTTAATTATTTACAACACAAAGATGACATTGAAGGCTTTAGAGCTTGCGTGCGCTTAACTCGAGAAATCATTGAACAAAGCGCTTTTGATGCGTATCGCGATGATGAAATTCAACCGGGTAAAAATGTGCAAAGCGACGAAGAAATCGATGCATTTGTTCGTCAAGCGGTCGAAAGTGCTTATCATCCTTCGTGTTCGTGCAAGATGGGTGAAGACGAGATGGCAGTTGTTAACTCGCAAACTCAAGTACACGGCATTGAAGGTTTAAGGGTCGTGGATTCGTCTATCTTCCCAACCGTTCCAAACGGAAATTTAAATGCGCCTACCATTATGGTGGCAGAAAAAGCGGCAGATCTAATTTTAGGTAAGCCTTTATTAACGGCATCAAGCGCAGATGTTGCTATGGAAAAACAATGGCAATCAACGCAGCGTAGTTCGGAGATTTAATAAGGCCACCCGCAGTGTCGGCTGTGGGGCTTGCAGTGGCGCGCATCATAAGTTGTTTATGATGCGTTAATGCGAGGGAAAAAAATGGGAGAAACAATGAAGTATTATTACTTATTTTGGGGGGGTAACTATGACCTTATGGCTTAGTGCTGGCATCATTTTTACCCTATTAGCAATTGCGGTTATTTTATTTAAATGGGGTACTGTAAGGTGTGTAGGTGTCACACCGGTGAGAACATTTACGTTCATAGCAATTTTATTTACATCAGGCCTAGACGTTGGCTTGATTATGTTTCCACTGACAGAGTTTGCAGGTTATGCAGACATAAAAGCAAGCCCAGAGTATGCGTTTGCCAATCCATTAGCCATTGAGTTTGGTTTTTGGGGCTTCTTGATCTGGGGATTTTATTTCCTTACGTGCTTTTATTTCTGTGTAATAGAACCCAAAGTGAAGTTTTTTGAAATCGCTTGGGTAAAACTAATTAATAACATCGTTATTATTGGTACATGCGCATTTACTGCATTTTTACTACTGTCGAACTTACCGTGGTATTTACCTTCATTAGGTGATGGTGAGTCAATTATTCCGACTTTCTACTTACTGGTGTTTGCAGCAATCTGTTTTGCGGTGTACTCAAGTACTGACATTAAATATGTGCGCTTTTTAAGTATTTCTACAACGTGGTTATTTATCGCATTAATTGCGTTTATGTGGGTCGGTGCATTTGTTGGCTCTGAAGCGCAAACATCAGCATTTGTTGATAACTTAGCGTTAATAGGTGGCTATTTTGGCAACATCGATGAGTTTGTATTACCCCTAAATGATTACCATGCTTTTTATCTATTTTGGTGGTTTGCGTGGAGTATTATGATTGGTCAATTTACGTCACGTTTTGTAGGTGGTTTAAAAACCTATCAAGTACTCGCTGCAATGTTAATTTTTCCGTCTATTCCTATTGCTATTTGGTTTAGTGTTTTATACCAGTACCACGAAGCGGGTATTGCCACTGCGGGCCTTAAAAACATAGCGATGGTATTTGTTGGTGTGGTGTTTGTGATTAACTCACTCGATTCTTTGATCCGTTTATACACAGATAATCTAAACTTAACGGTGAAGCGTTTAGGCAAACTTAATTATATTGCCTTAAATGTGGTTGCGCTTTCATTACTGACTCTGCTGTTTAAGTTCGACTTTTTACAGATCCAATGGGTTGGTGCGTTAGTTATCGCGTTATTTTTCGGCTGCGCCGTGTTTATTGGCTATAGCAAATATAAAACCGTGAAAAACATCGAAGGCTCGCCAAAAGACAACAAATTAGATTTTACAAAAATAGAAACAGTTAGCTAAGGGAAACCAACATGACAACAAGACAAACAGTATTAGCAACAGCGTTGCCATTGGCACTACTTTCGACATCAGCGATGGCTGACTTATCTACCACCGTTACACTTGCATCTGACTATACCTTCAACGGTGTTAGTCAAACGATGAACGACCCTGCTATTCAGGGCAGCCTAGATTATGCCTTTGCAGATTCAGGCATGTATGTCGGTACGTGGGCCTCAAATGTTGATTTTGGTGAAGGCACCGACATTGAATGGGATGCTTACTTAGGTCATTTTGTTGAGCTCAATGAGGCCCTCAGTGTTGATTATGGTATTGCATATTACTCGTACCACGGTGAAGATTATTCTAGCGATGGTAACTACTTTGAAACCTACGCTAAATTTGGTTATACCAACAGCTTAGGTTTCACAGAGTTGAACTTTTGGTATGCATGGGATTATTTTGGTACCGATGCAGGCCATGTGATTTCTATGATTGCCCACACGGTTGAAATTGCGCCGAATCATGCGATACGTGCAAGTTTTGATATTTCTAACTCGTTAGATGGTAATAAATTTGCGTGGGATGGCAACGATAAATCTTATAACCATTATCGTTTGGCGTACCAAACTAGTTTTGCAGGTTTTGACTTTGAGCTTGCAGGTGAAAACACCAGTCTAGACTGGGATACTGCCGATGAGCGTATCGTCGCGTCTATTTCGCGCAGTTTTGATCTGTAAAAAGAACCCCCTCTATTTATCAAAACGGCTAACCTAGGTTAGCCGTTTTTAATGCTGATAATTAAAACTCTATGCCTTCGTGTTGCATGGCCAAGTCATCAAGCTCGGCTAAGGTATAATCAAACCCTGAGTTATCCGCTTCATAGCGAATCTTCACGCCAAAACCGCCTTGGCATAGGCTGGCTTTAACATTAGCCACAGACCAGTGTCTGAGTTTATTTAAAAAGCGGTTAGCGGTTTGTTGAGAGTCAAAGCGATAACGAACCTCTGATTCCATGTACTTATTAGCCTTTAAATTTTTTCGAGAGTGTATGTAATTGCTCCGCTTAAATCAATTGCTCGTTAAAAAATGCGAGTGTGCGTTGCCAAGAAAGCTCTGCCTGCTTTTCATCATAGCGTGATGTTGAATCGTTATGAAAACCATGGTTTGCCTTCTCGTACATATGCATCGTGTAGGGGACTTGGTGAGCTTTTAAATCAGCCTCATAATCTGGCCAAGTCTCATTCACACGTGTATCGAATTCAGCTAAATGTACCAATAACGGTGCTTTGATGTTTTTTCTAAGCTCTTTAACCGCGGGCGTACCATAGTAAGGCACGCCTGCATTAATTAACGTGCTGTCGATAGCGGCTAAGTAATTCACCATATAACCACCAAAGCAAAAGCCCACAGCGCCAAGTTTGCCATTGCTGTTTGGGTGTTGTTTTAAGTACTCTGCTGCGGCGACAAAGTCTTGCTGAATTTTTTCTTTATCCATTGAACGCTGCATTGCGCGGCCTTCATCATCGTTACCAGGATAGCCACCTAACGGGTGCAACGCATCTGGGGCAAACGCAATAAATCCTGCTTTGGCAAGGCGGCGAGCGACATCTTTAATATAAGGATTAAGCCCACGATTTTCGTGAATAACGAGTACAATAGGGCGCTTAGAGGTTAAATTTGTCGGTTCGACTAAATAGCCTTTACCCTCGCCATGCCCTTTAAAGGAGTCGAAGGTTTTATAGCTGGCTTTTATGTCTGGGTCGTTAAAGGATACTTGCTCTGCTAAGGCGTAATTAGGCAGTAGAGCACTACTTAATACTGCCATCGAATAACCAAGAGCCACAAGACCACCGAGTTTTTTCATAAAAGTACGACGGTCTATCAAGCCATGGGCATATTCGTCGTACCAATCGAAGGCTTCTTGGGGAATGTGGTTGTGGCGTTGCTCAGTCATACTTATATCCTTTAAAAATGAATTCAGTTTATAACTTTAGACTAATTATCAGTGATTAAAAGCCTGTTCTTTTGTTTGCTTTATGACATCGATAAAACGGCGCTGCCAAATAGCGTTGAATGCTTTATTGAACAAGTATAAGAATATTAAAGGCATTAATAGCAGCTTTAAAATAAGCAACGACAAAATATTTAAAAAGTCGATAAACAAGTCTTCAACGGTGGCCACCATATTACTAATGCCCGAGGTGACGGTGTCGATAATTTTACTCACTTGTGATGATGAATCGTGGTTAAGCGACGCATTCAGGGTGTCAAGTTGCTCGTTTAAGGCGTCTTTTTCTTGATTAAGCGCCATTTGTTGTTCAAGCACAGCATTAAACTTGGCGGTGAGTTGCTGCTTTTGATCGAGTAATGGTTTTGCTTTGGCTAGTTCTTTAAAAGTGATTACCTCAGATAAACTGCGAGTGGCTTGAATCGCTTCTATTTTTTTGTCGAGTTCAGCCATTTGTAGTTTGAGCTCGGTCGCTTGCTGGTGGTTTTTAATTTGCTGATCATTAAGTAACGATAGCTTGTCGAAGAGGGTCTGTTTTTGACTGTCGACTTCGGCTTTTAGCTTTGCTGACAGTGCCGACGTTGTGCTGGCATTATTATTTACGGTAGCCACTTTTTCGCTGACTTGCTCACTTTGTTGGTTTATTTGCTCGTCTAAAAATACTTGGCTTACCAACCCCGTCGTTAGCACCACCGCAGGAACTAAAAAGCGAATAAGGATCAGGCTCGCCATTAATTTATGGCGAAGCGTTGGGTAAAAATCACGCCACTCACAAATAAGGTATGCAATTACTGATACTGTAAAAACACTGCTAAATATGATGCCGGATGAAATCGTGTATAAAATTCGCTGTAAAAATAGTGAGCCAATGGCAAGACGCATCGCATCCGACATGTACTCCGCTAAATCGTTGACGGGGTCAAGTAGCTGAGCTGGTTGAATACTGGCTATACCAATACCGACTTCGGCGGATTGTAATAAAGAAATTGCCGCATTGACGGTACGTGAAGACGCATACACAAGAGTCGATTGCAGCAGGGCGCTGTCAATAAAGCTCATAATATACTGCTGAAACTGTTCTAACCAACACAGCCGTAACAGTACTATGAGGCTTAAATACTTGATAATATGTTGTTTACTTAGCATAACGCCCTCTGAAATTTGTACGCTTACCTACGCTACACTAATCATAGGCGTTGAAGCAATGAACTCAGATTGAATTATTTTAGTGGTTAACGGTCTATGAATGACGATTAACTGCGGTGAGGAACTATGAAAGAACCTGTATCTATTGGGCAATGCCGTATTGAAGACTTAGATCCCGTTCAAGATCTCGGGCGATTGGTGTCGTATTTGCGCTCTAATTTAGTGACTCACCTAGACTGTGCTCTAAAAAGTAAAGAACTGACTTCGGCACAATACATTGTGGTGGTACTGCTTGCTCGAGGAAAAGTAACAACGTTGGCTGAACTGTGCGAGCACATGGTGTATGACCGTGGTGCCATGAGTCGCCTATTAAGCCGTTTAGAAGATAAAGGGTTAGTGGCTAAACAGCAGTCAATAGAAGATCGCCGTTCAACCATTTTATGCCTTACAGAAAAGGGCAAACAGCTTTATCCTGAGATACTGCCCACCGTTAATGATATTTACCGTGAGGCATTAGCGGGCTTTTCTGAGGATGAGAAAAACCAACTTGCCAGCTTACTCTTTAGAGCGATTCATAATTTAAAAGCATAAATTTCTCTAAGCGGTACATTGTCGCTGCCGTGTCGTTTTGATAATATAGTTGCCTAGGCATTTAATTTAATAAATACTGGGTTGTTATGTTTGAATCATCGTTACTCGCTCAGCTTCAAGCTCAGTTTCCATCACATCAATTTAGTCGTGAAGGCTTGTCTGTATTGCATACAGGGCGCTTTGCCAATGCAATTGTGTATCGTTATAAAGATGCACAACACGATTTAATCATTAAAGATTTTCAGCATAGCCCGTGGTGGGTTAGAAAAACCATTGCTCCACTGTTTATAAATCAAGAGTACAAGGGATTGTCACGGCTTAAAGGTGTTGACGGTGTGGTAGACCACTTTTGTCGTTTATCGCCTATTGCCATTGCCTATGATTTTATTGAAGGTACACCACTAAGGGAGCTTGCATTGCAACAGCAGCAATTACCGCGCGACTTTTTTAAAGAGTTTGAGCGTTTAGTCGCAAAAATGCATCGCCACGGTGTGGTGCACTTAGACCTGCGTAATCTGGGTAATGTGATTTGTTCACAAGACGGTAAGCCCTATATCATTGATTTTCAGTCGGCAATTCGGTTTGCTCGTTTTCCACGTTGGTTGCAGCGCTTTATGCGAGGGGCTGATATGAGTGGGGTTTATAAAGCATGGCAAAAACTAGCAAACGACTCATTACCGCAAGCAAAAGCGGCGTATTTGCATGACTTTAATCATGTTCGTAAACGCTGGATTTTTAAAGGATACCCGCTACAGCGAGCATATGTGTGGGGCAGTGGCGTTGTCACACAAATTTTAAACTCTGACTTTATTCGCAGTATTTTTGAAAGGTTCTAAAAAGCGCGTTTGCACGCGCTTCATGAAAGAAAACTAGTATTTAGGCCACCCATTCGCATCCCAATTAAGTGTGCTAATAAGCAGCTTTGGTCTGCCATTGTCACCCGCATCATATGCATGGCGCACAATCACATCGGTATTAAGGATATCTTGTCCACCTGGACCGACCCACTGGCTGTTACCTGCATCAAGGATACTACCGCCCCCTGATAGCATGTTGTTACCATTTTTATCAAGGTAAGGGCCACGGATATCAGTTGAACGGCCGTATGCAATTCGATAGGTACTGTTAGTGCCTTCACAACACTTACCCATAGAAACGAATAAGTAGTAGTAACCTTGGCGATAGATAATAGTAGGGGCTTCTATACCACCAGAGCGACTCGCTAATGAGTAAATTTCGCCAAAGGGTTTCATGGTCATTGGGTTAATGCGCGTAAGCTTGATCCCTGAATTCCATGAGCCAAATGTAAGCCAAGGCGCACCATCTTTAGCCACGATTAAATCGGGATCAATCGCGTTGTAATTATTGCTATTTGTGGTGTTGATCACTAAGCCATCATCACGCCAATTGCCTGCGGCCACGCTACTGGCTGATGCTAAACCGATGGCACTGACTCGTGAACCAAATGTCGAAATAGCGTAGTATAACCAGCTGCGATTATTGTATCGTTTTAATTCAGGCGCCCACACATCTATTCCATCATGATCAGGTACATAGTTGCCCCACCAAGCAAGTCCGTTTGGAAAAACAGGTAAAGCATCATTCCAATCTACGCCATCACTTGAGTATTTGCCGTAAATACCGGGACCTGTTTGAAAAATCCACCATGTGCCATTTTCGTAACCAATAGTCGGATCATGGGTCACTAAACTGCCTGTTAATGGCCAGTGATTGGCTGCACCATTGGTGGTCGATGGGTCAAAAGGAGTGGATTCTACATTGGCGAGTTTAGTAAGTTGCCATTGCTGAGCATCACTGCCATTGTAACTCCACTGACTAATATTCGCGCCATCATTACCATTAAATTCATATAAGTCGAGTGCTTTACCGCTGTGATCATTGATAAAGCTATAATAGCCACTGCCTTCTTCATTGATTTGCCAGTGCTGACTGGCAATGTTTGCATACTCATATTGTACAACGTTGCCTCCATCGTCAGTCGAGAAATCAAATACTTCGAGAGCTTTACCACTGTTCAAGTTAATGACCGAATAATTACTGCCGCCAATGTTGGTAATTAGCCAGCGCTGTGTATCGTGGTTCGTATTCCCCCATTGACTCACGTTTGCGCCATCATTGGTTTGGGCGTTACCAACTTCGACAAGTTTTTCACTGTATTTCGATTTAATCGTATAGACGCCGTTATCAATGGCATAGGCACTCGGTAACAGCAAACTGGCGGCTAATCCGATAACGCCAACTGTATTTTTAGAAAGTATCATTGTGTCTCCAAATCATTGTTTTTGAGCTTTCCTTGGTGTGTTCTGATCCTAGGATTAGTTTGAAGAAATCAAACTATTTATAATACTTTATTATATTATTATTTTTGTAAAGGTTTTGGTGAAATAAATTAACAAATAATTTACTTGGTGGCGGTTAGAGAGGGAAGTTATAAAAAAGCCACTCAGTGAGTGGCTTTAAAAATTATTGACTAATAAACTGATTAGGAATGTCCCATTGTAGGGTGTGTAATTGACCCTGCCATGTCTGAATTGTGACCCACAATTTGTCATCGGCCGAAATAGCTTTCGGGGCTATTGCATGTGCGTGTTGACCATGTGCCGTTCCATGCATAAGGCCTTCTTCATCTTTTGCAAATTCAGTGAGTGGCAGCGGCGCTTCACCTATATTTAAATAGGCTTGACGTATATTGCTAATATCACCTTGATTAAAGGCGATAAAGAAATCTTTTACATACTCGTTATGATGCGAATAGGGGGCATCTTCATTAAGTGGCATTGGCGCAATTTTAAACTCACCAGCTTGTTGCTCTTGCCAAAGAGCAGGGAATTGTGGGTTGAGCGATTGGTAAATAAACCACACCGGTAAGGCGAGCACAATTGCATGTAACAGGTACTTTTTACGTTGCCACCACGTTGCGTTTAAACGTGCCATTAGTTTGCCTCCTGAATGTTATTAACGGGCGCAGCTTGGCGTGCTTTTTCAGGTTTATTTTTTACCAATTTCGAGGTGTACATCATAAACCCTGTGACCGACATACCACTTAAAATTAAGCCAAAGATAAACCAGATAACTTTGGTCCAAAGGCCACCAATATTACCGTAATGAAGGGGGTCGGTAATGTGCGATAGAGTTTGTAATCCTGTCATTGTTTCTGGACTTTTGCTGGCTGCAATCTCACCGGTCCATGGATTAACAGAGGTTGAGTACGCATAGTTATCATAAAAAATCGTATCACCACTGCCCATAATGTTGAACATACCGCGATTATGCTCTGGTAGCATCACATAGCTCGGTTTAAAGTCGGGATACTTTGCTTTTGTGGCTGCTAATGCGGCTTTTAAATCAGTTGGTGGTGTTTGTTTTGTGGCGGGCAATGTCGACACCGCCACTAACGGGGCGTGCTCTTCAATATCAATTTCGTTGTGCCACATAAAGGCTTGTACAAAATACCATAAGCCAGTCAACGCCATGATTGCCATAAACCAAATTGACCATACTCCGCTGAGTGTATGTAAGTCCTTGAGGAAGGTTTTACGGCCTTGATTAAAGCGCAATTTTGGTTGCGTGAATGCACGCCAGAAATTCTTATAAATTACTAAGCCAGTGATTAGAGCACCCAGAATAACAAATGCCATTGCGCTTACTAAGTAATAACCAATGCTGTAGCCTTCTTGCCAAGGGAAAAATAACCAACCATGCAGGGTACGCATAAACTCAATAAACGAAATGGTGCTGTTTACAGCTTGCACTTCGCCAGTGTATTGATTGACGTAAGCAACAGCATAAGGTTTGTCTGTGTCGGTAAAAATGACTGCGTTTACAAGGTAAGGCTCATAAGTAAGTACACTCATAACATCGGCACTTGGGTAAGCACTTTCTACGCTTTCAATAACCTGATCAACAGGCATCGCCGGTAAATTATTAGGGTTAGTTGCGCGTGCTTCGCTGTTGGTTAACCACGTCAGTTCATGGCTTATTACTGAAATTGTGCCCGTAACACAGATAAAGCAGAATAACACCCAGATAGGCAGCGAAAACCAACCGTGTAGCTGGAACCAAAGACGTTTACTCATGAAAAATAGCCCGACATTTAATTGATGATAGTAATTGTTATCATTCAAATTGTACTACAAAGCTTTAATGAAACACAATCTCTGTCGTAGCGAGGTAAAAAAGGTGCTATTCAGCACCTTTCTCATGTGTGTGATTAAGTGTAACGATCCGCTGTGGGAAGGGAATGTCGATATCTGCACCCTGAATAGCGCTGAATACTTTGCGGTTAACCGAGAGCTTGGTTTCAATAATTTTGGTCGTCGGCACCCAATAACGATAACTTAATGTCACGCCGCTGTCTGCAAAGCGCTCAATACCCACTTGTGAATGAGGCTCGTCGGCAACTAATTCGTGCTCTTTTAATACTGTTTCGATGAGTTCAATTGCTAAGTCTGCGTTGGCATCGTAGGCAATATCAATTTCACCTTTTACCAGTGAATAACTAAACGAATTATGTAAAATTTCACCAACAATGTGTTTGTTTGGGATAGTGATTTCGACTTTTTCTTCGTTAATCAAAATAGTATACCCAAGTTCAATAGTTTTAACTTGTCCGCTAACGCCCTTTACTTCAATCGTGTCGCCAACAACAAAAGGGCGCGTGGCAATGATTGCAAGACCAGCCCCATAATTTGACAGCATACCTTGCAGTGCTAAACCAGCCCCTAACGATGCAGCACCGATTGCTGCAACAAATGGTGTAACACTGATGCCTATTTTACCCAGTGCGATAACCAAAAACATAATAATAAGCAGTACTTTAACAACGTTACTGACAAAGTTAGTTAAGGTTATGTCAATGTTGTGCCGTTGCATTAATCCAGCAATCATTTTTGATACTTTTTGTGCGACCCATAAACCAAAGAACAGGATTAAGATGGCACCAAAAATTTGCATGCTGTAGGTAACGAGGTATTCGGTAATCAAGTGGTAGTATTTTTCAACTTGTTGTAATTCAGAATCGATCATGTGTTTTCCTAACAAGGTTACTGCTTGCCCTGACTATACCAGAGCATGTTGTAAAACAGGATAGAGTAAGGGCACTATTATAGCGCTTAAAAGCGCACTCAGTGCCATTGCGACCGATGCAAATGCGCCGGCTTTTGCCTCTTCAGTAATAAGTGAGGCGGTGCCAATAGCATGACACGCGGTGCCGATGGCAACACCTTTAGCTTGTGCATTACGGATGTTTAATAGCGAAAAAATTAAATTGCCAAAAATCCCACCCAGTACACCAATAAAAATAACCATTGCAGCAGCAAGAGAAGGAATACCGCCCAGTGCATCCGTGACAATTAACGTGATGGGCGTTGTAACAGAAAGGCTGGCAAGCGATGCACTAAGCTCAGCAGGGGCAGCAAAAAAATAGCAAATGAGTGAGGCAACAACAGTGGCGTTAATCACCCCTAAGCTACAGCTAATCACGATGAGTAATAGGTTTCTTCTTACGTGCACAAACTGCTGATACAGCGGCAAAGCGAGGGCGACTATCGCTGGTTCTAATAACCAGCTGAGTATTTTGCTGTGCTCAGCAAACGGCGCATAAGGTAAGTCGAGTGTTACAAGTAACGCAGCAATAATCAAAATAGCCCAGCAAACAGGGTTGCTAAGTGCTTTTGAAACACCGTGAGTTGTTTTGTTGTTGAGGACTCTTAGTAACAAAAAAAGGCAAATAATGACTGGAACGCTTAACCACCATAAATTAGTCGTCATTTTCACGCCCCTTAAAATAGGCGATAACGCCACCAATGAGCAATACGCTGCTCAAAGGCACAATAATAAATACAGTGAGCAGAAGCGACCAATGTTGACCAATTAAACCAAGGTGCTCAATGATGCCAACGCCCGCTGGAATAAAAAATAATGGCATGTAATTTAACAGAGGGCTGGCTGTCGGTTTTAGCTGATGCTCTTTAACAACCCCCGTTAATAGCAGTAAAAGTAACATGACCATAGCGAGCAATGGCGCAGGAAAAGAGCTGTTAAGTAACAGGCTTAAATACTTAGCGACCGCTAAGCACGCAAGAATAATGGCACTACTGAACAGGTATTTCATGATAGATGGAAAATGGCTTGTGAAAGTTCAACTACATCATACCCTTGTCAGTAGTACTATGCGACTTTAGCTTACCATGACTTGGCGTTGTTAAACTCAATATCATCTGCTCCTTTTGCTTTAGCAATGGCTTTTTTGGTATTTGGGTTCATTAATAAGCGAATTTGGCTCCAGGTTTCTTTTGCTAAGATTTTACGTTGCTGCGAGCGATAGCTCTGTTGAGTAAGCCGCTTAATTGCTGCCAATGTATCTGGTGAACGCGCCATGAGGGTTTCGAGCATTGCCGCGGTGTGTTTATCAACATCATCTGTAAGCTGGGTAACAAGCCCATAGTCTTTAGCGTCCTCAGCAGATACGGGACCGGCATGACTTGCCAACCAGAGTGCTTGGTCACGTTTCATTAATCCTGCAAGCACCACATTTGCTCCCATATCGGGGCATAACCCCCAGCGTGCTTCCATAATCGCCAGTTTGGCGTGTTTATCTACAATTCGGTAATCGGCACCGAGTGCTATTTGCATTCCTCCGCCAAAGCAATGCCCCGAAATTTTTGCGATTACAGGAATACTTAAATCTTGCCAGCCTAAGACCACTTTTTGCGCAAGGTTCTGATTGCCCGGCAGCCACTTAAAAAGCAGTTTCATGATGTTACTGGGCTTTTTCATAACGGCTGCGACATCGAGCCCAGAACAAAAGTGTTCACCTTCACCACTAATCACCACAGCGCGTAAGCGAGGGTCACGTTTAATTTTTTTGATGACGCGTGACAGCTCGACAAACATATCAAAACTAAGCGCATTTTGCTTTTCTGGACGAGCAAGGTAAACCCAAGCGACGTGTTGTTTTATTTCTAGCTTTATCATGGCAACTCCTCTGACCTGTGTGTTAGAGCTTACGAGCTAATGACAAGTATGTAAAGAAATGCTGATGTGTCGCAAAGAAACGTTAATTTTTTCAAAAAACGGTAACTCTGTCATATGCTTGATTACAAATTGATGTATATTTTTAAAACAAAGAAGCAGGTTTTCAACTAGCTCAATTTTGCTATCGGTAAGATACTGGCTCAAACTTTCGCAAAATACCACGACACGACTAGACTTAGCGTTAAGTCGCGCTACAAGGAGTATACATATGCTGATGCGCAAAACAGCTCGCATAAAGAATCAATCATCATCTTTTATAACAACCGCCTTATTTACCGTGGCTTTTAGCTCGGCTTTAGTAGGCTGTTCCGATGATAAATCAACGAAACAGGCTACGCCGCCACCGGCGGTATCTGTTTTTAATGTTGTTACCCAAGAAGTCGGAGATTATCGAGAGTTTGTCGCCCGCACTGAAGCGTTTCAAGAAGTTAAAATTAGAGCCCGTGTTGAGGGGGAGCTCATTGAGCGTCACTTTGACGAAGGATCTGCGGTTGAAAAAGATCAGTTATTATTGCGTATAGACCCGTCTGAATACCGCTCCACGGTGGCCGAGGTTGAAGCCGATCTTAAAAGTAAAAAGGCTGCTGCAAGTGCTGCTCAAAGAGACTTAAAACGGGGTCGAGATGTTGCCTCTCAAGGGTTTATTTCGCAGTCCGATTTAGACAAGTTATTAACTAACTTTGAACAAGCGACAGCCGCGGTGAAAGCGGCCGAAGCTGAGCTTGAAAAGGCAAAGTTGAATTTAAGCTACACTGAAATTCGAGCCCCATTCGCGGGTCGTATAGGTAAAGTGAACTACGATGTGGGCAACATTATTGGGCCCTCATCGAATGAACTGGCAGAGCTGACTGATGTAGACCCCATTTATGTGAGCTTTCAAGTTGAAGAGGCTGACTACATAAGCTACCGACAGCAACATCAAACCCCAGATCGCGACCCACGTGATGTACCTATTGATTTAAGTTTACGATTACCAAATAACTCCGTTTTTCCAGGCAAGGGAGTCCTTGATTTTGCGGATACTAAAATAAATCGAAACACGGGGACCGTTGAATTAAGGGCTTCGTTCGACAACCCCGACGGCATGGTTATGCCTGGCTTGTTTGTTACATTAATAGTCGAGAGCACCAACAAAAAAGAATTAGCCTTGATTCCACAAGTTGCAGTACAAGAAAATCAACAAGGTAAGTTTGTACTTGTTGTTAATGATGAAAACACAGTATCGATGCGCGTTGTGAAACTTGGTCGCCGTATTAACGCGATGTGGGTGGTTGAGTCAGGCCTTGAAGCAGGCGAAAAGGTGATTATTGAAGGCTTACAAAAAGTCCGCCAAGGTGCAGAAGTCAAAGCCGTTGAAAAAAATGTTGATGCAACAACGGGCACTATTACTAGCAAAGCCAACTCTTAGGGGGCAGAGATGATTAGTAAAACGTTTATATCTCGCCCTAAATTTGCGCTGGTAATATCGATAGTCATTACGATTGCGGGTTTAATCTCAATGACATTATTGCCGGTGAATATGTACCCGCAGATCACGCCACCGCAAGTACAAATTTCGACAAGTTACCCCGGAGCCAGTGCTCAAATAGTGGAAGAGTCGGTGATCAGGCCCATTGAAGAGCAAGTCAATGGGGTTGAAGACATGATGTACATAGAATCGACTTCGACAAATAACGGCACGGCAAATATTACTGTTTATTTTAAGGTTGGTACCGACACAGACATAGCACAAGTGAACGTGCAAAACCGTGTTGCGCTTGCTGAAGCAGGATTACCTGAGGAAGTTAAGCGCCAAGGGGTATCGGTTAAGAAAAAGTCGAGCTCTATGTTGTTAGGGATTAACCTTTACTCGAGTAAAGATAATATCGACGCTATTTTTCTAAGTAACTATGCAACAAACTATTTAACGGAGCCACTTGGTCGTATTAATGGGGTTGCCTCTGCGGAGGTGATGGGTGAGCAAACCTATTCGATGCGTTTATGGCTTCGCCCAGATCGAATGGCATCATTAGGCTTAACGGTGGCCGATGTTCGAAGCGCATTGCAAGAGCAAAATACCATTGTTGCAGCAGGTAAGTTAGGCGCGGCTCCTACGGGGCCCAGTCAGCAATTTGAATATTCGATTCAAGCAAAAGGGCGCTTAAAAACCCCAGAGGAATTTGGCCAAACCATTATTCGTTCGAGTAAAGACGGTAACTTTGTTCGTTTACATGATATTGCCCGTATCGAAATGGGGGCGGCAAGCTACAGCACCTCCGCTAAATTGAATCAGCAAGATACAGCATTTATCGTTATTTATCAGTTAACAGAAGCCAATGCCACGCAGGTTGCAGAGGATGTTAAAGCCCGTATGGCTGAGCTGGCAAAGCAGTTACCCGATGGCATCGAGTATTCTATTCCTTACGATACAACCGAATTCATTAACCGTTCTATTGAAGAAGTAGTGGTAACCCTTTTACAAGCGGTTGGTTTGGTTATTTTAGTGGTATTTTTGTTTTTACAAAATTGGCGCGCAACCCTGATTCCCACTGTTGCTATTCCGGTGTCTTTGGTGGGGACGTTTGCTTTTATGATGATGATGGATTACTCCATCAACTTAATCACCTTATTTGGTTTAGTACTGGCAATCGGTATTGTGGTGGATGATGCGATTATCGTTATAGAAAATGTTGAGCGTATTTTAAAAGAAGAGAAACTACCAATAAAAGAAGCCGTTACTAAAGCAATGGAACAAGTGTCTGGGCCTATTGTTGCAACCACACTGGTGTTGCTAGCGGTGTTTGTACCGGTTGGATTTATGCCTGGCATCACCGGAGAGTTATATAAACAGTTCTCGGTGACTATTTCATTTGCAGTGCTAATTTCCTCGGTGAATGCATTAACCTTGAGTCCGGCGCTTTGTACGCTATTACTGAATGAAAAAGCGATGAAACCGATTAAGTGGCTAGCCCCATTTGAAAATATTATTACGCGCTCGACCAGTGGCTACAGTAAAGTCGTTAACTTTATTCTAAAGCGTAGCGCACGAATGGCGCTGTTTGCGGTTATCATTTTTGCGGCCGCGGGATGGTTAGTTAAAACAGTCCCCACCGGATTCGTGCCAGCCGAAGACCAAGGTTTTCTATTTGTTGATGTGCAACTGCCAGATGCTGCGGCAAGTAACCGCACCAAAGAAGTCATGCATAAATTGGGTGATATTATTAAAAATGAACCCGCAGCAACTGATTTTATCGCCGTTTCAGGTTTTTCATTATTAGGCGGTGCAGGTTCAAATAATGCCTTGGGTATTGTGGTACTAAAAGATTGGGAAGAGCGCACAGACGCTAATTTAGGTCTGCGAGCGGTGTTAGGTCGTTTGATGGGGCAGTTTTGGGCGATGCCAGACGCACAGATAATGGCATTTAACCCGCCATCAATACCGGGGCTTGGCACCAGTGCCGGTTTTGAATTTAGACTGCAAGACAGTGAAGGGCGTGAACCCGCTGCGCTTTCTCAGGTGCTTAACGGCTTAGTATACGAGGCTAATCAACGGCCTGAACTGTCAAATGTGTACAGTACATTCAGAGCAAATGTTCCGCAGTACTTTTTAGAAATTGACCGTAATAAAGCCAAAGCACAAGGTGTGGCGTTGAGTGATATCTTCTTAACGCTGCAAGCACAGCTAGGTTCTTTGTACGTTAATGACTTTAATCAATTTAGCCGAACGTATCGGGTCATAATGCAAGCCGAAAGTCAGTATCGTCAAAACCCCGCAGACTTACAGTACTATTACGTGCGTAACGACGAAGGGGTAATGGTTCCTTTAACAACACTGGCCAAACTTGAACCGATTCTTGGCCCGACAAGTTTAACGCACTTTAATTTGTACCGAAGTGCCAGTATCAGTGGCCAGCCAGCGCAAGGGTATTCAAGTGGGGATGCGATTGCTGTTATGCAAGAATTGGCCGCTAAGCTACCCTCTGGGTACGTGTATGAGTGGGCAGGGCAATCTAAGCAAGAAATTGAAGCGGGCAACGTCGCGCCAATTTTATTTGGTTTAGCGGTCGTATTTGTTTACTTGTTCTTAGTTGCGCAGTACGAAAGCTGGACTATTCCATTTTCAGTTATTGCAGCTGTTCCTTTAGCTTTGTTTGGTGCCATGCTTGCACTGTACGTGATTGGGATGGAAAACAATATTTATGCGCAAGTTGGTTTAGTGTTGCTGATAGGTCTGTCGACGAAAACGGCCATATTAATTGTTGAATTTGCGATGGAAGAGCGTGCCGCCGGAAAAGGCATCGTTGAGGCAGCACTCAACGCAGCAAAATTGCGTTTTAGAGCGGTATTAATGACGGCCTTGTCATTTGTGCTTGGCGTATTACCGCTTGTGTTTGCGAGTGGGGCAGGGGCAGGCAGCCGAATATCATTAGGTGTGACTGTGCTCTTTGGTATGCTAGCGGCCACTATTTTTGGCACGTTGCTTGTTCCGCTATTTTATACATTAGTGCAAGCTATGCGTGAAAAAGTGAAAGGCCAAAGGGTCGAAAACTAAAAAAGAGACACTAACGATAAAAAAGTCAGGGTAACCTGGCTTTTTTTTTGGCAAAACAGAAAAGAGGTTTGTTATCATACCTAAAATAACGCAGTTTGCATGTGCAGAGGGTTTAAGGAATGGCTGGTCCACGCTTATATAGTGAAGAAGAAGTAACACATCAGGCGTATGATATCTTTTTAGAGTTAGCACCCGATAACTTAAGCGAACAAGATATTAATGATTTTAACGAGCACAGAGAAGAGTTAGGTTTTATCGAAGAAAGTGAGCCTGACGATCAATGGCAAGATTTTGTTGCATTAGAAATTGAACCTGAGCTGTTTGTACAAGTCTTAGTAGGGCTTGAGTTTGATAACCAAGATATTTTATTTGCCAAGATTTTAATTAGCCGAGATAAAGATGCACCGTTTTGCCACATTCTCTGGAAAGATAGCGAATAACTCTCCAGCCGATGTTTGACTCTACTTTTTGTTGTCTTAGTACAATTAAACGTGTTTTTTTAGCCGCCTTACTGCTTAGCAGTTGGCAGGCTATTGCTGTTGATCCATTTGAAGATTTTCATGAATACGGGCAGTTGTCAGAAGAAGAAATCCATAAAATCCATAAAGGCGAAATGCTATATGGTGATATGGAGTTCGGTTTTATGGTAAGTAGAGGCAATACCAATTCAACGAGTTTCAAGTTCAAAGGTAACCTTTATCAAGACTTTGAAAAGTGGCGTAATCAATTCAAAATAGACACGCTTTACAAACGCGATCGCAATGAAGAAACCGGCGATGAAGAAGTATCAGCAGATCGTATTTTTGTCTCGGGGCAAGGAAACTATAAGCTGAACGTGAAAAATGAGTCTTTTTTCATTTACGGAGATTACGAAGAAGATAAATTTAGTGGTCTTGAGTTTAAGAGTACGGTTGCAACAGGGTATGGCAATCGTATTTATCAAGGCAGTAAAAATAAAGTCGATATAGACGTTGGGCCGGGCCTTTATCGTTCAGTTGCCGATCAAGAAATTGCAACGGAAGAAGACGAAACAAAAACCGGTTATCTGCTTCGTTTAGCGTTGCAATGGGAGCGTACCGTTTCAGAGCGCACACGCTTTAATCAAGATGTGAGTTACGAGCAATCTTTGTCAGGTCTTAACTCGCGATTAAAGTCAGAAACATCATTGATCAGTAAGATTATGGGCGATGTGTCACTTAAATTTACCTACATGTATCGCTACAACTCAAAACCAGAGGAAGACAAGCTTAAGTATGACTCAGAGCTAAGTGCGACCTTTGTTTATAGCTTCTAATTAGAGAATTCTTTATGTATCAACATAAGCAATACGCAGTGTTCATTTTTGTTGTTTTGGGCTGGATAGGTGGTTTTCTTGCCTTGGCGTGGAACTTAATCGGCGCAGATGTGCCATTAATGGGGTTTTGCGCTATTTTAGTGTTAGTGGCTTTTTTATTTCATAGCTTAACTATTAAAGTAACCGATAAAACAGTGAGCTGGGCATTTGGGCCGGGTGTATTTGGTAAAACGGTGAGCTTTGACGACATTGAATCAGTCAGAGCGGTCAGTAATTCATTTCGCCATGGAATTGGTTTACGAATAACTCACGATGGCTGGGTTTACAGTGTATCAGGGTTTAAAGCTGTAGAATTAGCAATGAAAGATGGCACTCACTATCGTTTAGGCACCAACGACCAAGAAGGCTTGCTAGCGGCATTGCAGGCACACATAACTGAACCTGAATCTAAGCCAGAGCCGGAACATAAACCAGAACCAGAGCAAGTGGATGATTAATTAAGCGAATTGGTATAAAAAAAGCGCCTCAGGCGCTTTTTTATACTGCGGGTGTTTAGTGGCTGTGACCACAACCGCCTTCACCGTGCACATGACCATGTGCTAACTCTTCTTCTGTTGCATCACGTACTTCAAGTACTTCAACATCAAAGTGTAAAGTAATCCCTGATAATGGGTGATTACCATCAACAATCACTTCTTCATCTTGGATATCGATGATCATCACTGATTGATCGCCTGCATCGGTTGTTGCACGAAACTGCATACCCACTTCAATGTCCATCCCTTCAAACATTGACTTAGGCACCGCTTGCATTAAGTCGTCGTGACGCTCGCCATAGCCTTGGTCTGGTTCAACGGTAACACTGAAAGTATCGCCAGCTTCTTTACCTAGTAGTGCGTTTTCTAGGCCTGGGATCAAGTAACCTGTGCCAACGATAAACACCAGTGGTTCACCATCAAACGAGTTGTCGATGGTGTTTTTGTTATTATCCAATACTGAATAATGCATTTTTACCACTTTGTTTTCTGCTGCGATCATAGTCATTCCTATTTATTCATCTTCGAGAGAGTAAGGCAGAGCTTGAATCGATAGCTCAACCTGAGGGAGGTGTTTAGCACGTAATAATTGGCCTGTTTCATTGTCATTCGGTAACACAACGAGTCCCATTAAAGTGCGCGTTTCTTGATTATAACTTTGACTGATAAGCTTGCCAGCGCGACGCCAGTTTTCACCCATTTGTGTTTCGAGTTCAAGCTCATCGAGTAAACCATCTGCTTCACCCGCAACGATATACATGGCGCGCTTGTTTTTGCCAAGATACTTCATACGGGCAACGGTTTCTTGGCCTGTGTAACAGCCTTTTCTAAAGCTGATACCGCCAATCGCGTGTAGGTTAACCATTTGTGGCACATATTCGCCAATGGCCTCACTGTTAAGTGAAGGCTCACCCGCGGCAATCGCTGCTTGTTGCCATTGGGCATCGTTATCGAGTGCAATAACGTTTTCGGGTAAACTAAAGTCACTATTGACCATGAGTAACACGCGGTTTTCTGCAAGCTTAAGGGCTTTACCGTCGGCAAAATCGACAGCCGTTTGCTCATCATTAAATTGAATATTAAGTGCCTCTAGCACCTCTGAGAGGTCATCACCCATCAAACCAATTAATGGCTTTTCACAGGGTTCTATTTCAACAGCAGAAAAGACCGCATATTTTTTTAACTCAACCAGAGACTGCTCAACTTCGGCTTTAGAACCAACAAGGTAGTAACTGTCTTGGTAGGTAAACAAGCGAAAAACGCCCCAAAGCTTACCTTTGGCATTACAGTGACCTGCCCACAAGAACGTATCGTTAGTGAGCTTATTGATATCCTGTGTAATTTGTCCGTGAAGGTAAGACAACTTATCTTTACCAGTCAGGCTGATAAGCGTATGAGATAATGGACTTGCGTAAACAGTCGACATAAAAACCTTCTTTACGATATAAATGAGTGCTAATGATAACTTAGTTAGGGTGGCAATTTAAATAGCTGTTTATTCGATAGCAATTTGTTAAACTGCTGACAAATAAGTACGAGGTTTAAAATGACTGAAATTCACAGTAAAGAACGTATTCGTTGGGCATGCCGTCGTGGCATGTTAGAACTTGATGTTTTATTTATGCCATTCGTTGAAGAAGCGTTTGACTCGTTAAGCAAAGAGCAACATGCCACATTTCAACGCTTACTAGAATGCGATGATCCAGACTTGTTTGCATGGTTCATGGGTCACGAAACGTGTAAAGATCCCGAGCTTAATAGCATGGTCTCATTAATTTTAGACCGAGTTCGTGTATAGATTTAGCGTTAAACAGAACACACCAGACCACAAACCCTTTGTGGTCTTTTTTTGCTTTATAGCCATCATACTTAGCTTTGCGTATCAGCAACTTTTTTCTCAATGTCTTGTTTTCGTCTCAAGCTTTATTATTGGGGTGATTAGCTATAAAAAAGTAACGCAATTACAGCCAGCACATGGCGCTATTATTTTAGAACAGTCACAGCTTCGTTTTTTAAATAATCGTGTGCAAATGCAAGGTGCGATAAGCCCCAAGAGTAAGATCTTTTCGAGTTTTGTGGTTATAAAACTAGCGGGATTTTATAAATCACACTGGCTGATTATAACGGCAGCCAGTGTTGATGAGATAAGCTTTTCACGCTTAAAACGGGCAATTATTGCTGTGCAGCAACCGACTTCGGTGTAAGTACCGTAGGCGTTGGGTTTTCATTTTGCGCTGGGTAATCAATGGTGTAATGCAAGCCTCGGCTTTCTTTACGTTCCAGCGCACTGCGAATAATCAGTTCAGCGACTTGCACTAAGTTACGTAGCTCTAATAAGTTGTTAGAAACTCTAAAGTTAGCGTAGTAGTCGTGAATTTCTTGTTGCAGTAATTCAACACGATGCAATGCACGTTCTAAACGTTTAGTTGAACGCACGATGCCAACGTAATCCCACATAAATAACCGTAGTTCATGCCAGTTATGCGTGATAACAATTTCTTCGTCAGAGTTCGTAACGCGGCTTTCATCCCACAGCGGTAGTGTTTCAAGTGCAGGACTTGCATCAATTTTACTCAGAATATCCTGTGCTGCTGCGTGGGCAAAAACAATGCATTCGAGCAATGAGTTGCTTGCCATTCGGTTTGCACCATGCAGACCTGTATAAGCAACTTCACCAACTGCATACAAGTTATCTAAATCAGTACGTCCATTAAAGTCAGTCATGACACCCCCACAGGTATAATGGGCTGCAGGGACGACAGGAATAGCTTCTTTGGTGATATCTAAACCAACACTTAAGCATTTTGCGTAAATTGTCGGGAAATGCTCAATAATAAAATCTTTATCTTTGTGGCTAATATCTAAATAAACACAATTAGCGCCTAAGCGTTTCATTTCAAAATCAATCGCGCGGGCAACAATATCGCGGGGAGCCAGTTCTTCACGTTCATCAAAGTCTTTCATAAAGCGTGTGCCATCGGGGCGTTTTAAGTACGCACCTTCACCACGCATTGCTTCGGTAATTAAAAAGTTTTGCAGCTCAGGGTGGTACAAGCTCGTAGGGTGGAATTGGTTAAATTCCATATTGGCAACACGGCAGCCCGCTCGCCATGCCATGGCAATACCATCGCCACTCGATACATCGGGGTTAGAGGTATATAAATACACTTTACTCGCACCGCCTGTCGCCAGCGCAACAAACTTGGCTGCAATTGTTTCTACTTTTTTGTCTTCACAATTCCACACATACAGACCGTGGATGTGTTTACCTTTTCGGCCTAAGCTTTTATCACCAATTAAATCAATGGCATTGTAGTTTTCTAATAAAGTGATATTTGGGTGGGCTTGCACTTGGCTGATAAGCGTAGTTTGAACGGCGCGACCTGTCGCATCGGCAGCATGCAAAATGCGGCGGTGACTGTGACCACCTTCGCGCGTTAAATGAAAACGTTCTTTGCCTTTTGAATCAAACTCCATATCAAAAGGCACACCTTGCTCAATTAACCATTTTAAACATTTTTTGGCATTACTGGCAGTGTAGTGCACAGCGTCGCGGTCACATAAACCACCGCCAGCATCGAGCGTATCTTGAACATGTGACTCAATACTGTCATTTTTTTTATCAAAAACCGCGGCAATACCACCTTGTGCATATAAAGTAGAGCCTTCAGTTAATGCGCCTTTGCTAAGCACGGTGACGTTACAGTGATTAGCAAGTGATAAAGCAAGCGAGAGGCCAGCGGCGCCGCTGCCGATAATAGCGACATCAGTAATGTGATGTTTATTTTGGTTCATGTCTGTGGTCTTTGCAGTTACAATGCTCTGGAAATAGTGCTAAAAGTATGAGCAAAAAAAATTGTATATGATATACGTATATGTACCATATTTGCCGTAACACTATTAGTCATTTTAATACGTTATACCAATATTATTAGGTTTATCGTCACTTAAACAGCGAATTTTTAACTGTTTAGCATTGTGAATCAAACTGACTATGAATAGAGATAACCGTTGAATTATCAGCAGTTACTAGGATTGTCGAGTAATAAGATTGGTATAACTCACATTATTTGCGTGCTATTTTATAAAAAAATTATTTTAAACTGAACTTTTATATTCATGGTGCAGTCATAGTTTGTGTAAACAATGGCGAGTATATGAATAGCAAGCAAGAATCAAACAGAGGAGTACCGGCTCGAATGAGCGAGCAGGATTTGGATTTAGCGCTAGTAAAAAGGGTCCAGCAAGGAGATAAAAACGCCTTCAACCTATTAGTTAGAAAATATCAGAATAAAATTGCAGGTTTGATCTCACGTTATGTTTCAAACCAAGGTGATGTTGCTGATGTCGCACAAGAAGCCTTTATTAAAGCTTATCGTGCTTTGCCTAACTTTAGAGGTGATAGCGCCTTTTATACTTGGTTGTACCGTATCGCCGTAAATTGTGCTAAAAATTACTTAGTTGCTCAGGGGCGTAAGCCGCCAGCTAACGATGTTGATGCCGAAGAAGCAGAATTTTATGACAGTGCAGACGCAATGCGTTCAAACGCATCGCCAGAAAACCTGTTATTAAGTGACGAAGTACGTGCTGTAATTTTTAATACGATTGATAGTTTGCCTGAAGATCTTAAAACTGCGATTACCCTTCGTGAAATCGAAGGTATGAGCTATGAAGAAATAGCCGTGGTTATGGATTGCCCCGTGGGGACGGTACGTTCGCGTATTTTCCGTGCCCGTGAAGCGATTGACAATAAATTAAATCCATTAATAGGTGAGTCTTAGTATGACAAAAGCAGACGTTAACAAGTTGGATAATGAGCAGTTATCCGCATTACTTGACGGCGAGCAGCAGTTAACTGATGAAGCGATTACAAACGACGATGTAACAACATTTGGTCGTTATGCAATGATCGGTGACGTAATGCGTGCTGAGGCAAATAACAGCGCCTTCAATTTTGACATTGCTGATGCAGTGGCAGATGCACTCGAACATGAACCTGTGTACGCAGATTTCGCGAATAAAACAACGGCACCAAAAAGCGAAGAAATCGTGGCGGCAACAGGCACCGACAATGTCGTTGCATTTAATTGGCGTCGACCCTTTGCCCAAGTAGCGATTGCTGCAAGTGTGGCTATGTTTGCGATTGTTGGTGTACAAACACTGCCGCAAAACAGCGAATCACCGCAGAGCGAAATTCCTTTATTACAAACAACACCACTAACCGGTGTGGCATCACCTGTCAGTTACTCATCTGAGCAACCTGCACTTGAAAATGCCCAACAAGGTTTACGCGAATTACAACAGCAACGTATTGGTGCGCTTGTACTTGAACACCAACGTCAAGCACGTGTTGCATATTCGCTTGAAAAGTCACAAACTGCGGCTAACGCAGATGAGGAAAAAAACTAATTAAATGAAAGTGTTTACTTTTATTTTGTCGCTGGTGTTAATAGCTCCCGCTTTTGCCAGCGACGAAAACCCCGCCAAAGCATTATTACTCGATATGGCTGAAGCCGTTCATACCCGCAATTTCGACGCATCGTTTGTCGTCGTTAAAGGCCAAGCAATGGAACCTTATCGCTGGCTGCATGCCAAGCAAGGTAATGTAGAGCTTGAACATTTAAGTTTACTGAATGGCGCAGGGCTTGAAATGGCTCGCGTAAACGATCAAGTGACTTATTTTGAGCCCCATTCAGAGCCATATTCTGTGCAAACTGATTCAATTGCAGGGCCTATTCCTGAAGTACTTTTTAAAGATATAGAGCGTTTAAGTGCGCAGTACGATTTTGTACTAGGCGGAAAAGGTCGTATAGCAGGGCGCTCAGCGCAGCTTGTGCGTATTGAGTCAAAAGATGAGTACAAATTCAATTATTGGATATGGTTAGATTTAGAATCATCACTGTTATTGAAATCAGCGTATGTGAACCACAAAGGTGAAATGCTTGAGCAATTACAGTTGACCCACATTAGTGTAACAGAGCAACCTGCACAGATGCTGTTAGAAATGCAAAATCGTGATTTTCCTCCTCCGCTTCCGGTCAGTGAAATTGATAACGAAAGCACAGGCAGTGCGGTTAATAATTGGAAAATTGGCTGGTTGCCAGCAGGCTTTAAATTATTAAAGTCAGACCGTCACAAGTTAGATTTAAATAACGAACTAACCGATTACTACTTGTACTCTGATGGTTTTGTTGAGGTTTCTGTGTTCGTACAAAGACCACTGCCTGGTAAACGACCCAGTGGGGCGCTGTCATCGGGTGCGACAACCGTGTATGTTCACAATGGTGGTAGCTTTGACGTGTCGGTTGTTGGTAATATCCCCGCTATGACAGCCAAAGCCATTGCAGAGTCGGTAGCGCGACCTCTTTAAATAATGATAGAACAAACACTCACTGTCGTGTCGGTAAAAGGCACGACAGCCGATTTAGAAGCCGAGCAAAAACAAGCCTGCGCAGGATGCAATGGCCGTTGTGGCTCGCAAATCTTTGCCAAGTTATTTGGTACTGCCAAAAAAACATTCCCATACACTTTCGACAGTGAGCTAAAAGTCGGACAAAAAGTCACCTTAGCACTAGACGATAGCCACCTTGTAAAACACGCAATGGCCGTGTACATGTTGCCGTTATTATTTAGTTTAGGGTTTGCTTTGGCTGCTTTTTCAGTGTTTTCGCTTGCTGAAGGCTGGCAAATTTTAGCTGCTGTATTAGGGGGCTTAACTGGCTATGCGATAGCTAAATCAAGGGTTAAGAGCCTAAAACATGATATTAAAGTAATAAAAATTCACCCAATTACTATTCCTTTCACTCAAATAGATGGTGATTAAAGCCAATTAAATGTAAAATTGCCGCTTTATACACTTAGTCCATTTTATATAGAAGTTTAGAATCCAGTTTATGAAGCATATCCGTAATTTTTCGATCATCGCCCATATCGACCATGGTAAATCGACTCTCTCTGACCGTCTTATCCAAGTTTGTGGTGGTTTAACAGACCGTGAAATGCAGCAGCAGGTGTTAGACTCAATGGACATCGAGCGTGAGCGTGGTATTACCATCAAAGCGCAAAGTGTAACACTTAATTATACAGCCAAAGATGGCGAGACCTACCAATTAAACTTTATCGACACACCAGGACACGTTGACTTCACTTACGAAGTATCACGTTCGCTTGCTGCCTGTGAAGGTGCGCTTTTAGTTGTTGATGCTGGTCAAGGTGTAGAAGCGCAAACACTTGCTAACTGCTACACAGCAATTGAAATGGATTTAGAAGTTATTCCAGTACTGAATAAAATCGACTTACCGCAAGCGGACCCACTTCGTGTTGCAGAAGAAATCGAAGACATTATTGGTATTGATGCGCTTGAAGCCGTGCGTTGTAGTGCAAAAACAGGCGTGGGTATTGAAGACGTACTCGAAGTTATTGTTAAAGATATTCCGCCACCAGTTGGCGACAAAGATAAGCCATTACAAGCGCTTATTATTGATTCATGGTTTGACCCATACCAAGGCGTTGTGTCACTTGTGCGTATTAAACACGGTGAATTACGCGCGGGCGATAAAATTAAGATCATGTCGAACGAACAAGTTCATATTGCAGATAAAGTGGGTATTTTTACTCCAAAACAAACTAACACAGGTTTATTAAAAACCGGTGAAGTAGGCTTTGTTATTGCTGGTATTAAAGAGATTCATGGTGCACCTGTTGGCGATACAATTACGTTACAGCGCAACTCTGCACCAGAGCGTCTACCGGGTTTCCAACGCATTAAACCACAGGTTTACGCGGGTATGTTCCCAATTTCATCGGATGATTATGAATCATTCCGTGATGCGCTAGATAAACTTAGCTTGAACGATGCATCGTTATTCTTCGAACCAGAAAACTCAACTGCACTTGGTTTTGGTTTCCGTTGTGGCTTCTTAGGTATGCTACACATGGAGATTATTCAAGAGCGTCTTGAGCGTGAATACGACATTGATCTTATTACTACGGCACCTACGGTAATCTACGAAGTAGAAACCAAAGAGGGCGTTAAACAGATTGATAATCCATCTGATCTTCCGCCGGTAAACAACATTCTTGAAATCCGTGAGCCAATTGTTGAAGCTAACATATTAGTTCCGCAAGAGTTTTTAGGTAACGTTATTACGCTTTGTGTTGAAAAGCGTGGTGTACAAACTAAAATGAACTATCACGGCAAGCAAGTTGCGGTAACGTATGAATTACCGATGGCTGAAGTGGTTATGGATTTCTTTGATAAGTTAAAATCAACAAGCCGCGGTTTTGCTTCGCTTGATTATAACTTTAAGCATTTCCAAGCATCAGACATGGTACGTGTTGACGTACTTATTAATGGTGAACGTGTAGATGCATTAGCTATTATTGTACACCGTGATATTGCACAATCGCGTGGTCGTCAGTTAGCTGAAGCGCTTAGAGAGCTAATTCCGCGTCAACAATTTGATATTGCAATTCAAGCGGCAATTGGTCAGCATGTTATAGCGCGTACAACGGTTAAACAATTACGTAAAAACGTAATTGCAAAATGTTACGGTGGTGACGTGAGCCGTAAGAAAAAGCTTCTTCAGAAGCAAAAAGAAGGTAAAAAGCGAATGAAGCAACTAGGTAACGTTGAAGTACCGCAAGATGCATTCTTAGCTATCCTCAAAGTTGGTAAATAATTAGAAGTAAATAAAGGAATTAATGCATGGCGGGTTACTTTTCGATTTTTTTAGTGTTGTTAACACTAGGCTCAGGCTTAATTTGGTTAATTGACCACTTTATGTTTGCGCCTAAACGTCAACAGCGTATCGCCCTTGCTCAAAACGCGGCGGGTGGTGAATTAGACGAAGAAACCGCTGCATTAATTGCACCAGAGCCAAGTATTACTGAAACGGCTAAATCAATCTTTCCGATGATTGCGGCTATTACTATTTTCCGTTCATTTATTTTTGAACCGTTTCAAATTCCATCAGGCTCAATGATGCCAACATTACTTGTTGGTGACTTTATTTTGGTACAAAAGTACTCATACGGCATTAAAGACCCAATTTGGCGCACCCAACTAGTGGATGTGGATGAGCCAGAACGCGGTGATATTGTGGTATTTAAATACCCATTAGATGAGCGTATTGATTACATTAAACGTGCCATTGGTTTACCTGGCGATAAAATTGTTTATCGCAATAAACACCTTTATATTCAGCCAAAATGTGAAGAAGGTGTCGAACAGCAAGGTGATTTGCTGTGTAATGAATACAATAAAATAGATATGGAAATTCTCAATAGTGACGAGTTCAAGCAAGGGTCAATGAATTTAGTGCGTTTAGAAGAAAACCTAAGCCCATTGAATCACAACATTTTGATTAACCCAGAGGCGCTTGAAATGAAAGGCCGTTATTATCAACAACCGGGTACACGCTCTGACGAGTGGGTTGTTCCTGCCGATCATTATTTTATGATGGGTGATAACCGTGATAACAGCCAAGACAGTCGCTTTTGGGGCTTTGTGCCAAAAGAAAACTTGGTAGGTAAAGCCGTCTTTATATGGATGAGTTTTGAATTTGAAAATGGCCCAGATGACTTTTTACCAGGCTGGGTTCCAACTGGTGTTCGTTTTGAACGCCTAGGTAATATTCAGTAACGATGAAAAAAAACGTAACAGAGTTATACAACAAAATAGGTTATACATTTACTGATCAAGCTTTGCTTGAACAGGCAATGACGCACCGCAGCCACAAAGGTCAACATAACGAGCGTTTAGAGTTTTTAGGCGATTCGATTTTGAGCTTCGTGATTGCGAATGCGCTTTATACTAAATTTCCAAAAGCACGTGAAGGCGACTTAAGCCGCATGCGCTCAACCTTAGTACGTGGTCAAACACTGGCTGAGTTTGGCCTTGAATTTGGTCTGGGCGATTACTTACGCTTAGGGCCTGGCGAGCTGAAAAGTGGTGGCTTCCGTCGTGAATCGACTCTTGCCGATGCAGTAGAAGCCATTATTGGTGCCGTGTTCCTAGACTCAAGCATTGAACAATGTGGTGAGTTAATCTTAAATTGGTATGAATCACGCCTTGATGCAATTTCTCCTGGCTTAAACCAAAAAGATCCAAAAACATTACTTCAAGAGTACTTACAAGCGCGCAAATTATCGTTACCGGGCTACACTGTCATTGATACAAAAGGCCAAGCGCACAATCAAACATTCACGGTTGAATGTATTGTTGAAGGGATGGATAGCATTATCTCAGTAGGGAGCTCGCGTCGTAAAGCCGAGCAAAAAGCTGCTGAAAAAGCCTTAAAGATACTTAAAAATGAATCTTGATGATTTAATTAGCAAAGAACCTGCAGAGCTTGATACGCACTGTGGGATGGTGGCCATTGTTGGTCGTCCAAATGTGGGTAAATCGACCTTACTTAACTACATTGTTGAGCAAAAGGTGAGTATTACCTCGCGCAAACCACAGACCACGCGTCACCGTATTATGGGTATTCATACTGAAGGTAAATACCAAGCAGTCTACGTTGATACACCGGGTCTACATGTTGAAGAAAAGCGTGCCATTAACCGTTTAATGAACCGTGCTGCATCCAGTTCGATTGGTGATGTAGAGCTGATTATTTTTGTGGTTGAAGGCACTCACTGGAATGAAGATGACGAGATGGTACTGAATAAAGTCCGTCAAAGTGGTCGTCCAGTGTTATTGGTTATGAATAAAATTGACCAAGTAAAAGACCGCGACTTAGTGCTTCCGCACATGCAGTTTTTAGGCAATAAATTTGATTTTGTTGGCATTATTCCTGTCTCAGCAAAACAGGGTAAAAACATTGAGCTTATAAAAGCAGAAGTAACCAAGCGTCTTCCGCTGTGTGAGTTTTACTTCCCTGAAGATTATGTGACAGACCGTTCGATGCGTTTTATGTCGGCAGAGGTTATCCGTGAAAAGCTAATGCGTTTTATGGGTGATGAATTACCGTATTCTGTTACCGTTGAAATAGAGCAGTTTAAATGGCTCGATAACGGCGTGTGGCAAATTAATGGCCTGATCTTAGTTGAGCGTGAAACGCAAAAACGCATGGTTATTGGCAATAAAGGCGAAAAGCTAAAAGTTATTGGCCGTGAAGCACGTAAAGACCTTGAAGAGATGCTTGATAACAAAGTATTTTTAGAACTTTGGGTTAAAGTGAAGTCTGGCTGGGCTGATGATGAGCGTGCGCTACGCAGCTTAGGCTATGGTGAAGATTAAGCTTAGCTTGAGACGCCATGGATAGCGATTTCTACACAGCATACTTGTTGCACCGACGTCCATTTAGTGACTCACAAGTAATGCTTGATATGCTGGTAGAAGGCGTGGGTCAGCTTAGAATGCTGGCCCGAATTAGTGGTCGCCAGGCCACTAAACATAAAGCACAACTGCAACCTTTCCAATCACTGCTGGTACAATACAGCGGTAAATCAGATTTAAAATACATTAATCGTTTTGAACCCCATGGCACGCAAACCATGCTCACGGGGAATGAGTTGTATTGTGGATTTTATTTAAACGAATTAACCAATCGTATCGTACCTATCAATGAACCCATGGAAAGTGTTTACCATTTGTATAAACAGCACTTGAGTGATTTATCGGGTACTCAACACTTGCAAGCAGTGTTACGTTCGTATGAATTTCAGTTACTCGAATTGCTCGGTTATGGGGTTGATTTTAGTGTCGACGCGCACGGTGATGAGATCATTGGCAGTGCCAGTTACCAGTACTTTGCTGAATATGGCTTTTTGCTGCATGACGACCCGCACAGTGGTTTTTCAGGTGCGCAATTAAATGCCATTGCTGCCCATGACTTCAGCGCGCCTGATGTGTTATATATGGCAAAGCAGTTAAGTCGTTACTTACTCAAGCCTTTACTCGGTAAAAAGCCATTAAAAAGTCGTGAGTTATTTATTAAGTAGGCTGAATAGCAGCCGTTAATCGTTGTTTTAAACAGGTAAAAAAATGAAAGATATTCTTCTTGGTGTAAACGTTGATCATATTGCCACTTTACGCCAAGCGCGTGGCACAAGTTACCCAGATCCTGCTCATGCAGCCAGTGTTGCAGAGCATGCCGGTGCAGATGGTATCACCATTCATTTGCGTGAAGACCGTCGTCATATTCAAGACCGTGACGTGTATGTAATGGCTAAAACCATTCAAACGCGTATGAATCTTGAGGTTGCCGTGACTGATGAAATGATTGATATTGCGCTTGAAGTAAAACCCGCTTATGTGTGTTTAGTGCCTGAAAAACGCGAAGAGCTAACAACAGAAGGCGGCCTAGACGTAGTGGGTAACTTTGAAAAAGTAAAAGCGGCGACTGAAAAATTAACGGCAGCGGGTATTAAAGTATCGTTATTCATTGATGCTGATAACGCGCAACTTGATGCTGCTAAAGCCTGTAACGCACCGTATGTAGAAATTCATACTGGCGCGTATGCAGATGCAGAAAACGACGAAGAGCTACATACAGAGCTTGAGCGTATTCGCAGCGGTGTACAATACGCCCACGGTCTTGGTTTAATTGTAAATGCTGGTCATGGCCTGCACTACCACAACGTAAAACCAATTGCTGCAATGCCAGAAATTTACGAGTTAAACATTGGTCATGCGATTATTGCGCGTGCCGCGATTGATGGTCTAGACAAAGCAGTACGTGATATGAAACGCCTGATGATTGAGGCGCGTTTGTAAATATAAGCTTCAAGCACTTTTAAGCAAGTATTGAATTGAGAGCGCGGTGGATGTTGTATCCAGCGCGCTTTTTATTTCATCAAATACGCAATAAATTGTGCAAGCAATGATGATAACAAAGGTGAAATACAGAGTAGAGTGACTATGTACTGATGCTTTTTCTTAAAGCTTTTTAAAACACCATCATTAATGGCCGACAATTCGCCTTGTTTAATTGAATGAAACACAATTGAGTTGGGTGTTGCTCTCATTAAGCGGGCTTTACTTTCGTATGTTTGCCACTGCTCAGCGTAATTGATTTTTACGTAGTTATTAGCTTCTTTACTTAGTTTTTTATAGCGAAGGAAAAACCACGTGAGTGAAATAGCGCTAAAGAGAATAAGTAAGATAAAATACAAAGCAGGCTCCCTTTAATACTTCACAATTCGTGTACCCGTAGAATAAATAATATCGCGACTAGGGCATGAATAATTAGGTTTTAGTGTTCTACAAGATTGCTCGGGTGTGTCAAAACAAAAATCAAAACGAGTTTGGGTTTTCACCGCTTTATCAGTAATATTTTGCGGCAGCTCATTCCAGTGCCAATGCGTGATTACTTCTTTTGCTGCATCGGCAAATACAGGGTGAGTAGAGGCAACTACCTGAATATCTTTAATCTCATTGTGTGGCGTAATAACATACTCAATGGTCGCGCACCCTTCTGTTGCTTGGATAACTGCTTTTTTTGGGTATCTGGCAGGAAAGCGCTCAAGTTGCTGCCATTTTGGTGTTTTCAATTCATCATAGCTAACTGATAAATCCGCATACTCTAGTGTCATCGGTTTATCTGCAGTTGAAGCACAGCCAAAGGCAAGTAAACTGCCCGCTAAAATTAAATAACTTTTCATTTATATATTCCTTTATATCGTTTTATTGAGCGGCTTTTATCGTTGCTGCTCTACCATGCCTGCATCACTTAACAAATTATTCAGCTCGTCAATAAGCTCAAATAATTCAGGTTCAATATAATTTAAATCACAATCGCCTTTTAGTGACGTTTCAAGGGTTTCGGCAAGCGATTTTAGCTTTGGTACGCCGGTGTAACAACATGCGCCATGGAACTTATGCACGATGCTAAGTACATGCTCGCAATCTTCATTTTCTATTGCTTCATTGAGTAGACGCAAGGTCTCAGGCACGCTGAGTAACAGCATATTGAGCATTTCAAGAGCGAGTTCTTCTTTGCCGCCTGCGCGCTGTAGCGCAAGCTGCCAATCTAGGCGTGTGCTCTCAAATGGAGGTTCAGATTGAACGGCAACTGTTTTGCTTCGCTCTCGGTTAATAGGGGATTGTGGGCTATGATCACTAATGATCTGCTTTAGCATATCTTCGTCAATCGGTTTGGTTAAATAACCTTTAAAGCCATCTTTTAGCAGCTGCTCTTTTTCACCAGCCAACGCATGCGCTGTTACCGCAATAATTGGGGTGTCTTCATTAAGTGATGACTCACGAATAAGCTTACACGCTGTAATGCCATCCATAATAGGCATTTGAATATCCATAAATATTAAGTCGTATTTATGGCTTTTACTTAAGCTATAGGCTTGTGAACCATTATGGGCGGTATCAATGAGCTCAATTTGTTCATCTAATAGTGTACAAATAAGTTTTAGATTTGCGTCATTATCATCAACAACCAGCACTTTTAATGGCAGTAGTTTTTCATCGCCTTGCTCAATATTGTGTACCGGATGGTCAAGGCGATACGGGGCTGCTAATACTTCACATAATTTACGATGATTAAGTGGTTTACTTAAACAGGCATCAGCACCACTACCCACAAAGGCTTCACGCATATTATGCGACACCGTATTGAGCATAATGTATAAATAGTCAGTGACAGGTCTTACCGCTTTAACGTAGCCTTTAAGCTGCTGCATATCATCGATTGTTGCGGTGTGACCGATAATACAAATATCGTAACTAAAGTCTTTGTTTATCTCGTTTAAGAAACTTTCTTCATCGGTACAGGCGGTAACTTGTGTTTGCCACTCATTCAACAATGACAAGGTTGCTTGGTGCGTATGTTCGTGCGGTTCTAAGTATAGAATGCGTTTATTAATCAGTGATTGAGTTGGTAAGTCACTAGTGATTGAATTAGACGGCGTTCTAAACACCGCATTAAACGTAAAGCAGGTGCCATTACCGGGGGCTGAGTTTAAGGTAATGCGGCCGTTCATGGCTTCAACAATATGCTTGGTAATAATTAACCCTAAGCCTGTGCCGCCAAATTTGCGGGTAATACTTGAATCGGCTTGGCCAAATGGTGTGAATAAAGCATCTTGCTTATCCATAGGAATACCCACACCGGTATCGGTTACCGACACCAAAATAGAGGCTCGCTCTTCATCAAGCAAACGATAACCGACATCGACTTTAATAGACCCTTTTTCGGTGAACTTTATCGCATTACTGAGTAAGTTAATTAAAATTTGCTTAAAGCGAGTCGGGTCGCCAGTTAAGTTATCGGGCACTTGCGGGTGAATAAATATAGATAGCTCGAGTTGTTTTTCGTGGGCGCTAGGAGCAAGCAATGTTAATACTTCATTGATGGTATCGCGCAGTTGAAACTGCATCGATTCGAGTTCCATCGCACCGGCTTCTAATTTCGAGAAATCTAAAATATCGCTGATAATGGTCATTAAGCTGTTAGCAGACAACTCAATCGTATCGAGGTAATCCTTTTGGTGTTTATTCAGAGGCGTTTTATATAGCTGACGCGTAAAGCCAATAACCCCATTTAAAGGAGTACGTAATTCGTGACTCATTTTCGCTAAGAAATCTGATTTAACACGGTTGGCATCTTGAGCATCTTTTTTTGCAATACTCAGCTGAATATTTTGTGTTTCGTACTGTTCGAGTGTTTCTCGGTAATCTGCAGTGGCTTGGTCAATGTGCTTTTGCATTTCATCGCGTTGCATCACCATGGTGTCTGAAATCGTATTAAGTCCTTCACGAAGGAGCTCAAATTCGCCAAACATTTTTTGATCAAGGCCTGTATCGACTTTACCCTCATTAAGTTTATCTGTAGCAAGTACTAACTTATTAAGAGGTTGAATAAACATACGCGATAATCTAAACGCCAGCACGGTTGCTAAAACAAGCGCCAGTAAAATAACTACACCACTCACTAATAACGCACGTTGTTGACCAATGATGGCTTGCTGCTTATTGAGCATGATCACCACAGTGCCTAAAGAAGCCTGATAACTATGGTGATTCCATATCATGTCTTGGCGGCTATGATTAATAATAGCCGTTGAAAAGGTTAAATAATGTTCTGAGCTTTGCATATGAACACCGTCTAATATCGGTTTGTTCGTGTTCATCAGCTCTCTAAATTCACTTTGGTATTTACTGAAAATAACCAGCTCGTTATTTTCATCAAAAATAGCAATAGATTGAATAGCAGGCGAGTGTTTGTTGTGAGTATGACTAACTAAACGAGTTAACAGCGCTTTATTTCGTTTAAGTAAAGGTTGCTCTACAGCAATAGCAAGCGGCTCAATGATGGTCTCGCCTTGTTGATACAAAATTTCATCGAGCTCAATGTAACGATTTATTGTAAAATAACCGCCCAGCAACAAGCCTATGATCACAGTCGGTATAAGTGTGAGGGTTAAGACTGAGTCACGTAAGCCAAATTTAGTCATAAAAGATGTTGTTATCATTATTATCGTAGTTTAAGAGTATATACTTACTCCCGCTTTATCAATAATTAAGGTGTTGCCCGATGGCACAGATTTTCAAAGCTAAAAAGAAATCCGTCTCACAAAAAATGCTCACACTCACCGTTTCGGCCATGGATCACCAAGGACGAGGTGTTGCAAAGCAAGGCAGTAAAGTGTGCTTTGTGAACGGTGCGCTGCCCGGCGAGGAAGTTAAAGCACAGCTCATTGACGATAAGGCACGTTTTGCCAGTGCTGATTGCAAAAAAGTATTGCGCGCGTCAGCGCATCGAGTAACGCCTTTTTGTCAGCATTATCAAGTATGTGGTGGTTGTCAGTTACAACACCTCGATGCATCGCAGCAATTAGTTGAAAAGCAAGCAGCTGTGAGCCAGCTATTCAGTAAATTTGCCAAAGCAGAGAATTTAAATTGGCAAGCGCCGCTTGTTAGTGAAGCGCGTCATTACAGACGGTCGGCACGTGTTGCCGTAATGCATGATAAAGCCGCGAAAAAAATGCGCGTTGGTTATCGTGCTCAAGGGTCAAAGCAGCTCGTGAGTATTGAGCGTTGTGATGTGCTTTCAACTAAATTTAGCGCGTTATTTACGGTCTTTGATGAACTGATAAATAACCACGCAGGGCTAACCTGTATTAGTCACTTACAACTGTGCGAGGCAGACAATGCCGCTTATGTTGTCATTCGCCATACAAAACCAATTAGCAATACGCTTAAAACGGTTGTTGAGAAAGCCTGTGATGAGTATCAATGGTGCCTAGTATGGCAATCACACAGCGGTGAGATTGATCACACTCATCATCCAATGCCGTACTACACTATACCAGAGTACGACTTAACCTTTGAGTTTGGCTTAGAGAACTTTGTGCAAGTAAATCCGCATGTTAATCAAGCCATGTTACATCAAGCAAAAGAGTGGCTTGATTTACAGGGTCATGAACAGGTATTGGATTTATTTTGTGGTATTGGTAATTTTTCATTATTGATTGCAAAGTATGCAAAACACGTTATTGGTGTCGAAGGAGTGGATTCTGCGGTTGCATTAGCGAAACAAAATGCGCAAACTAACTCATTATCGAATACCGATTTTTATTGCTTTGATTTAACTCAATCAATGCAATCAGCTGCGAGGTTCAGCAAAGACATTGATGTATTGGTGCTTGACCCGTCACGAACTGGCGCTATGGCTATTTTAGAGCAGTTACCACTTACTCAGTTTAAAACGATTTTATATGTCTCTTGTGATCCTGTTACTTTAGCCCGTGACAGTGCAATTATTTTACAAGCAGGCTTCAGCATTGAAAAAATTGGGCTTATGAATATGTTCCCGCATACAGGGCATATTGAAACGATGGCGTTATTTCACAGGAGGTAAAGCGCACTATGGTAGCCACTAGACAGTCACATCAGCTTACTAAGCCGAGTGATTTTACCAGCCGTATAGAGCTGTTAGCGCTAACAGAAGATAAATCTACCTTATTAGAACAGGCGCATCAATTGTGCCTGCATTGCGATGATGTTAAACGCCAGAATATGGCCATTGAAATGGTGGAGATTTTAGCTGAGCTAAATTTAGATGCTGATTCATTGGCAACCGCCTTTTTAACGCCGTATTTTTTAGCTGAAAAAATTTCTATCGACACAGTAACAGATAAGCTTGGTAACCACGTTGCCTTGCTGCTTACTGGTGTGAGCCAAATGGCAACCATCAGCACCTTAGCACATCAAGGTAAAGGCACCGTTCAAATTGATAATATTCGCCGTATGCTTTTGGCAATGGTTGAAGATGTGCGTGCGGTGGTTATTAAACTGGCTGAACAAGTGTGTTACCTACGCGAAGTGAAAAATGGCAGTGAAGAAGAGCGCGTAATAGCAGCAAAAGAAACGCGCGATATTTTTGCGCCACTCGCCAATCGTTTAGGGATAGGTCAGCTTAAGTGGGAGCTAGAAGACTTATCTTTTCGTTATTTGCACCCAGACACCTACAAAAATATTGCCAAGCAATTAGACGATAAACGGCTTGCCCGCGAAGCCTACATGGAAAATATGGTGGCACTGGTTAAAGCACGCCTCCAAGAAGCGGGCATTGCTGGCGAGGTGTATGGTCGCCCGAAACATATTTTCAGCATTTATAAAAAAATGGCGCAGAAGAACTACGAGTTCGATCAATTATTTGATATTCGTGCCATGCGTATTGTGGTTGAGCGTTTGCAAGATTGCTACGCGGCCTTGGGGATTGTTCACACAAACTGGCGTCATTTAAATAAAGAGTTTGATGACTACATTGCAACGCCAAAACAAAATGGTTATCAATCGATTCATACCGTGGTGTTTGGTCCTGAAGGTAAAACCGTCGAAATTCAAATTCGTACCAGCGAGATGCACCAAGATGCCGAGCTCGGTGTCGCGGCTCACTGGATGTACAAAGAAGGCGCATTACCGGGGCGTGGCTCAGGTTATGAGCAAAAAATTAGCTGGTTGCGTAAGTTACTGCAATGGCAAGAAGAAGTTGTTGATGGCAGCGACTTAGCCGAAGAGCTTAAAAATCAGGTGGTGGAAGACCGTGTTTACGTGTTTACCCCGAAAGGCGATATTTTTGATTTACCACTCGGTGCGACGCCGCTCGATTTTGCCTACTACATCCACTCTAATGTAGGGCACCGGTGTATTGGCGCAAAAGTATTTGGCAAAATTGTGCCTTTTACGTACCAACTAAGTACGGGCGATCAGGTTGAGATTTTAACGCAAAAGCAAGCGAACCCGAGCCGAGATTGGTTAAATCCGTCGTTAGGCTATATTAAATCGTCGCGAGCACGTTCGAAAATTCATCATTGGTTTAAGCAGCTCGACCGCGATAAAAACTTAAGTGCCGGTAAAGAAATTCTAGAAACAGAACTACACAAGCTCGATCTTACAACCAAAGATCTTACCCCCGCGATAGAGCGCTTTAACTTGCGGGGTCTTGAAGATTTAATGGTTGCTGTTGGCGCAGGTGATGTGCGTCTTAATCAGTTGCTTAACTTTATTAGCGACCGTGATGACGACGAGCCACAAATCAGGTTTAAAAAACCAAAAAGTGTCAACGGTGATAAAAATGGCATTGTAGTTGATGGCGTCGGCAGTTTATTGAGCCACGTGGCTAAATGTTGTCGCCCTGTTCCCGGCGATGAAATTATTGGGTATATCACGCAAGGGCGGGGGATTGCCGTTCACCGTGAAGACTGTGATTCATTTGAAAAACTGCGAGAAAAGCACCCAGAGCGTGTGATCTCAGTAAGTTGGTCAGACGATGTAAATGGCTCTTACACGCTAACCATTAAAGTAGAGGCAACCGATAGATCAGGGCTTATTCGTGATATTAGCTCTGTACTTGCCAATGAAAAAGTAAATGTGCTGAACATGAACGTCAACACAGTCGAAGACAAGCAATTAGCACTTTTCTCAATGCAGGTAGAAGTTCACGACTTATCAAGCACAAACCGCTTGTTGTCTAAACTTCACCAAATTGAAGGGGTCCATGAAGCAAAACGTGGGCATGCGTAATGACAGATAAACACAGTATTGATGACTCATTAGCGATCATGGAAAAACTACGGGACCCAGATACTGGGTGCCCGTGGGATTTAAAACAAAATTTTAAATCGATAGTGCCTCATACCATTGAAGAGGCTTACGAAGTTGCTGACTGCATTGAAAAGGGCGAGTTGAGTGAGCTTAAAAGTGAACTGGGTGACTTACTCTTTCAGGTTGTGTTTTACGCGCAGCTTGCAAAAGAGCAGGGGCTATTTGATTTTAATGACGTTGTCAGCACATTAAACGAAAAACTAGTGCGCAGGCACCCTCATGTGTTCGCTGAAAAAACAACACTCACAGAGGCTGAATTATCACAGCAGTGGCAAGCAATAAAAGCACAAGAGCGGGCGCAAAAAGCACCCACACAGCAACTGAGTTTATGGCAAGACATTCCCGATGCGATGCCAGGGCTTACTAAGGCGAAAAAGATTCAGCAGCGGGTGGCAAGTCTTGGCTTCGATTGGCCAAGCTATCAGGGGGCACTTGATAAAGTGGCCGAAGAAGTCGGGGAAGTGAAAGAAGCGCTTGCGCATGATCCGTACTCAGAACACAGCGCAGAAGAGCTGGGCGATTTGTTATTTGCAACGGTCAATGTGGCCCGTCATATTAAGCGCGACCCTGAGCAATTATTACGCAGTGCTAACGCTAAGTTTATGGCACGCTTTGAAAAAGTGGCCGCTTATTTAAGTGAGCGCGGGCAATGTTTAGAGACCGCCAGTTTAGAAGAGATGGACAGCGCGTGGGAAGCCATTAAAAAGCACCCACAATGACACAGCATAGGGACAGGAATGCCGCGCTCGTTTTTTGTGCACTTATTTGCTAATTTTATCTGGATTGATAGCAGTGCCTTTGCTATAATATCGCCCCGTCTTGATTCTATATTATTCCTTTTAATTCCTGATATTCTAGGGTTCGCATGAGTACAAAATTTATCTTCGTTACTGGCGGGGTTGTTTCTTCGTTGGGTAAAGGTATTGCAGCAGCGTCGTTAGCCGCAATTTTAGAAGCACGTGGTTTAAACGTGACTATTTTAAAGCTGGATCCTTACATCAACGTTGACCCAGGCACTATGAGCCCAATTCAGCACGGTGAAGTATATGTTACTGAAGACGGTGCAGAAACTGACCTTGATTTAGGTCACTATGAGCGTTTCATCCGTACTAAGATGAGTAGCCGCAACAACTTCACACAAGGCCGTGTTTATGAAGATGTTTTACGACGTGAGCGTCGCGGTGAATACCTTGGTGCAACAATTCAGGTTATTCCACATATCACAAACGACATTAAGCAACGTGTATACGACGGTGCCGAAGGTCGCGATGTAGCCATCGTTGAAATTGGTGGTACAGTGGGTGACATTGAGTCACAACCGTTCTTAGAAGCAATTCGTCAGCTTGGCACAGAAATCGGCCGTGAGCGCGCATTGTTTATTCACCTAACGCTAGTGCCATTCTTAGGCCCTGCAGGTGAAGTTAAAACGAAACCAACACAACATTCAGTAAAAGAATTACGTTCGATTGGTATCCAACCAGATATCTTAATTTGTCGTTCTGATCGTAAATTACCTAATAACGAGCGCGCGAAAATCGCACTTTTCACTAACGTGGAAGAAAAAGCCGTTATTTCATTACCAGACGTAGAAAGCATCTACAAGATCCCTGCGTTACTTAAGTCACAAGAACTTGATAACTTTGTGTGTCGTCGTTTTTACCTTGAGTGCCCAGAAGCAGATTTATCTGAGTGGGAGCAAGTATTATATCAAGAGTCTAACCCAACGGGTGAAGTGACAATTGGTATGGTAGGTAAGTACATTGAACTACCAGACGCTTACAAGTCAGTAAACGAAGCATTAAAGCATGCGGGTCTTAAAAACCGTTTAACAGTGAACATCGAATACGTTGATTCACAAGACTTAGAAAGCAAAGGCACTGAGATGCTTTCTCACCTTGACGCTATTTTAGTACCAGGTGGTTTTGGTGGTCGTGGTGTTGAAGGTAAGATTTTAGCGGCTAAATACGCACGTGAAAACAAAGTACCTTACCTAGGCATTTGTTTAGGTATGCAAGTGGCACTTATTGAGTATGCGCGTAACGTTGCAGGCCTTGCAGATGCAAACTCAACGGAATTCAATGCAAAATCAGCACACCCAGTGGTTGGCTTAATCACCGAGTGGCAAGATGCCGACGGTAACGTTGAAGTACGTGATGAGCAGTCTGACCTTGGTGGCACAATGCGTTTAGGCGCACAAAAATGTCACTTAACGCCAGGCTCTAAAGTAAGTGAAGTATACGGTAGTGACGAAATTGTTGAACGTCACCGTCATCGCTACGAAGTAAATAACCACTACGTAGAACAGCTTGAAAAAGCAGGTTTAAGTTTCACTGGTTTATCTGAAGATAAGAAACTAGTCGAAATTATCGAAAATAAAGATCACCCTTGGTTTATTGCCGCGCAATTCCACCCGGAATTCACGTCAACACCACGTGATGGTCATCCGTTATTTGAAGGGTTTGTTGCAGCTGCACACACTCACCAAAAAGCGTCATCGTAATTTAAATAGGCCGTGCTATATGCACGGCTTATTTGTTTTAAAAAGCCAACGAATTAACAAAGTTGGCATAAACTCACCATTTTCGGGAAAAGAGGAATCAAGATGTCAGAAATCGTAAAAGTGATTGGTCGCGAAATCATGGACTCGCGTGGTAACCCAACTGTTGAAGCTGATGTACATTTAGCTGATGGTTCATGGGGCCGTGCTGCAGCACCTTCTGGTGCATCAACAGGTACTCGCGAAGCGCTTGAATTACGTGATGGTGATAAAGCACGTTACTTAGGTAAAGGTGTTTTAAAAGCGGTAGGTTATATCAATAACGAAATCGCAGCGGCTCTTAAAGGCCAAAGCGCACTTGATCAACAAGCTGTTGACCAAGTAATGCTAGATTTAGACGGCACTGAAAATAAAGAAAAATTAGGTGCTAACGCAATCTTAGCGGTATCTTTAGCAACAGCTAAAGCAGCTGCAAACTCTAAAGGTGTTGAGCTTTATGAGCACATCGCTGACTTAAATGGTACGCCGGGCGTTTACTCTATGCCATTACCAATGATGAACATCATCAACGGTGGTGAGCACGCAGATAACTCTGTTGATATCCAAGAGTTCATGATCCAGCCAGTTGGCGCTGCAAACTTCCGTGAAGCACTGCGCATGGGCGCAGAAGTATTCCACAGTCTTGCAAAAGTACTTAAAGCAGACGGTCACTCTACATCAGTAGGTGACGAAGGTGGTTTTGCACCAAACCTTGAATCAAATGAAGCGGCACTTGCTGCAATTAAAGTGGCTGTTGCAAATGCAGGTTACGAGCTAGGTAAAGACATTACTTTAGCGCTAGACTGTGCTGCATCTGAGTTCTACGACAAAGAAGCAAACATCTACGACCTGAAAGGCGAAGGTAAAAAATTCACGTCAGAAGAATTTAACTATTTCCTTAAAGACCTAACAGAGCAGTACCCAATTGTTTCAATTGAAGACGGCCTAGATGAGTCTGATTGGGACGGTTTCGCACACCAAACAAAACTAATTGGCGATAAAGTTCAATTAGTAGGTGACGACCTTTTCGTAACAAACACGAAAATCTTAAAGCGTGGTATTGATAACGGTATTGCTAACTCAATCCTAATCAAGTTCAACCAAATCGGTTCATTAACTGAAACGCTTGCTGCGATTAAAATGGCAAAAGATGCTGGTTTCACTGCTGTTATCTCTCACCGTTCAGGTGAAACAGAAGATGCAACAATTGCAGATCTTGCTGTTGGTACAGCGGCTGGTCAAATTAAAACAGGTTCATTAAGCCGTTCTGACCGTGTTGCTAAATACAACCAACTTCTTCGTATTGAAGAAGCGTTAGGTGAAAAAGCACCTTTCAATGGTCTTAAAGAAGTGAAAGGTCAATAATAAACACACCGTTTATTTAGACTGATAAAACCTCCTGCGGGAGGTTTTTTTATGTGTGAAAAGTTATGCTTGAAAAAAGCAAAATAAAAAGCCGCGTGACTTTCATCACGCGGCTTTCTTATTAATACGCTTGGGTATTAAAAAGAGTAGCTGTAACCTACTTGAAGGGTACGTGGCTTACCAGGTTGAATACCTCCGTTTGCACGGTTTGCAACGTAGGTCTTGTCAAACAGGTTGTCGACCGTTAGGTATACTTTTTGTTTGTCGTCGATAAGGTATTTAGCGGCTAAATCCCACACTACACGGCTGTCAATTGCGTTACGACCTGAAGTTGATAAGTCAGCGTGTGCATCAGACACATAACGCATTTGCGTATCAAACACAAAGCTTGAGAACTCGGCACCAAACGAAAGCGCTAGCTGGTTTTCTGGCACATATGGCATAGCATCACCACTTTTAACGCTGCCCCAAAGATCTGATTCAAAGTCATTTTCAAACTCAGAGTTTGTGTAAGTATACGTTAAACGCACAGGGAATGAGGCTGTATCTGTTGCAAACACTTTACCGGCGCTCACTTCAAAACCAGATACCGACACTTCACCGTAGTTGTACTGGTCGCCAATGTTATTGTCGTTACAGCCTACAGCAGCAGTACAGTTACCGTGCATGTTCGTGTAGTCAGAGTTAAAGTAAATCACTTCACCATTAAAGCCTGCATAGTCGTAACGACCTCCAAGCTCAATGTTAACACTCTCTTCTTCTTCTTGATCAGCATTACCTGGTGCTGCTGGCGCATACCCTTTTTGAATACCAGCAAGTAGCGTTAAGCTATCGCTAACAGTGTATGTTGCGCCCAGTGACGGCACTAAAATTTCAGTGTCGTTGCTGATATTTTTAGTTAAACCGTTTGCACGTGTTGGATCTGATTTTGCCCATTCTTCACGTTTAATCGTGATATCTTCATAACGCAGACCCGCGCTAATTACTAATGCGTCTAATGACCACTCATCTTGAATGAATAGCGTTGTAGCTTCAGCGCTATCTACACGGTTGCTATCTGAACCTGGTACGCCTTTTTCAGTTAGCGTCATTGAAAGGTCTTGATTAAGCGTGTATTTGTCTTGCCATTGGAAGCGATCCATTTCGTCTTCGTGGTAACGCGCACCCACTGTAATGTAGTGGTTACCCGCAGGAATATGGAACTCTGTTTGTAAACCTTTCGCTTGGTAGTCACGGTTATTTGCTTTAACAGCAACCCCTTCGATACCTTCGCTGGTTGGGTTTGCTTCAAATTCGCTGTACTGTTCAAGGTAGCTTGAGCTTACTTTGCTCGCTTTATACCAGTTACGGTGGAAGTCATTTAAGTAAGCAGTTGCAAGTAACTCGTAACCTTTACCAAAGCGATATGCATAGTTAACTTGGTATGCATTGTGTTGTGTGTTCATTTCATCATTTTGCGAGGCTGCATAACGACGATATGGGTTTTCTTGGTAGTCTGCATCGGTTAAGCCCATGTAAGTTTCATCAGAGCGCTCGTCTGAGTATTTAACTTTCATTTCAAGGCTGTGAGCTTCGTTATCACCAAAATCAAAACCAAACTTTAATAAGAAGTCGTTCTTTTCAAAACCAGAGTTATCGCTACCAACCGGTAATTCTTTAAAGCCATCTGCGCCGTAAGTGAATACTTCAACTAAGCCTGCTGCATTGTTTTTCTTTTTACCGAAGTATGCGTGGCCTTTGTAAAAACCATCGCTACCTAGTTCAGCGTTTAATAAACCTTTAGAACCTTCGGTCGGTAAGCTGCGTGATACTAAGTTTAAAACACCGCCCGTTGTACGTGGACCATATTTAACCGATGCAGCACCTTTAAGTACTTCGATAGACTCCATGCGGCCCATAGTAGGGAAGTAGTAAGCCGATGGTGCAGAGTAAGGAGCAGGAGCAACAAGAACGCCGTCTTCCATTACAGAGATTTTATCGTTACGGCCAGTACCTGTACCACGCATACCAATGTTAGGGCGAAGACCATAGCCATCTTCTTCTTGAACGTATACACCGGGTACCGCACTTAAAACACGTGAGATGTCGGTGTATTCAAACTTTTCAAGATCTTGCTCGCTGATGAAAGTAGCAGAACCCGGAATATCGTTAATAGCAGATGCAGAGCCAATGACAGTAATTTGCTCGAAGTTCTTTTCTTCTTTAGTTACATCTTTAGCAAAAGCATTAGCGCTAAGTGATAACGCTATGGCAGTAGAAAGAGTTGAAACAATAAACGTAGGTTTCATTGTGCGTCCTGTGTATGTTTAGATTTTTTTAACCGGCGCAATTTAAACATGTAAAGTAATGCGAATCAATCCTATTTGTAATAAAATTGATATAAAGCATAAGTTCATGAATTAAAATGAAAATAATAAATACAGTAGTATTGTAGTATTATTTGTGTGCGATACCTCGTTAAGTAATACTTAACGATGTGCTAATTGGGTGAGTATGATGCAAAGGTAATATGTGTTGCTGCATAACACGCTAACCACTTGCAGGTTATAAGTTTAAACCTGCACGGCGAAAACCGTGCACACAAGTAGGGTATTGCAGGGGGGGGATTAGGTGTCGGCGTGCAATTTATTTTGCGAGAAACGGCTTAATACGAAACATAGAAGGCGTTTTAATGCCGAAAAAAGACTTTCAAGGTGAAATAAAACAACACTCATCGAAATACTCATCCATCGAAACATTCAATCAATGAATTAATCGCCACTCGCTTACGTTAAACGCAGCGCAATAAACTCGGCAAGTTTATCAACCGCATTGCCCGGTTCGTCAGCCCGCTTAATTAAACTAATCCCTATTTGGCCTAATTCAGGCAGATCCTTGGTGTGTAGTTGATAGTTTAGCTCATTCGGTACGGTGCTTTTTGCTAAAACGGTAATACCTAACCCTTCTTTTAATGCCGCAGTAAGGCCTGTTAAATCGGCATTACTGTACGCAATACGGTATTTAATCCCTGCGTGCTGCAATGCATCAATCGCGCGGCGACGATAAATACACCCCTCGGGAGCGGTAACAAGGGTAACTACATCGTTTTGTGCTAGGTTTAAATCGCCTACCCACACCAGTTGATCTTGCATAAAAATAGGGAACTTGGCCGACTCGAGTTCTTCGTTTAGAGCAAGCACCAGATCAAACTGATCTTGGCGCGATACCGACAATAAATGTTTACTTAAGCGCGAGCGAACCTCTAGCGATACATCAGGGTAGAGCGCCACAAAGTCGCCAATAATAGAAGGCAAGATACGCGCAGCAAATTCGCTGGGAATACCTAAGCGTACTTTACCGGTTACGTTTTCGCTGGTGAACTGCTGCAAAATGGCATCGTTTTGTTGCAACATTTGTTTTGCCAAAGGCAGCAATAACTCACCGTATTGATTGAGTACTTGGCGTTGCCCCTGCTTTTTAAATAGCTTGTGGCCAAGCATATCTTCAAGCCGTTTTATTTGCAGACTAACCGCCGGTTGTGACAGCCCTAATAACTCGCCAGCTTTGGCAAAACCACCTACTTCAACAACCGCAACGAGGGTGCGTAAACTATCGGTAGAAATATTTTTCATTTAAAAATTCTATTTATAGGGCTGCATATATAAGTATTATTTATCAATTGATAAATAATTACAATTTGTTGTTGCAAGCACGGGGCAATATACTTCAAGCATTAAAGATTGATAGGTGTCACATATGACTTTTACGCCAATAATGTTTGCTCGCCACAGCCAAGCTAATACGCCAGCAAACAACGTGCTACAAGCAAATAGCGATACTGCCATTATGGATTTTAGTGGTACTGAAGCAATCCCATTTTTAACGACTATTTTAGGTCTTGATATTAATAAGCTAACCGCCAGCGGTTTAGGCTTACGCAGCTCATTAGACGATGACCTAACAAGCAGCTACGCTTATGCGTTGTATTACTTTAACGAAACCGCTTTTCGTTTTGTACTCGCCAAAGACGCCAGCGTGCAGCTACAGTCGCTAATAAACGAGCAACAACTGCGTTACGATATTGATTATGTTATGCGTAACGACTTAAGCGCGTTAACCTTAAGTGGTGAGCAAGCGTTTGATGCCTTGGTAGATAACTTTAAGCTAACACCAGGCCTGCGTTTATCTGACATGCGCAGCTGTTATGGTGCACAAAGCGGTGAGGTATTTATTACCGCGATTGATAACCAAGATCAGCAGCAGTTTCAACTGGTAGCGCGCCAAGCAGAGCTTGATAAATGGCAAGCGCACTTACAGCAGCTCGGGTTTGATTTAACCTTAGCGGATGTTGCTTAAAGTATAAATTTTAAAAACAGCTACACACTTGGGTGTTTAGCTGTTTTTTGTAGTTACAAATCGCAATTTGGGTGTGACAACTGTGCAACTAATGTATAATCGCCGCCCATGTTATTCCCCCTCATTAAATTGAGGCCACGCCCACTCAGTGGGTTAATTTAAAAGTGAAGGAATATTATGACTTCTAAAACAGTTTTACATGCTAAGCACCTTGAAGCTGGCGCAAAAATGGTTGATTTTCACGGCTGGGAAATGCCAATCAACTACGGCTCACAAATCGAAGAGCATAATGCGGTTCGCACAGATGCAGGTATGTTTGACGTATCGCACATGACAATTGTTGATGTGCAAGGCGAACAAGCACAAGCGTTCTTACGTAAGCTAGTAGCAAACGACGTTGCTAAGTTAACGGTACCGGGTAAAGCACTTTACACAGGTATGCTTAACGAAGAAGGCGGCGTAATCGACGACCTTATCATCTACTTCTTCTCAGAAACTGACTACCGTTTAGTTGTTAACTCAGCAACCCGTGAAAAAGATTTAGCGCATTTAGCTAAAGTTTCGGCTGATTTCGCCGTAACGGTTACTGAGCGTCCTGAATTTGCAATGATTGCCGTTCAAGGCCCTAATGCACGTGCTAAAACGGCCACTGTACTTACTGCAGAGCAACAAGCTGCTGTTGAAGGTATGAAGCCGTTTTTTGGTGTGCAAGCTGGTGATTTATTTATTGCAACAACAGGCTATACTGGCGAAGATGGTTATGAGATCGTAGTACCTAATGATCAAGCTGCTGATTTGTGGCAACAACTTCTAGATGCAGGCGTAGCGCCAGCGGGTCTAGGAGCACGTGACACACTTCGTCTAGAAGCAGGTATGAACCTTTACGGCCTAGATATGGACGAAAGCGTATCACCACTTGCTGCTAACATGGCGTGGACGATTGCGTGGGAGCCAGAAGATCGTAAGTTTATCGGTCGTGAAGTATTAGAACAGCAACGCGCTGATAAAAGCACAGACAAACTAGTTGGTTTAGTGCTTGAAGAAAAAGGCGTATTGCGTAGCGGTTTAAAAGTCATCGTTGAAGGTGGTGAAGGGGTGATTACCTCTGGTACATTCTCACCAACACTTGGTCACAGTGTCGCTCTTGCACGCGTTCCGCGTTCAACTGGCGAAACAGCTCAAGTAGAGATGCGTAAAAAACTGGTTAACGTTAAGGTTGTTAAACCTTGCTTTGTACGTAACGGTAAATCAGTTATCTAAGTAATATAAAAAATTTGGTGTTATCACCCAATATAAACCAAAGGAACAAAAAAATGAGCAATATCCCAAGCGAATTAAAATATGCTACTTCACACGAGTGGGTTCGCGACGAAGGTGACGGTACGTTTACTGTAGGTATCACTGAGCACGCACAAGAACTTCTTGGCGACATGGTATTCGTAGAATTACCAGAAGTTGGTGATGAAGTTGATGCGGGTGAAGACTGCGCAGTAGCAGAGTCTGTTAAAGCAGCATCTGACATCTACGCACCAATCAGCGGTGAAATCGTTGCAATCAACGAAGATCTTGAAGATTCGCCTGAAACAGTAAATAACGACCCATACATCGACGGTTGGTTATTCCGTATCAAAGCATCTGACACATCAGAGCTTGATAACCTGTTAGACGCTGAAGGCTACGCTAACACAATCGACGAAGACTAATTAATTAGTCACGCCGACTAAAAGCCCCGTCTAGATCCCCAGCTAATTAAATGCGTAGCTTGGGTTTCATAGGGGCTTTTATGATTTTATAGCTTACCTTTCCATACGCTGTAAGTTATTGAATCACCCTGTTTTTAAGTTATTGCCAGTTACCCATTGGCAGTAACCACTTTTTTTTGGATCATAGGAATCTGGACAAATGTCAAACGCCAAATCTCTTGAACAATTAGAGCAGAAGCAAGATTTTATTCGCCGTCACATTGGGCCAAGCCCAGCGCAAGTAAGCGACATGCTGAGCGCTCTTGGAGTATCGAGTGTTGAAGAGCTGATCGGTCAAACGGTACCTGCAAGCATTCGCTTAGAGCAAGGTTTATCAATTGGTGAAAGCCGCACTGAAGTTGAAACACTAAGCTACTTAAAATCTGTAGCAAGCAAAAATAAAGTGTTCAAATCTTACATTGGTCAAGGCTACCACCCAACTCACGTACCACACGTAATTTTACGTAACGTACTAGAGAACCCAGGCTGGTACACGGCGTATACACCATACCAACCAGAGATTGCACAAGGTCGTTTAGAATCATTATTAAACTTCCAGACTATGACCCTAGACCTAACTGGTCTTGACCTTGCAAGCGCATCGTTACTTGACGAATCTACAGCTGCGGCTGAAGCAATGGGCCTTGCAAAGCGTGTTGCTAAATCAAAATCAAATGCATTCTTCATCGCTGATGACGTACACACACAAACAATCGACGTTGTTGCGACACGTGCAGAGCAGTTCGGTTTTGACGTTATCGTAGGTAAAGCGGCAGAAGCGCTAGACCACGACATTTTTGGTGCGTTATTCCAATACCCATCAACAACGGGTGAAATTACAGACGTAACCGATTTAATCGCTGGTGTTCAAAGCAAAAAAGCAATTGCCTGTGTTGCCGCAGACATCATGAGCTTATTACTACTTAAAGCACCGGGTAAACTTGGCGCAGACGTAGTACTTGGTTCAGCACAGCGTTTTGGTGTACCTATGGGTTACGGTGGTCCACACGCTGCATTCTTTGCAACACGCGACAAGTACAAGCGTTCATTACCGGGTCGTATTATCGGTGTATCTAAAGACCGTTTAGGTAACGACGCACTACGTATGGCAATGCAAACACGTGAACAACACATTCGTCGTGAAAAAGCCAACTCAAACATTTGTACAGCGCAAGTATTACTCGCGAACATGGCTGCGTTCTACGCGGTTTACCATGGTCCAGAAGGCCTTAAAACAATCGCTCAGCGTATTCACCGTTTTGCTGATATTTTAGCGACTGGCTTAAAAGCGAAAGGCGTAAACCTTAAGCACGACACATGGTTCGACACCATTACCGTTGTTGCAGACAACAAAGACGAAGTTGTTGCACGCGCAGTAGCAAATGGCGTTAACTTTGCGTCAAACCGTGCGGGTGAATACTCAATTTCTGTATCAGAAACAACAACGCGTGCAGACGTAGCAGAGCTATTCGACATCATTTTAGGTGACGACCACGGCCTAAGCGTTGACGCACTTGCGAACGAAATCGAAGTAAACGGCAGCAACTCAATTCCTGCAAGCCTTGTACGCGATGACGAAATTCTAACGCACCCTAACTTCAACTCGTACCACAGCGAGACTGAAATGTTGCGTTATATCAAGCGTCTAGAAAACAAAGATTTAGCGCTTAACCACTCAATGATCTCATTAGGTTCATGTACCATGAAACTTAATGCGACAGCAGAGATGATCCCAATCACTTGGCCTGAGTTTGCAAACCTACACCCATTCTGCCCACTTGATCAGGCAGCGGGTTACCAAATCATGATGACTGAATTACATGATTGGTTAGTAAACATCACAGGTTACGATGCCGTTTCACTGCAACCTAACTCAGGTGCACAAGGTGAATACGCAGGCTTAATCGCTATTCGTAAATACCACGAGTCACGCGGTGAAGGTCACCGTAACGTATGTTTGATCCCAAGTTCAGCGCACGGTACAAACCCAGCGTCTGCACAAATGGCAAGCATGAAAATCGTGGTTGTTGACTGTGATAAAAACGGTAACGTTGATATGGCAGACCTTAAAGCGAAAGCCGAAGAGGTATCTGAAAACCTATCGTGTATTATGATCACATACCCATCTACACACGGCGTTTACGAAGAAACAATTCGTGAAATCTGTGACATCGTGCATCAGCACGGCGGTCAAGTGTACATGGACGGCGCAAACATGAACGCGCAAGTAGGTGTTACAAGCCCAGGTTCAATCGGTTCTGACGTATCGCACCTTAACCTACATAAAACATTCTGTATTCCACACGGTGGTGGTGGTCCAGGTGTTGGCCCAATCGGTGTTAAATCTCACCTAGCGCCATTTATGCCTAACCACAGCGTAATTAACGTTGCTGGCACAAACATTGGTAACGGCGCGGTTTCTGCAGCCCCTTACGGCTCAGCAGCAATTTTACCAATCTCGTGGGCATACATTGCCATGATGGGCTCTGAAGGCTTAAAACAAGCAACAGAAATGGCTATCGTGAACGCTAACTACTTATCTGAGAAGCTAAGCGAACACTACCCAATTTTATACCGTGGCCGTAACAACCGCGTTGCGCACGAGTGTATTGTTGACCTACGCCCACTTAAAGAGCAAACAGGCGTGACAGAAATGGACGTAGCTAAACGTCTTCAAGACTACGGCTTCCATTCACCAACTATGTCATTCCCAGTGGCTGGCACACTGATGATTGAGCCAACTGAGTCTGAGTCTAAAGTTGAAATTGACCGTTTCATCGAAGCCATGGTGTCAATCAAGTCAGAAATCGACCGTATCGCATCTGGCGAATGGTCAATTGAAAACAACCCGCTAGTGTTTGCACCGCATACACAAGCAGACGTACTAGGCAATGAGTGGGACCGTGCATACGACCGTTTCTACGCAGCATTCCCAGTACCAAGCGTAGCAAAAGACAAATTCTGGCCTACAGTAACCCGTATCGATGACGTATACGGCGACCGTAACCTAGTTTGTTCATGCCCAGCGGTTGAGACATACCGTGACTAAGGTTTGATTAAATCAAATGCCAAAAAGCCGTTGCAGCAATGTAACGGCTTTTTTGTTGGAGAAAGTTAGCGAGTTGCGAGGGGAAAGTTACGAGGAACGAATTTCGATATGTGAGTTGTAGGAGGCGTTTTAACGCCGAAAAAAGAGTTATTAAATATCAGTGGTTAGAAGTCAGGTTGAAAGAAAAGAACTATAAGTTGGATTGTGCCTGTACTCGCTATGGCTAATCCCGCTGCAGTAGGCGTGAAATTTATTTCACGCGAATAAGCTAGAGTAAAATCAAAGAGCAAGACCTGGCCCCTAGATTTCCAATTAAAAATACAGCAACATTTTATTGACATTATTAAGGAAGTTTATTTATAGTAAATAAGACTTTTGCAGTCGGCTACAGAGCATGTTTGCTCTAACTTTATACTCCGCTCCCATTCTATTGCACGGGAGGTTTCAGCTGCAAACCGGTAATGCCGGGTACTTTTGTGAAACCTAACTTCATTATTTTTGGAGAATACTATGTGCAGGATTGATGCGCCTTTTGGTAATATCACCTTCGATGAGAAAAACGATCCTAAAGAACGCTTTATACAAGCTCTAGATGAGTTTGATATACAAGGCAATCTCAGAACATTAATGATTAAACACTTTGCTGATGCATGGATTAATGTATTTAGAAGTGTAGAAGCCTTAGAAGACGCTTTATCTGAGACAAAACCCCATTCATCTGATTCAGCAAAGTGCATTTCTATTTTATTGACTCAACAAAAAACTATCGAAAATAGTATTTCAAGCTATTACGGATATTATTTACCCACTTTGGATGATAAGGCAATAATTGCCTTTTTAAAGGATGTAGCTGACATTTATTACCCAAATGCACTGTTTGGGTTATTTAATGACTATATGGATAAATGTGGTAGCTATATGATGTTTTCATCATGGTTATATGGAAAGGATTACTGCCTTACTAAAGCATTTTTTGATGATACTTCATTATGTTTGTTAAACAATAGAGATAGAGCTTTGCTACTTTGGAGTTTCTTTGATGAAATATCTCATCGATTACAGTTACTAGATAGCAAGCGTTTATATAAAGCTATGACTTATATAGCTACTTCAAACGTCGTGCAAGGCCCTCAAACTGAAGAGGTAACTAGCACTTCAACTAATATAATCCGTGGTTTAGATTTTCTAAGGGCATGGATTACGTACGACTCTCAAGCTGGTAGGTTTAATCATAATTGGTCTGACTTTTTATACTGTTACAATAAGTCCTTCTCTAATCTTGGTGATTCAATATCTCTTGAGCTTATAGATAGTGATGAAACTCAAGCTTTAAATTATGAATGGCTTGAGAACACGAAGCTTGAGCTTCAAAATTTACAATTTATAAATACTGATTTAGATATTGTTCCATCAGAAATGCATGAACAGTGGGCTAGAGACCTAGATGCATACTATAGCTCGTTTACGTATCATAAGTTCGAAAGGCACTATAACCACAACAGCTCAAATATTCATGATTTTTATAAGTGTAAAGACAATGCTCATCATGAGTTTTGTTTAAAATTGAAACCGCTACAAATATCGGCTTGGATTGAGTTTTCTGTAAAAGAAGATTTTCGAAGGTTGCTTGAATCAAAGCCTAGCAATCTTCGAGGTGAATTTAAGGATAGCGTTAATTTGTGGGGCTATGGTAAGTATTTCACCTTATGGAAAAATGTATTTTTAGTCGCTCTTGAAGAATTAGACTATCAAAGTAAACTGCGAATTTTATCTTGTCATATTCCTTTCGATAGTAGTCGAGCCGAGGATTTATATCCTGAATGCGCTGCTTGGTGGAATGAACTTTTTACCGACTTGATTGACGCTAAAGATTTTCCTAAAGCTTTAATACCTAATTGGGCTCTTGCCGGAATTGAAAGGCTAGAACGAGAAGAGGTGGTTCCCTATATAGACAAAAGCATTGGGATAATACGTGGTGAAATCGTAAAAGAGGAGAATGAAGAAAATTTTGAGGCATATCATCAAAAACTTGATAGGTTACTTAGTTTTTTAGATCGTTCTGCACCAGATAAAGCTTTACGACATCGCCTTTTTCTAATGCGCTCTTCGACCGAACCATTCTCTGATGAGGCTCTTTCAAAGTTTGATTATTCGTATGAGCAAAAAGGTTTTAGTAAATGGTACGACTCTTTAAAACAACTAGCAGCAGATCAGTGTGCAAAAAAAATAAATGAGCATAGAAATCTTACAACAGCTAAGCATAAACAATTTCAAGAAGACTTTTATGTACAATTTTCCCAACAATTAGCTGAATTTTTCCTAAGCCGCCTTCGTCTTCGTAGAGGTGAAAAAGCTAAAGATGATAAATATGAAACGAGCCAAGTAACAGAGCAATCATCAATTTGGAGGCAAGGTTACTTAAAAGCTCTTACTGAATTAGGTTTAGACTTGAATGGAAAAGTCCATAAAACAGTCAACTTCACTAAAAAATCAGATCCCAATGAGGATGTGCGAGCTATTGCCAGCGAGTGTTATAAGGCAGTTCGAAGACATGCTAAGAAAGATCCCACTATTCAAGATATAAAAAGAAGCATCAATGCTGCTGAATGGTGGCTTCTTATGTGTCAGCGAACTGAGTTAGGTTATGAAACTGACTCTGAAAAGGCCGTAAGAACTAGGCGTAATCTAATGCGCAACCCATAACTATTAATTACCTTTTATCTAAAAACTAAACTTGGTGTACTAGAGCCTGATGCCCTTACTTTGACGCTAGTCGTCCGCCATGTAAAAACTTTACGGTCAATATGGCCAGTCAAGGAGTATACGTATGCCTAATTTTTCTGAAAATTTATTTAAAAAACACATTAGACAAATAGAAGCTGATATTGAGTCTGACTACCAAATGTTGAAATTTGGGTCAGGTGTTCATGATGACCAAGCTCGAATAGCTCAGTCAGGTATTACGACATGTAAAAAGTGTGTCTCTGGTGATGGTATTAAAAAGCGAATTTACGGTATCTCTATTGAAGCAGAAAGAGCTGCTGATGATTTATATGAGCGCTCCAATCGAGAGCTCGAAGCTTATAGGTGTCCCGTAGGTAGTGGTTGGCATTTGAGAAAGCCTAGATATAGATAGAGAATTTCACTTGTTTATGATTCCCAAACTTTAATTATGGCTAATAATAGAGAACTCATTTTTAATAAATAGATTCCCAATCTATAAATTAAAATTGGATAAAGGAAAATGAGCATTTTGAGGCTGCATTTTCCCAAACTATAACTCTTGAAAAGATGAGAAAATTAGCTCATCTTTTTTGTTTGTGAATATCCACCTTAAGGTTTTTCTCAATTATTCAATATTATGAGTGTTTAGTTTTGTTAGTATGTTGGCGACTAGTATATTAGTGCTATATTTAGGTTTAGAGCCAGTGAGAAAATGTTTAGAGTTGAATCTTTTCCTTGATACGATACTCTCTCAACAAAAACAATAATATTACGTTTGGAAGATTTATTTAGATGGAACTAGAATCGGAGATCCCCTCCCCAAAAAGTGCGAATGCTCCCTTGTCGGCAGTATCCGCTTTAGCTGGTGAAGTCATATCGCCATTAAAGCGATTACAGCATATGGACGAAGAGGATTGGGAAGAATTTACCTGCGAGCTAGCAACTTATTGGAAAACACAGTACTTGCGAGTCAATCGGGTTGGGGGGGCTGGTGATATGGGGCGTGATGTTATTGCTTACACTCCAGATGGAAGTTGGGAAAATTTTCAGTGTAAATATTACAGCTCATCATTGAATTTGACAGATGTTCTTTTAGAAATTGGTAAGCTTTGCTACCACTCACATCAAGGGCATTTTTCTATGCCTGCAAAATATTACTTTGTTGCTAAGAGTGGCTTAAATGGCATTAGTCTTAATGCCCTTAAAGATTCAAGTAAGCTGAAAGCAGAACTCATTTCTGGTTGGGATAAAAAGTGCAAAGACAAAATCACCAAGAAAAAGAGTGTAAGCCTCGAAGGCGATTTTCTTAAGTTTGTTGAGCATGATGTTGATTTTACAATATTTGATCAAATCCCACAGTTGAAGCTTATCGAATTACATAAAAATCATACTCCTTATTACATAAGAAGATTTGGAGCATTAGAGTTTGATCGTCCAGCCCCTTCAACACCTCCAAATGATATTCAAAGCAATGAATTGAAATATATTGCAGAGTTACTAAAGGCAATAGAATCTATAGAATCTCAGGTGAGTTCTATTGATGATTTAGAAGCCTTTCCTGAGTTTTTAACGGAACTAAAAAGTGCGCGTAAAAACTTCTATTCAGCGGAAAGCTTAGAAAAATTTTCCAGAGACTCAATGCCTCCTAATACATACGAAAATTTGCTTGAAGATTGTTATGAAGCAATTTCTAGCCTCGTTCTGATGGTTCACAACAATGGCTGGGATAAATATTTGGCTATCTCGAACCACGTAACACAAGTTTCATTTTCATCGCATCCATTAAATCTATACATGAGTGTTCGTGACAAGAAAGGCGCTTGCCACCAATTGGTGAATAAAGGATCTTTTAAATGGAACAAGTAAAACTTAAAGTCCCTCAGATATTTAATAGTGATGTTGAATTGGCAACTAGAGCCGCACTGATACTGTCGAGTATGGAAGGTGAGAAATTCGACATAGATGAATTGGTCTTATTAGATTACGCGCTGTTATATTCAAGCGAATTTAATGGGCCATCAAACCTTCATCCTGCTGTCCCAAATCATTTGGCAGAAATTGCACAACGGAGAGAGCTGTTACCTAAGTCGCTTTTGTTTTTTATTAAAAAAGGGCTAATTGATGTTCACTATGATGAAAATGGAAAATCTTTTTGTGCGAATGAAAATACAAATAGCTTTGTTAGCTGCTTAAATTCAAGTTATTTCATCAAAATTTGGGAACGATTAAGTTGGTTGTCTGAGCATTACAATCGGATTATCCAGATACCAATAATGGAGTTAAGAAAAGGAGTATCGAGTTCGGCATGATTATTAAAAGAATATCCGTAATAGGAAAAGGCAAACCGAAGGCTGAACTTTGCTTTGATAAAGGACTAAATGTTGTTGCTGGTGCATCTGATACTGGTAAGTCATATGTCATCAAGTGTTTTCAGTATATTTTTGGTGGTGAAGAGCCTCCTAAAGATATTGACGAAGCTAAAGGTTACAATACCATTGAAGCAGAAATTCAAGTTGACGAAAATGAAAGCTTTATTCTTCGAAGGGAGATATCGGCTGCCAAACCCAAAGTTACTCTAATTGAACTTGAGCCAGATGGCACAGAGTCAGAAACAATTGTTTTAAATCCAAGCCACAAAGGAAAAAATAATCTATCAGCACATATACTCGAAAAATTGGGCTTAAACGACAAAGTATTAGTAAACGGTGTACAGAGTTTAAAAACCTCTTCTTTGACATTGCGCGTACTTAGTAAATTATTTTTGGTCGATGAAGGCAGAATAATTACCGAATCTTCACCTCTGGGTGAAGGCCAGCGAGACTATACTCAAGAAACATCACTACTTAAAACTTTACTCACTGGTGCAGATGATTCAGTAGTTAAAGAGTTGAAACAACAACAAGATACTGAAGGAGCTGTGGAATCGCGTGTCAAAGCTCTGGAGGAATATGTTGCCAAGAAATTTTCTAACCATGAAGAAGTAAAGTCCTCAACAGAAAAGTTAGACTCAGAACTGAATGAGTTAGAGGAATCGTTATCTAAGGCTCAATACGAACTAACCGCACTGGTTGAAGCCAATAGTGAACTTGATTCTGAAAGAAATAAACTCAGGGGGGATCTAAGTAAATTACGTGAATCAGAAAAAGAAAACCTTCTTTTACAGGGGAGATTTAGCCTTTTAGTTGATAAATATAACTCAGATTTGGAAAGGTTAGAGGCAGGAGCTGAAGCCGCTTCTTTTGTTGAGCTATACGAGATGTCGAATTGCCCTACTTGCGGACAAGAGTTTGAACAAGAAAAAGATGCAAAAGAGCTAAAGCAATTAGTGCAAAGCACTGAGGCGGAAATTAATAAAAATAAATTTCAAGTTAATGGGTTAACTGATTCAATTGAGGACCTAAAGCAAGAGTATCAAATGCTTGCAAAAGAGATAGTTCAAAAAGAAGCAGTAGTTAAAGAGCTATCAGAAATAATAGAAGGGAATATATCTTCAAAGTTTAAGGACTATAACGTAGCTATTCGGCTATTAAATAGTAAAAAGATTGAATTTTTGAAACAAAGAGCCATAGTGGATTCTCGTGAAAGCTTATTAAAAGAGATAGGTGAACTGCGTGTCCAGCTTGAAGACAGAACTGAAAAATACGTATTTCCTGATTTTAGTGCCGAGTTAACAGCTTTGTGTAAGAACATTAGTGCAATTTTACAGCGTTGGTCATTTCCCGGATATGAAGACGTTACTTTTGATATGAAAGCTAGGGATTTGGTAATTAGTGGCAAGCCAAGATCCCATTTTGGTAAAGGATACCGAGCAATTTCGTATGCAGCTTTTTCACTAGGCTTAATGGAATACTTGTCTAAGTATGAACGCCATCCAAATTTTGTAATTCTGGATTCTCCTTTGACCACTTATCGAGCGGGTGACAATGATGAGAATGATGATGAGGTTCAACTACAAAAAGATATGATTTTTGCTTTCTACATTGATCTTTGTGATTCGTTTAAAGATAAGCAAATAATTGTGTTTGAGAACCAAGAACCAGATGAAGATTTGAAACCAAAAATGACTTACTACCACTTCTCTAAGAACAAAGAAATTGGTCGGTATGGATTTTTTCCTCTTTCTACACAATGACAATACAGGTCGGTACCTTCTTTTTTATCCATTACAGATATTTTTATTTAAGAAGATAAATATTTATTATTTATATGAAAGAAGTTAGAGCAAAGCTTGATTAATTTGAACGGTTATTGACTTTATGAGTTTAAATAGTTGGAATTTAAAAATAACAACAAGGACGTTTCAATGAATGTTAGTGGTTTCATCGTTAATGAAGATTTGTGGCAAAGTCTAAGATACTGCCAGCAAGAAAGTATTCAAACGGCGTTAAGTTACTTGAAAAAGCCGTTAAATGAAAATGCGAACTCTTGCCTTATTAGCTTGCCAACAGGTGCTGGTAAGTCAGGTGTAATAGGTATTATCTCTCACAAAGCAACCCAAAAACGAGTGTTGGTATTATGTCATCGACGCGCTGTGTGTGATCAACTCTTTAAAGAAATAAATGGAAAGTTCTTTAGGGATCGTGTTGAAGGTGAGGTCATCAAGCTAAAGACAGTTTATAGTGATGTGAACGATACCTCTAAAAACGGCGTTTATGTATCAACCTTCCAGAAACTACAAACTTTCGATAATGCTCAGCTTGAGCTGCTAAAGCAAAATATTGATCTTATTATTATTGATGAAGGGCACGCCGAACCTTCTCCAGTATGGAGCACCTTGGTACGTGGTATTAAAGCTCATAAAGTTGTTATAACTGCTACTCCGTACAGGAATGACTTGTATCAATTCGATGTTACCGAAGACGCTAGTTATATTTATACCTTTGAGAGAGCACTTGCAGATGGTGTTTTAAAAGAACCAACTTTTGAGTCAATTGCTTTATCTGAGTTAAGCGGAACAATCACAGAATTCTTAAAGGCTAATGATGGAACAAAGTGCATTATCAAATGTGAAAAGTTCGAAGATATAAAAAGCTACTACGATTTGCTAAATGATGGCTTTTCGGTGTTAGCAATACATGAACAATTTACTAAAGATGAACGAGATAATGTAAAAGTTTCCGTGCCAGCGAATCTTAAAGGTTCTGATTATCAAGTTATTATTCACCAGCGAAAACTGGATGAAGGGGTCGATATTCCCGAAGCTAAGTTATTGGTTTTGGCCTATGCAGTTAATAGTGGTCGCGAACTAGTTCAAACCATCGGAAGAGTAGTTCGTCTGTATGGTGATATTGAACCTAAGATTTTGGAAATTGAAAACGATGCAAATAGCCAAATGTGGCAAAACTACCGAAGATTTGACCGTTCACTTAATACCACCGAGTCAGTTAAAAAATTCATAGCATCATTAGACAGCAACAAGTTGGTTGAGCGTTACCTAGAGGCGTTTCCTGATGTGAGTTATTACGGAAACCGATTTGTAAGTAAGTTTGATCTTAATACTTTCGAGCCGAAAAGTTCTCTTAATATCCCAACAGCATCAATTTGTTTTTTGAATCAGTCGCAGGGATTCAACGTTCAACTTTTATCAGATCATCTATATTGGCGATGTAATAATGCAGGTGAACTCGCGAGAACATTTTCTACAGAGTCTGGTATTCATGGTGTTATATCAATTGCGTTCAATAAGTCTCGGTTTTTAACAGATCAGTTTTTCTTTGAGCCTTCACTTGAAATAACATTATGCAAACAGCTCTCGAACAATATTGTTGCAATTTATGATAGCCGAGGCCGCAGGTTTAATGGTGAGAAAGATTTAAAACTCGGCTCTGCGGTATCTCTAGATAAACTGCTTAAGGTAATGTCATTAGGTGAATCAGCCTCAACGAAAGAAGCGAGTAGTAAATCGATTAGTTCTGCTAGAAAACGTCCTGAAAGCATCGCGGTAAAAGGACGTAACTTAGAGCAAATGGCTGACATGCAAGCTAATGCTTCATATCGGTTAGCCACAATGCGTTGTGATACCTATGACCAATTCAATAAAAAGAAAGGTAGTTATTATGTAGGTGCTGATTCTGGACGAATCTCAGATCAAAAAGAGTCATCGTTTACTTTGGATGACCTTAATGATTGGCTTATCGGTATCGATAACGTTATATCTGCTAATATTGATATAAATAATGCTTTGGTTCATTCATATGCAAAACCAATACCTGTGAATAAAAGTTTTGAGGTTCAAAGTTTAATTTTTGATTTTTTTACAGGGTTAGTGTCCCCAATAAGTATTTTGATAGACGGGGAATCCTATTTACTTGACAACTCTTTTATCTATTTAATTTATGACAACGGCGCTTTGCTTATTGATGGTATTGAAGAAAGTAGAGTTTTAGCAAACTTTAAGCAAGAAGAACCGTATCTAGAAATTGTGTCAGAAGCGGAAATACTATATTCACTTGAAGGTGAGGAATACCAAGAGATAACTGACTTTCTTAACAAGCACCTACACAAAGCTCTTCTAGCTGATGGCGTAAGTTTTTCAAATGGTAAGTTCTATCAATTAACGCTTCCTGTTGCTGAGAGTTTTGAATTAGTTGATTCCAACCTTGCCAATGTTGTTATTGGACTTGAATCTCTTACTGGTGAAAATTTAGATGAGAAAGGGTATCAAAATGGTGTTCTTCAGGTTGTTGATGGAGGCTTTAGCAGTGATTCGATTTTCTATTTAGTGGATCAATTGAAAGCTAATGGCTTAGCCAACCCAACAAAAAACGAACTAGGTCCATTTGCTCCTTACATACCCGATGCAGACTTGCTGATTAACACTGATATGGGAACCGAACCTGCTGACTTTATTGTATCGTCAAAAAACAAGTTAGCATTCGTTCATGTTAAATGTCGCAGTGCAATAACCCCCCGATCATCAGCAGGAGCTCTTGCTGAAGTTGGGTCTCAAGCCATAAAAAATATCGAAATGCTTATTAGTAGTGATGTTAATTTAAAACCTTCAAACTGGAATAGTTTGTATACGGCATGGCCTAGACCGAATGATAACCCAAACATTCCTGAGAGAATTAGAATTTTCCAAGGTGCTAGGTTTACTGCTCAAAATGAGCAGGAAAGGTTAGAAAAATTAGATGAGCTGTGGAGTACAGTTGCCGCAAGAAGGCGCTCAACAGCAGTAAAAAAAGAGATTTGGGTTGTTGTTGCTAATGGTTTTTCTGCCGAACATTTTGAGCAGCAATTAAAGTTAGGCTCAGAGGCCAATGGCGAAACCTTACAAGCTTTTCAATTATTAAACAGTTGGTTAGCAACAGCTCACAATAATGATGTTGAGTTGAAAGTGTTTGTTTCACCATAGCTATAAGTAAGATTTAAGGAGTATGACCTTCAATGAACATGAGTTAGCTTTATAAAATATGCTGGGTAAAACGCCATAACTCGAATGGCGAGCTACTGTAACTAGGGAGTGTAAGTATGGGAATCTTTGAGCGCTATTTATCTGTATGGGTCGCGATATCTATTGCCGCAGGGGTTGCGTTAGGCATTGTTTATCCGCCTTTGTTTGAAGCGATTGCAAAGCTCGAAGTTGCACATGTCAACGTGGTTGTTGCTGTTTTTATTTGGGTGATGATTTACCCAATGATGGTGCAGGTCGACTTTTCAACCATTAAAGAGGTCGGTAAAAACCCGCAAGGTCTGGTATTAACCTTGGTGATTAATTGGCTTATTAAGCCGTTCTCTATGGCTGCATTAGGGTGGCTATTTTTCGAAGGATTGTTTGCCGACTTTGTTTCACCAGAAACGGCTCAAGAATATATTGCGGGTATGATTTTACTGGGAGTAGCCCCTTGTACGGCGATGGTGTTTGTGTGGTCGCAATTAACAAAGGGCGATGCTAATTACACCTTAGTGCAAGTGTCGGTAAACGATATCATCATGATTTTTGCTTTTGCTCCTATTGCTGGTTTATTACTCGGTGTGACAGATATTCATGTACCGTGTGGCACCTTGTTTATATCTGTCGTGTTGTACGTGTTATTGCCTTTAATCGCGGGTGTACTTACACGAAAAAGTATTAATCGTTCAGGGCGAGACGAAGCGTCTATTGCTGGCTTGTTGGATAAGTTAAAGCCGTTTTCTGTAATTGGCTTGTTGGCAACCGTGGTACTTTTATTTGGTTTTCAGGCGAATACAATTATTGAGCAACCTTTAAATATTGTATTAATTGCTATTCCATTAATTCTTCAAACCTACGGCATTTTCATTATTGCTTACTTTATTGCGGTAAAACTTAAGCTTAAACACAATATTGCAGCGCCTGCTTGTTTAATTGGCACTTCAAATTTCTTTGAGTTGGCGGTAGCAGTAGCAATTTCTCTTTTTGGCTTACATTCTGGTGCGGCATTAGCAACGGTGGTTGGCGTGCTTGTTGAAGTACCCGTTATGCTTTCTCTTGTAGCTATTGTGAATAAAACTAAACATTGGTTTACCGAATAATAGAGATTTAGCGCCTAAACTAGACTGTAAACGTGAAATTTATTTTGCGCGGAGGAGTTAGAGTAAAGTCAAAAAGAAAGACCTCCGTATTAACCGTGAAATTCTTGATAATCATGTTAATTTACAATGCGTTAAAAGGTTTGTTTTTGTAGTTAGTTTACTAGGGCAGAGTATGAATTTTCTCTATTTAACGGAATTATTGAGAATTAATGTCTGGAGAAATAATATAACCTTGCCTATTATTTGAACATAAGAAATATAAGCAAGGATATGCGATGCTCGTTAAACCTTTATTGATTGGTCCAATTGTTGGGCACACTACATCGTCAAGTTTTCGTGTTGGTGGTAGTTGTTTAAATGCTGATAGTTGTATTGGTGTTATTCGAGTTAGAGAATCGGAATCACCTCAGTTTTTCCCCATTCAGACTTTTCATTTCAGTGCCTATTACAATGATATGGGCATTGTTGATATTTTGTCGCTAGAAGCTAATACGACCTACATTTACGAAGTCGGCTATGTAATCTGCGATACGTTGGCTGAACTAAATCAAGCAATTGAAGAAGATAAGCTGGTTTGGGGAGCTGAAAAGACTCCAGATTTAAATGGACAAATAACGACTTTTCCAGACGAAAATAATGCTACTACTCGATTTATTATGGGGTCATGCCGTGACAACCTCGGCAATAAAGGCGAGGAGACATTCGACAATATATATGCTTACCTTGATGAAATTGACGAAGAACTAAGACCAACCATGTTGTTTATGTTAGGTGATCAAATATACATCGACCATGCGCATATTTTAGATAAGTATCAATTTAGACCTAAAATTGAAGACTATTTCAAAGAATATAGCGAAGCGTTTGGTTTATACATGTTTAACAAAGTCACTCGGCAACTACCTTGCTATATGATGATGGACGACCATGAAATACAAAATGATTGGTCATTAGGTAAATTCAAAGAAGACGAAAATAAAGTTAATCAGCAGTTCAATAAAAATACTCTTAAATATGGCCTTAGGGCATATGAGGCACACCAAGCTGCCTTCTCTAACCTAATTGAAGACCCTGAACAGTTTATCCAACAAAATTTCCCCTTCCATCCAACCGAAAACCGCAAAAAGTATTGGTACAAGTTTACTCATAGCAACAGTGACTTTTTCTTTCTAGATGTGCGCGGTGATAGTGAAGTAAGATCTAAAAAATATGAAGCTGAACACACCACTGAACCGAAAATCTTGAGTGATGCTCAATATACTGAGTTGTGTTCATGGCTAAGTGATGGCAGTGGTAACGTTAAATTTATTGCTAGTTCTATTCCCGTATTTCCTGATACCAGAGGTAAACTAGGCACTCCTGAAGATAAATGGTTCTTAGCCGCAAAGCAGCGTGTAGAGTTACTCGATTATATTCGAACACTTGATGAACGCCCTCAAGTAGTGTTTTTATCAGGTGACGTGCATATTTCAGCCGCTGCTCAATTGACTCATGAAGATGATCCAGATTTTAAAGTATTTAATGTCATATCTTCTGCCTTTCATTGGTTTGTTTTGGGCTTGCAAGAAGATCATTTTGACTGGGGCAAATTATTAGCAAAGAAAGCGAGGGCAGACCATGTTGAAGATGGTAATGCCACGTTTTCCAAATATCATTCAGAAAGTGTGATTAAAACGGCCTTTGGTAAGCCCAAAATATTTAAACGTAATAACTTTGCGATAGTAAGTGTTGAGAAGGTAGATGGCAAAAATCAAGTTTCGATTGAGTTTCGAAGGGGAAAGGACTATAGCAAAGTACTTAAAAATATCATATTGGACTTTAGGTAACACAAAAACCAAGGGGTCAGGCCTTTCTTTTTCTCTAACTCCTTTACCAATCCTAAACCAACACTATGCTGTTAGCACCTAGCACCTAGCACCTAGCACCTAGCACCTAGCACCTAGCACCTAGCACCTAGCACCTAGCACCTAGCACCGTAGGCGTGAAATTTATTTCACGCGATGTCTACTCGCAACTCGCTAACTTGTGTTTTTCATCTGACTTCTAACGACTGATATCTAATATCTCCTTTTTTGTTCGGCGTTAAAACGCCTCCTACGACTCGAATCTCGTTCCTTGCAACTCGCTCCTAAAACCAGTTAGTTTGTTTTCGATCATTGCGCTATAAGGTACTCAAATCTATACTTTTTTGTATCGATGTTGATTAATAATATCAGTACGTTATAAGCGAATGGAAAATCTTACTATAGCCATGGCTGGGCTTACCGCCATTATTCTTTTTATTTTTGGTCTCGAGAACTTTTCTCGGGAGATCGAGAATATATCTGGCGAGCACTTTCGTAAGTCGTTAAGTCGCGCAACGAATATTCCTATTTTAGGGGTGTTAATTGGTGCGGTGGTGACGGCTTTTATTCAATCGAGCTCTGCAACTTCGGTGATCACTATTAGCCTGGTAAATGCCGGGGTGTTAACGTTTAAAAACAGTGTTGGTATTATCTTCGGTTCGAACGTGGGCACCACCATCACAGCTCAGCTGGTGGCTTTTAAGCTAACTGTGTTTGCCCCTGTGATCATTATTATTGGCTTTTTTCTGTCGCTGACTCGTAACCGTTTTTCAATATTTGGAAAGGCTATTTTCTATTTCGGCTTTGTGTTTTTTAGCCTTAACCTGATTTCTTCGTCACTTGCGCCGCTGCAAAATAACCCCGCATTAATTGAAATTTTAACGCAGCCGCAAAATCCGCTTATCGCGATTTTAGTGGGCTGTGTATTTACTGCTATGGTGCAGTCGAGCTCGGTAACAACGGGGTTGGCAATCGTATTTACACAACAAGGTATTTTGGGGCTTGAGAATGCCGTGCCACTTATTATGGGCGCGAACATTGGCACCACGGCTACAGCCATGATTGCGGTGTTTGGCATGGATATCGCCGCGAAAAAAGCCGCGCTTAGTCACTTTTTGTTTAATGTGGGTGGGGTGCTGTTGTTTCTGCCTTTCATTTTACTGTTTGGTAATAAGTTAAGTGAAATCAAGATGGAGCCAGCAATTGCGTTGGCGAATATTCATTTTATTTTTAATGTGGTTGCCAGCTTGGTTTTTATTCTTTTTCTTAATCCTTTTACGCGATTTGTGGATTTTCTGCTTGGCGAAGGCAAAATGGATTTTGAACGTCTTGAGTTACCTACCTACCAAGAAGATGAAGAGTTTCAGCACGTTGTTGATAAACTGGAGTCGGGGAACCAACAACTGCTTAACTTTTTGAAAGAGAATTACAACCAAGTCACGCTTAGCCTAGAAACAAACTTTAAGGGTATTCAAGACACCGCGCAAAAGCGCTTGGAATATGCCAGTTTTGTTGAAAAGGAATACATTACTTATTTCACGACTATTGTTAGTAAAATCAATGATGAAGAGCAGTCACGAGAATTAATGCTGCAAATTAATCGCTTTGATTATTTGTTTCAAATTCACGACTCCATCATCGATCTGTTTGAAAGCAAACGCATTATGAATGAGCAATTTATTGAGCTAAAAAGCGATATATTGATTTTGATCCGCGAACTTTCGAGCGATACGCTTACCCTGTTTACCCATACGAGTGAGCACCTTGAACAACCTAAAAATGATGAAATAGAAAAAGCAGCGAAGTCACTGCAATTGCACCTTAATCAAGCGCAGCGAAAGTTGTTAATGCTGCTTGCCGATACCAATAGAAAAGACGCTGGCGCGCTGACAAATTTTGTGACTTACTCGCAACGACTTAAAGATAAACTATTGAACTTACATAAAATGTATTCACATAAAAATGCCGAATTATAGTGTAAACATGACTCAAGCTGTGTTGAGTGAATTGATAAATGACATATGTTTGGGTATGTATTAATTGCTTTAGGTGTTTTGATCAGTAAGCTGACAGTGCGGGTATTCAAGCGTACGGAGCGCATATTCTGTACGCTTGAATCTGGCTTTATTGAATTAAGCTTACTTGTTTTACATAGGTGTCGGTTTGCAAACCAAAATGCCCTAAAACATAAGTGTAAGTGGCGTTTTCATTCCATAAACGGCTGCTGTGTATACCGTACACATAACATGTGCCCGTTGAGCATACGATTTGATCAGAGTAACTCTTTATAGAATACACTTTGTCGCCCAATGCCTCGCCATAAATACTGTTGAGTAAGGGGCTACCCACCGACAAACCATAGTAACCACATGTACTATTCCACACGTTGTACGGGTAAACGCCGCAGCTTAATAAGCCGCGAGCTGCACCGGCTACACCAACGAAGGTATCAACGTATGCTGCCATGCCTAATTTATAAATTTGTTGTGCGGCCAGTGTGACCCCCATTGAATGACCAATAATATCAATTTGACCTGTGCATGATTGGTTAATAGCCGTAAGAATGGCGTTGCGTACTGGTGTTTCTTCACTGCCATTGTGATCATTGCAACTAGCGCAAGATTTTGAGCCCCAATCTGGGGTGAAAATTTCACTACTAGCATACCCTTTTCGTTTTAATTCATTGATGGTGTTGTTCCAGCTAGAGGGGGATGCAGTGTTGCCATGCACCAGTACCACATTATCTCTACATGCTGCAAAAGCAGTTGTACACATACCCAAGCAGAGGGTAAATAAAGTGAGTAGGCGTTTCATTGAGTGTTCTCCTGTTTAACAATTATTTTACAACGTATGAAATTTAAACAGGGCTGGATATAGTACTTTCGTGCAGCAGCACTATTTCGTAATATGCAATGCATGATTTTTTATTTTGCTAACCGCTAACCGCTAACCGCTAATCGCTAACCGCTAATCGCTAACCGCTAATCGCTAACCGCTAACCGCTAACCGCTAACCGCTAACCTCTCTCCCAAAACCTAATAATTTGTACTTAAAAACAACACTAAAGTTAAATAATTGTAAATATTTTCTTGCAATCGTACCTGTTTAGTCTATTTTCTGATCGGAGGTCACTCCTCCAACCTGATAGATATAATTACAATCAACAGGAACACACATGAAAATAAAAACACTCTCACTAGTGCCGGCATTAGTACTGGCCGCGGGTATGAGCCACAGCGCGTTTGCGGCGCAAGGGGTTGCATTTGTTCACGGCACAGGCCAGCAAACAGATGCATATAACGACTATTGGACAGGCAGTTTTGTTAATACGGTACGCCAAGGTTTACCAAACACCAGTAACTACACGGTGATCAATTGTGACTTTGAGCAGTATATGTGGGCCGATGGAGCCGCGGGCTGTTTAGCTGGGCAGCTAACCACATTTATAAATAATAAAAATATTACTGACTTAACACTGATCACTCATTCTAACGGTGGCAATGTGGTGCGTTGGATTTTATCGAACCCGACATGGGACAGCCGTTTTCCAAATATTATTAATAAAGTAACGCGCACCATTGCACTGGCTCCATCAAGTGGTGGCACGCCGTTGGCTGATGCGGTTGTTGCGGGCAACTCGTTTGAGCAAAGCTTAGGGTGGTTACTGGGCTATGGCAACGATGCAGTAAAACAACAACAAGTATCGTGGATGGCATCGTATAACGCTCAGTGGTTGTACGGCACACCAAACCGCCCAAGTTTACCATCTCGTTTTGAAACGGTTGTCGGCAGTGATGTTGATTCGGCTGTGTGGGATAGCGATAGTTATTGCGGCGGATACCAAAATCAAGTGGCACTTGAAGTGACACAAAATTGGTTAGACAGCTGTTCAGATGGTTTTTTAAATTGTAGCTCTCAGTCGCTAGCGGGGGTGGTGTGGTTTACAGATAAATCACACACGAAAGGCAGTGAGCCTTTAAGCCACCAGCAAAGTCGTCGCAATTGTTTTGGCTTGCCAGACATGATTAAAAATCGAATTTAGGAGCCAGACAATGATCAATAATTTAAGCAAAATATGTGCTGCAATACTGCTTGTGAGCTCTGCGGCAAATGCAAATGAGCAAACCGTTTATCAATTTCCTGAGGTTCAATCGGCGTCTGTAGCGCAGTTACAAATGCTTGAAAAAGACAGCGTAGAGTATTGGCAACGCGTGTCAGGCAAAGAGCTAAAGCGCGGTGTACCGGTGTTTGTGAACCAAGCGGAACATTTTATTCGTATCGCCCCTAAAGCGCGTTTTGAGAGCGGTGAAGTGTTTAAACCTCGCGGCTTGCAGCTCGATAAGTTTTCAGTGAGTGATGCCAATGCGCAACAGCTGCCAATGCACGCTATTGCGGCGCGTGAGCAAATGCAAAATGCCGGTTTTACTGATGGCAGTGTTGGCCTTAAGCTTGGCCAAGTTAACGCTAAGGCAATGTTAAAAACAAGCCAAGCGCTTAACGACAACGACACCTACTTAGTACATGTTATTGAAAAAGGCTCGCGTAACGCCTTACATGCCAAAACGCAATTTAAAGTAAACGACCAGCAGCAGCGCGTAGGCATGCAGTTGAGTATGGGGCAAAAGCGCGTTAAAGATAACGAGGTGCAACTTAGCTTATACAGCCCTGAAGGCGAGCAACTTGATGTACGCTATGAAAATGGTGAGGCAGTTTTCACATACCCGCTTGAAACCCTCGGTGCAGCAAATGGCTATTATGAGCTTGAGGCGAATGTCGAAACAAAAGTAAATGGGCAAACTGTAAAGCGCTCTATAAAAATGCCGTTTGTGAACAGTTCGCAAACCATTACTATGGATAAGGCTAAAGTTACGGCACTTGGCAACAACCAGTACCAAGCATGGGTGCCTGTGCAAGTTACTGACTCTGGACGTTACGCTATTCGTGCCACTTTAACCGGTAAAGGCGATAAGGGCGAACGCGTAAAACTAGCAACAGTAGAAGTGGCTAAGCAAATAGACAACTATGATCAATTTATGATGCCATTTTCTGTTTCAAAAGCTGCTAAAGCCCCGTTTGAGCTGGTGGATATTGAACTTACCGACCAAACGCGAATGTTAAAGTTTGCACAGGGGCAATAAACACAACTAACCAATTTGTAAGCCGGTGCATAAACTGGCTTTTTTGTGCCTTAAGGCTGAGCTATTAGCAAATGACCCCCTAAGTAAGTTGATTACACCTCTTAATGACTAAAGCCATTTCAGCTGTATCAAAGTATTTTAAGTTACTTGAAGTCGTGAAATTTATTTCGCACTAAAGGGCTAAATATCTGTTTAATAATGCGCCTTTTATGTTTAAGATAAAATTTGGACATAAAAATGTGGGACTGACAATTTTACTAAGGAAAGGGAATGCCAGGTATTTATTTAGCAGTTTTGGCCAATATTGGCTTTATAGCTTTCATTGTTTTGCTCTTAACGTTACTTAAAAAAGTGACCATTAGCCCTCGTTGGTTATGCATATCATTAGTCATTTTTATTTGTTATTGCTTCGCCTTGTTTAATGGTAAAGCGATTATTCCACTCGACGTATTGTTCTCAGATCTTAGGTGGAATTGGTCAGGAAAAATAGCCGCCATTATCCTCTGGGGGGGTGTATTACTTGCTTTAATTCGCTTTAAAAAAGACTTTAAAATTAAAGAGGCTGGTTTTACCTTTAAGCAAAATGAAGGCTCTATTGAACCTGCGTTTATGATGATGGGTTTGTTTATTATTTTGCAGGTAGTTATCACCCTGATTTTAGGAAGCGATCCTAACTATGATCTTGAAACATTACTGTATCAAGCAGTCATCCCCGGATTTGATGAAGAGCCTATGTTTAGAGGGGTATTATTGTTTTGTTTTTCTTTAGCAGTCATATCAACGCGTTTTAACTTGCTGGGTGCGCCAATAAATGTTGCTGGTTTACTGTTGGTTTTACTATTTGGTTTAGCGCATGGGGTCATGTATAGCGAGGGAGAATGGTTTTTTTCTACCTTTAGAATCGCATTAACGAGCACCTATGGTTTTATTTTACTGTGGTTAAGAGAGCGTACAGGCAGCCTTGTATTTCCTATTTTGGCGCATAATTCGGTGAACTTAGTTGGGCAGTTAGTGTAGCCGCAACGAGATTACTGTGTTTATAGGCGCTGGGCGCGTTACTTTAACCATTCACGGTTAAGCCTCTTTTAGGGTTAACCGTGATTTAGGATGCTTTTTGTAGCCGTGAAATTTATTTAGCGCCAAAGAGTCTTAATCCGCATTTTGTGGCTTTAACGTTTAGCCTTCACTCTAGATTCTACAGCCTGTTATCTTTTAAACTGTCACAAACACATTATCTTAGAGAATACGTTGAATTACTTGGCTCATCTTTATTTAGCAAAACCAACAGCTGATTCGCATTTTGGCAATCTGCTGGGAGATTTTGGTGGGCGTAGGCATTTGGCACAGTTACCTAAGCCCGTTAAGTTTGGCCTTGAAAATCACTACCTCGTTGATAAATTTACTGATACGCATCCACTCGTTAAAGAGGCCAAACAGTACTTTTCACCTGCACGTAAACGCTTTGCCAGTGTTGCACTTGATGTGGCGTTTGATCATTTTTTAATTCAACATTGGTCGCGTTTTAATAGCCAACCATTGCATGACTTTAAACACATGAGTTATTCGCTTTTAAATGCGCGACGCGCCATGATGCCTTTGCGTATGCAGCATGTTGTAAAAAGCATGACTGAAAATGACTGGTTTAAAGAGTACGAAACTCTCGATGGAGTAGGTCTTGCGCTCGATAACATTGCACGACGCATTCGCTTTGCTAATAACTTTGCGGGTGCAGCTGAAGACATCGCCCGTCATTACCATGATTTAGACGCCGTGTTTTTAGCTTTCTTCCCTGAATTGGTTGAACATGTGAGACAGCAGGCGATTGAAAAGCTGTAAGCAACTATAAATACCGAATTAAAACCCCCACGACGAAAGCCAGTTATGCCAAGATTACAATGGCCTGTTGCTTAATCGTTGCTGTAAAATTGCGATGTGCGAAAGGTTTTTAAAAATTCACTCGTTAGTCCTCACAACCCCCTTAATTTAGTCATTCAATACTTTTGTAATATTTATATGGAAGGGGGGTGGCGCTTTTTATTATGTTTAGTTATTATCTATCTAAATGATAATGGTTGTTGTTTTTATACTCATAAACATGCCTTTGCCTGTAAGTTTACCTTCACTCAACGCAGTATCTTATGGGTTTTATTGACACTATTTGAGTGAGAACTTAACCGATTAAGCTGTATTTATACTCAAGAGATAGAATGACTATAATTAACCGATACCACTTGTCAGCCCTTTCAATTGCTATTAGCACGCTTTTAACTCCTGCTGTTAATGCAACAACAGCGTCACCGAATATAGAGAAAATATCTGTATCGGGTGTTAGGCAAGCGTTCCGTGGGGATATTCCTCTGAACGAGCAACCGCAAAGTGTTGAATTTATTTCTACTGAAAGTCTTGATGATGCGGGTGTGAACACGCTCACCGATATCTTTGATTTAACCCCAAGTATTGCTGAGCAAAATGATTTTGGCGGTTTATGGGAAAGCTTTGCTATTCGTGGATTAGTCGGTGATGAGAGTATTCCGTCAGGCTTTTTAATTAATGGTTACTCATCTGGGAGAAGCTTCAGCGGTACGCGTGATACGAGCAATATTGATTACGTAGAAGTAATGAAAGGACCGGGTTCTGCGCTTTATGGTCGTTCTGAGCCTGGCGGTACAATTAATATTATTACTAAAAAGCCACAGTTTGCACAGCAGGGTTATGTAAAAGTAACGGGGGGAAGCTGGCAAAATTACCGTGCAGAAGCCGACTATACTAACGCGATTTCAGAGCACGTTGCTTTTAGAATAAACGGGGCTGTCGAAGATGGTGAAAGTTTCCGAGACTACCATGAGTCAAGTAAAAGGGTGGTTACTCCTTCAATATTATGGTTAATTTCAGACACATCAAAGTTAAATTATGAACTTGAGTATGTCGATCAAAGCACAACCTTTGACCGCGGTATTGTTGCCATTGATGGAAAAATTGATTCATTACCCATTGAGACTTTTTTAGGTGAACCCAGTGACAAGCCAACAGAGGTCGATGCTATTTCTCATCAACTTACTTTTGAACACCAAATTGGACAATGGTCTCTTTTGAATGGCTTTAGTTACAGTGATTCAAAATTTTTAAGTGAATCAAGTGATGCCGAACTGGCACCCAGTAGACAAGTTTATTTTAAAGATGGCGAAACATTAAGTCGGCAACATAATCAACGCGACTTTCAAACAGCGTATCTTTCTGCGCGAACAGAGCTTAGCGGGAGTGTTGAGCTCGCTGGTTTTACACACCATTTATTAATTGGCGCAGATGCCAGCAAGTTCGACTTTGATAAACTGTGGTATCGATACCGTCCTACACTGGAAGATACCCGTTATGCCATTAACATGTACAACCCTGTGTATGGAAAAACAGCGCCAGAAGGGTCACTTTTATATAACAGCACTGAAGTACAGCATAGCTATGGGGTTTATATTCAAGATCAAATAGATGTCAGTGAGCAATGGAAAGTACAAGTAGGTGGTCGTTTTGATTGGTTTGATCAGCAAATAGATAATCATATTAATCTAAAGCAGTCTAAAAGTGATCAAAGTACATTTAGCCCGCGTGTAGGTTTAGTGTATGCCCACTCAGACAACCTGCAGTACTACACGAGTTATTCTGAAGGCTTCAGACCCAACAGTGGTTACGACAGTAACGGCGATGCATTTGAGCCTGAAGAAACCGCTTCTTTCGAGGCCGGTATCAAGTTTAATACCGATAGTGTCAGTGGTAGTTTTACAGTATTTAGTGCTGAAAAAAGCAATATGTTAACAACAGACTTGCAAGCAGGTGTATCAACGGCGTTAGGTGAAGTGACAAGTGATGGCGTTGAGCTTGATTTACATGGTGACATGACAGACAGTATGTCATTCGATTTTGCCTATACCTACACAGATGCCAAAACAGCAAACGACACTGTTAACCCTGACTGGTGGGTAAAACTGCCAAAGGGGAGTCCGTTACTTAATATTCCTAAACACAGCGCTAATGCTCAAATAAAAAGAGATTTAAACGACTTAGTCGATTTAAATGCAACGGTTGGACTCGCTGTACAATATGTTGGTGAAAGGCTAGGTGAAACTATTGATCCTACTTATTATTTACCTTCTTACACTTTAGTAAATATGTTTGCAAAATATCATGTGAACAATGATGTAAGCATACAATTTAATGTAAATAACTTATTGGATAAAAAATATTACGCCAACTCTTATTCTGCTATTTGGACTCAGCCAGGCGAGCCAATAAATTATAAATTAAGCTTAAAATATACCTTTTAACGAGGTTGGCGCTAAGCTAAGCCCTTTACGGCTAAAGTTACGCCTACGATTATTGCAACACGTTGCTATTTAATCGTAGGCGTGAATTTACTCTGCTTACAAGGACTATTAGGCTTGCCCCTTGTAACCGGTATTATATTTTAACGATTAATCATCAGGCCCTTTTAGGGTAAATACTAAGTGCCTGCGCATGTCTTTTAAAATCACGCCTTTTTTTAGCATTGCGCCACTTAGGCGCTTTTGCCACGTTAATAATTCTGGGGTTGCAGCATCGAGTGTTTGTTGGTTTTCGAACTGAAAACAAAGCAATAATGAGCCAGGAAATAAGTGATATTCAACATCAAACCAGCATTGCACCATACCTTCAAGCTCTGCGCGGCCTTGAATTTCAAGGGCATCGGCAACGTTTAATACAAGCGCTTGTTGTTTTTGTTGTACTTTAGAAAGCTTTTTCATTTAAAAACCAAAATTCAGTCGAAAAAGAGATTATACCTAAGCTTTAACGAGGCCAACAATATTTTGCAGGATTAATTCGTTTTCAGAATAAGTGCGACTAATGGTTTGTTGCTTATTCAGCAAAGAAGTTACTATGCTATTTATGTAGTTTAAGGTGTGCGCAGAGTCGAGAGTCGGTCATGCTTGTATCATTTATGAGGTCGGTCGCTTATCGACAATTCTTTTCACTGTTTGTTAAAAATGATGTTATATTTGTTTTCTTACTTAAAAGTAATAAAATAATACAAATTAAATTTAACGATCAGGTTTCAAGATGACATTAAAAACAAATAGCCCGTTAGTCGAGCAGCGTGCCGACCCGTTTGTACATAAGCACAATGATGGTTTTTATTATTTTACTGGCTCTGTACCAACCTACGACCGTATTGAACTTAGAAAATCACAGACTCTCGAAGGGTTAAAAGACGCAGAAACGTTTGATATTTGGTTCAAGCACGACAGCGGCCCTATGAGCCGTCATATTTGGGCACCTGAAATCCATTATCTTGATGGTAAATGGTATATCTATTTTGCAGCCAGCCAAGAAGACGATATTTGGGCATTACGTCCTTATGTTCTTGAGTGTAAAGGCCAAGATCCATTAAATGATGAATGGGTTGAGCTGGGTATGATGCAAGCAGCCGATGGCGACGATAAGTCATTTACCGATTTTTCATTAGATGCCACAATTTTTGAAAACAACGGCAAGCGTTATTTTTGTTGGGCAGAAAAAACGGGTGGTCAATTTGCTGCATCAAACTTGTATTTAGCGGAAATGGAATCGCCAATAAAACTAAAAACAACACAGTTTATGCTGACCACGCCTGACTATGATTGGGAGCGTGTTGATTTTTGGGTTAACGAAGGTCCTGCCGTACTTAAAAATAACGGTAAAATCTTCATTGCTTTTTCTGCAAGTGCAACAGGTGCATGCTATTGCATGGGTTACATGGAAGCCGATGAAAACAGCGATCTGTTAGACCGCAATTCATGGACAAAAACGCGTATGCCGGTGCTTGAGACAAGTGTTGAAAAGAGAATATTTGGTCCGGGTCATAACTGTTTTACGGTGGCCGAAGACGATAAAACACCTCTGTGTATTTACCATGCTCGTGATTACGAACACGCAGTGGGTGAACCAAGTGTTGTGCCAAAAACCGACACGCGTCCGCTTGAAGAGATTGTTAAAGATCCACTCTATGATCCAAATCGACATGCGCGTGTTATGGAAGTTAACTATGACGAAAATGGCAGACCGTTATTTGCGTTGTATTAATGAGCATTACGCTAAATTCAAAGCCACCTAATTAGGTGGCTCTGTTGTATTTATATTAAGCAACGATAGCGGGATACCAGCTTGCGAGGACTACGCCGAATAAACCGGTCAAAAATATCGCAGATATCAGTAACATTAAGCAGGCACAAGTGAGTGTTATTAATCTATGTGAGGTTTTTTTAGCTGCATATCTCACTAACTCGGCAATTAAAATAGGGAACACGTAGGAGCATAAACTAATAAAGATGACCGTCGGTCCGGTGAAAGTGGCGGTATCTATTCCCAGTGAACCAAATACGATAAACCATGCAAAAATCATCAGCCTAAAAAATAACACGCCGTTAGCAGCAAGGTATAAACGAATAGCCCATATTTGATGAGCATGGATATTACACGCTCTAGCCGTTTTTACTGCAAATATGCTCGATACAATGACCAATAAGCCTCCAAACATGGTGAGCGCATGCATCAGTGTATTACCAACAGTTCCCCTTACTATAATTAAGTACAATCCTGCGAGTGAAATACAACACGCCAATATAACAAACACATAGCCATTATAGCGGTGAAATGTTTTATATTTTGCTCTTAATGTGGGGATTAATTGCAAACTCCCGCCGATGATCATAATAACAGCCAGTAAAACATGAGCAGCGTACATGACGTTACCGGTCATATCATTTGCTATGTACGCTGTATTATTCAGGCGAGTCCACTGTGATAAACCATGAGTAATACCTGTTACTGCATAACCGAGGATCAGGTAAGTCACAAAGCAGACTTGTGCAAGGAGTAAGCAAATAAACCAGAGTTTTTTACTTGTTTCGAGTAGGTTAATAGGGGTGTGTGTTGTTGTATGGGGAGCCATGTCTCTTTCCATTTCACTTTTATAATGCCTCAAATATAAAGGGCTGCAGCTTAATTTCTTCTCAAATTCGAAATTTGAGCAATGAAATCGTGTTAATTTTTGCCTGTGTGTTGAATTAATTAGACACATTCACTAACAAAGTCTTTTTGCTAAGATGAAAGTTAGTTTGTAAGATACGTGTAACGCTCGATAATTGAATAAGCACACTCTTTATAAAGGCATAAACGGCTATGCAAAATAATTCCTCCTATTACTTCCTTGTGATTGTTTGTATGGTGCTCATGCTGGTTAATGCATTAAAAAGCGATAAGCAGCTTATTCATTATTTATTTGCGATATTTTGCGGCTCGCTGTGTATGGTGGGGGTACAAAAGCTCAGTGCTCCTACGATTGGCGTCTATCACTATTTAATTGGGTTATTTACGTGTGCAACGTGTAATGTTTCTTGGCTAGTATCACGAACATTATTTCGTAAAAGTAAGCCTATATCAGGTGTTCATATTGCAGTTGCAGTGTCTATTGCAGGGCTGATTATGTTCAACCAAACGTGGCATTACTTAGTCAGTATCGACGCTTTACCTTTCCCCGATAGCCAGCAAATGTGGCGTTTAAAGCAAGGCATGAATGAAATAACAGTTTTACTGTCATCCAGTATTCTTGTGCTGTCATTTTGGGAAGCATTGAGGGGCTATAAACAAAAAAATGAAAGCCAAAAATTACAGGCAATTATTTTTGCTAGTAGTTACGCTTTTGCGGTTTTTAATGCCAGCATTCTGCCTAAATTCCTGTTTAGTGAAGCCGATATCAAAGCATACGAGCCGTTTATCATTACTTCTTCTGCCTTATTAATTGTGTTAGCAATGCAGGTTGTCATGGTTTTACAAAGTAGAGATAAAACGCATTGCTGTAATCAAACTGAAAGCGAAACAAGCGATGAAGTGAATCGTGTTAAAGTTGATGAGCCATTTGAGCAAATGGATATATCACCAAAGCTCATTAAAGGGATAAACCAATTGATTAATGAGCAGCAATTATACCTACAAAGTAACTTAAAAATTTCAGATCTTGCGCAAGCCCTTTCAGTGCCAGAGTACAAAATAAGTCGCGCAATTCGACATTATTACAAAGTAGCTAACTTTAATTTATTTATTAATCAGTATCGGGTTAAGCATGCTCAGGCCTTATTACTAAAAGATGAAGCACGGCACTGGAGCATTTTGAGTATTGCATTGGAAAGTGGTTTTGCTTCTTTGGCTACGTTTAATCGTGTGTTCAAAAGCATCGTGGGCGTGATCCCAAACGAGTTTAGAAAACAAAATGATAAGGTGCAAAATTCAAGTTTACCTGAGCTTGCTGAGTAGATGAGTGAGTTTTTCACTCCTTATTTTTGTTGATTTTTTTTGCAATTATTTAATGCAAACGTGTGTATCCATTTAAAAAATACCCCCGAGTGTTCACCCAAAGGGCACTCATACAAGGCACTCATACAAGGCACTCATACAAGGCACTCATACAAGGTACTCATACAGGGCTTTTTAGTGTATCTAACGACGCCTTTTGCAGTGTATTTAACTACGTCTATTGCAGTGTATTAACAGCTTTTCGACGATTGTTTTTTGTATGTTTAAGGCCAAAAAACTCCACGATTGATTACCTAATTTCAATTGTTACGTTCCCTTTTTCAAGGTCAAACCTTGATGGTTTGAACGCGTTTAATTTACTGATTTATTGCAACTTGATAAGCAAACACACGAAACAGCGTTATACTTTTTAATACTAATTTCGTTTTTTACAATTTGGCATACTATTTTATGGTGATAGGCACAAAACTCAGAAAGCAATTATTACTGGCTTTTACAGCAGCCTGCATCGCTATTCTTAGTGCGCAAACGATTATTCGGCATTTTTGGATATTGCCTACCTTTGAAACGATGGCTAAACAAAATGATCGGATAGACATTCAGCGAGTTGAATCTCAGCTTCAACAGCAAATAGATGCGTTATCGAAAATGGTATTCGATAGTGCGGCATGGGATAGCATGTACGATGCAGCCAAAAACCGCCGTACAGCGTGGTTCAACAATGATTATGTAATAGCGGATGCACTTGAGCGTTTAGACGTTAATGGCTGGTATCTTTACGACACCAACGCGACGATCATTGGCGGAGGAAGCTTTGATAATAATTATCAACCTTACTCACCAGACATACTCGAAGTACCCCAACACCTTTTAGACAATGATTTAATTATTTTACCTGAAGAGATCATCGCAGATTCAAAAGCCATGACCTCTAAAATTCACTTTTTAAAAATTAATGAGTTACCTGCGGTGACGGTTGCTTATAACGTGACTAAATCAGACGGAACAGGTTCTCCTGTTGGTACGCTATTATTGTGGAGCTTTATTGATAAAGAATTTATTGAAAACCTCACCCCTGGCTTAGCTGACGATATTACGTATTACCAAGGTGAAAAAGCACAGGCTTTAAATGCGTACATCACGTCGTTTTTTGGCCATGAAAATACCGTTAATACGCCGATAGAGCATGACAAAAAGCTCTATATAGGAGTGCAAGATAAACACGCTAACTTGCTATTTGTTTTGTCTATTCCAATGCGTGAACGCACCTATGATAGAAGTTTATTTGACAGTTCTTTGATCACGGGGCTGCTTATATCGGGCTCGGTATTTATGTTGTTTTATTTATATATTAATCAGCAGTTACTGCGGCCATTGTCAGAAATGTTTGTGTCGGTGAGCAGTGCGCTTAATCATAAAGATTTCACTGTGCGCGCAGAATATAAAGGCGACAATGAGCTTCATCAGTTAGGTCGGGGGATGAATGAGCTATTTATGCTAATTGAAACTCAGCGAGCAGAAATTATAGAGCGACACGAAAAGTTAAGGCATATAAGCAACACCGATGCGATGACAAGCTTGGCAAATCGTCGTGCGCTGGATACTCACTTAGAAACGCTTGCGAATGACCCTGAGAATATAAACGAAAACGTGTCGTTGATCGTTGCTGATATCGATCACTTTAAACTTTATAATGATTATTACGGCCATGACCAAGGTGATAAAGCGCTTTGTAAAGTGGCTCAAGTTCTAAAAGCATTTACAAAACGAGGAACTGACTTTGTTGCACGTTATGGCGGCGAAGAGTTTGTTATTGTGCTTAGTAACACTGATGCGCAAGCAGCACTCGCTGTCGCTGAAACACTTCGTAAAGCAATAGAGTCTGCTGCCATTGTGCATGAGGGGCGAAAGGACGTTAAATGTGTAACATTATCGATTGGCATTGCCAGTAAAGCTGTATCACAGCCGTTTGACTCAAATACACTGTTTAAGCAGGCTGATGAAGCGCTATACCAGGCAAAAGCCCAAGGCCGAAATTGTTGTGTGTTAAGTCGCTAATTTTATAATATTTATTGCTGTAATATGATTATAAAAACACGCCTTTTTGTAGCGGTAGGCTCTCCCTATTTATACATCTGTTTACAAAACTTATACATTTTAGTTTTTAATTTTTTACATGTGAATTAATCTTAATGCTCCAATATGTAATTTAATAATACTATTAGAGAAGGGATTTGTTTTATGTATAAAGTGACACAAAAATCTAAAAAAACTTCACTACTGCAGTGGGGGTTTGCTTTGTTAGGATCGCTATCCTGTTATTCAGTGCAGGCTGAAGATTGCAATGCTATGCCTGAATCGGGTCAATTGTATTCTGTTATTAACCGAGGCTCTGGCTTAGCGTTAGATATTAATACGACTGATTCGGGAGCTGCACCTAATGTCATAACGTATGACTATTGGGGGGGCAATAATCAAAAGTTTCAATTTATTAAAGAGAGTGATGGCTATTGGATTATCCGCTCTAAGTACAACAATAAAGTGTTAGATGTGCTTGATTCGTCTCAGTCTAATGGAGCAAACGTTATTGTTTATGATGATTGGCAGGGCGCAAATCAACGCTGGCAACTTAAAGCATCGTCATCAGGCGGATTTAATATTACGAATAAGCTAACTAATAAGTCATTGACTGTGGCAGGGTCAAACAATGCGGCTAATGTTTATCAAAATGATGACGCAGGTATGAGTTCTCAAAGATGGTTCATAAACCCTGTTGATGCGACATGTGGCAGCAGCAGTGGCGGCGGCAGCCAACCAACGCCAAGTAATTTAGTGGGATTTGCTGCACAACCAGGCCAAGATGGCTTATCAACAACGACGGGTGGCGGTAATGCAACACCTATTACGGTAACAAGCTGTAACGCGTTAAATACGGCGTTAAGCTCGACATCTCCTGCGGTGATCCACATACCTGATAACACGACGATTAACTGCCAGACCAGCAACAGAACTGTGCAGGCATGTCCCTTAGACTGTGGTCAATGGAACGATTACGGTAAAACATGGTACCGAGTGCCTGTTGGGAATCAAAGCTGTAGTGAATTGGGCAGCTCTTCAAATTTACCGGTTAATGTGACGCGTAATGAACGCCGTATTATTGTTCAGTCTAATAAAACGTTACAAGGTTTAGGTAAAAACTCAAAAATAGTGGGTGCCAGCCTCGTTATAAGCAAGCAACGAAATATTATTATTAAAAACGTCATGCTCGAAAACATTAATCCTGCACTTGTAGAAGCGGGCGATGGTATTTCAATTGATGATAGTAGCCATGTTTGGATTGATCATATGGCCTTTAACAAAATAAGTGATGGCTATATCGATATTGATAATAGTCAGAATATTACCCTGAGTTGGAATCGCTTCTATGGTTATAACACCCAAGTTTGCGCTAATCAGCATTGGTACACTCATTTATTCAGAAACTCTCAGGTGACTGCTCATCACAATTTTTGGGATACAGCAGCAGGGCGAAACCCTAAAATAGATGGCTATAATTCACGCGTTCATATGTTTAATAATTACTGGAAAAACATTACTTATTTTGCAATTAGTGCGAGTGATGGTGCTGAAGTACTTGTTGAGAACAATTATTTTGAAAACTCAGCAAAGCCTCATTGGAATCAAGGCTCTGGATATTTTAGTGCCTCAGGAAACATTTACACAGGACGTTCAGCAACAGATCAATATCGTGATAGTGGTGCAACGGTCTTTAGTGATGTGCAGCTTTACCCATATCGATTAGACAGTGCAAATACTTTGGGTAGCCAAGTAGATGGAGGAACGGGCCCTCAATAGATTAAGAGCCCGTTTTATTGCTCAGCGAATGTTTTTCACAGGCGCTGAGCAAGTTTATTACAGTGCGACTAAGCTCTGTTCAAGCATGGCTTTTATTTGTGCAACGATTTTGGCTTCTGTTTCGGGCTCAAATTGTGCGATACGTGGCGTATGAATATGACCCGTTGGAATGTCTGAATTAAGCTCATCGCGTAGGCGAATACTCCGGTACGAAATTTCGTTTGATAGGTAGCCACCACCGCCACCTTTAACCGCAATTGCACCTTCAAGCTCTTTCAGTGATTGTGGTTCAAATGCTTTTTCAAGAGTGACCACTTTATGATTGTCGTTGATTGTGAATGGGCCTTTCGCTTTTTGCATATGCTCTACAGGTAGGCTGAAAGTCACAAATTCATTACCCGGCAATGGGCGGTCGTGAAGGTGTGATATTTTTGGTGCAGTTGCAGTACCGCCATACACTATATTCGCATTGTCTGGCGCAGTGACGCTACGGCGTTTACCCGGAAAGCGTTCAAGATCAAAATCTTTACTGCCCATGCTGATCGTAGCAATCATATCAACATTATTCAGCGCATAATACGGTGCAAGTAATGATTCAATAATACCTTGATCAAAGTCTTCATAGCGTACCGGCACCATGACCGTGTTTATTTCGGCACTAATACCTTGATAGCTAATTACTTGACCATCTAACAAAAGCGCTGCCACACCCGATGGGTTACTTTGGTTAATGTTTTTATCAAGTAAAAAGGGATCAAAGCCGGTAATTAAGATCTTTTTGTCGGTTTTTTTGCTGTAATCAAGATCGGTGCGACCACGGCTGCCATTTTCAAGCATGATTAATAATTCGGTTTGTTCGCTGTCTGTGATGGCAAACTGTGGTTTGCTGGTACGCATCACTTTGCTTGAAAGGAGGCGTGCCCAATATAGTTCGCGGTCATCAAAGCTATTTGTTTTGCTGATACGTGCTCTTGCATTGCGCCAAAGTTGTTTTGAATAATCATCGATAAGATCACTTGCTTGCTGGTAGCTCGACACCGCCTGCCAGTCTTTTTCAAATTGCGCGACCTCTTTCGAAAAAGCAGCTAACACTGTTGGCATGGCTTTTGTCGCTTTTTCGATACGAAGCTCTTCAACAGTTAGCTCTGCTGCAAACGCAGTAAATGATGAGGCAATAAGGCTGGTAGCAAGTAAAACGTTTTTCATAGTTATCCTGTTAAGTTACAGCAAGTTTTTAGACTAAGTTAACTATCCTATGGATAAAAGCCCAGCGCAAATAAAATCGTTCAGTGCCGCTATTGCCTACATTCAGACAAAAAAGCGTGCGTGCAACTATCTTAGGATCAGTTTTGTTTGTTTACTCTGTGAGTCTGAAAGCAGCTTTCGGTACTTGGCAGGTGTAATGTGCATAATCGCTTTGAACTCTTTAATAAAATGCGGCTGATCGGTAAAGCCACACGCTTGCGCTATATCGGCAAAACTCATAAAAGGGTGATCTTTTATGGCTTGTTTGGCCATTTTTACGCGATAAATGCGTTCAAAATACTTAGGTGTTACTCCGCACTGGTTTTTAACTTGTCGTTCAAGTTGTCTTTGACTGAGTGGTGCTCGCTGATAGGCGGTTTCGAGTGGGGTTAAATTAATTAGGTTACGAATTAAGTGCTTAGAGTGCTCAGTTCCGCGATTAATCACTTTGGGTAGGGTTAAGTACTCGCTTAAAAGAGCCACAAAAGCACTAAGGCTTGCGTCTTTTGTAAGGCCTGTTGCTATTGTATTGAGTGACTCAACGTTAACTAAAGAATGTGTTGTGGCGTGCAGCTGCGGCAGTATTGTGGGATTAAAACGTATGCCGCAAAATCGTGCCTCTTTTGAAAAACTCAATTTTGATGCATGTGTCGATGTTTGCTGAAAAGCATAGGGTGGGGCGACTGGCTGATCATCAAGAAAAAGCTCACCAGCCACAGGAAAAATAACCCCAGTTGCCCCATCGCACGCGAGCCATTGTTCACCCTCTGAATGCGCCGAAGCACACCAGATAGCTTGAATAATTTCGGCTATGTCACCTTGTGGCGTCATGAGCTCAAGTGTTAAATGATTATTCATTAAACTCGACATCAGGTTTAAATGTTTTCACTATACGATTCCAGCTATTAATTGCATTAATGGCAACCGTTAATGCAACAAGCCCTTGCGCTGAAAATGCGTCAGTCAGTGTTTGATAGAAAGTATCATCAATTGGTTGCGCTTGTGTCAATTTTTCGCACAGTTTTAACGCAAGGCGCTCATGCTCAGTATAAAGCGGCATGTCTTGCCAAGCACTTAAACCAATAATGCGATTAGGTAATTCGCCATACTCGCGTGCTTGTTTAGTATGCATTGCAATACAAAAAGCACATTGATTAAGCTGCGATACCCTCAGTTTTATCAGCTCCCATATTGTTAAGCCGAAAGTCGTTTCAGCAGCATTTTTAATTAATGATTCTTGGTTAATAAGGTGCTTTATAAGCACGGGGCATGAAGAAAGATAATTAGCACGTTTCATAACGGTTCCTTAAATAACAATTTAGGGCCAGTTTAGAAAACGCATAGATTTAAATATTGCAAAAAAACGACATGTTTGAATGTTATTTGTCTACAGTCATTCGCACCCGATTTTTAATCCTGTTATGCTAGCTTTATTAGCAATCACTGAGTGTTTAAGATGATTAATGATAATGATGTAATCGAAACATTAGATGAATTAGAGACATTTTTACGTCTTGTCGAAAATGGTGGCTTAGGCCTTGAAAATTTAGCAGGGGTCGCCTTGGCTACAAATAACAGTGATGGTCGCCCATTTGTCGCTGTTCTTGATGATAATCATCAACTATTACTGGGTCGGTATATTAGTCATGACGTATACGAGAATGGTAAAGATATGGTGCGATATGGCGTGAAAAAACCGCATTAAAAACGGGGTTTTGTACCTATAATGTTGTTATTTTATGCCTGTAGTATAATAATATGTTCTTATCGAGCGCTAAATTAATTAAAAAAAGGGAAGTATATGAAGTTTTTAAGTGTTGCTCTTTTAGCCGTGTTAATGACCGGTTGTGCGAGTTCAAGTGATGAACAAGCAAGTAATGATGGTTTAATTTGTAAAATGGAAAAGCCAACGGGTAGCAATATACCTAAGCGTGTTTGTCGTACTCCAGAACAAATTGCAGCAATGGAAAAAGAAGGCCGAGATGGCATTCGTGATATTCAACGAAATAGCACAAATACAGTGAGACTATAATCGCTGAATAGATTTTTCTGAATCGAATTAATAAGGGCCACGAGTAAATACGTGGCCCATTTTTGTTATAGTGCGGTGCGTATACCGAGGGCAATACTGCGACCTGGCTGCGGGGCTAAATATCGTAAATAGCTTTGATGTGGGCGTATTTCTTGGTTTGTTAGGTTGTCTATAGTTATAAACAGCTCATTATCAAATCCCAAAAGTGAATTTGCGTAACGAATGTTCATGCCCATACTGTAGTAGCTTGGTGATGCGTGTTCAAACTTTGCAAGCTGCTCTTGCGCTTTGCTGTGTTGGTAATCAATCGTGGTTTTTATATTTTCAAATTGCCAATGAATTGCTGCGCCATAGCTGTCGGCAGGCGTGCGAGGAATGCTATCTCCTTCGAGTCGACGGCGAAAATACTCTGCCTCTTGGGCTTCATCAGGGTTAAAAAAAGCCTCTGGTGTAAAAGGGTCATAGCTTCCGTCAAATTGATATACCGGTGTGTTTTTTGTTTCGTCAGCATACGCAGTAAAGGTGAAATCGCCTAAATTTTGCGTGTTGAGTGTATAGTTGAGCTCAACTTCGAAGCCTTTATTTAAGGTATCTGCTTGACGCCATTCTTTAACATACACACCTCCTCTGTATACTCCTGTGCTGCCTAGGTAAATATAATTATCGTAGTTATTTTTGTACCAACTTGCAGTCAGGCTTAGGTTGTCGAAGTGAAAACCTGTGCCAATTTCGTGCGCTTTATTCACTTCTTTTTCGAGGCTTGAATTACCTTGCTCTTCAATTAACAGTGCATAATGTGGGTTACTTGCATACAGTTCATTGATACCGGGGGCGCGCTCGGCATGGGTCGTACTTGCATCGACATACCAAAACGAAGAAATATCCCAATTTGCAGACAATGAATGATTAAACAGCTCAAACTCATTATCTTTTATGGCTGCTCCTTGACCTCGTCCGGGCTGATAGTGGTCGTTAATAGTTGGCGTGTAATTGACTTTTTCGTAACGTGCTCCAATTTGCAACGAAACAGGCCCAAGTGCTGCATCTTGCAGTATGTATGCACCTTGGCGTTTAGCGTTAATGTCGGGTAGGTAATTGTTTTTGCCACTGCCTTGTTTTTCACTCCTATCGACAACGAGTCCGAATGCACCAGCGAATTGTTCTGTAAATTGATAATTTAACGTTGGACTAAGTTGCCAGTTTTTTAAAACGAATGTGTTCACGCTGCTCTCGTCGAGATTTTCGTCGTCTAGCTGTTTTGAGTACACCGCTTTTATATTGAACTCATTTAAGTATGGATTAGCTGAAAAATGTTTTTGGTAAAGTGCATCAATACGATATTGAGATGAGTAAATACGAATATTTCCCGACTGTTCAGTCTGTTGTGCATCGTGTGAATGCACTGCTGGACGGGCTATGTGAACAAACCCCGGTATTGCCCTATTTGCGGAGTTGTAATTCACAGACATGCCAAATAACTGCTCATCGTCAAATCGCTGACTGCCACCAAAAGTTAAGTTTGTTTGGTAATAACTTGAATTGACTACTTTATTTTTAGAGTTAGCGAGTTGATGAGTAATTATTTGCTGCTCAATAGGGGTGACATCAACAAACTGAGTGCCATCATGCTCCCATGTCGGTCTTGCCAAAGAAACTTGGCATTGGCTTACCTGTTGGCTATTTAAAACCAACGAGTCCCAATTTGAGCAGTCTGCTGCTTTGCTAGTATGAGGAACTTTATAATCACTCTGCTCGCGATAAAGAAGGTTAACGTTATACGCAAAGTCGTGTTCTTGACCGCTTGCGGTGCCAAGCACAGAGGACGGGGCATTGTAGCCCGTTTGAATTTCAAGTTTGTCTTCTTTTTCAATACCTTGTTGTAAGGGAATACGGCCATCATTTATATCAACAATCCCTGCCATGGCTTCACCACCAAAAGGAATTGTTGCACGAGCGCCTTTAAGTACCGTGATCGATTCTGCAAAAAAAGGCTCAATAGGTATGAGTTGATCGTCGCTCACCGCTGACATATCACGAATAGGCATGCCATTACTGGTGATCAGTACTCGTTGGCCTCCTTGCCCACGAATTTGTGGCCGACTTGCCGAAGAGCCGAAAAAACTGGCACTAACACTGGGTATTTGTGAAAGCGTATCACCCAATGTTGTTGCTTTTTGTTGCTCTAAAAGATCACCAGACAATACAGACTTACCTACAGCAACCTGGTTTATGGGGGAATAGTCTTTTATGTCGCTTTTTATCTCTATGTGTTCGATTTCATTTGCGTGCATAGATGAAGAGATACCTAAGCATAAAAGGGAGATTTTAAATTTCATTACTTTCTCTTTGTTATGTTACATCATAACAATTGTATTCTGTATCTAAATACGGTTCAAACAATTACGTTCATTATTAACTTAATTTTTAAGTGGGCTTAAGTAGGGGCGGTTAGAGTGCTCCACTTACTAGGGAGCACTGCGACGCTGAAAAACCTTGCTAAGAAACTGTTGATGGATATTTTCTACGAGCTTTTTTCAAGGCACGATTGATTCGCCAATGCTTCTAAGTAAAGCACAGAGAATCAGATAAATGGTACAAAACACACCACGTCGCTATTAATTTAAGTCGACTTTTGCTTGCTTAAAATATCGTCATTACTATAAATTAAAGTGCCGATTAGTTTTACTATAAGTTGTCTTAAAATAAGGATAATCATATGACAGATAATTACACACCACCTGAAGCAAGCCTTGAAATTCCCACAGAGAATAACTCAGGACAAGGTAAGGTGGGCGAGTTACCAGAAGGCGTAAAGGGGTTTAGTTGGGGAGCGTTCTTTTTAAGCTGGATTTGGGCAATTGGCAACAGTACGTGGATAGGCCTATTAGCTTTAGTTCCTTATATTGGTTTTATTGTGTCTATTTACTTGGGCTTTAAAGGCCGAGAGATGGCGTGGCAAAACAAACGATGGGACAGTGTTGAGCATTTTCAACGAGTGCAAAAACAATGGTCATTTTGGGGTGTACTGATTGTTGGTGGCTTATTTATACTGGGTATCGTGGCAGCTATTTTACTTCCTGCGATGCAATCAAGTAGCTATTAAGCTTTATACTGACAAGTTTTGTTAATGCCAGCTTTTACTGGCTCAATATACCATCAGGATATTCGCTTTTTATAAAATAACACAGTGAACGGCGTCGATAATATTGAAGACTTTGTCAGTGCAAATAAAAATGAAGTAGAACAAATGCAACAGCTCGGTGCATAGCAATACTGCCATTATAAAGTTTAAAGCCCCTTTGTTGGGGCTTTTTTTTAGCCTTAACAAATTGAGCATTGTTCATTATGACGAACAACTATAGTATTTCAGTAATTTGATTAATTAGGGCAGGGCGTATGTTACGATTTTTTTCTATTAACCAAGGTGTGATCACCGAAACTGAGCCAGCCCCCGATACACCTTTAGCAACCGCTATTAAAAATGCGCATTGGATAGACACCATTAATCCAAGTGAAGAAGAGCGCCAAGCACTTGCAAGCACATTAAATATTACGCTTCCTGCGGCGGATGATGTAGACGAAATTGAAGCATCATCGCGGTGTTTTATCGACCACGAAGGCTTGCATGTGCATGCATTGTTTATGTCGCCTAACGAAGGGCGTTTTAATACGGTGACGGTCGCATGTTTACTGCAAGATAACTGCTTGCTAACGATTCGCGATGATGAATTAGCCGATTTTCGTTTATTGCGTTTACGTGCTCGCAAAGGGCAAGTGGCATGTGATAACCCTAAACAATTACTCGTGACTTTATTCGATCAAAAGGTCGAAAACCATGCAGATATGCTTGAAGATATGCATCATCAACTCGAAAAACTCAGTGCGTATGTACTCGAAGAGGATGACTCAGATCTTGAGGAAGCAGTGAGCCGAATTTCTCGCCTTGAGGACAACAACGGTAAAGTACGTTTATGTTTAATGGATACGCGACGAAACATTTCGTTTTTACTGCGTAATTTGGGAGCGCCCAGCGAAGACCGCGAGTCTCTGCGCGAAATTGTCCTCGATATCGATACCTTGATGTCTCACTGCACCTTTTTGTTTGATAAGGTGAACTTTTTAATGGATTCTACTCAGGGCTTTATTAATATTGAGCAAAACCAAATAATTAAGACTTTCTCAATCGCCTCAGTGGTGTTTTTACCTCCCACCGTGGTTGCCAGTATTTACGGTATGAACTTTAACTCTATGCCTGAGCTTAACTGGGCATGGGGATACCCGTTCGCGATTGGCGTGATGTTGTTGTCGGGTTTTGCCCCTTATTTATTTTTTAAACACAAAGGCTGGTTATAACGTTGTTTTAATAAATAAAAAAGCCCAGCAGATGCTGGGCAAGGGGTCTTCGGATAGAAGGGAGGGTTTAACTTTTCAGTTCGCCCGTTGACGATTCGATGTGCGCACGAACAAACCACTGAAATTGCTCTAAATCTGCTAATTGACCTGTGATCATATCTTCAGAAACAGGGTCAAGCTCGGCTAACTTTTCAATGGCTTGGCGGTGATCTTTATTCACCCCGTTATACACTTTATCAAGGGCTGACAAGTGGTCGGTTACGAGCCCTTTGCCAATTGAATAATCTTTCCAATTACGACGGTCGACAATCGATTGAGGTGTGCCTACGGGCACGCCACCCATAGTTGCTATACGCTCTGCGATAGTGTCGGTCATTTCTTGTACGGCACTTACTTGTGGATCAAGCATTTCGTGCACACCAATAAAGTTAGGGCCGACTACATTCCAATGAATGTGTTTTAAAGTGAGGTGTAAATCGATTAAAGCGACCATACGTTGGTCTAAAATAGCAATCGTGTCAGCGGCTGATTGGTTATTAACACCGGGTGCTGTGAATTCTGCGACTTTCGATGATGTGTTACTCATTACTCCTCCGAGTTTCTTTAAAAAGTTGTTCCATGATGCTTTCTGTAATGACCAGAAAGCGAAGTTATTTAAAGAGGAGCAAGCGTTGTACCAAAATTAATGATATTTATAAGTTGTTGTTTTTATTTGTTTGTTTTTTATTTTGAGGTGTGCCGTGAGGTTTGCGGGTTTAGCTCATTATGAAAACTCTGCACACTGAATGTAAAAAATTCAGTGTGCGGTGGTAGAAATAATTACTTGTTTATATATCAAGATAACAATGCAGCTGCTAAACGAACAAAGTCAGACGAGGTTAAAATACCTACTAGGTTATTGTCTTCGTCGACAACGGGCATACAACCATGACGATTCTCGACAAAGAATTTAGCCACCTCATGCAGTGGCTGCTTTGCAGAAATACTGGTGAAATCGGTTGCCATGATATCGGCTACTTTGGTTTGCTTTTCTTTTCGCTCGAGTGCGCTGGCGCTAAAGTTGGCCATAATGTTCATTACTTGGGCAATCATTATTTTCTGCGTGAGCATGCCTACTAAGCCACCGTGCTCGTTAATAACGGGAATGTGGCGGATGTTTTTTTCTTTCATTAAATTGTGGGCATCATGCAAGGTGTTGTGCGCACTAATCGCAAATGGGTCTGGAGTCATTAAGTCGGCGACGAGGTGTGTCATGGTTTATTCCCTACAAAGTAATTAATAAGGTATAAGTTTAGCTTTAATTGGGCTGAATACACTTTGTTCAGATCAAAGTTTTATTGATCGATGAAATTTTTTAGATCAGCAGTGACAGCCTGCCATTGTTACTTTCATTGCTTTTTAAATATAACTAAAAGTACTTTTTAACACGGCTGTATATTTGCTACTTTCTTAGAGCTTAAAAGGAGAAAGTTATGGCAATAAATAAATTATGGCGGCATCTCACTGAGCCTTGGCAGCGCGCAGCAGGTGCGTGGTTTGCTTTTTTTCTGTTATTCAATGCCTATTGCTTTTTTTGGCGTCACTATATTGGTGGCGGTCATTACCAATTTTTTGATTCACAATTATTTTGGTTAAAAGAGTGGGGAAGCTTATGCGTGCTTAGCATAGGAGTTGTTGCATTTTTTAATTTAAAAGCGCGCGTTAAAAGTAGAATTTACTTTTATCCTACGATGTTATTGATGAGCATCTCATTGATCATTAGCTTACGTATTTTAATAGATTTTGATTTTTATGGTTATGCGCTCGCAGCCTCGGTTACTCAGCTTTTTCCAAAATACTTCATTGCGAGCACTCTAGTATTAATACTGTGGCATGTTTTCACGGTACAAGCAGAGTCAACACCTGCGACGGTCCTACCTGAACACTCTGAGCATCTTGAAAAGACTGACTATATTGAAGTGAACCATAAAGGAGTCGCTAAAAAGCTGCCGTTAGCGTCAGTGGTTTTTATAAAGTCAGCAGGTAATTACTTAGAGATACAGACCGTTGAGAATCGTTACTTAAAGCGAGATACCATTAAACATCTATATTCTGAACTACCGTCTGACACATTTTGCCAAGTACACCGTAGTTATATTGTTAATGTTGGCCAGATTGCTGATTTTAATCTAGCGCTCAATAAGCGCAAATTGACGATGGCTGCAGGTTTTAGTGTGCCAGTGAGTAAGTCGTTTAAAGCCCGTGTATCTGATTTGCTCAGCGTCGAAGATTCATTCATCACAAAATAGGTGATTTCGTCACAGTTCTATATAAATCATAAGGTTAATCATTATTCTTGAACACATGAAAATCATTGTTTAAGGATTAATTAAATGAAAAACACCAAGCAAACTACGCATAAGTTCTTGCACTGGTTGAGTGCGCTATTGGTTTTGACTGTGATTGTAATGGGTTACTACATGACCTGGGTTACCGATTACAGCTTATACCACTGGCATAAGTCGATAGCGGTTATGATTGCGATGCTATGGGTAGCCAGAATTATCTATCGAATACGAAATCCGTTTCAATCAGCTGTGCAAAATCACCTTACCAAATGGTTGCATGTTTATCATTGGGGGCTGTTAACTTTATTAGCTATCATGCTTGTTTCTGGCGCATTTTATAGTGGGTTTGGCGGCTTTGGTATTGGCTTGTTTTCGTGGCAACTCATTGCTAGTAACTACAATGAGGCAGGCGAGGCGGTTGCCTCTATTGCTTGGTTAAGTGAGGCAGGATGGCAAGTTCACATTTTGTGTGGTTATTTATTATCAGCCGCGCTGTCGTTACATATCTTAGCGGCACTTAAGCATCACTTTATTGATAAAGATATGACTTTAAAAGCCATGCTTTAAAGGTTTATTTCAACCCGGTTTCTGCCCTTATTTTTAGCCGAGTAGAGCGCTTTATCTGCTCGGTTAATTAGGTTATCGAATGTGTCATCTTGTTGCCAACGGGTTAGTCCAAAACTGGCAGTGAGTGTGATGTTATTTTCATGAAAAACAATTTCGCTGGTTTCAACAATAGTCCGAAGCGTCTCTAGCTTTTGTTGGGCTGCATTTTCGCTGGGCTCAAAACTCAAAATGAGGAATTCCTCTCCGCCCAAACGACAACATAAGTCTTGTTTGGCTAAATGGTGATTTAACAGTTCAGAGAATACTTCAAGTACGAGATCTCCCCCTTCATGGCCATAACTATCATTGATACGTTTAAAGTAGTCTATATCTACCACGCTGGCATACAGTTTTGAGTTGTGTTTTGAGGTTAATAAACGCTGTTGTTCAAGTATAAACTGTAACCCTCGGCGGTTGTATAAATTGGTGAGGGGATCTTTTAAAGAAAGGTCTAAGTAACGTTTTTTCTCGTCGATAAGTAACGTTGTTATGAGGCCTAGTCCTATCATCACAAACACAGTGGCATGCCCAACAACCGTTAGCGAATAAAGCACCGCAACAGTTAGGTTCCCAGAGACTACAATGGCTAATTGGCTTATTGCGATGATCAATAAAATACACAGGGCAGTGGCGAGTACCCCATTGCCTATATTACTTTTTAGTATGGCGCGTTTGAAACTGACATAAATAAGAACGGGCAGAGTTATAAATGTATAACTTAGCTGCGCGATAGCTAATTGGTTTATGGTTTTCATAAAAAATATAAACACGGCGCATACGAGACTAAAGGCTATTACTTGCAGGTTGAAGCGAGACTTTTCGTCGTAATTAAAAATAGCTAACTGAAGCAACATAATAGAGAGCACGTACATGGCGACACCTGAGCGAAAGTCAGGTGTGAGCTCAAAAATATTCTGTATCCATAACCACGAAAAGCCCGCCATTCCTAAATAGAAATACAGGTTAAATAGTGAGATTGATCGACTGTTAAACCCACTGGTCATTAATTTTGTGGCAATAACCGAGCAGGTAATAACGGTGATCATTAAGAAAATATAGAACCCGTGATAAAAATAGTTCTCGATGCTACCAGTCATGAGTCACACTGAAATGCGCTGTATTAGTAAAGAGTAGCACAGAAAGTTTCCCCGCGAGAAAGAGATATATCCCTGATTATTCAGGGTGATGAATATGTGAATAAGCATCTATTGCATCAATACTGGGTTTGATCCCCTTTCCCAAAACAATGATTAACTGTGTTGTAATTTCACGCTTTGCAATGTGGGGTGGCGACTCACTAGGGTAAGGTGAAGCTTGCCTTGAACAGGTAAGTAAACCACAGCGTGTTGTATAAGTTGCAGTTTGTCTGTGCGAGTTAAGCGCTGTATTGTTGTGCGATATGTGTGTATCTTGCGTGGTGACAACGAACCAGTCGTAACCTTGTTTTAGAGTTAGTTTGGCGGCGTGATGCAAACTAGCATCAAGCACGCCTTGCTTTGATAGCCTATTACTTTTATAGCGAAGCACATATTGGTTTTCTGCGAGCGGCTTAATTGTCAGTCCAACACGATTATCAATGTCATTATGTTGATTTGTGCTGCTGCAGCCACTGAGAATAAGGGTTATTAATAGTGTGATTAAAAACTTCATGGTTATTTTACCTATTGCCACTTATTCTCGCGTGCTTGCTGTTCTAGAGTGCGGTCGAGCGGCTGCCCCTTAATTGTATTATCGATAAAGGTGTCGAGCGCTGACGTGTTACTCGCGAGGCTATATGTTTGTCGATCATAGGGCTTTTGCTCAGTAGAGACTTTAAGTTGCCAAGTACCGTGTTCTTTACAGGCAATATGAGACTGCTGTGTTTGTTGTTGGTAAAGGGTGTACTGTCGACAAAAGTCCCCCGTCGAATTAATAAAACTTAATTGTGCTGTAAGTGAGCGTGCACTATCTATATTTGTTTTGTCACCGCTTAGTTGCTGCTCTAATGCATTTGCTATGGGCTGTTCAATATTTAATTGCTGTTGTTGCGTTAAACTGGCAACGCCCACAGTAAATAGCACAGCAATACCTGCTGCGACAGCGAGTTGCTTACGGCTGGCTTGTTTTATTTTTTGCCACTTCGACAGTGAAACAACCGTGTCGTTTGTTTGCTTGCCAAGGGTTTTTTCTAGCGATTTAGACAGTGGCATTGCATCAATTTGCTCAGCATGTTGTTTCACTAGTAAATCAACTTCGCTTAATTCGGCAAGGCGTATGGCAAGGTCTTCATTTTGCGCTATGGCGCTGCGAACTCGCTCCATTTCTTGCGCTGATAATTCATTATCTAAAAAGGCACTGAGAGTTTGGTCGTCAATCATTAGGCGTTTTCCTTAGTGAAGTCAGGCTTTATTAATTGATACAAGGCACTTCGAGCTCGCGATAACTTACTCATAACGGTTCCAACAGGAATATCTAGCGTGTGTGCAACGTCTTTATAAGCCATGCCTTGCACTGCAACTAACGAGATGATTGCACGCTGCTCATCGGGCAGGGTAGTTAAAGCGTGGTTGACGCGTTTAAGAGTTTGCGAGGTCGCCAGGTGTTCCTGCCCATCATCGCATGTGGGTTCTTGTAAATCGGTATTTTGAACCGCTTTTAACCTTACTTTTTGCGAGCGATATTCATCAATCCATACATTACGGCATACTTTAAACGCCCACTTTAGTGGCTCAATATCGTCAGGAATTCCTTTTACCAATAGCTTTTCGATGGTAATTTGCACAACGTCATCTGCATCAGCTTGGTTGCCGGTTAGCGAAAATGCAAAACGCCTAAGTGCAGGTAATAAACTGGTTAGTGTATTAGTCATGTTTTCCCTTATTTGTTAGGGCGTGCGGCCTTATAAATTAAGTGACTCATGAATGATTCAGCCTACACGCACTACTATAACGAGTAGAAACTGTTTTTATTCCCTAAATATGCAATTTATTTTTATTTCAAACGTTATACCTTTAACCTTAGTCAAAAGAGAAGTGACTGTAACATGAAAATAAAAGATGTTGCCTTTGGCACGTTATTGCTCATGTCGAGTAATTTATATGCCGCGGTTATAAAACCGATCAGCCCTATTATAGAGCAGATAGACCCAGCTATTGAACGTATTGAAGATAGGCTCGATATTCCACGTCGCGCATTGCCTAGCATTGATTCTATTCAACAACTTGCGACTGATATAAGCGCATTACCCAGCCGGTTGGCCATTTTGAATACGGTAGGAAAACCAGCATTCATAGAAATCGAAACAGAGCAGGGTTTTAGAGCCGTCGAACGGCAATGGATTTTGTTAGCCAATGAGCAGCATAGAGCGAAGCTAGAGCACATTGGTGCACAGATAGTCAGTCGTCAATCATACGATGCTTTGGGAATGGTTTTATTACGATTTGTGGTGCCTGAACAGTTTGATTCAAAAGCTCAATTACAACGTCTTTTGTCGATAGATGATGCGGCCTTATTAGGACGTAATCACATTTATCAAGCGCAGCAAGGTCCTTTGCAAGGCGTTAATACACATAAAAACCTGCCCGTTTGCGACTTGCCTGTGCGGGTAGGCATGATCGACAGCGCACTTAACTTGGCGCACCCTGGTTTTGTGGGGAGCACCATTGAGACTCGGTCATTTCTGCCCAATTCCGTGGCATCACCTGACTTACATGGCACTGCGGTCGCCGGTGTTATGATTGGTAAAACGGCCAAGTTATCGCCATTATTAAACCAAGCAACGTTATACAGCGCGGCGGTTTTTTATCGTCAATCAGACTTGTCACAGGGTGCCACATTGGCTGCTATTGTTGATGCCTTAAATTGGCTGGTGGCTGCGCAAGTTCCAGTGATTAACCTGAGTTTTACTGGGCCAGATAATGCTATTTTAGCGGCAGCAATTAAGGCGACAATTGCGCAGCAAGTGACTCTTGTTGCAGCAGCCGGTAATGATGGCCCCGCTGCATTGCCGCTTTATCCCGCGGCGTATGAAAATGTTATTGCAGTGAGTGCGGTTGATAAAAATGGGCAAATATACCGTTGGTCAAATAAAGGTGACTACATTGATTTTGCAGCCTTAGGTGTCAACGTATTAACACTAAACTCGGGCGGTGGTTTAGGGATTGAATCAGGAACTTCAATGGCGGCGCCGCAGGTGACTGCGGCTGCTGCATGTTTGGCGGCGAACCCCGATTACACACCCCATTCTATCTATAATAAGTTAGTTGAGCGTGCAGTCGATAAAGGAAAACCCGGAAAAGATAGCGTGTTTGGGCATGGCTCAATCACTTATTAAGGCTTAAAATTCAGCACGCAAAGAAATGGACGCAATGCTTTGTGTGTACGTATTTGCCTCTAACTGAGATTGATAATCCCCATACTCAGCTTCGGTAATTAAACTTAACGAATCAAGCAGCGATAGTTGCCAATGCGCGGTTAAAATATGGCGGCTTTCATCACGTGATGGAGTTGGCTCAGTGAGCATATCGTTTGGATTCTCTTGATAGTCTTTATCTTGATATCGCCAACCAATGCTCGCTTTATTTGTGTTGCCGAAAGCGGTGAACGTGTGTGAAACGCGCGTATTTAAAGTCCAGCCAGAAAAGTCATATTGTTGCTCAGTTGCCTCTTCTTTGTCGAGGCTCGCACCCAGTAGCAACATGGTATTACCTTGATTTATAAAATAAAAAAGACTGGTGTCAAGGCCAAGGCTTTGTGCATCACGTGCAGGTTGAGTGGTAAATTGTTTTTCACCCGCTTTCAATGCTGCTCTTAAATATGTGGTGTTATTGACAAAGTGACCTATGTAAAGACTTCCTTGGTCGAGCGTTAAAAATGTTTTGTTTGCCACTTGGGCTGTTGCACCATCATAACGAAAGCCAATGTCAGTGTGTGTTAGCTTATAATTTGTGTCTAACCCGTATTGATGGAGCGATAAGTCGTATTGATCCAAGGTATGGTAATTGGTGTTTTCATAACGATAACTGGGTGTGAACTTGAGCGCATCGGTTGCTTTAAATTCTGCACTTAGACCCGCAGACAGCAAGGTGCCAGTGTCACTTTGCGATGAAATGACATCGAGCTCTTTTATTGCTAAATCTGAGTTGCTCGTTAAACCAATCTGAGCATGTGTATTAAACGTTGCATCGGCTGCGGTTGCATGAATGCTTAACGTCATTGCACTCATTACAGCAAGTGTTGTTAGTGTACGCATAGCGACCTCCTTAAAAGTGCGCCGGGTAATAACCCGGCACAACACGACTTTAAAGGCCTAAATTAAGGCTATTTTGGATACTGTTAACCACTTCTGTTGTTGTGGTCGCGGTGACTTGGTCAGCAACTTGTTGGCTGACACTATTACTCACTGTAGAAGTTACCGTTTGCTCAACACTACTTTGCACAGAGTCGATAGCGGCTTGTTGCACATTCCCTGACAGGCTTGATTGTAGGTTGTTGCTAATGGCAGATACTTGGTTCACATCAAGCAGTGGGAGCTCGGTTATGTTCGCTTGAGTTAATGAACTTGTTTGCTGATCTAGCTGGTTTTGCAAGGTCAGTGCTGTAGGGTTAAACGCATTACTTGTGGTCATTGCATTAACCATCGATACGCTGTTATCAATAGTTGCACCTGCTTGGTTTGATATCGCTGTTACACTCACTGAGTTGGCAGACTCATTAATGCTATTAAGTGAGCTTGCGGTAGTTGCAGTAGGCGTTTGTTCAGCATTTTGAGCCGTGTTTGTTTCAGTATTGGTTTGTGCACTGTTGCTCGTAGTCGTGTTTGTTTCTGTGGCTGAGTTTTGAGTTGTCGCTGAGCCTGAAACTTGGCTATTTTGCATCAATGATGTCGTGCTTGTTTGACTTGCATTAGCCGGTGCAAGAGATGTTTGCATATTACTTGAAGCTTGTTGGTCGGTTGATACCGATAATTGCACATCTGCAGCATAGCTCGCCGTTGTTAAACCTGCTGAAGTTACTACACACATTGCGATTAAAGTTTGTTTAAAGTGAGTCATTGTCTCGTCCTCTTTTTTACGAATTGACATAGAGGTAACGAACAGACGAGATATTTATTCCCAATTTTTTATAAGCTTGTTAAAAAGTGCTAATAGGTTAAAAAGCCGAGGTTAAATGCCCCGGCTTTTTATTCATTAATTACAAGATGTTACTAGTTTCCATGGGTCACCTAAGTCTGGTTGATGCCCTTGAGACCACCATTTGGCTTCATAGGTTTGACCATTGTATGTCGCTTGGTCGCCTCCTACATACACAGCTGTAGGATTCCACGCTGCAGGGCAACTGGTTCCCACTTCAAATGTGACTTCCACCGAGTGGGCAGCCGATAGGTTATTAAATGTATATGAGCTTTGAGGATCAGCAATGAGCATACCATCCACTTTTACAGTGGCTACACGGTAGCCAGCATCAGCAATAAAGTTAAGAGTGAAATCTTGATTACCTTGAGCTGCAATAACATTACTTGCATCTGGCGTCGGTGAGATAACACCGCCGTTACCAACAACTTGAGCTGTTATGTCAAAATAGACAGGGATATCAATAGTTGCTTCACTGAAGTTACCTGAGATGAACTCAAAGTTAGCAGCCGATAGGGTGGAAACATCAACATTTTTCAAAATTAACCGTTTTTGGTCCCCCTGAGATGAAGACTCATTAAGTGTAATGACGGTGTCATTATTTTCTTGTGTAAGCACTAACATAGAGTAACTGTAATTAAATAGCGGCATACTTATTACCGTTTTATCAATATCAAAATTATTGATTGTTAACTCTACATTCCAGCCCCAGTTTTGGTTGCTTAAAGGTACAATGTAGCCTAAACGGTCAAAGCCACCTGTGACGTTATCGAACATTTCTGGCGTAAGATCTGACAATGTTAAGCCTACTAATTCAATAGAGCTGTAAATTCCTCCATCCTGTGCTTGAATGCCAATTACAAGCGATGTATCTGTTTCGTATGCTTTTAAATGTTTGAAACCAATACCTGCGGTACCACGCACTTTATCTAATAAAGGATTAAAGCCATTAACAGTTTGCGTGCCTGACCATGCTATTTCGTATATTTTTGACTCTGCAATTACATTTGAAGTATTTTGATTTACTTGGCTAGCAGAAGCATTTTTGATTACAACGCTTTGACCTGAGAATGTTAGCTCAACGCCTTGGGCTACATCAGCAATTGTTAAATTAGCCAGAGGACTCGCCACTTGCCAGTCTCTAAGCACAATTAAATCATCTCCGATAGTAAAGTCGTTTAATGTTGTGATTGAGCCTGCTTGTTCATGAAGTTCAATAATATCGCTGCCACCGCCCGTGATAACGCTGTCATTGCCCCACCCAGCAGAGAGCCTTTCATCGTACTGTGAGCCTTCTATTATGTCATTTGCAGGGGTATCAAATAGTGTATTGTAGCCACCAAACTTATGAACATATTTAGTGATACATGTGCCTAATTCATCACAGGTTATTTCATCGTTGGTAAGTAGTCTGGCCGTGCCCCATGCACCTCGTAGGTGAGCTGCGGCTAATAATCCAGACATAGTTGCTTGAACTTGGATTGCATTACCAGCATCGTCAGTATCGGGCCAGCTTTTAGCTAATGCTTGAGACCATGTCATGTTTGCATCCTGCAGTAACTGTGTCATCACGCCATAATTAAAACGCATCGCGTCACGCATTACTAATTCTTGATTGTCAGGAATTAGAAGGTCTTGAAATGAGTTAACTCCATTTTTGCCAACAAAATTACCTTCCCACTTGTTTACATCTGTCGCTAGAATCATGTTACCGCCAGAGCCAACAATTTCTACTAGTGCTTCGGTTTCACAGCCAATCCAGGTTGAATCATCAACAAACACATAAAAGCTGTCGTATTCAACACCATCAATTTCGACAACTTTTGGGCTGTAGTATCCAGCGTCAATCAAGACCGCTTCACCTAGTTGGTAACCAACAAATCCCCATGCGTTCATTGAGTTATATTGCATGCTTTTGAACATTTGTGGGTCATTAGGCGTTTGTGGGTTGTAAATGTCGTCAACCCCAAGCTTAGTAAAGAACTCATTAATGGTAGTGGGTTCTGGGATCATACTGCCCGTTGAACAGTCTCTGATCATGCGACCCGGGGCAGATACTTTTGCGTATGTATAAACAGGGTTATTGAGGTTGTCAGTGTAAAAGGTTGCAAGGTTTGGGTTAATACCAGATTCAAAGTCTCTTAGGCTATCTAAAAAGCTTTGCACACCTGTGCCTGCTGACGCTGAGCTACTGAGAACAAGGCCTACTATTGCCGCTGTTTTTGTAATTTTCATTCGATTATTCCTGTTGCTTATGTTGTTATTCATGGCTTTTTCAACACATACCAATGAATTACTGAAAAATTTAAAAGTACGGTATGAACTATCCATATATTTGGGTTTAAGGTGTTTTTTGTTAACAGTTTATTCACCTTGAGATTAAAAGTAGTTGTACCTTTAAAATAAGTCAAATGTTTTTACTAATGTGTTGGGGCTTTTTTTGGGAGATGTGAAAGTAAGGCAAGCTGGGCAACTTGCCTTATGGTAGAGCATGGAGCTCTGTGTTAGCTAAAAGAGCTAGATAAGGAAAAACGTAAGCCTTATCTGTTGTGCAAGCAGCCGATGGCTGCTTACAATTATGCAAAAATATGCATAATTAGGTGTCTAGAATCGTATACTTGCACCAACAAAGTAACGGGTGCCAAATTCATCTACGCTGTGCACAATGTTGCCTGCTTTTGGTTGGCGTAAGACGAGGGCTTCGTTCAATAAGTTAGCTGCCTCAAGGGTGATATCTAGATAATCAGTCGCATGCCAAACAATCGATGCATCTAATTGATCATACGGGTCGTTCATGCTGTCTAAACTACTTCCGTTATACTGGCGAACCCAGTCATCGCGGTAGTTATAGGCTAGTCGTGCACTGAAAATTTCATTTTCATAGTAACCAGATAGGTTAAATGAGTTTTGTGATACTTCTTCAATAGGAACTTCTTCGTCCGCTGAATTTGTGCGGCTGCTGTCTGTATAGGTGTAGTTTGCTTGAATACCAAAGCCATTATCAAAGTCTTGTTGGTATTGTAATTCAAGGCCTCGTACATCGGCTGTACCGACGTTTCTTGAACGTGTTACAAGACATTCAGGACCGCAACCAGGGTAATTTTCTTTAACGGTGGTTTGCTCAATGTAGTCGCTAATGTTCTTAATAAAGAATGTAGCACCGATAATAGATGATGGGCTGAAATACCACTCTATACCCATGTCATATTGATCTGACTTATAGGGGTCAAGCTCGGGGCTGCCGACATTGGCTGTTTGAAAGCTTTCTGAGATGATATCTGCCACTTTCATATCGTCATAATCAGGGCGTGAAATTGCAGAACCTGCGGCGAAACGAAAAATCATCTCTTCAGATAAATCAACAGCTAAGTTAAAGCTTGGTAAGTAGTTACTGTAACTTTTGTTGATTTTATCTGGCTCGCCATTAATGCTGCCGGTTGAGAGAATATCTGTGTCGACATAGCGTAAGCCGATGTTACCTCTAAAGCCTTCACCCGAAAAATTACTTTTCACGTAGGCAGCAGTGATATCTTCTTCAATCGAAAAAGCATCTTTTACGGTGATTTCAGAAGGCTTATTTTTGTGTGCGTAATCCCATATTGCGGTGCTTGCAACAGGGAATGCTGACAAACTGCCTGCACGACCTTCAGCACTGTGTAAGCCTGATACAAAGCCACCATTGAAATCGGCGAGGGTTAAGTTATCTGCTTGAGCTGCAGCGACATCTAAATCTTGGAAATCACCTTGTGATGAAAAAACTTGCTCTTGCACTTTCAAGCCTGCTTGTATCGATGTAAACAAGCCTGACTCGAGCTGGAAAGTAAAATCAGCTTGGGCGTAATCAATCGTATTATCGCGTTTGTAGTTAATAAATGTGAACTCTTGAAATAGCGCAAAGTTACTGTGATCGCTCATATAATCAGGGTTTGTTGGAATTAACTCCAAAGGTCCTGCAACGTCAAAACTAAAGCTTGAGTTTGCAGTGTCGGTAATATCACCCCACCACGTACTTGACTGTAAAGTACGGCCTTCGGCATTAGAGCGACCAACTACAAAGTCTGCTGACCATGTGTCTGCATTGTAATTAACCGAAAAATTCAGTGCATCGGTTTGCATTTTGGGTGTTCGTAATACGGTATTATTGAAAAGGGGAGCAAGCCCAGGACCCGACGCAAGTGATGTTGCAGCTGTGACAATACCTTGATCATTGACAACAACAGAGTCACCTTGCATTTGCCCAAAGCCGACAATAGCAAATTGTGCTGAGTTTACATGGCTATTTTCAAGTTCAAATAAGTTGTAGTTTAAATCCATGCTTAAGGCGTCGCTAGGTGCGTATTGTAGCGTGATTTGTGAGCTGCTTCGCTCTCTGTCTTCATCAAATAAAATGGATGACATTGCACCATATGATTGGCGCTCTACACCATTTGTATCGACAAATGTGGTGTTACCAGCGGGACCAAAGTTTGATAGCGTTTCGCGGTATACTTTTGACTCTTCATTAGAGTAGGCAACTAAAACACCAAAGTTTTCATCGTCGTTTTTCCAACTTACAAGGCCTGAGTAAGCGGGTGACCATGTTTTAGCATTGGCGTGATAGCTGTTTTCAACAGAAGCGTAAACGGTGCCACTTTCTAAGTTAAGTGGTTTTCTTGTTCTGAGGTTAACTGTGCCTCCCATTGCGCCTTCGTTGATATCGGCCTCGGCTGATTTGTATAAATCCATTCCAGAAATTTGTTCTGCTGCCAGCATTTCAAAATTAAAACTTCGATTCATTCCACCTAAATCAAACCAACCGACACTGGCAACATTTTGGCCATTCAGTAATACCATGCTTTGTTCTGGTGCTGTGCCACGTACGGTTACACCCGCTACTTCGCCAAATGTACGTACGACAGTCACACCAGGGATACGTTGCATGGCATCACCGATATTTTTGTCTGGGAATTTGCCAATATCTTCAGCTGAAATAGAATCTACAACAGAATCTGCAAAGCGCTTAGTGTTTAATGCTTCGGTCAGGCTGCGACGAATACCCCGTACTTCAATGGTCTCCATTTCCTTGTTTTCTTGTGCCTGTGATTCACTTTGCTGAGCATAAGTTGACAGCGATACGCTTGATAGCGCTGTCATTATGCATAGCGTTAAATAATGGGTTTTTAAAGCAGTGGTTGTTTTCATTAGGTTATCCTTTTTTTGTTATCGTTATAATTAATAAAATTGATTTACTAATTATTTATTAAATCATTTTGACTAATTGTCAAGTTTAATTTGGTTGTTTTATGAACGCTCTATAACAGTTTTGCTATAACTTCTGCACTAATCGCTCTGCTTGAGTAGGCGCAAATATACGTTTTTAACTGCGGGTGGTTTTCGAGTTCGTAGTCAGAGCGCATGGCAATAACGATAAGCTGATCGGGCCATTTATCGATTGCCTTTTTGAGTATTTTTTGTTGCTCAGAAACATCAAATGACTCGCCGGGCAAAGGGTAATCTTCGGTTACTAGCACAAGGGGGGTGTTGAGTTCGAAGTCGTCGCTGTTCAGAGCCGCTAACAGTTGCTGATAGCTAAGCAGTGTGTGGGGCGTATTGCGTTGTTGCAGCGTACTTACAATGACATGTTGAGCCGATAAAGGATCATTGGGGCCTATGCCTCTATCGTTAGTTATTTTTTCGTAACCTTGCGGGTTTGCAGCAAATGCTAAGGTAAATGGACGAGTGTTGAGTGGCCAAAGTCCTTGTTCATTTCTTAATACTTTTATGGCTTTCTCTGCTGCAAGTTTTGCAATGTCAGAGGCTTTATTAAGCAGACTGTTCGTTGGCGTCGGCGAATCTGCAAAGTGCCTATATTTGAACACGAGTACCTGTTGAAGCCGGTCATTAATGACTTTTTCATCCAGAACGTTATTTTTTACAGCGTCGATAACCCCTAGAATAGTCGCCGCTTGAATTTCTTTGTAGGGGGTTGTGCTGTTTTCGTAATGCTCCTCACTTAACATGACAATATGAGCACCTGCTTCAAGCGCTTTAATAGCGGCTTCGGCAGGCTCATAATTATGCCTCATTGACCACATATTCATGCTGTCGGTAATAATTAGCCCTTTAAAACCCAATTGTTTTTGTAAAATGTCCTGCAATATGATCTTCGATAGAGTTGCGGGGTTTTTAGGGTCTATTTGCGGATAGCAAATGTGGCTTGTCATAATAAGCCCTACGCCTTGCTCAATAGCGGCTTTAAACGGAACTAAATCTTGTTGCATGAGTGCGGTAAAAGATTTATCTACAATGGGGAGGGTTTGATGTGAATCACTCTGTGTATCACCATGACCAGGAAAATGTTTTGCACAACACAGGTTTCCCGACTTATTTGCTCCCTCGACTGCAGCGCTGACATGATGGGCAACTCCAACCGTTTCTTCACCAAAAGCACGTAAGCCAATAATCGGGTTATTAGGGTTTGCGTTGACATCAGCACAAGGCGAAAGCAGGGTGTTGTAACCAATTTGCTGCATTTGCTCACCATAAACTTGGTACATGTCTGCGGTAAGTGCGCGATCATTTGCTTGGCCCAGCGCCAGATTACCGGGACCTAAATCGGTATGGTGTGTGAGTATTCCCCAAGCGCCTTCTTGATCTACTGCGAGTAATAAAGGGACATCACATGCTCTTAAAGCGGCTTCCTGTTGTAGCATAGTCGCCAAATTCGTTGCCTCTTTAGGATTGGCAGCGTTGTCATCTGTGATATAAAAACCACCCACATGGTAGTATTTGACTAATGCTTTTGCGTATTCGTAATCATTACCTGCAAAAGCGAGTAAGAACAGTTGACCCACTTTTTCGGCTAAGGGCAAGGTGTCGATTAATTGGGCTACTTTTTTTTCTATGCTCATGATTATACTTCCTTATGCTGCTGTTTTAGCGCCTGTGATGAGGCTAACTAAGTCTTCTTTGCTTACCTCGGATACAGCAACATCGGCAACCGATCTACCTTGGTAAAGTACAACCGCTCTGTCACATGTTTCTACGACATGCTGCATATTATGGCTGATCAATAATACGGCAACGCCTTGAGAGCTGATAAGGTTGATAAGCTCATTGACTTGGGCACTTTGCTCAACACCTAAAGCGGCTGTTGGTTCGTCCATAATAACGATATCAGCTCCCCAGTTTACAGCGCGGGCAATGGCCACAGCTTGGCGCTGTCCGCCCGATAAACGGTAAATCTGTTCTTCAAAACTAGGAATACGGCTGTTAAGTCGGTTTAATGCTTTTTTGGCTTTTTTCTCCATGGCTTTTTTATCAAGCCAGCCTAGTCGACGAAGAATAGGGTTTTTGTGTTTTATTTCACGGTTCAGAAATAAATTTTCTGTAATGTTGAACTCTGGCACCATGGCGAGGTCTTGAAAAACTGTTTCGATCCCAACATTGCGTGCATCTAAAGGGGAGTCAATATTGACCACTTGACCATTCACGATTATTTCGCCTTCGTCTGGGCTATGAATGCCTGAAACACAGCGAACTAAGGTTGATTTCCCAGCGCCATTGTCGCCGAGTAAGCCAACAACTTCGCCTTTGTTAATGGTAAAGTTAACCCCTTGAAGTGCGTGAACACCGCCAAAACTTTTTTGTATATTTCGGACTTCTAAGGCCACTTGGTCGAGTGCTGTTCTAACCATTTTTTAACTCCTTGACGCCAATAGCAACGGCAATCACTAAAATTACACCGCGCGCAATCATTTGTTCATTGGTGGAAAAACCAGAAAGGATTAACCCGTTATTGATCATACCCATTAACCACGAGCCTAAAATTGCGCCAATAATGCAAGCGCGACCACCAAAAAGACTGGTTCCACCAATGGCAACAGCCGCAATCACAGTTAATAAGTCTGCTTCGCCGAGTGTGTAGCGTGCACCATGTAAACGACCGGCATACAACAAGCCTGCAAGCGCCGCTGCTAAAGAAGAAATAACCAATGCATAAAGTCTAATGCGTGTCACTTTAATGCCCATGGCGAGGGCTGCTTTTGGACTGCCTCCCACGGCGAGTAAATGACGGCCAAAAGAAAGCTTTGTTAGAACAATGTAGGCAATTGCTGCTACCACAACAGTCCAAATAAGTAAGGAAGGCACACCAAAAAGCTCGCCCGCTCCAAATAAAGCAGTGAAAGTTTGGTCGATAATTGGCACAGATTCTAAATTAGTAATTTGTCGTGCAACGCCTGTAATTACGCCCATTGTACCTAAGGTGATAAGCAATGAAGACACTTGCAAGCGCTCGATTAGTAAGCCGTTAATAAGGCCCACAATGAGTCCCACGCTCAAGGCGCCAACAACAGCAAGAGGAATGCCTACATGCTGTAGCAAAATCGCGCCGACTAACGCCGAAAGTGCAACAACGGCACCAATTGACAAGTCAATATGCCCAACGGCTAATGCAAACGTAAGTCCAATAGCCATAATAGTGACGGGCGCTGTTTGTCTTACGATATTCATGAAATTGGTGAGGCTAAAGAAGCCACTGTCATGGAGCGTAATGGTAAATAGCAGCATCACGGTCAGAAAAATATAGTAAATAAAGAACTCTCGCTTCAACGCGATCCCCTTTATTTGGTTTAGTGTTAGTTGATTTATGCTCATGTCGTTCCTTATTGTTTTAATGCTAAATCAAGTAATTTAGGCAGCGGTGCTTTAAATGCTTTTTGCCAAATAGGGGCAATATTTTCGTGGGTCACTGAGTCGAAAGGGACCAGTGTAAATTCAGGTGCTTGAATACCTATTTCAGCCCCAGCTGCAATGCGAGCCATGGTTTTACCAATGTCGTAGGGTCTGTCTGAAATGGTGCCGTATACATTGCCATTCATCGCCATATCAAGCAGGTTATTTACTCCTAAATCATGGGTAATAACTTTTATATCTTTACGGCCAATCGAGCGTAGCGTTTCAATAACGCCTTCTGCTGCGGCATCCCATGATACATAAAGAGTATCTATTTCAGGGTGTTGTAAGAGCATTGCTGCAGCGATATTGCTTGTTTCATGTTCTTTTACGAAGCCTTTTTCGCTGATCACTTTAATATTGCTGTAGCGCGCTAAGGCCTTTCGAAAAGCCTGATCGCGATTATTGGTAATAAAATAGTTAGCATCATGGAAAATAAGCCCTACTTTGCCCGCATTATTTGATGCTTGCGCGACTAATTCTGCGGCTGCTTCTCCCATACCAAACATGTCATCAGTCACAATACCGACATAGTCTTGGTTATGTTTAAATCCTGGAATCGGGTTACTTAATAAAACCAGTCTGGCGCCGACGGCAAGTATTTTTTGATAGCTTAATTTAGTGCTTATGCCATCAATGCTCAGAGATAAAACGAGGTCGGGTTCTAGAGTTGAAATATTCTCTAAATCAGCCACTTGTTTTGCAGGGTCGTATTGCGCATCGGTTTGTGCAATCACTTTGATACCAAGCTTTTTAAACTCATCTTCTGCTCCGCGGCTAACGGCATTGATCCACGGGCTTGCGCCATGCCAAGCGAGTGCTGCGGTAAGGTGTTTATTTTTTATAGTCTTTATTTGTTCTGAAGAGAGCGCTATGTCGCTGGCATTCGCTGCTTTTGACCAGTCTATTGTTTGGCTATCTTGTGCCGATAAAGCAAAGCTGTAAAAGCATAACGAGCATAATACGTGTAAAAAGTAGCGGTTTGCTGATTTGAGTATGCTTTGCTTGCTGTTTTTTTTAGTCGATGACATGTTAAACAATCCTGTTTAATGCACGTACTTTGACTTAATTATCATAGCCTACTGTAACTAATTGTAATTTATAGGTAAGCTTGTTTTGCAATGTGAAATTAAAGTAAAAGTAACGTTTCTAAGTTGTTTTATTTATAATCATATTTATGCATGAGTATAAATATGTCAAATGTTTTTACTAATTAATTTTTGTTCGGTTTCCTGTTACGATAGCTTAAACTGCGTAAGACGTTGTAAACGAAGAAAGATGTAAAAAAGGTGGGCTTACAGTGAAAGGATCTAACGCAAAGCAAAATAAAGCGATAAATTTGCGTCTTGTACTCTCGCAAATTGTTACTCAAGGCCCTGTTTCGCGTGTGGAAATTGCGCGAAATACTCAGCTTACAAAGCAAACAATCACCAATATGGTTGAAGAGCTGCTAGCGGCAAAACTAGTAGAAGAAGTCGGGATTAAAAAGGCAGAAGGTGCAGGAAAACCGTCTAAAATGCTCGTTTTAAATAAGAAAGCAGCCTATAGCATTGCGATAAGAGTGTTGAATAACGAACTAGAAGTGGGACTTTTCTACTTAAATGGTGAGCAAATAAACCGACTGCATACCTTGGTTGAACCTGATGCGCTGTTAGATAAAGCAGCGTATTTAGTCGACACGCTAGTGCAAATCGATAATATTGATAAGTCATTAATTTTAGGCGTTGGGTTATCACTCGAAGTCAGTGATGATACGGCGATTAATCGTTTTACATTTAACAAGCAATGGCAGCAACGTTTAGCCAATAAGTTGCAATTACCCGTGGCGCTTGAAACCTCAGCTTCGGCGTGTGCTGCTTTTCAAATGTTATTTGGAGAAGCACAGCAACTTCACAACTTTATTTTTGTACACTTAGGCTCAAGAGTTGAATCAGCGGTGGTGTATGATAGGCAAATTTTGCTTGGTCAAAATGGCCTAACAGGCGCGTTAGGTGATATTTTTGTAACACCAGAAACAGATGAAAGCACAGCCGAGTTAGGACGGTTAAACGACTTTGCATCGATAACATCCTTAAAAGCGATGCTTAATTTAAATGATTTAACGCAAGAAGAAGTTATTACCCAATCAGCTGTAAGTAAACATTTAGATAGGTGGGTAGACCAAGCCGCCGAGCCTCTGCGCATTGCTATTCATACGCTTGAGTCACTTTTGAATACGCAAACAATCATCATTGGTGGTGATGTCAGTGATATTTTATTAGAGAAACTAATTAAGCAATTACGGCCTTTTATACCTTCTATCTCTCAATATGGTGACAGAGAGGTTGTTAGGTTAATTAAAACCCCTGATGTTGCCAACATCACCATTAAGGGGCTTGCCACTTTACCACTTCATGCCGCATTGAGTCGTAAGAATATGCAAACGCTTTACATGCCACTTGAGCTTCAATGCTCCCAAATTCAACACTTAGTGTATGCTTCTGAAAGCTAAAATAATAATTAAAATAGTTAGTTAGGTTTAAAAATGAGAAAAATAGCAAGCTTTTTTGCCATCATTATGCTGGCTTCATCACTTGTTGGCTGTGTAGCAACATACAACCCGATCCCTAAAAACTACCAAGGCAACACGGCTAAACTTGATGATACTTACAAGGTGGGGAGCACGAGTTCTGGGCAGTTTTTTTATTTAAGCAAAGTTGATGGAAAACAGGTTAATAATTCTATTCGGGCTACGCATCAGGCATCATATGGGCAAGGAATGCTACTTACTCCGGTTGGATTTAGCCGTGAAGTACCGACAGAGCCAATGACATTAACTTTAGTTGCACAAGTACACCATGCCGCCCCCATCAATTATATGTTCAATGCGGGAAGCAATTTTATCGTGTCTGGTGATGTGTCTTTTACACCCGAAGCTAATCAACATTATGTTGTCAAAGGGTATTTAAGCCCCGATTTTTCATCTGTATGGATTGAAAATATGTCAGGAAAGCAAGTTTCAGATGCCATTGTACTTGAAGGTGACCCTGACGAAAGTAAAACAAAAATTGCGATGTTATCTGATGGGGAAGTCAAATTACCAGAGCCTGAAAAAAATCAAGCTACACCTAAAAAGTCAATCTTAATTACCAATCAACCATTTGATAACCCATTATTTTTTCTAGAGAGAGGGTTGAGTGTCGATGCTGTAGTTACAAAGTTAGGAAAGCCTGATCATATCCGTGTAATTGAAAAAGGCTTTTTTAATAATAGCCCCGAAATACAGTTATATCATTATAAAGATATTGGGGCTGTTGAAATGGTTAAGTCACAGACAGACCAGCAGTTTTACTCTAGACTTACTCATAACGTAAGTAGTCAAGAGCATTATCAGTTTATTGATGTGGTTAACCAAGCCGATGGAATAGATACGCAACGTATTGGTCGGAAATATGACAGGATAGGTGTCTATGATGAGCAATATTTAGATGCTTTAGCCAGTAAACTATGGCTCAATAAGCAAACTACAGATGGTAATATGCTCGATGGTATCGCTTACTATTGTAAAATTTTTGCCAATGCTCAAACTGCACGATATCAATCACTGCTTAAAAGCATTATTGACAATAAAGATGTGCCATCTAAGTTACGTCGCCATTGTAAAAACGCTAAAAAAGAAATTGAAAAGTTAAAACTTACACAAGTAGAACAGTTTCAATTTCTGTAATCTTGGTCTCATTTTTAAATAAGGCCCGTTACTAAAGCAAACTAAACAAGACCGACACGACTAAAAGTAGTGCCATTAAGTAGTTAAATAGTTTTAAACGAGTGGGGCTTGAAAGCCAGTGTTGTAGTTTTTCGCCTACTAAGGTCCACGAGCTCACGCAAGGTAAATTAATTAAACCAAATACGGCACTGACGATTAATACCGCTGATACGTTTTTGTTTGGAGCGTATAAGCTTATCGCACTAAGCGCCATTGCCCATGCTTTAGGGTTCACCCATTGGAAAAGGGCCGCTTGAATAAAAGTAAAAGGCTTACCTTTATTTTGTGTGTGTTGTTGTCCGTTGCTGGTGGCTATTTTATAAGCGAGATATAACAAATAAACAACACAAAACACTTTTAGAATGAGGTAGCTTAGCGGAAATAAGTCAAACAGCTGCATAATGCCGAGGCCAACTAAAAAGAGCATCAACATAAAGCCTAACGTTACCCCAAACATATGCGGTGTGGTCCTTTTAAAACCAAAATTGGCACCTGAGCTCATCAACATTAAGTTATTGGGCCCAGGGGTAATTGACGAAACGAGGGCGAATAACGCCAGTGCTGTCATCATCTCAAAACTCATCATAGTCTCTCCCTGTTTGTTAAGTTGCAATTATAGATTGAAATGCACGCAATTATCGCGCTTAATGTTGTTTTTGGTAGTTTGAAATCACAATTTAAAATGAAGAAAGATAGAATTAACGACAGAATATTGCATGAGTTAAGGCGTGATGGCCGTTTAGCAAATACTGAGCTAGCAGAGAAAGTGGGGTTGTCGCCATCGGCATGCCTAAGAAGGGTTCAAGAACTTGAGCGGCTCGGGGTGATTTCGGGGTACCGCGCAGTGATTAATCATCACGCTGTTGGTTTAGGTTTTATCGCTTATGTAGGCGTGGGTTTAAACGACCACTCAACAAGCTCGCAGCTCGCATTTGAGCAAGCACTCGCGTTTATTGATGAAGTTAAAGAGTGTCATAACGTGACCGGTGCGTTTGAATATTTACTGCGGGTAGAAACGGCAGATTTAAAATCATATAAAGCATTTCATGCTGATGTGCTCGGTTCAATTCCTCAGGTAAGAACCATTACGTCACATGTGGTGATGGGGTCTCCTAAAGATGAGCGAGCATAATAGGAGAGATTAAAAGAGTGATAAATGACTCTTAAGCATTTTAATAATCATGTTAATCACTCTATGAATACAGCAGACTGCTCATACGTTTAATCAATACGTTGAGAATGTACCTGTTAAATAAGGTTACTTATAAAGTCCAGAAATCCCCTGTTTTGTTAGGCATTGTTTAGCCGATACAGCATGGCGTTACTTTCTAAACTCATTTTTTTTCAATGTGTTAAATGTAAAGTTGCTGTTTTTATAGAGGCGGTTTTTATGAGAGGGCTTTTGTCTATAGGTAAAAATAACAAGTTATTTTTAAGTTATGGAAAAATATATTCAATTTTATATCTTTACGCTATAGAACAAATAATAGTCAATTCGAGGATTATATTCTAAGTTTGGCTATTGAACTTGCCTTAATTGTTGGTTTATTATCCACCCCCTAATTCTAATTAAGGGATAATAATAAGAATGGATCTCCACACATTGCTCGTTTGTACGGCACTGGTTAGCTTTATAATGATGTTAACAATGGCTGCTTTGTACATTGCGAGTCGTAACGAAAGTTATTTAATTGATTGGCTGGTGTGTGGTGCATTATTTTTCGCTTCCAATTTATCGGGTATTCTCGCGACTAATGTCGATTTTCCTTCGTTTTTCCATCCTGCTTTTGCGAATGCTTGCTATTTAGCTGGGCATGCAGCGCTTTTCAGTGGCGTATCTAAATGCTTATATAATCGTTCGATGTGGGGGGTTGTGCTGATCGTTTTTGTTGGCATTTTTGTTATGCATTTTGTGCCAGCAATGAATGAGTCAATTGAACTGCGTATTGTTGTTTTGTATCCGATGATTGCTGCACTTGATATTTCGGCGATGCTAGCACTTTGGAAGCACCGAAAAGAAGAGGCGGGCAAAGCGTATTACTTGCTCATTATTTTGTTGTTTATTTTCTCGGCGCAACAGTTATTTAGAGGCTATTTGTTACTGACAGGTATTGAAAATACGCCATGGATTGAAAAGCATCAACTTTTAAACATAGGTAGTTTAGCGGTTATCGCTTTTTACTTTTTACTGACGATAGCATTTTCTGTTGTGGTGACTTGGCGTAAAGAACTCGCGTTAAGAGAGTATTCTTTAACGGATCATTTAACAGGGTGGTATAACCGTAAAGCGCTTGAGATATTTGCTAATAAAGAGCTAAAGCGATGTATACGCAATGACGCCCAGTTAGCCTTTATAGTGTTTGATATTGACCACTTTAAATCAGTGAACGATCAGTTTGGACATATACTTGGCGATAAAGCTATCGCGCATGTAACCGCAATTGCTAAACAGCAACTCAGGGAATATGACCAATATTTTCGCTTAGGAGGCGAAGAGTTTGCTGTGTTAGTGAGCCACATAAGCGGCCAAGACGTTGAGTTATTGGCACAGCGTATTCGAAAATCAGTTGCAAAAACACCGCTTATTTTAGACGATGAAACTGTGTATCTGACAGTAAGTGTCGGAGTTGCAATGTTGAACCCACAAGAAACAAGTTGGCAAACAGTACTAAAACGTGCAGATGATGCGTTGTATCGTTCAAAGCATCAAGGTCGTAATCAAGTAACGAGTTGTGGCGACTTAGCAAAAATATAAGCATCTCGAAAATAATTGCTTATTCCGAGTTTGAAACACTCCACTAGAGAAAACATTAACTTTTCACAATACTGTGATGATGACTTTTAAGCGCATTCATAAAATGGCTAGTCTGGTTATGTGAATGGTTAGTTTTGCAGTTTGGAATATCACCGTTATTTAATTTTATTGTGCCTAATCAACAACTCGTAGTGATTAAAACGTCGTTATTAGGTGCTTTATGACATTTTCGTGAAGATTGTGATACTGTAACTTTTTATGATTTCTTTGCTTTATAATGCTCTTTTTATTTGTATGATAAAGCTGGTTTCAGCTTGGAGTTAGCATGGTTTCACGTCGAGAATTTTTGGTAGGGGCGGGTACGTTAGCCTTTTTAGGGTTATCAAAAAGTGCCATTGGCAAAGTGTCGCTTAATGATTTGCAAACAACGATCAAAGGGTTTGGTCCTTTATTGCCTGACCCTGATGCGCTATTAGATTTACCCGCAGGTTTTAGTTATCAGATTATTTCGAGCTTAGGTGAGAAAATGTCAGATGGCTTCACTGTTCCCGACAAAGCCGATGGTATGGGCTGTCTTGCCCTTGGCAATGACCGTGTTGCTTTGGTGCGTAACCACGAATTAAAACCAACAGATTTAACTAAAGCCGAAGCCAGTATCGCACAGCATAAAACACCATTCGCCTTCGATACTAACCGCGAAGGTGTCGCACTTCCTGGTGGTACTAGCCACATTATTTATAATTTAAAAACCCATCAAAAAGAGCAAGAGTATCTTTCGTTAGTGGGCACTATTCGTAACTGTTCTGGTGGTATTACGCCTTGGGGCTCGTGGCTGACTTGTGAAGAAACAACCGACACCAAAGCCGATGGATTCAATCAAGATCATGGTTATATTTTTGAGGTGCCTGCCAATAGTAAAGGCCTCATTAAACCTGAGCCATTGAAAGCCATGGGACGCTTTAATCATGAAGCGGCCGCTGTCGACCCTCGCACTGGTATTGTGTATTTAACCGAAGATAAGGGTGACAGCGTTTTTTACCGTTTCATTCCTAACGAATATGGCAAGCTGCACAAAGGCGGCCAATTACAAGCAATGGTCGTTAAAGGGAAACCACAGTTCGATAGCCGTAACTGGCATAGTAAGACCATGCCACTGCATCAAGAGTTGGATGTTGAGTGGATTGACTTAGATAACCCTGAAAGCCCGAAAGATGACTTACGCTTACGTGGCTTTAAGCAAGGCGCTGCTTTATTTGCGCGAGGTGAAGGCATTCACTGGGGTGATAAAGAGCTTTATTTTTGTTGTACTAATGGCGGTAAAAAGCAACTTGGTCAGGTAATGAAATACCAGCCATCAGAATTTGAAGGCACTAATAAAGAAGCTGAGCAACCTGGCAAGATATCGTTGTTTGTTGAGAGTACCAGCAAAACACTCTATAACTTTGGCGATAACTTAACAGTGTCACCAAATGGCCATTTAATTGTTTGTGAAGATCAATACACCGATGTGGTTGATAATCACTTACGTGGTGTGACTCCTGAAGGACAGGTTTATAATTTTGCGCGTTTGGTTGCGCAAACAGAACTTGCTGGAGCCTGTTTTTCGCCCGATGGCAGTACCTTGTTTGTGAATGTTTACTCACCAGCAAAAACACTCGCCATAACAGGTCCTTGGCATCAGTTTAGTGGTTGATTAAAGCGCTGCTCATAACGTTTTTCATTCGTAATGAGTATGCGTTATTTAACGGGGCTTTTTTGATGCTCTACGGGCATGCTTTGCTATCCATTTAGTCATCTTTTTCATTAAAGCGGGTGGAAAATCATGCCCCATGCCGGGCACCACTTTTAATTTACTGCGTTTGATTATAAGTGCGGTATTAATGCCAGCTTCAAGAGGGATGACAGGGTCGGCACTGCCGTGAATAACCAAGGTCGGGGCTTTAATTTTTTTCAATAGTTTTTCGCGATAAGGGGTTGCTGCAATGGCTGCTAGTTGGCGTTTGAAACCCTGTTGATTATGAGCGGCACGCTTACTATAACGGTTTGCGTTTTCATACAAAGCGCATTCATCTTGCGGGTAAGCAGGGCTGCCAATTAATTGATTAAGGCGTATGTTGTATTTTATTTCGGCTTCTTTAGTTCGGTTTCGTGGCTGTATTTTAGCTAGTTTTATGAGCAAATTAATGTTCGAGCCTGAAAACGACCAAGGTGAACTACTCGACATAATGGTGGTTAAACTGAGTACGCGCTTTTTGTACTTTGCAGCAGCTATTTGTGCAATCATGCCCCCCATTGATGCCCCCACTAAATGCGCTTGTTTGATAGAAAGTGCATTCATCAACTCTTTTACATCACGGGCCATGTCATCTAATGAGTAGGGGAGGTGGGTGCGTAGCGGTAAACGGCGGCTCAGCCAATGTTTAATAAGGCTTGGTTTGCCTAATTCATCGAGCGATGATGACAGCCCTGCATCGCGATTATCAAAGCGAATTACTCTAAACCCTTTTTCTACTAAACCACTATACAAGGCCTCTGGCCACACGGTAAATTGTGCGCCTAAGCCAATAATCAATATGATCACAGGTGCATCAAGGTCACCTTTATCTTGGTAACTAATAGATATACCGCTGGCTGTGAGAATATTTTCCATTATTTAACTAACAGGCTTACGCAGGTTAATGAAGTATAAATGGCATTGTTGGCAGTTTAGTGACAGTCGGACGACCTGCTCGAAGTAGGCAGCACAACAGTGAGTGCTGCCTATATTCAGGGAGAAAAATATTAGAAGTAAGCGGTAACGCCAATCCAGAAATTACGGCTTTTATCTTTTACGTTGTAGTCATCAGTGAAAGTGACTTCACTCACTACGCCACGACCTGTTAGGTACTCGTACTCTCCATCCCCATTTAAGTCGGTATAGCTCGTACTATAAGAGGTGAAATCTTCGTCGAGTAGGTTGTTTACGCGAGCGTTAATTTGCACGTACTCATTAACATAGAACTGTGCACCTAGATTAAGTAGGTTGTAGTTTTTGTAATACAGCGCTTTATCGTGCACGTTATCCCAGCCACGGTAACGATCTGAGCGATACACACCTTGTAAATAAAGGTTGATTGAGTCGGTGGCTTCCCAGTTTAGCGTTAAGTTGGCCATGTGCTCAGCACTGTTAGTTAATGGTTTGCCTTGTTCTGGTCCGCTCTTTTGTTCGCTGTCAGTCCATGTGTAGTTACCATTGATTGACACCGTGTTGGTTAGTGTATATTGGCCTGCAATTTCAACACCTTGTAGGTCTACTTCGTCGATATTGATTTTTTGGCTATAGCTGTCATAGCCCAGTTGATCGTATTGGCCTAAGTTAACACACGGGCGCACACCATTGGTTTGCTCACAGCTTAAAATGGTATCGCCGCGGGCTATTTTATCTTCGAACTTAGTGTTGTAATAAGTGACATTGATGTTGTGATCACCTTCAAGTGATGTCCAATAAAGCGCGATTTCTGAGTTAACACTGGTTTCTGGTTCTAAGTCTGGGTTACCAGCAAATGGGCTGGTGCCTTGACCACCAAAACCAGTAATACCGTCGTATAGGTCGGTTGTTTGTGGGGTTTTATAGCCAGTGCTAACACCGCCTTTTAAAGTCCAAGTGTCGGATAAGTTGTACACAGCGTACACACGGGGTGATACTTGGCTGCCAAATACATCATGGTCGTCGTAACGGGCACCCAAAGTGAAAGTAAAGTTATCGGTTGCCATCCAGTTATCTTCGGCAAATACCGAGTACATGTTTTGTTCTTGAACTTGACCGGCTTGGTCACTTTCAAGACCAAATACACCATCTTTTAACTCACCATCAATTAACTGACCACCAATCGCTAAATTGTGGCTGCCAAAACCGCCAGTGATTGGAATATCAAAGCGTAAATCATACGTGTACTGACTGCTTTCGAGTGGGCGAGCTGGGCGGGGTAAGAAGGTGTCTTCGGCTAAATCTTTACGTGCTTGCTCATCCATACCTTCATATTCGCCAGTGCCATCGTACATAGCTTGCAGCTCTATACGCTCACTAACGCTTAGAGGCAAAGTGCGGCCGTTATTTTGCGTATCAACATACGATACCGACGCTTTAATAGTGGCCCATTCAAGCTCACCATCATAACTAAATGACCACCACTCACGGTCAAACTCTTGATCGGCGGCATAACCTGCACGTGGATTAACCTGACCGCGGCTGTCTTGCCAAATAGATTCAATATTATCTTTAGTGCCTAAAGGGTAAGTAATAGTGCCTGATTCAATATCGTAGCTTGGCGTGTTGTCATACACTTGGCTTGAGTTGTCATAATCAAACCGTAAATGATGAGAATCAAAAGGTGTGTAAGTTAAAGTAAAGCCGTATTGTTCGTTGGTATTATCAACAGTACGACCACCACTACCAAAGCCAAGTGAGCGAGTATGCACTACACCATTAGGATCGACCGCAGGTTCAAATGTTGGCGAGGAGGCTTGTTGCTCATAAATACTGCCGCGCACACCTAAGCTTAAAACATCTTTGATAAGCGGACCCATCACGCTAAAGTCGGTGGTTATGTCATCACCAAAGTCGTCGTTTTGCTGTAATGAACGGCTAAATGACACTGCACCGCTCCAGTTATCAGTGTGCTTTTTAGTGATGATATTAATAACACCACCAAGTGCGTCTGCTCCATAAAGTGTCGATGCAGGGCCGCGAATAACCTCAACACGTTCAATAGCGTCAACCGGCGGCACGTGATTAAAGGCGTTACCACCAAAGTTATTAGGGTATATATCACCGTGGTTGTTTTGACGTTTACCATCGATCAATAGCAGGGTGTATTCACCTGTTAAACCACGCATACTCACACTGCCTTGGCCTGTTTTGTCGCGGGTTGTACCAATGTCGATGCCTTCTAAATACTGCACTGCATCGAGCACCGAAGTAAAGGCGTGAGATTTAATATCTTCATTTGTGATAATTGAAATACTTGCAGGTGCTTCAGTTACTTTTTGCTCAAAACCAGTGGCGGTAATAACTAAACGTTCCATGTCTTGCTTAGGCTTTGCATCATCTGCTATTGCTGAAAATTGTGCGGTAATTGCCAGAGTTAATAAGCTAAGTCTTATTGATTTCATTGTTGATCCCAATTTTTTTTGTTAGTCCATATAAGATGGCGGTTATAGTATACAAAACACAAATAAGATCAAGAATAATTCGCATTTGAACGTTTGTTTTAAAGCCAGCTTTCCACGGAGCTTATTTAAAAAGGGGCTGATAGCGGGTAATTAACTATCATTACTTTTATTGCAGAAAAGTAATGGCAGCAAAGTAATTGAAAAAGTGAAGTGGGGGAATAAGCTTACGAAACGCTGTTTAAACGTTTAAATTTTAATGAGTTATAAATTCCTTTATAAATTCCTTTATAAATTGTTTTATAAAAACATGAGATGCCAAAGCCTGCCAAAAACATACTGAACTCGGCACGTGCTTGCGCTTACACGAACAACCGAGAGCCATATTTGCACGGTAACGCTTTTAGCCGCTTTGTTTTAAGTGGCTAAAATTATAAGTTCAAATGGTTAGGCATTATTGCTGGTTATAGCGATGACTCAACGCGTGTAGTCGATGTCTTTGAAGGCATCATAAACCGCTAAATGCAATGTGTCGCCGTGCTCATGTTCGGAGAAAAACTGGAATTTCACTTGGCTTTTGTCTTTAAGTGAATGAGCAAGTTGTTTGTATAATTCTTTCGCAACTCGCTCCATTACATGGCCTTCTTTGCCAACTGCAATGTACACCGATTTAGGAGGATGATTTGGTTTAAATTGGCTTTTTAATAACGCCTCATCGTCCCACCACAAGCTTGGGCTTATGATTAGGTAATGATCGAATAACGCACTGTGATTATACAATATTTCAGTTGCAAGCAAGCCCCCTAAAGATTGACCTATGAGGGTCTCTGTGCCGTTAGTACGGTACTCTTTGGCGATTAATGGTTTTAATTCATGTTGTAAAAAATGGATAAATTGTTCAGCCCCCCCATGGCTTGGAAGTTCTTGCTGGTCAAAGTGGTTGTTACTTTTTGTGGTGAAGTCGTGCTTTCTATCAATATTACTTATCCCGACAACAATGGTGTCGGGGATCATGTTGATCCATGAAAAATTCGCAAATTGCACCAGGCCCGCTATATGAATAAAGTCTTCATTTTTAGAACCATCTAATAAGTAAATGACCGGATAATGTTTGCCTGTATTTTTTTCATAGCTTTGCGGCAAATACACATTTATAGAGCGAACTTGATGCAACACTTCAGAGTTAAAGCTTAGGGTTGTGGCAAAGTCAAAAGGGGTGGCGTTTATAGCAATGTCAGCTTTTGTGGGATAGCTGGTTATTAAAAAGAATAAAGTGATACATATCACGCTAATAGATTTCATGGTTTTCCAAATTCAAATTGCTCGTTTATTCCTTCATTAATACTAGCCCTAGTAAGGTTATTTTAATACATGACGCACACTCAGAAAATTCAGAACTTATTTGAGCCGGCTATTTTTTGAAAATGTTTTGATAGCGTTGTCAATTTACGTCTTTCGTGCGAGTTAATAGTGTGGCTCATCCGCTTATAATGTTAAAAAAATGTATACATCGAATATAAGATTAATGAGCAAACCTTTTTCTTCATACCAGCATGCGCTTTTAAGCACAGCAATACTCGCTTTAGTAACGGCGTGTGGCGGTGGTTCAGAGCCACAAGAAACGCCCGTTACACCTCCGGTCACTGAAACACCGCAAAATCAAGCACCTCAAATCAGTGGGCAGTCACAAACGTTAAAGGTCGGCGATACGCTAAACTTTAACCCACAAGTGTCTGATCCAGATAATGATCCACTCACAGTTTCGGTGAGCAACTTACCTAATTGGGTCAATTTTGATAAAGCAACGGGGGCGATAAGCGGTATACCTGAGCAGGCAGGCGTGTTTTCAAACATAGAGTTTAGTGTATCGGATGGGCAGTTATCAGCACAGCTGTTGATTGATATTAAGGTGGAGAAAGCGCGGGAAGAAAACACATCGCCAACGCTTACTTCAACGCCAGCTAATGCGAATGAAGGCCAAGCCTACGCTTATCAGCTCACATTTAGCGACGCACAAAACGATACGATTATAGTGAGTGACGTTGCACAGCCTGATTGGTTAATTTTTGATAATAACACTCAGCGCTTTTCGGGAACGCCTGCATTTACTGACCGTGGCGAGCAGCTCATTCGTTTTCGTTATTCAGATGGCGAAGTATCGCAGCTTGCTGAGCAAATATTTACTGTGACTCCTCGCGCTAATTCATTGCCTAGCATCAGCCCACTCGCTGCAGAGGCGCGTGCAGAAAACGCATTTAGTTTAACGCTTACCCTTAATGACACTGACAATGATGAGGTAAGCCTAACGGTGGCAGGTTTACCGGCATGGCTTAGCTTTAATGCGCAAACAAATACCTTATCGGGCACGCCTAGCGATGAGGATGTAGGTGAACTTCGGTTCACTATCACAGCCAGTGACTCACGTGAACACGCGAACTATGAATTTGTGTTAAACATAGTGCAAAGTTATGTGGCACAAGCTCTTGCATCGGGAAACGCCCTTGATGTGCCAAACAGTGATTTATTACTTGATGCGGCACTGAATGAAATTGACACTCACAAAGCGCGCTTTCAAACGATTAAAAATCGTTTATTTGGTTTAGACACACAGTCACCCTTGGATGCACTAAGCTGGTATCCAACATGGGATGCAACGCTGTTAAGGGCCACTTATCCATTTAATGAGCCCGTACTGTTAACCAATAATAGTTGGCAAGAAGGTTATGAAGCAAAAGTAAGAAACCTCGCCGTGGTGGGTAGCAGTGATGCACAGCGCGGCCGCTACCTCGTATTCGGCAGTAACCCGTATCGCAATACGATTAATGAGCAAATGCTCAGCTTTTTGAAAAACAGCCATAGCTGGCTTGCAGGCAGAGAAGCAACTGAAGAGCAGCCTCTTAACCTTGTAATGGCACAGCTTGATCAGAGCTATTATTTTCAAGACCGCATTCTCACTAGAGAATGGTTCGATACGCATTACAAGGACCGAGTTCGTTATAACGAGAAAGCCAGCTGTGATAACGATGCCTTGGCGGGATGTTTAACTGATGACACCGATATATTAATTATCTCTCAGCATGAACGCGAAGGATTAAATATTGATAATGTGGTTGCAGCAGTAAAGCAGGCGCTAGCGAATGATATTGCCGTGATTTATGTTCAGCGCGATGGTAGTCAAACAGCGTTGGGTAACGCCTTGTTTGAGTTATTCCATGTCAGTGTTGCTGGTGATAACTATTGGCACCGATTAGAACTCGCAGAATGGAACCCAAGTGTAATCAGCAACAGCCTACCGAGTGATGTGCTTACTATTAAAGCCCTATTGAACCGTTTTAAAACAGGTGAATTCACTGTAGATTTAAGCACCTGTGATAACCGTAGTTGTCCGAGTGATAGTCAATACCAGCAACAATTCAGCGATGCAGCCACTAAAGTGAACTCATTATTTAGAGGCTTTGACCAAGCAAAAACCGATATTTTTGCAGAGCAAGGCTATCGCTTTTATCAATTATTAGCGCTGCTTGGCGATCATTATCGCCAAGATGTGCGTTTTCCGATGGATAAGCTTAGTACTGATAATAATGCTTTTTTCCGTTCGTTATTTGCTGATCATGCGGTATTAAATGTGCGTAAAGTGAACCCAACCCAAAGTGATATGGGAAATTTTAGCCGCAGTGACTTTAGCCATGTAACGCCAAAAAGCGTGACAGTAAACATGCAAAGTAAAGCGCATTTTCGCTCAACAGGTGTGTATGCGCTGCCCGGGCAAACATTCTCGATAAAGCGCACCGACAACCAAGCCGTTAACACCAAGGTGTTTGTAAATACCTTACGTGATGGCGCAACGCACTATATGAGCAGTAATGGGTATAATCGTCCTGCTAAATTGCAGTCGGTGCATGTGCCAGTGACAAGCAATGAAACCGTGTACTTTACCTCACCCTATGGTGGGCCAATTCAAATTGCGTTCGATCAAAATGATTTAGACGTCAGCTTTGAATTTAACAATGTTGGTGAGCATCCGTATTGGCGAAGCAGCAGCGATGATACACGTTTTGCTGAGCTACTTGAAAAAGGCGACTACGATTGGGCCGAAGTAGCAACAGGCGGTTTTGAAGTACACTCAAAGCTTGAGAAAATGCGTATTTCGATCAACGAAGGTTACTGGCCAATTGCCTCTGACTTTGCCCATGCCGTGGAGCGTTATACTCATAACTACCCGCATGTATTAGCGGGTTTTAAAGGCCCAGGTATTGATGTAGTTATCGAAATTCATGACTTTGCTAGTGCACGCAATCTTGAAATACAGACCATTGATATTGTTAAGCACATGAATGCCGACCAACCCACATGCGGCTGGGGCTGCTCGGGTAACCCGTATGACGCGGGGTGGAATTTTAATCCGACTGGGCATGGCGATATTCATGAGTTAGGCCATGGTCTTGAAAAAGACCGATTCCGTATCGAAGGCTTTGGTGGTCACTCCAATACCAATTTTTACTCCTACTACAGTAAGTCTAAATTTGAAGATGAAACGGGATTCTCGGCGTCGTGTCAAAACTTGCCATTTGAAGGTTTATTTAATCACTTACAGGCCAGTCAGCAAACGGCTAATCCCTATGCTTATATGCAAGAGTTAGCGATGTCAGAGTGGTCACAAAGCCATGCAATTTACTTACAAATTATGATGGCGGCACAGGCATACAATACGCTTGAAAACGGCTGGCATCTGTATCCGCGTTTACACATTATTGAACGGGCTTTTAATCTAGCTGATAACAGCGAGGCTAATTGGCTGGCGCAAAAAGATGCACTTGGTTTTTCGAACTACAGTCTGTCGGAGGCACAGAGCATAGGTAACAATGATTGGCTATTAATAGCGTTGTCAGAAGTAACAGAGCTCGATTTGAGCGACTACTTCAGTATGTGGGGCATGACAACCTCAGATAAAGCACGGCAGCAAGTGAAATCCAAAGGCTACACGGTGTTGGGTGATGTTTATTTTGCTTCCTCTGCGACAGGCTATTGCACAACGCTTAGCCATCCTATGCTTACCGTTGACGGGGAGCAAAGCTGGCCTGAATAACCAATAAACCTTGCTAAAAAACGCCTGCGGTCATGAATGTTCGTGGGCGTTTTTGTACATAAGCTAGTGATTTTGTGAACAACTGCTACCTTTAGAGAAGACACGTTCCAACACGAGGTTCAATATGGCTATATCTGCAATACCTAAAGGTTACCATGCGGTAACGCCTTATTTGATTATTGAAGGTGCCACGAAGGCAATAGAGTTCTATAAGCAAGCGTTTGCTGCTGAACTGGTGATGCAAATGCCTTTACCAGACGGTGGCGTGGCACATGCCGAAATTAAAATTGCTGATTCCCACATCATGCTTTCAGATATGTGCCCCGATGTGCAGTTTAAGTCTCCACATCAGCTTGGTGGTACACCTGTGAGTATTATGCTGTATGTTGAAGACGTTGATGCTGTATTTGCCAACGCGTTGTCGCTGGGTGCAAAAGAGCTGCGCCCAGTTCACGATCAGTTTTATGGCGACAGAGCTGGGACCTTAGAAGACCCTTTTGGTCATATTTGGACTATAGGCACACACAAAGAAGACCTCAGTGAGCAAGAACTTATGCAGCGAATGAGCGAGTTGATGAGTAAAGAGCAGGATGCTTAAAAAGTTGTTTCAACCGACATTCCTATTTGCCATGAATCAACGTCTTGGTAACTGCCAAGAGGCGTACTAAAGTCAATATGTATAACGTTGTCGTTACTTGAGCGCGATGAATATAGGCGAATACCAAGACCTGCACTGGTTAGCATTGAATCTGATATATTCGCAGTTTCAGTGCTGCCAAATGCTTGGCCTACATCAACAAAGCCAACAAAGCCTACATCTACAAACTGATACAGATTGATATTTGGGTACATTCTTAGCTCAGCGGTTGCTTGTACGCTTGAAGTACCATGTTGGTAACTTTCAGGGAAGCCACGCATGCCTTCTTCACCGCCTACAGCCAGCGGTTTATCTGCAAACTCATGGTTTTGCCAATGACCATTTAAATGCGCATAAAAGGCAAATGAATCTGACCAGCGATAGTTCATTTGCGCTTTTGAGTAAATAGCTAAGCGGTCATCAAGCTCTGTACCAATATTGCCTTTGACCCCTGTGGCAAACCGATACAAGGCATTATTGTTAAACCACGCTTTGGTGAGGTTAGTATCAAATAAAAAGCCTTGCCCCAAATTAACCGTATCGATGGCAAACTTTGAGTTTAACTCCCAGCCTAGGTTAACGTCTTCATTGTGGTTTATTAGGTCAATATCGTGCAACACAGCGTAATTGTCTTCTAACCAATGCAATCCTAGCCAAGGTGCAGCAATGCTGTAATCGTTGAGACCTGCAAGTAAAGGTTCTGTTTGAAAAGGGCGGTAGCTGACATCTTGGTAGTCAATCCCTGCAAGCCAGTGGAAGGTTTGCTGACTGTCTTGCGATAAAATACCACCATAGGCAAACTGGGCGATTAATTCATCAGTAAAAAACTCTGAACGAGTTATACCATTTTGATAGATATAACTTTTTTGCTTTTGAGATTGTGCAAAGTAGCGCATTAGTGCGTCACTGCTGCGTTGATAAAAAGGCTGATGATAATCCACTAAAAAGACTTGCCCGTCATCGTAATCATCAGCTTGTAAAGTGAGGGTCGCATGAGGCTGCCAAGGTACTGGCATTTGCAGTACTGAATGGAAGCCCGAGCGTTCGTGATCAGATTTATACTTTAATGATGCGCGAATACCGTACCCTAAAAAGTTTTCTTCTTTAAAGCCCAAGCTGTATTTATTGTTGCCACTACTTCGCCCAAAATTAACGGTTGGTAATAAACTCCAGGTATCCCAGGTATCTATTTGTACAACTTTAGGCTCATCCACAAGGCAATCTTTTGTATAGCTAACTTTGGCATCTCTTAAGTATTTTTTATTGCGCAGAATACGCTCTGCTTCTTGTAACTGACGCTCACTTACTTGCTCACCTTCTTTAAAGGTAATTTGCTCACTGATAACTTTGTTTTTGGTATCTATGTGTAACCAGTTAATAAAGCGGTGTAGGGCGGTCGTTTCAGGATCGTTTGGATCAAAAATAGTATGTGTATCAATGTTGAGTTTATCAACAGTGATGTCTTTGTCTTCGCTTAACTCAGCAGTGGGTTTGCTTTTTACCTCACAGACGACATCTAAGCTTAAAGGCTCGTTTGCATAAGCTGTCCCTGTAGCAGTGCATGTGAATAATAAAACAGGTGTTATTTTATACATTTGGAACTATGCCTACTTAATACTTAGCGATGAGGTTGTCATGCTACATCAACCTAAGTCGTTAAAAACGCTTCATTTTGAAAGCATAAAAGAACTAACTTAAGAAAAACTTAACTAAAACTGAAACTTAGTTGAAGATTGTAAGAGCTTGATAACTTTTGATTTAGATAATGCGTTAGCGTGAAATTAATCGGTAAAAGGCTGGCTTGCGTATGATTTATTAAGATTTCTAAAAGAGTAAACAATGAAAAAGCGTGTTTTATATTGGCTGCAAAATGACTTAAGAATGAGTGATAACGTCATACTATCTGAACTTGAACACTTTAATGGTGAACTTGACCTTGTTTATGTGATTGAGCCTAGGTGGTTTAAACAAAGCAATTATCAACAACGGCCTGTTGGTAAGCATCGATATCGTTTTTTAATACAGAGCCTACAGGCTTTTTCTAACGCTGTGGAGGCGCTTGGGCAAACCTTACATGTGGTCACAGGTGAGCCCGAAGTGGTTATTCACGAGCGTATAAAAAAACACGGTATTTCAACGCTTGTCTGTACAGAGCAAGTGGGCTATTACGAGCAAAAACAGCTTAATAAAATAACTGAGTTATGCCCAGAACTTGACATTAAAACCTACCAGCAAGACACTTTATTTACAGCACCTGATTTACCGTTCTCAGTTGCCGATTTACCAAAAAATTTCACGGCTTTTCGTAAAAAAGTTGAAGCAGAACCTGCGGCTATTGCTGCACCGCGTGATGCGGTTTCGCGTTTGCCACACCCAGTGCAGCTTTGCCCAGCTCAACCAATCCCAGATGCAGTGACAGAGCCTGAAAGTGTGTCTGGTGGCTTGTTTGCTGCTCAACAACATTGCCAGCACTATTTTTCATCGCCCGCACCGGCCTGCTACAAAGAAACACGTAATGAATTAGACGGCTTCAGTAACACGACTAAGTTTAGTTTGTGGCTTGCGGGTGGGTCTATTAGTGCAAAACAAGTGTATGCTGAGGTTGAACATTATGAGCATATAAATGGTGCGAATGAGTCAACGTATTGGATTAAATTTGAATTACTCTGGCGTGAGTATTTTAAGTGGCATGCTAAGCATGTTGGCAGACAGCTATATCGCTTTAAAGGCCAGAAAAAAACAGCGCCGCTAACAACATTTAATAGTCAACGTTTTGCATCTTGGTGCCAAGGAACCACACCTTTTCCACTGGTAAATGCAATAATGCATGAGCTCAATGAAACGGGCTATATTTCGAATCGTTCGCGGCAAATTGCAGCCAGTTGTTTGGTCAATGAGTTAGCGGTTGACTGGCGTTTTGGAGCGGCTTACTTTGAGCAACAGCTCATTGACTATGATGTCGCTGCGAACTGGGGTAACTGGCAATATATTGCAGGAGTTGGCGTGGATCCGCGAGGTGGGCGTCATTTCCATATTAATAAGCAAACGGCATTATATGACCCAACAGGGTGTTATATTCGCAAATGGCAAGGTGATAAAACAGTGAGTCGTGTTGTTGATATATACGATGCTGCAGATTGGCCCTTAAATGAGTAATTTTAATTTAAATCAAAAATCTAAATGTCATTTTTAGTCTTTTTTTATTTTGTTATCTAAAATAGAAATAAAGGCTTACTTTTTCACCGTGATCCAACTCAAAAGGTTAACTATGGCATTTAGTAAAGGATACGAGGGGATCCAGTCGAAGCTCGGAATAGACATCGCCCAGCTTATACTTGATAGTAGCGATGCGGGGATATGGCTATGGAATATAAAAACAGGTGAAACCATTTTTAATGAAAAATGGGCGGCAATTATTGGTTATAGTTTAGCTGACTTGCATCCGGTTTCTATTGATACGTGGCTTGTGCATGCACACCCTGATGATCTCGAAAAATCGCATCGACACCTTCAAGCCCATTTTAGTGGCGAAACTGAGCGCTATATATGCGAAGTCAGAATGAAGCACAAAAAAGGGCACTGGATTAAAGTACTCGACAAAGGCCAAGTGCAAACATGGGATGAAGAGGGGGAGCCTGAATGGATGTTTGGCGTTCACATAGATATAACCAATCAGTGGCGAAAAGAGTGCGAAATAGAGTCTTTACATAACAAACTGCAAAAATTTACTGATAACTTACCGGGCCTTGTTTTTCAGTACGTAATAGATAAAAAAGGTCACGGTTCATTTCCTTTCACAACGTCAAAAGTAATAGAAATTTATGGCTGTACGTCAGACCAATTGAAAGAGTCTGATGCTTTTGCCATGCAGGTAATACACCCCGATGATCTGCCTCGTGTGTTGACAAGTATTGAGCGTTCGCGAGTTGAATTATGTGACTGGCATCAAATCTATCGGGTAAATCACCCAAAAAAAGGGCTCATATGGGTTGAAGGTAAATCGTCGCCTATTGCGCGCCATGATGGTTGTTTTGAGTGGAATGGTTACTTAGAAGATGTCAGTGAAGAAGTGACGAGTAATGAAAAAATAAAATTGTTAACCGCCGTCTTTTCAACCACCAGTCGAGGAATTTTAATTACAACCCCAGAGCCACGCATTGTCGATGTTAACCCCGCATTTGAACAAATAACCGGATACAGTAAATCTGAAGTGGTAGGCCAAAGTCCAGCAATACTTTCAGCTAAAAAGCAAGGAAAAGAAGTGTACCAACAAATGTGGGCAACACTACTGAGTAAAGGTCGCTGGCAGGGGGAGGTGTGGAACAAGCGTAAATCGGGCGAAATTTTCCCAGAGCTGCTTTCTATCGATGCTTTATATGATGAAAAAGGATGTGTAAGTCATTACATAGGTGCTTTTGATGATATTTCGCTGGCAGTAGAAAAACGTCAATTATTAACTGAGCTGGTAAATCAAGACCCGCTTACTAAGTTACTTAATCGACGAGGGTTAGATATTCAGTTACGTGCAATCACGCAAAGTACAACGGCAAATAACCCTAAGTTTGCGTTAATTTACCTTGATCTTGATAACTTTAAATTGGTTAACGACACCTTTGGGCATGAACAAGGCGATAGTTTATTGCTTACGATTAGCCAGCAGATAGCGTTACAGCTACGTGAGCAAGATATTCTTGCACGCATAGGGGGTGATGAATTTGTGATTGTACTACCTAGTTTAGTAAAGCCTGAAGTATGCGAAGAAATTGCATTGCGTTGTCAAAAAGCGGTGGAAGTAATTGCAAAAAACTATGCCACTGCCCAGCCTGTCAGTGCAAGTTTTGGTATTGCGCTGTATCCGCATCATGGCAAAAATGTGAAAGAGTTGCTTACCATGGCTGATAAGCAAATGTATAAGATGAAATCGATACCAAAATCGTTACCATTCGGTTGATATTTCAACACTGGGCAGTTTATTGAGTAGCGGCAATAGCGCCCGTTCTTTGCGCAAGTCATTACGTTCATCTTCTAAACTTTTACGCTCATGGTAGAGGTTTTTACGCTGTTGATTATCGAGCTGATTATTGTTTAGTTCAGCACGAATAGTATGTAGCCGACGATCAATTTCTTCTATACGATCATCGATATCAATAAGCCGTTGCTGTACTTGGTAGCGGTCGTTACCTTCTTGCCATGCTTTACGAAACGCAGTGCTGTTACACACGCCGTTATAAGGCATGCCTTGCATGGCCAATGTAAAGCCGTTTTCGGGTTCACAATACACATTGAGACCTTGATCATAACCCGATTTATATTCGTTTATGTCTGCACGCACGCCAAACTCACTGCATTGTGCTAACGCATTTACGCCATCTTGGTATTGGGTGCCATTAACACCATGTTGATAGCCAATGCCATACCAATTTGCTTGCAAACATTCATCTTTACTCAGTGATGTACAACCCGTTAAAACAACCAAAGGCAAAAGAGGGTAAAGCCATTTTTTCATGTGTTTAAGGCTCATAAAAATACGAAATAAGTTCAATAAGTTTAGCGTGTTATTCGTTTTTTGGGTACGTTTAGTTTTATTTTAAAGCAGCTTATTGTCGGTAGGGTAAATAATACATAGCGTGGCTTTCAATAGAGTATAAAGGCCTTATTAAAAGGCCTTTGGTAACATTACAAAAGCATTTAGCGATTGTTTAGTTGTTGGTTGATTTCGTCAAAAATAGAGGCGTCATCAATCGTTGATGGAATGTTTAATTCTTCCCCATCGACTAATTGACGAAGGTTTTTTCTAAGAATTTTCCCTGAACGTGTTTTAGGTAATCGTTCAACATGCAGAATATTTTTCAAACAGGCGATTGCGCCAATTTGATGCCTAACAGCGTGGATTAACTCTTTTTCAACCTCTTTGCTATCACCGAGGTAATCATCTTTTAGAACGATCATCGCCATTGGCAATTGCCCTTTTAGTGAATCACTTACACCAAAAACGGCACATTCAGCAACGGCAGGGTGAGCCGCGACAATTTCTTCCATTTCCCCCGTGGATAGGCGATGACCCGCAACATTAATCACATCATCGGTTCGGCCCATAATGAATAAATAGCCATCGTCATCAATATAACCCCCATCACCAGAGAGGTAATAACCAGGGTACTCACTCAAGTAACCCGCGTTAAAACGCGCGTCATTTTGCCAGATAGTGGGTAAACAACCCGGAGGTAAAGGCAGTTTTATTACAACCGCGCCGTTTTCATTTGGTGCGCAACGCTCACCATTCATATCTAAAATTTGCACATCGAAGCCCGGTGTGGGCACCGTTGAACTGCCAGGTTTTGTGCCTAGCTGCTCAATGCCAATTGGATTACAAGCAATGGCCCAGCCTGTTTCTGTTTGCCACCAATGATCTAGCACCGGTAATCCTGTGTGCTCTTTAAGCCACTCATACGTCGGAGGGTCAAGGCGTTCACCGGCTAAAAATAAGCGTTCTAACGAGGAGGTATCGTATTTTTTAAAGCCTTCGGCTGTCGGATCTTCTTTTTTGATAGCCCTAAATGCGGTAGGTGCACTGAATAACGCGGTTACCTTGTGCTCTTCTACCACACGCCAAAATGCGCTGGCATCGGGCGTTCTAATGGGTTTGCCTTCATATAAAACGGTGGTACAGCGATAAATAAGAGGTGCATAGACGATGTATGAATGACCGACTACCCACCCGATATCGGAAGCCGCCCAAAAGACCTCGCCCGGCTTCATGCCATAAACCGTCTCCATGCTGTAATGCATTGCAACTGCATGCCCCCCGTTTTCTCTCACCACGCCTTTTGGCGTGCCTGTGGTACCTGAGGTATAAAGGATATAAAGCGGGTCATCCCCATTTACTGCGACAGGCTCTATAGGAGCGGCTGCATCGCTGGCCGATTGCCAGTCAATATCGCGACCTGCTTGCATATCGGCTTTTGCTTGTTCACGCTGGTAAATAATGCAGTGTTCAACGTGATGCTTTGCGGTTTCAAGGGCTTCATCAAGCAGTGGCTTATATTCAATGACATGATTGATTTCGACCCCACATGATGCGCTAAGCACAAGTTTAGGCTTTGCATCATCGATACGCACGGCAAGTTCGTGGGGTGCAAAACCACCAAAAACCACCGAGTGAATAGCCCCTAGTCGTGCACACGCTAACATGCCAATAACCGCTTCGGGGATCATCGGCATATAAATAACCACGCGATCGCCCTTACTAACGCCCAATGAATGCATTAGGCCTGCAAATGTTGCAACGCGACTTTGCAATTCTGAGTAGCTGATTTTTTGTTTTGTGTTTGTAACGGGTGAGTCGTAAATTAATGCTGTTTGTTCGCCGAAACCGGCATCTACATGCTGGTCAAGTGCTAAATAACAGGTATTAAGCGTGCCATCGGCAAACCAATGATAAAAATTGTTTTCATCGTTTTGATACGGTGCGCTGGGGGCTTTAAACCACGCAATACGTTTACTTTGCTCAAGCCAAAACTGACCGGGATCGCGCTGAAACTGTTGATATTGTTGTTGATATTCGCCCGACATAAAGAGGCTCCTATACTTTATTTGTGAGAGATTTATATCCGCTCCCCTTGAAGATGCAATGTTAAGTGCTATCACGTGGGAGCGTGGATATTTAAAATGTAGGCGCTTTTTTGGTTAAATAATATGCGACCTTGGTCTGCACTTAATCAAGGCCTGAGAGGCGATAACAGGGTTGTTAGCAGTGTTTTAATCTTAATAATTTTTTAATTAATAAGGTTAAAGTGTTGGTGTTAATGCGTGTAAGAATAAGCGTGCTTGTTGCAGCATAAAGTGAAAAACTAATGTGGTTTTTTACTGCGTGGAGCACCTAGCAATATACCAATATGGCATAGACACACGGCGAGAAATGCACTGATCCCCAAAGCCCCACCATAGCCATTTAAAAGAGGCACAAGATACTCAAAAAGAAGAGAAAAAAGTAAGGCTGCAATGGTAATGGTAAAAATACCAAAGCGTTTAGGGGCACTCATGCCAATAAAAGTGCCGCCAAAAAACGCCACACTGTATAAATCAGCGTGAGGGGTGATATAAACCATCACACAGTAAGCAATAATTGTTAACGAGGCTGATGCACGAATGCCGTCAAAGCGATTTTGTTGTGCAAGAAGATAGGTGCCAAATGCGGCAAATATTGACAATAAAGTAATCGCGAGGTTCATAAAAACGCACTTTTCGTAAACATGTAAAGGGCCACACTGGCAAATGCGACACTGCCTAAGCGACCACCAAAACCAGCAAAAAGATTCATTGTCATGACATATAAGCTCGCACCAAAAAATGAAATTAAACCCAGTTCCCAGTAATTATTAATTAAACTTGATGAGCACATACCCGCAAAGCTGCCCGCATAAATAGCTGCATAGGGGTGAGACTTATACACGCGTGAAAAAGGAATAAAAGTGCCAATTAACCCAGTGCCAGCTGCGGCCACTACAATGGGAACATTGAATTTATCGTGCAAAATAAAGCTTAAAAAGCAGCCACAAAAGAAACAAATATACTTAACTAAAAAAAAGCTGAAATGATATGAAATGCGCTGAGTGCACAGTTTAGACATGTGGGGTTGTAAAGCGGACTTAAGCGATTTCATACTTACTTTTAGGTAGTGATAAAGGCGCTAATTTTCACATTTTATACTCATAAAGTACAATACGATAAGGCACTGATTTACGCTCAGCGCCTTATTTTTTATATCGTATTGTTACTACTTATTCGTGTTTATGTGTATTTTTGGTGCCCCGAGTATGGTGGCCATAAAGAGAGACAATTAAAAAGCACAGAAGAGGAATAATAAATGAGCTGGCCGTATCCAATGTATCAATTAATGTTGCTTGGAGTAACGGTAAAAATGCGCCCCCTAGAATCGCCATTACTAATCCTGCAGCGCCAATTTTTGCATCATCGCCGAGTCCCTCGAGTGCCGTGCCATAAATAGTCGGAAACATAAGCGATAAGCAGCCAGAAATACTCACAAGTGCCGCCACTCCCAGTAAATTAACTTGAGTGATAACCAAAACACACAGCGCAGCTGCGACTAAGGCCATAATCCGCAGTAATTTAGCACCACTCAAAAAACGCATGAGCCACGTCATAATAAACCTAGAAATTAAAAAGACGAGCATCGAATACTGTAGCACTTGACCCCCAGTGACTTCATTCGTTGTGAGTGCCTCCATGGTGTAACCGATAGTGTAGGTCCAGACACATGTTTGCGCTCCAACGTTAAAAAACTGCGCAACAACACCAAAACGATAATGCTTATTTTGATATAAGGTTTTAAAAGCGCTTGTTAAATTGCGTGATGGGGTGTGGGAGTGCGTTATTGTTTTAGGAGATTTACTAAAAAAGATACACAGCCATAATAAGATTAAACAACCCGCCATCCCCACGTAAGGCACCATCACTGCACTGAGCTCACTGCTCACAATCGCCTTTAATTGGCTTTCACTCATGAGTGCTCGGTGTGCATTATCGGCCTGATTTAAACTGGGTAAAATTAACGTGGCGGCCAGAAATACACCGATATTGGTGCCCACTGGGTTGAATGCTTGCGCCAAATTTAGGCGGCGAGTGGCCGATTTTTCGCACCCTAGCTGCATTACATAAGGATTTGCAGAGGTTTCTAAAATAGATAACCCGCCAGCCAGAATAAATAAAGCAAGTAAAAAGTGGCTGTATAGCATTGTTTGGCTCGCCGGATAAAACAACAACGCGCCACATGCGGCCATGGCTAAACCAACCAGCAGACCTGTTTTGTAATTAAAACGACGATTAATTAGAGCCGCAGGCAACGCTAAGCAAAAATAAGCGCCATAGTAACTAAATTGCACCAATGCTGATTGCAGCGCACTCATCGAAAACGTTTTACTGAAAACCTTTACTAAAGGATCGGTCATGTTTGCTGCTGTACCCCATGCAGCGAAACAGGTGGCGAGCAAGATAAATGGCCATAGCATTTGGCGCGATACAATAGCTGATTGTGTTGGCATAGATCACCAGATTGTTGTGTTCATATTGTTGTGGCCGATAGTATTCACGACTCCAGATAATAAATCAACATAGTTGATTTATTATTTTAACTAGCGGATAGTATGGCAAAAAGGTCTAATAGGTGGGTCTTTAACCGTATTAAGAAGGATGCTATGAAGCGTAGTTTATTGCCGACAAGGCGAAGTAATAATGAACGAGCTATTTTGAGCTTGATTAGGCAATGTGAAACGCTGCCCAAAGCACAAATAGCGAAAGCGCTCTCGTTATCTGCACAAGCTGCTACGGTGAATATTAATAAGTTGGAAGAAGATAAATTATTGCTTCGTGATGCCCCTGTAAAAGGGCGAGTAGGGCAGCCAAGTGTGCCTTTTCGGCTGAATCCTGATGGCGCTTTTAGCTTTGGTTTAAAGATTGGACGCCGACGTTTTGATTTGATTGTAATTGATTTACAAAGCACGCAAAGAGCCAGTGTATCCGTTGAGGTCAATGTGCCTAACATTGACGAACTCAAGGCTTTTTTGAAAACCAATATCCCACAGCTATTGCGAGAGTTAGGCTGTGACTTAAGCACGCGAGTATGTGGTTTAGGAGTGGCAATGCCTTTTGATATTTGGCATTGGCATGCTGAGAATCCTGAGCAACAAGCGCAATTACTTGAATGGCAACATTTCGATTTAAAAACGTATCTAGAAACTGAATTTGAGCTACCCGTTTACATCAGTAATGACAATAATGCGGCGTGCTGCGCAGAGCTTAGCCTAGGTAATCGTCAAAATTACAGTGATTTTTTATATGTTTATTTGGGTGCGTTTTTAGGTGGCGCGGTCGTGATTAACCGCCAGCTTCTTGAGGGTAAAAGTGGCAACGCGGGCGCAATCGGTTCAATGTTAAATGCTCAGCATGAACAGTTGCTTACGTTATGCTCGTTGCTAGAATTACAAAAACAGTTTGACGCTGCACAGTTAAATTTATCGGTGTATCAGCTTACAGATAGTCAATTTAAAGAACATTATGCCCTGATACTACCTTGGCTTAAAAAGGCGGCTGAGGCGATAAGTGTGGCAATGCATCACAGTTTAAGTTTATTAGATATGCAGGCTGTTGTTATCGACTCACCGTTACCAAAAGACGCATTGGATGTTGTAAGGCAATTAACACTTGAAGCATTTGCACGCTTAGACAGCAGAGGGCTGCGTCTGTGTGACGTTAGTGTTGGGGTCTGTGGTGAAAAAGCGCAGTCAATAGGCAGTGCTCAACTTGCGCTTAGTCATCATTATTTTTGAGCAGCAATGAGTCACCCCATTACTGCTCAAAATGATTATTTCTTATATTGATTAAACCACGCAAGCGTGTATTCAATTTTAGAAATCATCCGTGATGGACGACCCGCAATACCATGCGGTGAACCCGGAACACGTATTAGTACTGTATCGACCTTACGTAGTTTTAAAGCTTGATAGAATTGCTCCGATTCAGAAATCGGTGTACGGCGGTCTTCTTCGCCAGTCATGATCAGTGAAGGTGTTGTCACATTTCCCACTAAAGACAGAGGCGAGCGTTGCCAATAGTGTTCAACATTATCCCACGGCATTCCTGGGAATTGGTTACGAATTTGACCAATGTAGCTGTCGGCTGTTAGCGTTTTACTTAACCAGTTGATAACCGGTTTTGTGATAGCAGCCGCATTAAAGCGATTTGTTAAACCCACCGCATACGCCGTTGCAATGCCGCCTGCTGAACCACCAGCAATGAACAAGTTGTCTTTATCAATAAAGCCTTTTTCAATCATGGCATCCACGGCGGTATTATGATCGGCAAAGTCTTCTTTTGAGCTGTATTTACCATCAAGAAGTAAGGCAAAGTCTTTACCGTAACTAGTTGAACCACGGTAATTTACATACACAACCACATAACCTTCAGCAGCATAGCGTTGCAGTTCGGCTGTAAAACTTGGGCCATAGGCTAAATGAGGACCACCGTGAATTTCAACCATCAGTGGGTACTGTTTGCTTTCGTCAAAGTCGGGCGGTGTGATGTACCAGCCTTGAATTGCTTGACCATCAAATTGTGATTTCACATTCAGTTCGTGCACTTTGCCCAGTTTTTTGTGGCCTAAAACATCTTCGTTTAACGAGGTTAACGTTTTGTTTTTGCCTTTGTACAAGTAACCTAAATCAGCAGGGCGGTATTCACTGCCGGTCGTGTAGGCAATGGCACCATTGCGTGCCATGCTAAAGCTACCACTGACATACGGGCGACCTATCGAGGTGCCTGAGACCGTGTCGGTTAAATCGGTGACTTTACCGCGGCTTGATACTTTAGCAAGCTTGCGCTTACCGAAGTCATCATACTGAATAACAAAATCGCCATCACCAAACCATTTGAAGTCAGCCACTGAACGATCCAGCTTTTCTGTTAGGTGTTTTACTGACTTATCATCTAAGTCAAGCACCGACAGTGTCGAGTTTATGTAAGGCACGGGGGCGTTATCACGGGCAATAAAGGCCAGCTCGTCTGCATCTTTAGCGTAATGAGGGTTACTTTCACGACCCGGAAGGTCTGTTAATTGCGTAAGTTCACCCGTTTTTACATTTATTTCGTATAAATCAGATTCAGTGGTGCGGTACTCCCACTCGTCATGGCGGTCTGAAGAAAAGACGACTTTGGTATTGGTTGGATCCCATGCTAATGGACCGCGGTGTTGGTAGTTGCCCGACGTTAATTGGCGGGGTGTACCACCCGAAACAGGAATCACAAATACATGGCGATAAGCGGGTTCTAAGAAACCAGCACCATCGGCTTGGTAACGCGCTTTTTCAATGACTTTGACCGGTTTTGACCAATCGGCACCTTTCGGTTTTTTTGGTAACTTAACCGATTTCGCAAACGCCGATTTACCTTCAGGAATGCTCATTGTAAAAGCAATGTGCTCAGCGTCATGTGACCACGTTAAGTCGCCTACTGATTTTGGTAATTGCGTTAACAGTGCTTGTTTGTCTTGTGCTAACCAGTAAACGTGTAATTGGTTTGAGCCACTTTTATTACTGGTGAACGCAATTTTTTGGCTGTCTGGCGACCACGTTGGCTGACTGTAATTGTGCTCATCAGAAAAAAGTGGAGTGTGTTGCCCTGATTTTAAATCGTAAAGCCAAAAGCTGCGTTTGTTACCATCTTTCATGATGTCGTAGCCACTTCGCACATAAACGATTTTTTTACCGTCAGGGCTTATTTGCGGGTCGCCCGCGTATTCAAGTTGGAAAATATCCTCAGAAACAAATTTGTCGTTCGCGTAAACCTGCGCTGTTGTTGCAGCACACAGCAAACTGGCCCCAATAATGAAGTGTTTTTTTAATTGCATGTTAGCGTCTTTTTTTAGCCGTAAAATTTCATCCTAAAAGCTGACCATAAATCACGCAAGGACAATGAGATAAAGCAGCACTAACTGAAGTTGAAAAACGCATCCCAGCGTTTATCTAAGCGTTGTTTTGCTGTTCTTAAATCAACGGCAAGGTATTGACCCTTGTTTTCACTGACCAATTCAAGATTGACCAGTTTATTAATTGCATCGTCTATTTCAAAATCAACAGTGCAGTGGTGATTGTTGCTAAACCAAGTTTCAATGGTGTCATCGAGTTGCTTGGCAGTCATGGCTGCGTTTGCGTGCAGTAAAAAGGTGTAGGCTAGGAGTGCTTCTTTTACGTCTTCTTCTTCGGCCGCATCGACCAAAGTATGAAACACGCCTGCATTATTATCGAGGTTTTTAAAGTACAGGTTATCGGCTAAGGCTTTCATAAAGCGAATTTTACGGTTTTTAAATTTACTCCACTCTTTAAAGATAAAACTGCCGAACACCCCCATACCAATGGCAAAGGTGATAAAGTGCTGTTGGCTCATATGCACTTCTTCGCTGCGCCAGCCACCCCAAAATGCAAGCATGGCAATTAACAGTAAAATTGATGCGCCAAGCTTAGTAACAAGCACCACCGCTCCCCCGATAAGGGCTGATGAGCCAATAATGAGTTTATCAATGGGGCGCATTTTTACTTCGCTGTTTGGAAACAGCATTTCTAAATCGGCTTTGGGGACGTTTTGAAACAATTTGACGATTGTTGAACTAGGCTCAAAACCCACCGGCATGCGGCCTTTATCGATAAAGTATTGTTGGTCTTTAAAGCGGATAAAAACCGCAACCCGATCGTAATTAGTAAACGATATGTGCTTTTTTTTCAGCCCCCACCAGGTACGTAACGTTTCGGTTTTTTGTGATTCGCCTCGGCGATAAAACACCACTTCAGCGAAGTCATCAAACTCGACTTCTAAACGCACTTTAAACAAAGACTCTTCGGTTAATGCCTCTTGTAAGTCTTGAGTCGTGATGGTTTCAAAATTAGCGGCATTGAGCACTGTGGCAAAGTGCTTAGCAAATTCGTTTTGGTACTTTCTGCGCGCCTCTTCATTAATCGACGTGAGTGAGCGAGTGTCTGAGTTAGGATCAAATGGCGCATAGCTATTTTTTAATGACTCAAGTAAGCCGTGATACTGATAATGAATAACACTTTGCAATAAGCTGCAAAACTCTAGAAATGAGGCACGGTGTTGCGCATCTAAATAATCATTGCATAGGGTGATAATGTCGTGCTTTCGAAAGGGAATAAAACGTGCGTTAGTCATTACATTGGGTATGAGTCGTTAGTGATGGCACAGATAATAAGAAAATATCGGCTTGAATGCGACACCTTATATCCTATGGTACTAATTTGGGTAATTTTATTACCCCTTATGTCTTGTTTTTAGATTAATTACTCCAGCCCAAATGCTGGTTTTTAGGTGAACAGAGTGTAATTTTCTGTACATCTATTTACCCTTTGATACTGTTTGTTCACTTGCTGTAAATTGTAGTTATGCCTATGAATGAGACGATGATTCCTCTTGAGGGGAGTGCTAATTCTGCTCCTGCCCCGATACTTTTGAAGCAATTATTTATTAGCTTCTTTATTGTAACTCTGTTGTGTATTGTGGTGGGTTATTTATCAATTTTTAATCGTCTAGAAGTCAATATTTATATAAATGGCGTACTCTCTGATGTGATTAATTTATTGATCCTAATTTTTATCTTTTCATTTGTACAAACGTCGGCGGTTGCTAAGTTAAGTTACTTATTTTTGAGCAGTGGGATCTATTTATGGAGTATTGGCTTAACCTTCGACTTTCTTGATGAGCTGGTTTATCAACCGGTATGGATTGGTATTTATATCGAAGACATGTTTAGAACAATTGGCATGTTAGTCACCAGCTTTGGGTTGTTTTTGGCTTTGTCAGACTTAGCAAAAGCGCACAAAAACTTAGCCGAAGAGCTTAAAACAGATGTACTCACCAAAGCCTATAACCGCCGCTATTTTTACCATTTTGTTCAGTTAAACCAAACCAAAACACACAGCTTAGTTATTATCGATATTGATCACTTTAAAGCAATTAATGATGAACACGGTCATGATGTGGGTGATCAAGTCTTGATCGACTTTGTTTATCAGTGCCGACAACAGCTTGATCCGAGTATTTTATTTGCCCGCATAGGGGGAGAAGAGTTTGCGCTTTATATTCCCACAGATGATCTCAATGTCGTGCAAACGATATGTGAGCAGTTATTAGGTTTAGCAAATAATGTGATGATTTCACCCGGTAAAACGCTCAGTGTGAGTGCGGGATCAGCGATAAAAAGAGCAACCGAAACCTTTAGCAGCACCATGAAACGAGCCGATCAGGCGTTGTATCAAGCTAAAAATCAAGGACGTAGCCGCTATATCCACGCACCGTAAGCGACGGTTAATCATTTTTGCTGTAACCTTAAAAGCAACACGATTGTTAAGGATAAATGATGGGTATAGCAAAAAAGCTTAAGCAAAAAACACGGCAGTTTGTTGATTCTAAACATATGCTGAGATCAATCACGATCGCCTCGTTTTTAGAATCGACTATTGTGCCCATACCTCTTGAAGCGGTGCTTGTGCCACTTATGCAAGCACGCCGCGAAAAGTTGTGGTTAATTGCGCTGATGGCGACAGTCGGGTGTATTATCGGTGCTGTATTTGGCTATGCGTTAGGGTATTACTTATTTGATGTAGTTGGGGATTGGGTTATCAATACCTTTTCAAACCCTGAGCAATTCGAGCAAGTAAAACAAAAGATGCAAGGGCAAGGATTTTGGTTTGTGTTGAGTCTTGGCATTATCCCCATTCCGTTTCAAATTGCGATGTTAGCCGCGGGGGCAACAAAGTTTTCGTTGGTGCTGTTTTTACTTGCGACCGTGATAGCACGCTCTATTCGATATTTTGGTTTAGCGCTTGTGGTGTATTACGCAGGTAATCATGCTGAACGCATTATTCAAAAGCATAAAACCAAAGCATTGGTAGGGCTGTCGATTTTAGTGTTACTACTTTGGTGGTTAAGTACGCTGATTTAATTTATTTCGTGCCTATAAATTTAGTTATTCTGTCTATACTTAGCGGGTAATGGACGCTAATTATAGACAGGATATATCATGAATACCTTTGTGGCTGCGTTGCCCATTTTTTTACTCATATGGATGATGGTTAAGCGCAGTCCCGTGCCTTCTTATGTTGCACTCCCTGTGTCGGCATTGGCTGGTGTGCTGCTTCAGTTACTTTATTTTCAAGCCGATCCTCGTTTACTCCTCGCCAACTCCTTTATGGGCATGTTGTCGGTACTGACTCCTATTTCAATTATCGCCGGGGCAATTTTACTTAATCGAATGTTAGCGGTGTCGGGTGGTGAAACCACGATTAAGCATTGGTTAGAGTCGATTAGCGGTAATCACGTTGCGCAGTTAATGATTATAGGGTGGGCGTTTGCATTTATGCTCGAAGGCGCGTCGGGGTTTGGCACCCCCGCGGCAATTGCGGCACCTATTTTAGTCGGGCTTGGCTTTTCGCCTTTTAAAGTGATTGTGTTTACGCTTATTTTAAACTCGATTCCTGTGTCGTTTGGGGCTGTGGGAACGCCAACGTGGTTTGGTTTTTCGGCACTTTCGTTAAACGAGCAACAGGTGTTGGCTATCTCTCAGTGGACAGCGCTGTGTCATGTGGTTGCCGCTTTGGTGATACCCATGATTGCGCTGTGTTTAGTATTGCCTTTTCACACGGTGCGCAAAAACAGCGTTTTTGTTTATTTAAGTGTGCTGTCATGTGTTTTACCTTATTGGTTGTTTGCGCAGTGGAATTACGAGTTTCCATCACTCATTGGCGGAGCAGTGGGGTTATTGGTGACTATATTTTTGGCAAAAAAGGGCATTGGACTGGTTAAGTCACAACAGCCCCCCGTCTCTAATAAGCCCATAGATGGCAAGGCGTTATTCTTGGCTTTTTTTCCGCTTGTGTTATTGATTTTGGTGCTTGTGCTGACGCGTATTCATCAGTTAGGTATTAAAGCACTTTTAAATGATGAAACCGTTTGGTTGAGTATTCATTTAGGATTTGCCCAATTTGAGCTCAGTAAAGCACTGATAATATCGTTGCATGAGCTGTTCGGTACAGCCGTTAGTTGGTCATATAAAACCTTGTTTGTACCAGCACTGATTCCGTTTGTGTTGGTTGTATTGGTGAGTGTTCCGCTGCTTAAGATGAATAAAAAGCAGGTGTCGCACATGGTTCATGACACCTTAAGCCGAATTGCATTGCCTTGTGTGGCATTAATTGGCGCGTTAGTGATGGTGAATGTGTTAATGCAAGGAGGGCATAAGGCGCCGATATTTTATATCGCCAATACGTTTGCTAATTTAACCGGTGAGCATTGGGTGTTATTTGCATCATACCTTGGTGCGCTAGGTACGTTTTTTTCGGGGTCTGCGACAGTTTCTAATCTTACTTTTGGGGGGATTCAATATGGTATTGCCCAACAGGTTGGGTTATCAGAAACCTTAGTGCTGGCTCTTCAATCGACAGGAGCGGCAATGGGCAACATGATTTGTATCAGCAACATTATTGCTGTGGCCAGTATTGTTGGGGTGAACAATCAAGAAGGCCCCGTGCTTAAAAAAACCTTTTTCCCTATGCTGATTTATGGGGCGCTGGTGGGCTGTTTTAGTTACCTGTTTTATCGCTAAGGTAATGCCACAGGTCACCTAACTCAATAAAAAAGGTGTTGAGGTAAGCCCAACACCTTAACGGAGTCACTTTAGCGGTTATTTCAGCGCTTTTTTCACTTCACGCCAGTCAATAATCTTAAAGTTTTGCGGTGCTTGTGGCATACGGTTATAGCCATCTTGCACAATTAACACTCCTTCAGGATAGCCCGGCATTGGGGTTGCTGTGACCGTTAATCCGTCGGTTTCTGAAACGCCGTCAATGGCACGTTCAAGGTTATTACTAATTGCGAATTTACCAGCAAATTCAAGGCGCGGCACGTTGCCGTCGATGATTTTATACAGCACATAGCTGTTATCTCCTTGACTAGACACGACTAAATAACGCGTATCTGTGGCGTGATAAATTTCCATGCCTTCTATGTCATCAACCAACATGTCGTTGATTGTTTGTAACATCACGGGCTGTGTGCCTGCTGTTGGTTCAGCGCCAATAAACCAAATACCTTCGTCTTCTTCACCTAAAAAGAGTTCACCGGTTTTATCATCCGCGCTGCAACCCTCTGGTTGGCTAGGTACATTAAATTCTCGCACCAGCTTGGCATTAACTGAGGTGGCGTTACCGGTTAATTTGTACTGTTGAAATAGTCCCGATTTATCATTCATGAACACGTAGTTACCCGTGGATGATGAATACATACACATACCGTAAATCTCAGTCAGTGTGGTGGGCAATTCGGCTAAGTGTTGCACCTTGTTTTGTGTATCAACGGTATACACACTGATACTGTTATGAGTGCGGTTACTGCCGGTGATCCACGTATGGGCTGGGTTATCAATGCTATTATTCTGGCGTACATCAACGTTATTTAAACGGCCCGTTTCTAATGCTTGAAGCTCGTTCCCTGCAAGGTTATACACCATTAAACCGCGGCGTTTATCAGTGCCAAGAATTAAGCTGTGCGCTTTATCATGTGTGTTGATCCATATTGCAGGATCGTCAGCGGCGTCTCCAAAAGCTCGCACAGCATCTGTTTGCGCTTGTGCGGTAATGTAAGTGACCGCCTGTTTGGTAGGTTTTACCTGTTCTTGATACGGCGTGTTGATGAAGCCTTTTACATAATGCCCCGATTCATCATCGTAAAAAACAATATCAGCTTTGGTATTGTTAAAGTGGACCGCTGCTGATTCGAGTGCTAAGTCACCTGCAAATTGCCAGCTGCTGAAGCGTTTATTTTTGCTCTCATAGCGATGTAGCGTGTTATCTTCAGTGGTTGTAAACCACAGGCTGCCATCGCTTGTCGTGCTTAAGCCGCCAATCTCAGGAACCAAGTTGCCAAATGGGGCCATAAGTGCGACAGGCGTTTTATCTGCGCGCGACTCGGCATCGGCATTAATTCGCCAAATACCCACTTCTCCCTCACTTAAGTAAAGGGTTTTATTGTGATCGTCGACCGCACAGCCAGATGTGTCACTTATTCCTGCAAATTCACGTAATTCAAGGTTTAAAGGGTGATTGTTTTTGACATCATAAACCAAGGTTTCGCGAATAAGGCCGCGCGCATCACTCACAAACGCCGACACCGCGTGTGTGGTAGAGTTTGAAAATAAACACACCGCTTCGGGTTTCGCTTTTGGTGGCGTAATTCTGCTTAACGTTTTTAATTGCCATTGGGCATCTTTTTGAAGTTTAAATATAACGGCTTGGTCTGCTTCATTGTCAATACTTGCGACAAGGTAGTGGCCGTTATCAAGCGCCTTCACCGACAAGGTTTCAAAGTTACCGCTTTGTAAAGTATGGCTGTTGCCCATTTCATCAATGAGTTGTAACCCTTGGCTTTCTGAGCTTATTAACCATGTGTTATTGGTGAGTGCTGCTGCTTGTGAACCTTGTACATTTTCAGTGGGTCCAAATGCGCGAACCTGATTAGCACTATCGACAGGGGCGTTCGTTTGGCTACAAGCCGCCACTGTACTGAGCAAAATAGCACTGGCGATAAGGTTAAATGATTGTGTGATATTCATGTGATTTCCCAAGATAAAACAAGGCAGCAATGAGCTGCCTTAAAACGGTCTATTAAAATTAAAATGCGTAACGCAGCATTAATTGAATAACAGGCCCTGCTTCTTCAGACTCCAGCTCATACTCGTCAAAGTCACGGTTGACTTGATCATCAAGCGTATCGAATTTGTTGAACGTTTCGTCTTTGCTTGCATCGAGCAAATTTGAGCCGACTAATCGTAGGGTGATGTCTTGCCAGCGTTTTTCTACGAATACCTCAAGGTCGGCTCCGTAGTGTGTTGTTACTTCTTCACCCACTATGCGGCCATACGCATCGCCTTGTTTACGGTATGTGGCACCAAATGAAGCGCCCAGATCTGGTAAGTCTTGAATAAAGCCAACGTTAAATACGTAGTCAGATTGGTCATTAAATTTACGTGAACCAAAATTGTCATTAACGTCAGAGTCAAGCCATGAATAGTTAAAGAAAATCCCTGTATTAGGCATACTTAAGGCTGTTAAAGGTGTTGATAAATCAAGCTCAATCCCTTTTACATTACCATCACCGGTGTTGCGCGGTTGTAAAATATAGGTGCCTTCGCCTTCAGAACCTTGTTGGCTGGTATTGGCAATTTCAATTAAGTCACTTACATCACGGTAGAACACGTTAACACCCACTACACCGCTTTTACCTAACCGGTATTCGTAGCCAAGATCCATCCCCCACGATGATTCGGGTTGTAGGTCTGGATTACCTAAAAAGTCGTTATCACCCAGCTCTTTTTCAAGCAGAGCAGGGGTAATGTAGTCAAAATCTGGGCGACGTAAGCTACGAGCCACAGAGGCGCTAACACGGCCGTTTTCAGAAACGTTGTAGCGTAAGTGGGCCGATGGTAAGAAAAAATCGTAATCATTCTTCGCCGTCACATAATTAACATTATCCGTGATGGTTGAGTCGGTTGTTTCGTAGCGTACCCCCATTTCCCACGAGAAATCTTGGTCTTCGTGTTTGATGAGTGCGAATACATCTAGACGGTCTTCTTTAAGCTTATTTACACCCCCCGCGGCGGCTTCAAATTCATTGTTAAAGCCGGCAAGCGACAGTGGGTTTTGACTAAATTGATCCCAACTTGCAAAACTTTGCTCATTTTCATCTTCTGCTTGATAAACCGCTGTATCACGCTCTTTACCTTGCACAAATGCACCAAACTGAATGGTTTTATTTTCACCAGCAAATAGGCTATGTTGCCATTGCAGTGACCACTCTTTATCGTCGATATCAACGGTTTCTTCCTCTTCTTCGAACACCATTGGGAGTTCTGAGGTGTCAATTTCGACCTCTTGCTCGTAGACCGACTCTTCGAAGCGGGCATAACCTACTTTAAATTTACTGGTGCCACCAAATAGCGGTAACTCGTAACCAGAGTTAATGTTGTAGTTAGTTTGATCAATGAAAGACACATTGGCGTTATCGGTTTCGAGATTCCCGCCTTCTACAATTGCGTTACTTGTTGCTGTTGGGTCATCGTATTCAAATGAGCGTTCATCTTCAGTCCGGTCGGTATCAACCCAAATGGCACTGATATCAAACTTGCTGCCATTATCAAAGGCAATTTCGTAACTGGCATTCAGTGACGTGTCGTCGCCATCGCGAATATCAGATTGATCTTCGCGGTTATCAAATTCTTCAGTTTTGTAATTTTCGTTGTTTTCAGGGCTATCGCCATACCGCAAGCTAGATTTTTGTTTTGGGTTATAGCGTCCTTGTAAGTTTGCGCCAAGTAACAAACGCCCACCGGCAAATTCAGTTCCGTACACACCTGCAAAGCTTTCTTTTAATTCGCCGTCGTCGTAACGCAGGCCGCCAGCACGAATATAACCACCGTCTAAGCTGTAGCCATCACGCAGAACAATATTAAGAGTTCCTGCAATTGCATCGGCAGAACGATTAGCACTTGAAGCGCGAATGATTTCTACACGCTCGATCAGTTCAGCAGGAATGCGGTCAACAAAGAATGAGCGATCAGCGCCTGCCCCTGGTACTTCTTCACCATTAATAAGTACTTTAGTGTAAGCCGGGCTCAAGCCACGCATACGGGCGCCATCTGACTCTAATACGTCAGATAAAAATGTCACACTAGGAACACGTTTTAAAGCATCACCAGCGGTAAGTGGCTCAAAACGTTGAAAATACTCTTGTGAGTATTCAAGGGTTGGGGCCAGCTCTTGTGAACGGTTGCGATAACCTATTTCACCATACACAACGAGCTCTTCTGATACTTTTACTTTCTTTTCATTGTTGGTGTCTGACTCTTGTGCAAAGGCACCGAATTGACATAAGGCGAGGGCGCTTACAAGTGCCTTCGTTTTAAACTGTTTCATGGATTTGCTCCTACTTGTCCTTGGTTTGGTGAGCAAAGTACCCAGCTTAAATGACGCAAATGTGACAGAAAACCGCTGGCAGCCTTTAAAAACAAGCTATTAGAGGCGTTTATAAAGCATTTTGAGCTGTAATCACCCCGCTTAATCAAGGTAAATACAGCGATTAAAGTCATCAAAAAGGGGGGAGTGTCGTTTTGCTGTCACATCATTGAGCTAATATGACCCTGCTGCTAAAAATGCGAACGGGTTAGCATGGCAGCACGATTCATAGTTAGGTGTCTTTCATGCGATTTAATCCTTTTATTCATCATCGGTTTTTAACAAATGCGGTTATTGCGCTATTTGTGAGCGCTTTTATCCTCAGTGCATATGACGGAGAGCGAAAAGCGCTGGCCGACATATCATGGCTGGATATTGTCGGCGAGGGCGGCATTGTGATGATGACGCTAACATGGATATTTGCACTGCTCATTTCGAGACCCCCCGGAAAAGTCACCTGCTTTTTAGTGTTAGGGCTTGGTCTTTTTATGTTTTCGGCCTCGCTGGACTTATTTGATGAATGGTTACATCAGCCAACGAATACGTGGCTAAGTCTGATTGAGTCTTTACCTGCACCCATTGGTATGGTTTTCACAAGCCTAGGTTTGTATCAATGGCACCAAGAGCAGTTTGTGCTTAATCGTCAGTTAAAGCGCCGTGAAGCAATGCACCGTGAGCATGAATTAGTGTGCTCAATTACTGGGCTTTATAAAGCCGATTACTTACAAACGGTGTTAAAAGAGCAGTTGAATGAGTCGCAGCCGTTGCAACTTGCGGCCATTGATATTCGTGGATTTGCCGATTTTAATGCCGAGTTTGGTTTTATCGAAGGTGACAGGTTACTGCGAGAAGTCAGTGAGCTTATGATAATGAATTGTCGTCTTACTGATGTGGTATGTCGCTATGCGGGTGATTGTTTTATGGTGCTAATGCCAAACACCACCGCGTTACAAGGCAAAGAGCTGGTGGCACAAATATCTTCGGCACTGAGTCACTGCGCATTTAAGGTTGAGGGCGAAAAACACGCGAAGTTTCAGCATGCAACCGTTGCGTTAGTGGGCAGTGAGCAAGGAGATACAGCACACTGTTTGAGCGCGCGTTTACACGCCGCATTACAACAACAAAAACAACACAGAGTCAGCCATTGTGAAGCAGTATCTTAATCAAGATGATAAGTATCTAACCGCGCAAGGTCTGATTACGACTCTGGTAGAGCTTGCTCTAAGTCGCGGTATTGGTTTACATAAATTACTCAGAGGCACGGGGGTATTTGAGCAAGACTTAATGAGTGTACAGCATCAGTTTAGTCTCTCTCAGCAATTGCGTTTATTGATGCAGTTTAAGCTGTTAATGAAATCGGCCGACAGTGGCTTTTTGTTAGGTAGCCAACTTGCTAATGACACCTCGGTTGTGGCGCAAGGTGTTTTGCAAAGTTTGAGCATTGGTCAAGCTCTAAAGCAACTAGACGCCTTGCGTATGCAACTTGCTCCGCTGTTATTTAGCCACAGTTATGTGCATAACGAGCAGTATTATATTGAGTTGCAAAATGCTGTGGGTCTTGATGATGAAATGAGCCAATATGTGCTCGAAATTTACAGTGCTGCATTTTATCAAACGCTTAAAAAAGTGGCTGGCGAGCGGGTGCCATGTCAGTTTGATTTCGCTTATAAACGGGCAAGGCACAGCCAAGAGTATGAGCAACATTTAGGGCTAAACGTTGCGTTTGAACAGCCCATTACTCGCTGGGTATTAAGCAAACAAGCATTAAGGCTTACAAACCCTACCTTTAGTAGTTTTCGCTTTTCACAAGTTAACTCTCAATTGGCAACATTAAACACAGCAAACAGCACCTTTGTTGAAGCGGTGAGCAGAGTCATTTATCAAAACCCAGCGCTTAATTTAGAACAAGTCGCAAGCCAGTTTGCAATGAGCTCTGCGACGTTTAAGCGAAAGTTAAAAGCTCACGGTGTACGTTTTTCAGCGTTGTATGAAGAACAAAGTAAACGCAAAGCCATATACTTACTGGCTATGCGTGAACAATGTAATGAGCAGGTCGCAATGCGCTTATCATTTTATGATATTGCTAATTTCAGGCGCGCGTTTAAGCGCTGGACTGGGCTTACCCCAAGTCAGTTGAAGGTATAAGCCGGTATTTCGTTATAAAGATTAATAAGGTATACAGCGAAAAGTTAATGCACATGACTGAGATGATACAAGGAAAAATAAATCAATGATGGGGCAGTTATTTTAATAAAGCTGCGTTAGACTGTTGTTATTGATGTATTTAACCGAGCTCTTAGATGATTGAGTATCCTGTTGATCAACTTCCACAACTCATTGATGAGTTGCTTCAGTGTGACACCACAACGCGAAAAAATAAGTTACTTGCCGACGCCAAAGAAAAACTGTCGACAGAACATCTCTCGCTGCTGTTTGAAGCATTACCCAAAGAACAACGATTAGAAATTTGGCAACTGCTTGACGAAGACACACAGCATGAAATCTTCATTAATTTGGGGGGAGACAGCTGTCGGTGGTTATTACAAAGTTTAGACGAAGCGCAAGGGTTTAAGTTACTTGATGAAGTGAGCGTAGAAGAGCTACTCGAACTTGAAGAAATTATTCCAGAGCGTTTTGTTGATTATGCGCGTCGCCAGCTTGATGAAGTACAAACAAAGCGTTACGAACTTGCTCAGCAGTATAACCCTGAGCAACTCGGTCACTGGTTAGACTTTGATGCGTTAAAAGTGTCAGAAAAGCAGACGGTGGCGGGCGCTCGTAAAATTTTGCAAAAAGGCTTGCCGCAATACACCGAAGTAATTTATTTGGTAAGTCGTAAAGGCACGTTGATTGGTGAAGTGCCTGTAAATGCCTTATTTAAAGCCAATGATGCCGATACCTTATTAGAGCATGCAAACCTAGATACATCAGCATTACATGCTGATGATGACTTATATGAAGCGGCAGAGGTCGTGATCCACAGTGAAAAAATGGCGATGCCAGTGGTGAATGCCGACAATAAGTTATTAGGGCGTCTAGCGGTGTCATCGGCCTATGAATTACGCCAAGAAGTGACCGACGAAGCCGCTGCGAAAGCGGGTGGTCTACGTGAAGACGAAGACCTGTTCTCAAGTGTCACCAAATCAGCGAAAAACCGCGGTATTTGGCTAGGCATTAACTTAGCGACTGCATTTTTAGCATCTTGGTTTATTGGTTTGTTTGGTGCCACCATTGAGCAAGTCGTGGCACTTGCGGTATTGATGCCAGTGGTTGCGTCGATGGGAGGCATTGCAGGTAGCCAAACATTGACCGTGATTGTGCGCGGTTTAGCGCTTGGACAGGTTACCGACTCTAACCGCAGAGCTTTATTGCAAAAGGAGCTTAGGGTAGGGGCATTAAATGGCTGTGTATGGGCATTGGTGATTGGTGTACTCACTTATTTTTGGTTTAACGACGGGATGTTAAGTGTGACTATCACTATTGCCATTTTACTTAATTTAGTGGCTGCCTCGCTGTCTGGCGTTGTGATACCGTCTATTCTAGATAAGCTTAAAATTGATCCTGCATTGTCTGGTTCTGTAATTTTAACCACGGTGACAGATATTGTTGGTTTTGTGACCTTTCTCGGGTTAGGAAGCCTGTTGCTACTATAAATCACAGTGAAGCCAATAGTTCTTCATACTTATTGGCTTCTATTTAACGGTATCAGTGGATACGTTGTTTACTTATCTTGTGTAAAACTAAAAATTGATACTAATAATTTTTGTATATAAAACGGATACTTAGGGTTAGAGCAGTCTACAATAATACGCAATTTAGCTAATTGGTATAATAAACACGCGATTGCACGTTAAAATTATCAAACACGTCAAAAAGAACTGTCATAAAGTATTACTTTTTGTTATTTTTTTGGTTGTGTTCTCACTGAGATGTTAGTGAATGAAGAAAACGTTAACCTTATTGTTAGGCTTCGGCTGTTTTTATGCGGCCGCGTCTGAAAATTTTAGCGATCACGAGGTATATTGCGCTCAGCAGTCGCAGGTAAGCTGCTTAGACTTCATTGAGCAGCAATTAGCCAGTGCGCAGCTTTATTCTGATAAATGGTATGAGATAAAGTCATACCAATTTGATTATTATTACGACAAACTGGCTTATCAAACGTTAAAAGACAGTACCGAACCTTTTATTGAAAAATCCGACTTACCCATCGTATTTCAAGTTCAAGTGTATTTTTACTATGCTAAATCAATGCACTATTTAGGTGACTATGAAACGGGCCGTAAATACGCAACGAAAGCCTTTGATAAACTGCAAGCCATTTATGACTCGTTTGGTAACCCTATGCGTATGGTCGAATTGGCTAACTTACAGCATGTGTTTGGCAACAAAGAAACTGCTTTGCATATTCTTGATAGAGCTGAGCGTCGTTTTGGTAAAAGTAAAGATCCTATTTTTCATTTTGAGCTGGCGTCAAACAAAGCAAATGTGTTCCATTCGTTAGGCGATATTGAGCGCGCTTTGGTTAGTCGGGTTTCTGCGGTTGAATGGATTTTGAAAACTGACCATAGCCGAAAAATATCAGTGGCAATGGGGAATCTAGCCCGCACTCATCAATTATTGTCACAATACGATAAAGCAAATCACTTTTATGTCGAGTCGCTAAACTACATGGACGCGAAGTCAGACCGACTTGTAATAGCAATCTATAAACTTCGTTTGGCACAAATTCACTGGCAAGCGGGTAACCGAGCTCAAGCTGCACATTGGTTTAAGCAAGTGCATAAAGAAGACATTCGCCCATCTCATGCCAAACTTTATACACAGCTCAAAACGCAGCTTTAGGCTTTATATAGTGTAAAAACACCCCGGTTTTTCAGTTTCACCCGGCGCTAAAATTTGCAAATGGGTCGTCTCATTTTGCTCCATCATTGGTTTCATAGCCTCATCAAATAACGTGGTAGCTTTTTCCATGTGCTTAGCTTGTTCATCTAACGCTTTGAAGTCGGCATCATGCGAGGCGATTAATTCATCAAGCTGTTTAGTTAGTTTATCTTGTTCTTTTAACAGACTTTTATTTATTCTAAGGTGGTTTTCATCTTCGACCACGGCTTTTTTTGTAATCGCTTCTATTTGCTGTGAATAGGCCGTGACTTGCTCTTCCATGTCGCTTAGTGGCAACTCCAGTGATTCAAGCTTTTCTTGTTCACGTTTTAATTGTTGATAGGCGGCAATTTGCTCGTTGTTTAACGTGCCTTCATGAACTTTTTTACAGTCTTTAAACGTGATAACACGGTAGTTGTTATCGTCAATAGTCGTGCTTGCGCTTGAAAGGCCAATACAGGCTGTGGTGGCTGCGGCTAATAGAGCTGATGTCGTAATGCGTACTAAATTCATGATGCTGTCCTAATGGGTTAAGTTATTAAGTTAGTCGCAGCAGGTCTGAAAAAAGTTGGTTACAAGCGAGATATTTTTACTCGCGGGCTTTACTTACAAAGTAGGACGCGGTGCTAGCCTAAGCCAGCACCGCTTATTTTTAGAAGCTATAGGTGATGTTTCCGTAGATAAAACGGCCATCTAAGCTATAAGGTGTGAATGCACTGTAGGTGAAAATTTGATTAAAGTCGCTGTAGCCTATATTGCTTACAGTATCTTGTGGATACTGATCAAATAAGTTGTTTGCGCCAACAGCAAATTTCCACTGTTCAGATGGGCGGTATGCGACTTCTAAGTCCGTGATCCATTTTGCATCAATGACTTCATCACCTTCTGGTGTGCTTGATGTATCCACAACTTCACCATAACGCGTAGCACGTAATGTTGTTTGAAAGTTTTCAAAGTCCCAGGTTGCCGACAAGTTCCACTTATCTGCTGGCGTGCCATCTTCAAAGCGGGTGATTTCACGGCGTGCAAAGTACTCGTAGCTGTCACCAAGCGCTTCCAGCTCAGCGGGGTTTTCTTTAACATGAGTCACTTCAGTATCATTAAAGTTAACAGCCGCACTTAAGCGTAAATCGCCGTAGCTTTCTAAGCCTAATGAATAGGTTGCAACAATATCAACACCTTGCGTACGTGAATCAATGGCATTGGTAAAGTAGCGAACACTTTGAGTATTAACTTCGCCTGCTTCGGCTAAAATAGCCTCTACTTCTGGGCCGCTTAAATTTTCAGACAAGACGATACGGTCATCAATGTCAATGCGATACGCATCAAGTGTTAAACTAAAACCGCCTTGCGTAAAGATAAAGCCTGCAGTCATGTTGACTGATTCTTCTGCATCAAGGTCACGAGCACCCAGTGCTTTTGCGGCAGGTTCATCAACAGGGAACAAACCAACTTCACTTGGAATACCATTTTCAAACACTGTGCTTACCGATTTGTAAGACGTTTGTGCAAGTGATGGTGCTCTAAATCCTGTGCTGATTGCACCGCGTAGCGACAGTGATTCATTAATGCTGTAACGCGAAGCCAGTTTCGATGTAAAGGTACTGCCAAAGTCACTGTAATCTTCAAAGCGACCCGCAAGAACCACATTCCAGTCGGTTGTTAGGTACGTATCAAACTCAGCAAATACCGCGACATTATGGCGGCTCTTGTCGGTGGCACTTTCTGGTGAAAAGCCCGCTAAAACTTGTGCGCCACCCGCCGCAACAGGGTTGCCTTCTTCATCAAGTACTGTGATATAAGAGGCTTTTTCACCTGCTTTGATTTGGTAGTTTTCGTGGCGGTATTCAGCGCCAATTGTCACAAATACATCGTCGGGTAAACCTAAATCAAGGGTATTGCTGGCATCCATGTTAACGAGGTATTGCTCGTAGACAAGCGCACCGTTATCAAACTCAGTTGGGCTATTTACACCCATTGAGGTGTTCAAGCTATTGCTTACCCCTAACGCAAAGTCATTACGACCATAATTGCTGCTTATATCCCATGCCCAGTCATTGGTTTCGCCGTTAAGGCCAATAGCAAATGAGTAGTCATCTACGTCGGTATCAATTTCTGGTAAGAAACCGTCTGGGTAAACCTCAGTTAAGTTACGAGAGTCTTTGGCACGACGGTAAAAACCCGCTGAGTTACCTTTACGGTTTGAGTAACTGGCAAATGAGTAAAGTGATAGCGAGTTATCAAACTCGTAACCTAGGTTATAAAACACAGCAATATCTTCGATATCAGCTTTACCAAAACGGTGGTTGTAGCGGTCAAAGTCGAATTCACGTGGGTCTAGGTTACCGTTTGCATCGCGGCTATATTGCTCACGCTGGTCAATACCTGAGCGGTTGGTTGGCTCGTTATTACGTGATTCAATTGAAATATTAATAAAGCCATTATCTGCAAATGAAAAACCCGCATTAGCGCTTGCGGTGCGTGAAATACCATCGTTTAATTTACGGTCAGCGCCTTTTGCAAAGCTTAAGTTGCCTTCGCTGTCTGTGCCTGTGCTTAATAACTGTGGCGAGCCTGCCATTTGCGTGTCGTACTCACCATAGGTGTAGCTTACACTACCGCCTTCATCGGCATCTTTTAGTACAATGTTAATTACACCAGCAATGGCATCGGAGCCATACTGTGCCGCTGCGCCATCACGCAGTACTTCTACGCGCTTAATCGCAGAGGTAGGAATATTATTTAAATCAACTGCCGTTGAACCACGACCCACTGTGCCACCTAAATTTAATAGTGCACCCGCATGACGGCGTTTACCGTTGACTAATACCAGTGTGTGATCAGGTGCAAGGCCACGTAATACAGCAGGTTTTGCGTGGTCTGTACCATCAGCAAGGGTCGCACTTGGGTAGTTGAAGCTTGGTAATTGAGAGGCCAGTACTTGGCTAATTTCAAGCTGACCTGTGCTTGCTAAGTCGCGGCTTGTTAATAAATCAACCGGTACTGTACTTTCAGACAGGCTACGTAAACTACGACGTGTGCCCGTCACTGAAATAACTTCAATGTCTTTTGCTGTATTTTCAGCAGGTTGCTCAGCAGCGATTGCAGTCACTGATGCAGCAAGCGTACTTGCAATTGCAAGTTGCAAAGGTAATTTGTTGAATAATGCCATTGTTGATTCCCATCTGACTTATCTATTTTAGCGCAGTGTAAAATGCAAAGTGGGAACAAACAAATAATATTAAAGTATAGTATATGCGTAACCAATACGACTTGTTAACTAGGTTTTTAGTTTGTTAATTAAGTGTTTATAGGCTCGTGCTAATTTTATTTCTGCCTTCTGTCTTTGCACGATATAACGCGGTGTCGGCTGCACAAATTAGCGCTTCTGATGTGCGATATTGATTATTATATTCACATGCAATACCTTGGCTTACACTTATTCTAAAGTCGCTCGGTAAACCAATGTCGGTAAATAGCGTATTATTTATTTTAATTTGAATATGTTTAGCGATGGCCTCTGCGGTGTCTTTTTGGCAGCGAGGTAATATAATGGCGAATTCTTCGCCACCATAACGCGCAGCTAAACAATCGCGAGAAGGCAATGATTCGGCAATTATACTCGCGACTTTTTGTAAGCATTTATCGCCTTTAACATGACCGAATCGGTCATTAAATAATTTAAAATAATCAATGTCGATTAATATAGTACTAATCGCTTGATTAGTTTGTACGCTTTCTTGCCAATGTTTTTTTAATGACTCTTCTAATGTAAGGCGGTTTGCAAGACCGGTTAAATGGTCAGTGGTGGCTTGTTTAACTAAGCGATTATATTGCTCTTTGTGTGATGATAAATCATGTAATACACAAATAAATAAGTTTTCTGCAATAGCTATATTTTTTGGCAAGCTTGAAATACATAAATCCGCTTCAAGGGTTTTACTATCGGCACGGTTAATTTTAACTTCGTTTGGCCCAAGGCTAATGGGCGAGTCTTTATGATCTAACCAACTGAGTAGGGTATACATGTATTTGTCACGGTCGGTGTCGTGTAGGTAATGTAACAGGTTTTGACCGATTAACGCTTCTTGGTTATCACCTAAAAGTTGTGCCGCCATCGGGTTTGCAAATTCAAATGTGCCTTGACCATTAATGATAAACACTCCCTCAGGAATGTTCTGAAACATTTGTACAATTAGTGCAAGTTGCTCTGAATTGATAGACTGCGACAGTGTATTTTTCGCTTCTGATTTAGCTGTGTTTGGTTGTTCATTTTTGTTAGTAGACACGTTCGTTTCCTTTTTGCCGATGCAAACGATTTTGGTGTCTATAAAGTTACTTAAAAAAGTGCAAATTAACCTTCCGGTAATCTTCTGGTTTTAAGTTATTGTTTATAAGTAGTAAAAGGCTCCTTGATGGAGCCTTATGTGGGTGTTGTTTAGTTTTCTTTTTCATTGTTTACTTGCGGATCGGCACTTTCATAACTTATGCCATTGCACTCTACAGTGAAAACCATACATGCTTTACCGCTATTCTCATCAGAATCTGAAATCTGAATCGTTTGGCCATTATCAGTAACAGAGTGGTTAAAGTCTTGCGCACATTCGCCCTCAATATTTGAAAAGTTAGCACCTGTAAATACAAATCCTGCTGCACTCGTTGTTTCATCTAATGTATAGATACCTAGGCTGTTTCTTTGGTTAACAGTACCGCCACCAGAAACTTGCTGACCGTCTTGGAAGTATGTAAATACAGCTTCATTTTCAGTGTTAAGTGAAACATTCACTGTAAAATTGTAAGTTTGATTTTCGCTCATGTTTTTCCCTTTAATTTTTATAGTTCAAAGTTAGTGATACCTAACTCAATCAGTTTGTTTTTTAGTGTATTGATTTCACTTTCTTTATTTAAGCAAGTATATGCTTGAATTAGGGGGTAGGTCATTTTAATGCTTTTACTACCATTATTGTTTTCTTCGATTGTATTAATAGTTTCTTGGCATGCTTGTTGTTTTGATATTTTGTCTTTAGCGAGCTTTGCTTTAATTAAATTAGCTTTTATTAGTGCAGAGTTGTTTTCTATTTTGCTAGTGTCAGATATTCTCTCAATAAAATCTGAGTTGCTTTCTAGTTTTAATAGTAGCTCTTCAGCTTCATTTAAAAGGTTTCGATTTATTAAATAATGAATCACACCTATTTGAACGTTTATTAAAGTCGTATCTGAAAATCCCTGTTCATCAATGTAACTTAAAACTTCTGGTACTCTGTCACTTGTTTTACTTTTATCTAATAGCATTAATTGATATGCAAGCGTTCTATAAAAAGTGCGTTGAAACTTTTGATTTTTTGGATCTTGGATCCTAGCTCTATTAATCGCATTAGTTGCTTTTTCTGCTTTTAAAAATGCCGCTCTCTTATTTGGGAAGTAGCTCAATAAAAAGCTTTGTTGCATATAAGTGTTTGCTAAATAATTATGTAAGCTTGCATCATTCGGTGACGTTTCAAGCATGTTGACTAGTTCTTGAGTGGCTTGTTCAAGCAGTTCGAGAGCTGCGTTTAAATTACCTAGCCTTTCTTCTGTGGTTGCAATCCAACTAATGGTGTCTGTTTTATCGCGTAATAAATTTTTGTTATTAGGTTTTAGCTCAAGGGCTTGGTTTTTAAGTTTTAAAGACTCAGTAAAGCTCTGCTTTGCGAGTGCGTAATTAAACTGCTTTAAATACAGTGAACCCAGTGAATTGTGTGAGTAAGATAGCTCCATAATCGAATTAAAGTCATTAGGGGCAAGCTGATACATTTTTTCGCTGTAAGCCAAGTAACGTTTAAACATTGGTTCAGTAGCTAGGTAATTACTTTGCTCATAAGTTAAGTTACCAAGCCAAAAAGCATTAGCCCCTGCAAGCATTAAAACATCAAGGTTGTTGGGTTGAATTTTTAGTAAAGATTCTAGGCGCGTTCGCGCATTTTCAAAGGCGGTGAAGGCTTCGTCGGTTTTGCCGCGCGAATAGGCGACTTCGCCCATGGCCTCTAAGGTTTGAGCGTATTGAAAGCGGTTATTAAACTGAGCTTGTTTATCGCTAAAGTCAAACAACGAGGCAGCTTCTTCGTCTTGATTGGAAAAATACTCAAGAGCCTTATTGCTAATACCATCCAGTAAATCCATACGATTAACGCTTCTGAGTTTGTCGGCAAATTCACCGACCATAAAACCCAATAAACTCTCAGCTTCTTGGCGTTTTTGTTTTGCTACTTGCTCTGCATGGTAGCTGCGCACGCTCATAAATGTGGCAATAAAGGTTAAGCAAACAAGTGCAGCCACCGTTATTTGTAACACGCGTTTTTTACGTTTCGCTTTATTGCTAGAAGCTTTAATTAACGCTTGTTCGTCGCTTGATAAGCTAAACATAGGGTTTTTAACTAGGCTGTGTGCTTCTTGCAGCGGTTTGCCTTGGGCTAATAAAAAGTCGCTGTGTTTTTGTTCAAGCAGCCAACGCTCGGTAGCTAGTTGCACGCGGCTCTTTATTGCTAAGCTTTGTTGGTGTTCTTGCACCCAATCGATAGCGCGTTGCCAATGGCGCAGCAACGCTTCGTGGGCAAGGCTAAAACAGGCTTGCTCATTTTTAAGGTGCGATACAAACAAACGGCTGTCGACCATGGCCTTAACAAGCTTGGTTGCAGCAGGGCTGGTTAATTCGCTCCAACGTGCTGCGCGGCTGGTGAGTGTTTCGCCATCTGGGTTTAGCGTGATCAGCTTTGAAAGGACTGCGGCAAGTTCAGTTTGTTGTTCTTTGGGTAATTGGCAAAATACCTGTTCGGCTTTTTGACCGATGGCTCCTTCGATGGTGCCTAGGGCTTGGTATTCAGTAAACAGCAGTTCGTTGTCTGGGCTGCGCTGCAAGTAAAGCTGTTGCAAAGTGTATTGCAGCATCGGCAGTGCATCAGGGTTATTGGCGGTGTCGTTACAAAGTTGTTCATCAAGCGGTGTGTGATGCTCTGGGTGATGTTGCCAACTTAAGCCTGCTGCAAGTGCTGGCAAACGGATCATTTGCTTAAGCTCAGAGCGAGTTGGCGCTAATAAGTCAAAATGTGCGCCATTGGCTTTACCTGCCATTAAACTTGGTTGACTCACCACTTGTGGGTAAAAATCATTACGACAAGCGCTAAAAATGATTATACAGTCACTGGTTGCTAAGCGCTCAATAAGTGCTAAAAGCTGGTTGCGCTCGTCATCGCTAAATAGCGGCGATGACAATAGCACTTCGAGCCTGTCGATAAATAAAAATAAATAGGGCGTAGTGTGCTCTGTATTTAGCGTTGCAAGGGCTGCTTTACAGCGGGTAATAACCTGTTCTGGATCTGTTAATAACAATTCAGCCAGTGTATCGGCGCTTATATCGCGAAGTACAGGTGCGTCGTTTATTTCTAAATCGAGCAAGGTTGAGGCTAAATCAAGCAGTAAGCGCTCTTTACTCACATCGGCAAAGTCGAGTTGGCAGTAACTGTGTACTCTAATGCCATCGTAGCCATTACTCGACATTAAAGCGGGCAATACACCTGCGTTAACTAACGACGATTTACCTGAACCACTGGCCCCCAATATTAAGCAAAACGCGCGACCAAACTCTATTTGAGCTGACACTCGCTGTAATAAGGTTTCTATTTGTTTATTACGGCCAAAAAACACATCGGCTTGCTCAGGTGCAAACGCACTTAAGCCAACAAAAGGCGAATCACCTTGCCAACTGGTTTGGCTGGCTTTTTGTTCTTCGTTGAGCACAAAGTTGATTTCGGCAATAACGCGGTAACCGCGTTTACGAATGGTCTCGATGTACTGCGGGTTACTTGCTTTATCGTCAAATGCTTTGCGTAGCTGCGTGATCACTTTATGTAGCGGGTTATCGCCAAGCGCTACATTTGGCCAACAGTGATTGATAATTTCATCGCTGGTTAACAGTTCACCTTGTTTTTCGCATAGCAGCAATAATACATCCATTGCTTTTGGTTCGATGTGTTTTACTTGCTCGCCACGTCGTATTGAATTTGTGCTGGGGGTAACTTGCCACTCACCAACGAAAAACAGCGCCGTACTCATAGTGTTATCTTCTTTTTATTAAAATTAATCGCCTGGACCGATTTTGTTCATGCCACGCACACTCTTGATTAATACTATATTATGAGATTCACGGCAAGTGCGTTGCCTTTTTTGAAACAAAAAAATCAACATATCGAGTGTATATATGTTTTTATAAAGTGTATTTAACGTAAGGAACGAAGAGATATTTCGGGATGAATAAAAAGAGAGTAGCAAGTTGAAGGGGGCGTTTTAACGCCACTCCTTCTACGCGATATGAAATCGCGGCTACAAATTTGACTAACTGGTTAACTTTCAACGCGTAACTTTTTCATTTGTATTGCGCTTAATGACCACATCATAAAGCCGCCTAAAAAGAGGGCTGCCGAGACATAACCCGTTTGACTGGGCAATGCACCTTGGGCAATGGCCATACCACCAAGCCAAGGGCCAATGGCATTGGCTGTATTAAATGCGCATTGTACGAGTGCACCTATCATGGCATGGCCTTGTGGTGATACATCCATTAATAGTGATTGAATAACAGTACCCAAACCAACACTAAAACCAATAAAGAAAATCACCGTATAAAGTAGCCAAATATTGTGGCTGGCACTGACATAACTTGCTGCAAATACGACGGCACCTATAAGTGCTGCCCCTGTGGTTTTTAGTGGTGAATGGTCGGCTGCCTTTCCTAACACATAGTTGCCTAAGGTGCAGCCAATACCAAACATGATCATAGCGATTGATATCGTGTAAGCGGGCGTATGAGTCACAATTAAAATAGTGTCGGCAATGTAAGTGTAAACACAAAATACGCCGCCAAAACCAATAATAATGATGCCTAAAATAGTCCATACTAGCTTGTTTTTCAGCACACTTAATTCGTCTAGAATTGAAGTGGGTGATGAGTTCTTAACGTTTGGTACGTATTTTACAATTAGCACTAAAGCAACAAGAGCAAGCACTGCGGTGCCAGCTAAACAATAGCGCCAACTAAAGTTTTGTCCCACTAACGTCACCATTGGTACACCCACGATGGTCGCCACGGTTAAGCCCATAAATACTTTTGACATAAAGCTGGCTCGTTTGTCGGCAGGGGCAATGTCGGCGGCCAGTAAAATAGCGGCGGCAAAATAGGCTCCATGGGGCAAGCCACTTAAAAAGCGAAATAAAATCAATTGCTCAAGAGAATGTGAAAAAGCACTTAAGCCATTGAATAAAAACATCATAGTAACAAACATAAGCAGGGCATTACGTTTTCGCATATTGGCTGTGGTGATCATAAAAAGTGGCGCACCCACCACCACACCAATAGCATAGGCGCTAATGGCATACCCACTTTGTGCCGGAGTTGATGAAAATGTTTCGCTAATAAGCGGCAGCATTGGCATCATTGAAAACTCAGAGAGGCCAAGAATAAATGTTCCTAAGGCTAATACGATTAAGATTGTAAAGGTGCTTTCGCGGCCTTGAGTTTTGGTGACGTTAGTCATGTAACTCCTTTAAAACATGTTTTAAGAGAAATAGAAAATGCCAGAACCATGTTGCGTTCTGATGATAAGAGGTGCGATGCGCTATTGTAATACAAATAAAATAGAGTAAACCAGTACTTTTTGGAACGTTCTATATTAGTTTGCTATAACGAATAAAGTTGAACTTCTTAAGGCTGAGCATTTCAAAATAAATACAAATATAAATCCCAACTATACTGTGTATATAGACTTGGCTTTGGAGGGAGTGGCAATGGAAAAGATATTCGCCTGTATTGATGGTTCAACTATCACCAGTGCAGTGACAGAGGCTGCTATTTGGATAGCCAAACGTACTTCGCACCCCATACGTTTTTTACATGCGCTAGAGCCTCCTTTGCAACAGGGTAGTGATGACCTTACGGCGATTATTGGCTTAGGTTCGCAAACATCATTACTTGAACAGCTTGCCAAACTTGAACAAGAGCGCAATAAAGTCGCTGCTCAACATGGCCATTTACTGTTAGAGGAAGCTGTAAAGAAAGCTGAGCATGCAGGGCTGACCGCTGTTGAAAAACAACAGCTTTCAATGAGTTTAGTCGATGCGTTACTGACACATGAAGACAGTGCCAGAGTAATGATTATTGGCCGTGCAGGAAAAGGACACGGTGATAATTTTAAGATGCTAGGGTCGCATATCGAAACCTTAATTCGTCAAGTTCATACTCCTGTGGCAATTGTGCCGCCGCAGTTTCATGCTCCCACTAATTTTATGCTGGCTTACGATGGCAGTGACAGTACTGACCAAGCAATAAGCCAAATTATTAAAGGGGGGATTTTAAAAGGCTTAGGTTGTCATTTAGTCATGGTCGATAAGCATGATGGTCATTGCCAAGATAAGCTGGACACCGCATCGGCACGCTTAGCAGAGCATGGGTTTAATGTGAGAGCACGCATGCTCGATGGCGATGTATATGAGGCGTTATGGCGTTACAAAAGCGACCATGCCGTTGATCTTATGGTGATGGGGGCATTTGGTCACTCTAAATGGCGACAATTCTTTTTGGGCAGCACCACATTAAAAATGCTTGAAGATAGCCGTATTCCGTTGGTGGTATTACGCTAGTATTTTTTGTGTTCTGTCAGTTTTGGCTGCGCAGCGGGTGCGACAATATGTCACGTGTTCAGCCAAATTAATGCGTTTTATAATCGGTTTATAAATTAACTTTTTATTTTATAGACTTATGAACACGCATTTAACTCCCCCTCGTTTTTTAGTTACTAAAGTTGCTGCATTGATTTGCGCTATTTTAAGTGTCTCTGCTGTTGCTGATGATTCGATTGAAGTGATCGAAGTGCAAGGTCATGCCCAAAATAGTCATCAATTGCTTGGCTCTGCCGATTCGCTGTTATCTGATTTAGGCGTTGATTTTTCAGCGGCGGGTGGTGTATCAAGCTTACCTGTATTAAATGGCATGATGGGAGACAGGGTTAAAGTATTAGTGGATGGTGCGGATGTCACTGCGGCGTGCGCTAATCAAATGAACCCACCCTTGTCCTATGTCTCAGCTAATCAAGTAACATCGTACAGTGTTGTTGCGGGGGTATCACCGGTTAGCAGCGGGGGCGATAATATTGCCGGGGTTATTCGTGTGAATACTATTGCGCCTGAGTTTAGCGATTCGGAGCAGCTGACTTGGCGCTCAGGTTATACCACCGCACAATATAAAAGCGTTAGCGACAGCCAAGCCTATGGGCTAGGTATGGGTATTGCGAGCAACAATGTAAGCGTGTCTTATCAAGGCAGCTTTGAAGAGGCTAACAGTTATAACGATGGTCATGGGGAGCGCGTACTCGACACGTTATATCGTGTGCAAAATCATGCATTAACAGGTGCTATTCGTGATGACAAACAGCAGGTTATAGTAAAATTTAGCCATCAAAAAATTCCCTATCAGGGTTTTCCAAATCAATACATGGATATGACGGATAACACAAGCTTTGGGATGGTGGCACAGTACCAACGTGATCTTGAAGAGGGCGCATTACATGTACAAGTAAATGCCCACGACGTGAAGCACAAAATGGGTTTTTTTAGTACAGAGAAACCCGGCATGATGCCTATGAATACCGACGCACAAGACTACAGTTATCAGTTGCACTGGCGTTTAGACTTATCTGCAGAATCGTCACTTTTGTTTGGGCACGAATATTACAGTTATCGTATCGATGATTGGTGGCCTGCTGTTGAAGGGTCAATGATGATGGGGCCGAACGAATACGTAAATATTAATGATGGTAAACGTAATCGTCTGGGTGCATTCGCAGAGTATGAAAGTCAAGTTAATCAAGCATGGTGGCTGTCGGCAGGCATGCGTATTGAACAGGTAACAACAAATACAGGCGACGTACAAGCCTATAACAAAGGGGCTATGGGCGGTGTGGGTCATATGAACTCAATGATGGACATGTCAAAAACCGATGCACAGGCTGCGATGGAATTTAATCAGCGGGATCGCAAACGTGACGATACTTTAGTTGATATTAGTCTGCTTGCACGCTACCAAATAAGTCGCAATGATGAGCTGCAATTTGGTTTTGCCCGTAAAAACAGAGCCCCTAATTTATATGAGCGTTACAGCTGGGGTGTTGGCACTATGGCAAGTACCATGATTGGCTGGTTTGGTGATGGTAATGGCTACATTGGTAATCCTGATTTAAAAGCCGAAACCGCTCATACGCTAAGCGCTAGCTACACTAAGCAGGCAAAAGATGATAGCTGGCAAATAACGGCGAATGCCTGGTACACGCAGGTAAATGACTATATTGATGCTGAAGTGACGCAAAGCTTTAACCGCACTGACAGTGCTCATACCAAGCGACATATTCTTACTTTTACTAATTTAGATGCGACGTTGTATGGGCTAAAATTAGCAGGCCTTATTGAGCTGTATAATTCGAAGCAAGCAGGTAAATGGCAGTTAAAAGGAGCGTATACCAGCAATTATGGCGAGCGCGATGACAGCCACGAAGATTTATATCAAATTATGCCATGGCACACAGAACTAAGCCTTGAACACGCGTATAAAGGCTGGGAAAGCACCTTGAGTTGGCAATGGGTTGACAGTAAAGACAAGGTGGATGAGCGCCGATTAGAAAACCAAACCGATAGCTATAATTTATTAGGCATTTCAAGTAAAAAAACATGGCAAAATTTAACCTTTAAGTTAGCAATTACTAACTTACTTGATGCGTATTATCAGCAGCCACTTGGCGGAGTGAACATTGCTAATTATAAGCACGATATGCGCACTGGCTTTGAGCAGCTAGCAGGACAAGGTCGCTCCTATAATGCCAGTATCAGTTATCGGTTTTAGGCAAGGGGTTTTGTATTTGTAGGCGCGATGTCAAATCGCGCCTACAACCTGCTTACACGCTTCGTGTCACTTAATCGGCAAATAAATATCAGTTTGCAAATCACATTCATCCACCTCATGAATTAAATTGAGGTAATGAAAGAAACACGGAAAATCACGCACTTCTTCACCACTTTGTGGTAGCCACTCGCGGTATAAATAATACACTGTATCGCTAATCGTATCGTGTGAACCATTATGGCGCACTACGGCACAGCGTCCCGCTGGGATCTCGCCATTTCTGACTCCTTGTGGGTTATCAGGAATTGGCTTTGTAATGCTGCCGGCAAAGTCAAAACGAAAGGCATGATCTTCAGTTGTTGCAGGGTCACTGTATGGAATACCATAGGTGTTGCTGGTTTTAACCGGTGATAATCCTGAGCTTTTTCGCCAGTCAATAAAATGTGCGGCGGTATTCATAAGGGTATTTGCAGCGCCTTGATGGGTTAATAAAGCAACGGGCTGGGCTTTTAAGTCGACAATGTTTACATTCATAAAACAGTCCTTTTTATCAGGTAAAGAAAATTCAAACTGAGAGTGCCAGTTAGGCCAGTTTGGTTTGCTTCTGAATTCACTAGGAGACTGTGTAAAAGTGCGTTTAAAGGCGCGGCTAAATGCCTCTGGGCTATCAAACTGTGCTTCGAGTGCAATATCAATCACTTTGACTTGATGCTCAAATGCTAGTCGAAATGATGCACGTTTTAAGCGAGCAAGTTGCGTGTACTTAGTCACACTGACTCCCACTGAAGCGGCAAATAAACGGTGAAAATGATATTTTGAACAACAGGCTACATCACTCAAAGTGTCGAGTGATAAAGAGTCATTGAGATGCTGACTAATATAATCACAAACATGCTCAATACGTTGTTGTTGCTTCGTTTTCATGATGACTCGTTAATGCTTATTCAGAAGTGTGTTAAGTGTGTCATGACCCTTAAATGGTTACCTGATTGAAATTGCGCATTTTGAGTTTAATTGATATTGAGTAAATAGGTAGCGTGCTAGCAGGTGTTGCTTTAGGGCAAAATAAAGACGCGCTAAAGCACGACCTAAAAATAGCGGGGATGAGATGTGCCCCAGGTTTATGCTAAAAAATTATGTGATGTAAAATCGCGGCTACATCTCATTTTCTTGTTGCGCTAGTTTTTCACGCTCAGCTTTTGAAACATACGCAGGCTTACTGCTTTTGTGTAATTTAGCATTGGCGCGTTTGTCTTTTTGTTTCAGTTTAGTGAAGATCTTTTTTCTACGGTTCATGGTACTTTGTAAGTTATGGGATAGGCCAGTCAGTATTGTACAGAGCAATTGCTCAGAAGCCGAGCAGTTTTCGTCGCACAAGAGATATCATGTCGCGATTATAACCGTTACAATCAAGGTCTACTTGCGAAAACCTTCTAAAACTCTGGAGCTTATCTTGAAACATTCATTACTTGCTGCATTCTTATTTAGTGCCTTTTCTGGTCAGGCTGCCATCGCTGAACAAAGTGAACAACTGGCTAACTATGCGGTCGAGCGCTATCAACAAGCACAAATTCATACCCTCGAAAATCTAGTTTCGTATCCAACGGTCAATAAAGAGGGCCTAGCTACGCCCGATAATCCAGACTTTATTGGCTTTAAATCATTTTTAAAAATGAAAGCGGCGCAGTTTGGTTTTGATTATCAAGATTTAGGCTACACAGTATTAATAGGCATGGGCAACCAAGCTGAGAAAGTAACGATTGTTACGCACGGGGATGTTCAACCTGCTGATGCCAGTAAATGGCAACAAAGCCCGTTTAAAATGGATAAAACCTCTGAACCTGGAAAGCTGATTGCCCGTGGTACTGAGGATGATAAGGGCGCAATTGCCACAGCACTCCATGCAATGAAAGCCATTAAAGATAAAGGGGTTACTCTAAATAACCGTATTGAACTGATGGTATACCTTGCTGAAGAGTCGGATTGGGCGCCACTTAAAGAGTTTATGAAAACCTACCAGCAACCTAAGTATGCGGTGACGATTGATGCGTCGTATCCGGTCGTAGTGGCAGAAAAAGGCTGGAGTTTAATTGCGCCAACATTTTCAGCCACTTCAGCGCAAACAGGCTTATATGTCACTGATTTAAAAGGCGGTGCTTTTGTAAGTCAAATACCAGAAGATGCCAGTGTGTTAGTGCATAATGCGGATGCCGCGACTGTGGCAAAATTACACGATAACGTTGGTAAACTTAAAAACGTGAAAGTGGCGATAAAAGAACAAGAAGAAGGTTTATTGGTGCAAGTAAAAGGGACCTCAGCTCACTCGTCTGAGCCGGAGTCGGGCGAAAATGCCATAGCGCATCTTGCTGAAATATTTAAAGGACTAGACCTTGAAAACAACAGCGACGGTCAAGCAATCGAGTTTATTAACCAGTTAATTGGCCTTGACTTATATGGCGCTCAGTTTGGTGAAATTGCTTATCAACATGATTTTATGGGGCCTATGACTGTGTCGCCAACATTGTTATCACGTGATGGGAATGAAATTAAGCTGTCGGTTAATATGCGTCGCCCTGTCGGAAAGCAAGAAGACGTATTAAAGCAGCAAATTAATAATGCGCTGACTGCGTGGCAAACACGTAATAACGTGACATTAAAAGACACTGATATTGTTATTGGCACGCCTATGCTGTTAGACAGCGCACCGCATGCACAAGCTTTATTGGATATTTTTAAGCACTTTACGGGTGATGAAGACGCGGGGTTTGTGTCGATTGGCGGGGGCACAAATGCAAAGCTGTTTGATAATGCTGTATCGTTTGGGCCATCAATGCCAGGTAAAAAATACACGGGTCACTCAGAACATGAGTTTATTACTGAGCAGCAATTAGCGCTGAATTTAAAAATGTACACCGCGATGATGATAAAGCTCGGAAATATGTAATCATTTGCAAACGTAAAAACGCCACTTCAATGAAGTGGCGCTTTTGTTTAGTTAATTTAATTTTTGGCTAAGGGAAATTTCTGCATTCATCAGTTTTGATATAGGGCAACCTTGTTTAGTTTGCTGGCACAGCTCGTTAAACGTCTCTTCAGAGATATCAGCTATTTTTGCTGTTACCTCAAGAGCGATATGGCTGACCTCAAAACCATCATCGACTTCATCAAGACTGACGGTGGCTTTGGTTGTAATGTCATCGGCAGTAAACCCTGCTTCTGTTAATGCCAGCGACAGTGCCATACTGAAGCAACTACTGTGTGCTGCTGCAACTAATTCTTCGGGGTTCGTACCAGCCTTGCCCTCAAAGCGGGTATTAAACCCATACGGTTGTTTATCTAAAGCACCGCTTTGGGTACTAATACTTCCTTTACCTGATTTAATGTCGCCAGACCAGCTCGAATGTGCGGTTTTTTTAATCGTCATAGTCATCTCCTTTGTAATTATTTCGGCGAGTGTGAAATGCTTTCATGGTTTTCGCCGAAAAAAGTGTCACTTACACGATACGTTGCAACTTAAAGGCCAAGGTGACTGTGCACAAGCCGTTCGCTATGAACAAGTTAGTATGGCGTTAGCTGATTGGTAAGACGTTATTTTCTGTTTGCGTTCAATCTAACTTGGGACAATTAACACCACATAAAAATAACGTCGATTTATTTTGTAAATTTAGAGGACCTGATAGGGCGATGTTAACTGGCGGTTTTGGAATGACAAAATAGCCTTATTTTTTACTATTCCGTTTTCAATATTGATGGCGCGTCGAATTGTTTCATCTTTTTGCCATTGCGCTCTTCCCGCTAACACGCTGGGTAGATAAACAATTAACGCAGCAGAGATTGAACGTGTTGCACTTTCCCATAAATAGCTAGGCGTGTGGTCAACAGCGTAATAATCAATGGTTTTATAACGAAACATTGGTTCGGCAAATGACGTGGGTTTAGCAAAAAAGAACCCCATACCTTCATCGCAACTTACATCTATAATTAAGCTATTCGGTTTAAGGCAGTCAGCCTCTGACTCAATCACAAAATGCACTGGGTTCGCTGTTTCTTGAAAAGTGCCATTAACAATAATATCGGCTTCACTAATGAGGTCGATTAAGGGTCTGTGTGTTCCGTCGTGTTCTACGACCATCATCCGGGCTTCTCCCTCAGAGCCTTGACGTACTTTAACGTAATAACAGTTTAAAACCTCTTCACGAACTTCATGATCAGGGCGTTGAATACAAATTGTAATGTCTCTAAAACCATGAGCTTGTAACGCATAAATTGCGCCACGACTAACAGCACCAAAACTAAAAATAACGGTTTTGCGTTGATTTCCGTAATGACCGTCAACCCCTTTTAATTGCAATGCATGGATAACGGCGCAGTAACCAGCCATTTCGTTGTTTTTATAAAAAGTGTGACGACCCGCATGCCCATTTGGTGACCAAACAAACATATCTTCAAAGGCTATTAAGGTTAATTTTCTATCTAATGCTGCTTGGGTAATATCGCGTTGTTGAACACAGTGAGCATACCCCCACAGAGTCCCGCCTTCTTTTAATTCGTTTAAATCGGCAAGAACGGGTTTAGCGATAATCACTGTACCAAGGTCTTTTAAAAGTGCGCTGCGAGAGGCGATACCGCCTGTAAGCGCTGCGATTTCATCATCTGTTATATTAAAGTCTTTTCCGTAGCCTTGTTCAAAAATAAGCTGCTTTCTGTGTTCTTCAGGAATCCGTTTTAAGTGCTCTGGGTGAATAGGGTAACGTCGTTCATCTGTTTTGCGTGAAGTGCCAATGACGCCGATCTTTAATTTATTCATGCTACAACCTTGATTATATGTTCATTAACGCATGTGTTAATAAACTCGAAAAGGATTCACAGGCAAGCGAAAGCCTACGCTGTAAAGTGATGCATAGTAAAAGGTGTTAATAAGTGCTGAATGTTAAGCAGTGATAAATCAGGATTTTAACGTGCTATGAGTAACACGTTGGTTGTGCTGTAGTGTGCGCACACCGTGAGTATAACAGGATAACTGTTTGCTTTGTGAGCTTTAAGCCTCCTTTTAAATTGTTTTATTCCGCTTTGTTTTTAGTGTATTTACAACGTTCTGAGCAGTATTTAACGTGTTGCCAGTCTCGTTGCCATTTTTTACGCCATGCAAAAGGGCGCTGGCATACAGGGCATATTTTTGTCGGTAAGTTCACTTTTTTATGTGCCATTGTGTTGCCTTTGTAAACTGAGGATGTGCTTTTTGAGTACCGCTCTGGCACCATGTTTTACATCATCACGCTCTCTAAACGCCCACAACCTTTCGCGGGCTTCCTTTGCTGCTTGCGTTAAATCAACCATGGGCTCAGGGTAATCTTCACCCAATTTAAAATTATTAAATAACGCTTCCATTGGTGGCTGTTGCCATGGCTGGTGGATATACTCGATGGGTAAATTACTAAGCTCTGGGCACCATGTTTTAATAAATATGCCGTCTGCGTCTTTATCTTCGGATTGTTTTATGGGGTTGTACAGTCGAATCGTATTAGTGCCAGTGACAGAGGCTTGCATTTGTATTTGAGGATAGTGAATCCCGGGCTCAAAATCTAAAAAGTAGCGCGACAATATAAGACTGACACAATGCCAGTGAATATTTAAATGATGGGTCATAAAGCTGACTAACATCGCCCGCATTCTAAAGTTAATATAGCCTGTAGCTGCAAGACATCGCATACAGGCGTCAATAAGCGGGATGCCTGTGTTGCCGTGTTCAAACCGTGATAGGTGCTCGCTAACCTTGTCGTCATTTCGATAGGGGTAGTGTTGATACGCAGGATTTTGCGGTGCGAACTCCATGCCGCATTGAGTTTCAAACTTTTGCATAAAATGACAGTGCCAATGCAATCGTGATTCGAATGCATGCAGCGAACGGCGCCAACTCGAAGGGCGTTTGGGTAAGTAGTATCTGAGAGTTTGATACACTTGACGAAGGCTTAAGTTTCCCCATGCTAAATAGGGTGAAAGACGTGAGCACGACTCTTTGCTTTTTGATGGGCTCGAAATACCTTGTTGATAGCTCTGAGCTCTTGTCTCTATAAAGCTTTTTAATACGGCTCTGGCTGCGTGGGGTCCTCCGTGCTGAAACTGCTCATCATTTGTTTGATACTGTTTTACATGCTCGCAAGCACTGTAGCCCGAAGGTAAAATAGCATTAAAAGAATGCCAGTTAGGCGTGATTAAAGGTTGCTGCATCACGGTTTGCCAATGCTGCTGCCAATCAAATTGCGCTGGTCGTGCCCTTACGACTGCACCTAAGGGCGTTTCATGCCAAACAATAGCTTTTTCTTTGAGCCATTTATGCACTGCTTTATCACGTTCAAAGGTATTGAGTAAGCCAATTTCTTGATGACTGTATATGGCCTTAATATCAAACTCATTAGATAAAGATTCAAGCAAGGAGATCATGTCTTGATTGTAAATTGCAATTTCGGCTTGTTGTTTTTTTAGCTGTGCATTGAGATCACATAATGACTGATAAACAAATCGCCAGTGACGGTGGCTATAATGAGGATCATCTAACAAAATTGGCTCAAAATTATAGATAAGCAAACAGGGTAAAGGTGAATCGGCGGCCTGTGCGAGTGGTGCATGATCAGAAAGCCGTAAATCACGTTTAAACCATACTATATTGATTTTTTGTTTCCCTGCAGTGGGCATAGCTTGATAGTTAATTGCTTGAACACGTGATTGATACGTATGAGAACGCAGATATGATTATTCAAGGAGAGAAATAGTTGATTATGGCGAGGTGTACGATTGAATGGCGAGTATCTAAAAGTAAAAGCGGCCACTGTCATCGTGGCCGCTCCATTTTTTACAGGTTATCTGTAAATGAACTAATTTGTTGCTCTGCAGCTTGCAAGCTTTGCTCTGCCCCCGGCATTGCTAAGCCTTCGGCATAGATAAAGTTAATATCTGAGATACCCACAAAACCAAGTACATCTTTTAAGTATTTAGTTTGTGTATCCATGTCAGTGCCTTGGTATATACCGCCACGAGCAGCGAGTACAACGACTTTTTTGTTTTCAAGCAAACCGACAGCGCCTTGCTCTGTGTATTTAAACGTAATACCAGCGCGTGCGATACGGTCAATCCATGCTTTGAATGTTGATGGAATACCAAAGTTATACATAGGCATACCAATAACAATTAATTCGTTATCAGTAAGTTCTGCAATTAACTCGTCAGAGATAGCCGCCAGTGCTTTTTGCTCGTCGCTACGTTCGTTAGCGTCAGTCATCCATGCTGCCATTTCTGTTTGCGTTAAGTGAGCAATAGCATCGTTGCTTAAATCGCGAGTGGTGACAGCAATTTGTTGTTTGCTTGATAGTTGCTCAACAAATAGCTGGCTAAGTTTAGTCGAATTACCTTGTTCACCATTTAAAGATGAATTTAACACAAGTACTTTTTTCATCATGTCACCTAAGAAACTGAATTGATGTAACGATTATAATGAGGGTATGAATGAAATAATAATGGTAAAAATTGAGTGATACGTTCGCTTTAATAGAACGGTTGCAACGCTGCTATAATTTCTGTTCGCACTTTTTAAATGCTTAATGTTATGCTCATTTAACAATTTTAAAAAAAGGACTTTTATATGAAATACTTAATGCTAAGTATTTTTGTAGTACTGTGCTTGACTGCTCGCGCAGAAGAAAAGCCGTCACTGTCTGTTGAATCATTTGCTTCATTAAGAGCTACCAGCCAGGTTAAATTGTCACCAAGTGGCACGCACTTATCCTTTATTCGTAATATAAAAGGTGAGCTGGTGTTAATGGTGTACAACCGCAAAACACAAGAAGCCGTTCCCATTATTCGCGCTGATAATCATACGATTTTCTTTGATTGGTATACGTGGGCAAACGATGAGGTATTACTTCTCGGTGCACGCTATATACAACGTCAAATTGGCGGCCCTAAATATTCATCTACTCGCCTTTATGCGTACAATATTAATGATAAAGGCAAAGCAAAGCTTGCCATTAAGCCTAACTATGGACGTGATGAACGCCAACCCCAGTTTGCTGATCAAGTTATAAGTTTTTTACCTGACAAAAAAGATAAAATCTTGATTCAAGGCGACTTTGAAATAGCAAATACACCAGGAGTCTATGAGCTCGATCTTAACACGCTAAGAAAGAAAAGAGTTCAACGCGAGCGCAGCAAAGTGACCGATTGGATAGCTGACCGTCAAGGTAATGTGCGTATTGCTCGAAAAATGGATGAAGATGAATTTGAATATTTCCTGTATGACGAAGATTCATTAGACCGCCGCTCATTATTCAAATTTAAAGCATTTAGCCAAGAGAGTGTGACAATATTAGGCTTTGATAAAGACCCCAATATTATCTATTTTAAAGCCATTCAAAATGGCTATGACGCATTATTTAAAATGGATTTAACCACGAAAAAGCAAGAGCTCGTTTTTAGTGATGATAATTACGACTTTGATGGAGGGATTTTTTACTCTCCTCTGACGGGCGAAGTTGCAGGGTTTACTCATTCAAATATTGAAGAAGGGATCCGTTATTGGGATGACGATTTAAATAAGCTGTATACATCACTGCGTGCGGTATTACCGGCTGATAAGTTTGATATTGATATAATCGATACCAGTGAAAACCAGCGCCAATATGTACTTTACCTGACAGGTGATGGAAGCACGGGAACATATATGCTTGGTAACCGTGACACCAATGAACTCACCGTGTTCGCCAGCGCGTACCCAGACATTGATGACAGTGTTTATTCAGGGAAAGAAAAAATTAGTTATAAGGCACGTGATGGTTTAACGATTGAAGGGTACTTAACCTTGCCCGTGGGCTATAAAGAAGGGGATACGTTACCAACAATTATATTCCCTCATGGGGGACCTATGGCGCGTGACTACTCAGGTTTTGATTATTGGACTGCTTTACTTGCATACAATGGGTATGCCGTTTTACAACCGAATTTTAGAGGCTCAAGTGGGTATGGTCATGAATTTGAAATGGCTGCAGTGCAAGGGTTTGGTAAAAAAATGCAAGATGATTTGCAAGATGCCGCTCTTTGGTTAGTTTCACAAGGTATCGCTAATAAAGATAAAATTTGCATCGGCGGCGCAAGTTATGGTGGTTACGCCGCGTTGATGGCTGTTGTTAAGCATCCTGAAACATTTACATGTGCCGCGAGTTTTGCGGGTGTCACCGATTTAGAACGCATTGTGAGTAAAGCGCGTTACTTTACAAATAAAGAAATTGTGCGTAAGCAATTTGGTACCGACGACGATGAGTTGGCAAAATACTCACCGGTTAATTTTGCAAAGCAAATTAACCGTCCAGTTTTGCTCGTGCATGGTTCAGACGATAACGTTGTGCCTGTTTATCATAGCCGTGAGATGGAAGATGAGCTGAGCGATGAAGGAAAAAATGTCACGTATATTGAACTCGAAGAGGGAGATCATTATCTGTCACATCAGCCTTATCGTATTACAACATTAAAAGCGTTTTTAGATTTCTTTGATGAACATTTAAAAAGCGACTAAAAAAGGCGACTTAGGTCGCCTTTTTATTAATAAGCTAACTCTGCATCAATATTTCTGACTAAGTTTGAAACCCAGTTAATGTATTGGCGGTGAATTTTATCGCCATCATAATCTAAGTTGATCGAGTCTTTGTAATCAATTGAGTACTCAGTGGCGTTGTAGTTAATATCAACACGCAGCTGGTGCTTTCTAATATCAAGCTTTCCTAATATTTTACCGTCTTCGCTCGCGCGACATGTCCAGCCAAGTTTCATACATGCTTTGAGAATATTTGTTTTAACACTGTCAGCAGTGTGTGTTTTATTGGCGGTTTGTGGGACAGGGTTACTGTCGAAGTTACGAATAGGTACACTTGTACTGCATGCTGATAAAACAAGTGTAGCCGCAAGTACTAAGCAGAGCTTTTTCATGATAAATCCTTTTTATGTAATAAAAACGGCATGATTATGCGTTTTTTTTGAGGCGGGGTCTAGGCATCAGGTAAAAACCAAGCACTGATAGCGCCAGCAATACCCAGCACACTGTAAAATAGAATCAGCTCTGCGGTGCTTAAATACGCATTTAATAAGCCAACACTCCCAAGTGCCAATAATATAAGACCGATCACCGTATTACTTACCGATACATAATCGGTTCGTTTGTTGCCTTCAGCCATATCTACCAAGTACGTTTTACGACCAAGACGAACTCCCTGATGAGCAACAGTGAGCAAAAAATAACATAACGGGAGAAGCCAAAACTCACGGAGGGTTGCAGGGCTAAAGTGTGCGATTAAATAAACGGCTAAGCCATTGAGAGTGACTAACATGGCTGCAAAAATTAAAACGCGTCGACTTGATAGGTCACTCAACCTACCCCAAATGGGTGCTGAAACGAGACTTGCAAGCCCAGAAAGGGCCATAAAAGTAGCAAGCAAAGAAAAATCAAAAGCTTGTTCGCTGGCTAAAACAATATAAAAAGGAGCGCTAAGTGCAGAGCAAAGCAATAAAGCACGCGTAACAATGAAGTGGGCAAATTGTTTATCTTCGTACAGTAGCTTTAGTTTCTTAAACGCATGCAATAAACCATTTTTAGCTCCTTCAGTCGCCCCTTCATATTCTTTGATGCGACTGTAGCTCAGGGCAGCAAATATCCACATGAGGGCTGCCAGCATCAACGCAACATAAACACCATTTTCGTAGCCTAACGTTTGTAAATACCATAAGCCTAAACCAAACGTAAGTGTCGCAAAGCCTGCAAAACTGGCGGCAAGACCACTAATGTTGCCACGTTGCTGTTTGGGAATCACTTTTCCAAGTACATCTTTAGCGGCGATAGAGTTAAAGCCCCGAGCAAGGCTAAACACAACTAAAAGAGTGAGAATGGCATACCCGGCACTACTTCCTGTTAGGGTTAATGCGGTAATGAGCATTGCTACAATGCATAATGCTTGCACAATGGCGCCGACAACCCACACCCACTTGCGTACTTTAAGTTGGCGGATAACGTTGGCAATAGCAAGTTGCGGCAACATCGAGCCAGACTCTCTAATAGGAACTAGCCACGCAATGAAGCTGCTGGGCACATTAATGCTGTGTAATAACCAAGGCAAGGTTACTTTTGGGTTGAGCAGAGCATCGGCAAATTTACTAAAAAGTTGACTCACTAAAAGGGTAATAAAGTTACCTGGCACAACCTTACACGCGGCCTCATCAATGGCCTTGCAGGCGCGAGCGTCTTCGGTATTGCTGAGTCTTTGATAGATGTCTTCTTTACTGAGCTTTTTCATCTTTGAATCGGATAGAGGAATTTATGTAGCAAAGGGCTGCATAGCAGCCCCACTGTTAAAAATCGTTCTTACTGTGGCGTTCTACAAGTTGCTCAGCTTCATCACCCCACGTACGATTTACACGGCGACCTCGTTTAACTGCAGGGCGACGTTCAATTTGTTTTGCCCAGCGTAATACATGGCTGTATGACTCAACATCTAAAAACTCAGCAGCATCGTATAAATAACCCAGTACCAAACTGCCGTACCATGGCCAAATAGCAATATCGGCAATGGAGTATTCGCTACCAGCCATGTAATCATGATCACTTAAGTGACGATTTAATACATCTAACTGGCGCTTTACTTCCATGGTGAAACGGTCAATAGGGTATTGCATTTTAAACGGTGCATAACTGTAAAAATGGCCAAAACCACCGCCTAAGTAGGGTGCTGAACCCATTTGCCAAAATAACCAATTACGACACTCTGTTTTACTGGTATGGTCGCTGGGAATAAGCGCATCAAACTTTTCTGCTAAATACTGTAAAATAGCGCCCGATTCAAATACGCGGGTAACTGGCGTGGTGCTATGATCCATTAAGGCTGGAATTTTTGAATTCGGGTTGACACTAACAAAGCCAGAAGAGAATTGATCGCCATCCGCTATTTTAATTAAGAACGCATCATAATCAGCGTCGTCGATACCAAGCTCTAATAGCTCTTCGAGCATAATTGTCACTTTTTGACCGTTTGGTGTCGCAAGTGAGTACAGCTGCAAAGCATGCTTACCAACAGGTAAGTCTTGTTCATGGGTTGCACCCGCTACAGGACGGTTTGTTTTAGCCCATTCTCCCCCATTTTCAGCGTCCCATTGCCACACTTTAGGTGGCGTATAACTGTCGGTATTACTCATTGAAACTCCCTAAATTGTGCTTTAATGAATGTTGTTACGAGATTACCATCCTAGTTGATCAACCTAGTCAAGGGAAGTAGAGTTAGAAAATAGCATTATTACTGAGTGTAATAAGTACCTAAGTAATTAAATTTAAAGTAATTTAATACCGAAGTCGACGACTGTTAAGGAGCATGAGATGAAAAAACACGGTTTGGCCATTGGTTTAGAGCGCATTGGTAGTACCTTTTACCTAACTTTTAAAGTCGTTGGTAAGCTTACCCACGCTGATTACGAAACGCTCACCCCTTTAGTGGATAATGCACTTAAAGCAGTGCCTCGCGCAAAAATTAGAGCATATGTAGATATTACAGAACTGGAAGGGTGGGAATTACAAGCGGCTTGGGATGACTTTAAATTAGGGCTGAAACACAACAAGGAATTTTGTCGTGTTGCGGTACTGGGTAATAAAAAGTGGCAAAAAGTAGCCAGCAAAGTGGGTAATTGGTTCACAACGGGTGAAGTGAAGTATTTTGAAGATGCAATAATTGCAACCGAATGGTTGCACGAAAAGGTAATCAGTGACAGCAACTAATCAATTAAAGGTAGCGACATTTAATTTATACAATTATTTAGCACCCCCCGATGCGTTTTATGATTTTCAGCGTATTTATAGTGCTGAGCAATGGGCTAAGAAGCAGCGTTGGTTGGCTGATTATCTTCACAATCAGCAACCGGATATTATTGGCTTTCAAGAAGTGTTTAGTATTGATGCATTAAAACAGCAAGTGAACGATGCAGGCTATGCGCACTTTGCGGTGGTTGATGAGCCGAGCGTTATCGATGAGTTTATATATCGAGACCCGGTTGTTGCAATTGCTTCTCGCTATAAAATTATGGCTTTAACTGAGGTTGAACCCGACCCTCACTATGCACAGCAAATGGGGCTTGTCGGGGAGTTTTGTTACAGTCGTCGGATTATTCGCGCCACGATAGATGTGCCACATATTGGTTATGTCGATTGTTATGTTGTGCATTTTAAATCAAAGCGTAGCCTGCTTAATAGCGTTGAAGATAACAGCAAAACCGAGGAGCAAAATCTGCTTTTGCAGCTAAAAGACCAAGTAGCAGGGCGCTGGGCATCAAGCATACAAAGGGGCAGTGAAGCGGCGTTATTATTAATTGAAATTATCAATCGCAGATCACAGACAGACAATCCTGTTATTGTGATGGGAGATTTTAATAATGAACTGCATGATGGCGTACTTAACCATTTAATCACTGACTCATTGCGATTCACCGCTAGTCGACATAGCAAAGCGTTTACCGCCAAGTATGCGCTGCAAGATAGTTGGCAACTTTATCAACGCCATGTTGTAACGGACAATGAGAGAGAGGCAACCCATTACTTTGGTAGCAGCAGTTCGGTGTTTGATTACATTTTGCTTTCCAGAGAATTTGATGCAGGCTTTCAAGGTAGCTTCTACGAAGTCATCGACTATCACACCTATGATCAGCACTTAATCAATCCACAATTTGCCTACGATGATCAAAGCACCGACCATGGTGTGGTAATGGTTACATTAGCATTAAGGAGTTAAATTCATAACTCCTTAAAATTATCGAAGATGCTGTTTGTCTCGCTTTGCAAAGAGATAACCGATAAATGCACCGCTAATAGCGCCGAACAAGTGGCTTTCGAACGAGATATGAATACGCTGGGGGAATACACCCCAAATTAAGCCACTATAAAGTATGACGACAGCAATACTGATGAGAATCGCTTTGAATGAGCGATGCATAATACCATAGCAAATTAAGTAGCCCCACAAGCCATAAATTACGCCACTTAAGCCCACATGTATATTGCTGCGGCCAAATATCCACACTAACAATCCTCCAAGCAATGCAGTACTGACAAATACCAGCCAAAAGCGTTTTACACTGTATTGACATACTAACCATGCGAGAATTGCAAAGGGCACTAAATTACTAAAAAGGTGTGCCCAGCCACCGTGTAAAAAGGGGGCAAAAAATATGCCTGAAAGGCCCGATAGTTGGCGAGGCAAGATACCTAAGCCATTAAGGTTTATACCGGGCAGTGTATTGATAATTTGTAGTACAAGACACAGTAGCATTATGCCCAGAATAGCGAACCGTTTACTGCTGATAGGGGGAAGTTTAGTAGCTGATTTTTCAGTCATGGTTGAAGGCTCTTAAATCAATTCGACTGAATCAGTATAACGTATTAAGAGTGAAGGTAAACACCTTGTTTTGCAAGGTGTTTACTGGTTGTTATCTGTGTTTTTAGCCAAGTTTAGTAAGTAGTTTTTTAGCTGCAAGTTCTGAGCTTGCTGGGTTTTGGCCGGTGATCAATAACCCATCTTCGATAGCCAGCACGCCCCAGTCATCGGTTTTTTGGTATTGACCACCTTGTTTAATGAGTTCATCTTCAACAAGAAGTGGTACAACATTCGTTAGTTGTACAGCCTCTTCTTCAGAGTTACTGAACCCCGTCACTTTTTTGTCAAACACTACCGACTTACCCTCGGCATTTTTGGCATTTAATAAGACGGCACTGGCATGGCATACCGCACCAACAGGCTTATTAGAGTTTAAAAACTGTTCAATTAAACGAATAGAGTCTTGGTTATCAACTAAATCCCACAGCGGACCATGGCCGCCTGGGTAAAATACAGCGTCGAATTCATCGGCATTCATTTCGCTCAACGGTTTGCTGTTTGCCATTAAGATTTTTGCGGCGCTGTCTTCTTCAAAGCGTTTAGTTGCCTCTGTTGCAGCATCAGGAGCGGCACTATTTGGGTCTACAGGCGGTTGCCCCCCTTTCACAGATGCTAATGTAACGTCGACGCCTGCATCAATAAAGGCATAGTAAGGGGCTGCAAATTCTTCTACCCAAAACCCTGTTTTATGACCCGTGTCACCTAATTCATCGTGTGAAGTAAGTACCATTAAGATTTTCTTCGCTGACATAATTAATCCTCGTTAATTGTTTAATGAATAGCGTTGATATCACTATAGGGGTTAAAGCTAAGTTTAACAACGCAGATAAAATTGACTTCATTGGTTTAATTATTGATACAATCGAGCGAGGTTTTAGGAGAATGCCATGAATGTATCGTTTGAACAGTTAAAAAGTATGGTGGTATTTGCACATATTGTGCAGCAGGGGAGTTTAACGAAGGCAGCCGAGCAACTGGGTCTTTCGCGCTGTGGTGAGTTATCATTTAAAGAAACTAGAGCAGCAATTACAGCTTACCTTATTAAACCGCTCAACGCGTACTATGACCTTAACAGAAGCGGGTAAAGTCTATTATGAGCGTTGTCACGCAATTGCTGAACATGCCCAAGCGGCTAATTTGCATCTAGAAAACTTAAAAAATGAACCTGTCGGGGTGATAAAGCTCAGTTGCCCAGTGAATGCTGGTTTGCAGCTTATTGTGCCTGCGCTTGCACAATTTAAACGCTTGTATCCAAAAATCGATATTGATCTGCAACTAAGCGATGACGTTGTCGACATTATTAAAGAGGGGATAGATTTAGCGATCCGAGGTATTGCGCTTGCTGATTCAAGTTTACAAGCAACTAAACTGGCAACAATGAAAACGTGTATATGTGGCTCTGTTGGTTATTTTGCCAAGCACCCAGTGCCCGAAAGCATAGATGATTTAGCGAACCATACTTGGGTTGTGTATCAGCGAAGTAGCGCCACACTGAGCCTAGAAAAAGATAAGCGTCGCTTTGATGTTCCCCTTAAAGGCGGGATTAGCACTAATAATGCCGCAGCGCGCACGGCATTTGTTGAAGCGGGGCATGGTCTTGCAAAAATCCCTGTTTATGACGCGTGGCCAAAAGTAAAAGCCGGGCTTTTACGTACCGTACTGGATGAGTATAAATCGGCTGATATTGAATTGTATGGTGTCTTCCCGCCTGGGGCTGCGGGAAGCAAAAAATTGCGAGTATTGCTTGATTACTTAAAGGATTATTTTGCTAATCAAGTTGCCACGATGGGTATTTAAGCAAACAGGGTTAACGCAAAGTACGATTAAACAATGCAACAGCTTGTTGGTACATAGTTAAAGCGAGAGCTGGGTCGTAACGCTCTCCCTCATCGCGCATAAATGCATGTTGTGCGTTAACTTCTTGCCACTGGTAATTAATTCCGGTAGCAATGGCTTGTTGGTAAATTTTAAGGCGGCCTTCTTTTGGTACATGTGGGTCTTGTTTGCCCCAAATAAAGTGAATTTCTCCTTGTATATCTGCCATGCGCTCAAACGAGTTATTGCCTGATTGTGCGGGCAATGTGTCACTGTGTATGTCTGTTGCATATAAACAAAATGCGGCTTTGATATCAGGATTCAGTGCGGCACGATAAGCAAGGTGACCACCAATACATACACCCATCGCTCCCACATAGCCTGTGCAATACGCTTGCGCGCGGGCAAATGCGATAAGGGCTGTGGTATCAGTGTCCTGGCTTTCAAGTGGTTTAGCCCATTTGTCGGCATTGCCTTTATCTTTGCCTTCATCATCGTAGGCAAGCACCGTGCCGAGTGGGTTTAACTCATGAAAAACCTCAGGCACTAACACGATAAAACCATGGCCTGCGAGCATAGCGGCAGAGCGTGCAATGGGGGCTGTTTCTTGAAAAATTTCAGAGTAGAAAATAATACATGGGAATTGGCCTTCGACAGCTGGGCGGTAAATGCTGGTTCGCATCAGACCTGTTTGGGTATCTATGTCGTGGCTATGGTGTTGAATAATCATGTTAATCCTCTAAAAACGGTTTAACCAATAATACCTCAGCCCCACCTTTTGGACGAGTAAAAGCCCTTGAAATTTATTGATGCTCAGTTAATTCTTTGAGGCAGGGTACTGCATACAGCTTGCGTAATAGGTAAGAGTAGCAGGCCAATCAGAGAAAATAGCCATCACTCCCACTTGCTTAGCAAGGACGTCTATCACAGTCATCATTTGCCCATCTTGTTTAATCACAGGGGCAATCGACTGGTAATAATATCCACCACCATTACTTAATGGGCCTGAGCGCTCTAAACTCCAAGTAATGATGTTCAGTCCGGCTTGTTTAGCTTTAATAGCATACAGCGAGGGCACGATTTTACCTGACTGATCAAGACTTAATAGCATCCACATTGGCGGTGCAATAATGCGTACTCCATCGTCATACAGAGCCTGCATTGATGGCTGCCAGCTTGTTTCATCCATAGCATTAAAGTGTGCTTGCTCATCTCGGCCATCAAGGTAAATACTGTTGTTTGCAAATTCAGGGTGATTGTTTAGCCAATACTTCACATCGTTAAGATTAAATGATTGCGGATAAACATCTTGGCTATTCACGCCTAAGGCCTGATATTCATCAAGCATTTTTTGCGCATAATCTTGCTGGCTAAAACCATCAAAGGGCATGCTAACTGCTGGGCTTTTTAGCTCAGGGGTCATTTTCACACCGAGTTCTTTAAACAGCGCAATGCTTTGCTGGTGGGTCATTACTGTGCCACTGTTTGCATATAAATCAGTGCGCCAGTTTGGCGTTCCTTGCAAATACTCTGCAACCGTTTTTGCGTTTGGATTGGCGCCATCCATTTTTGCTTTTAACGTTAAAAACTCAGTTTGTGTGATATCGCTAGTGCAGCATTTAGCCTGAGCCGGTTGGCCGTCTTTGGCCGGGGTAAAAGGTTGGCTGCATTTTGCAGCGAGTTCTGGAATAGCTAAAATGTTGGTAGTGGTGTGTAAATCACATTGTGAATGACGACACACGAGTTGCTTATCTTTGGTAAAGGCAACGTCACATTCAAGTACGCCAGCCCCCATTCTTGCTGCGGCTAAATATGACTCTTTACTATGCTCAGGAAACTGCATGGGGGCACCGCGATGACCAATGACAAAATCAGTTTTGTAAAAAGGGCCATTGCCACATGCAGCAAGTTGCTGCTTTAACGGCCCATCAGGCATATTGTCGATTAAATAGTAAGGCCTAGCGCCAACTTGTACCACCTGATCTACAGGCAGATTCTTACAGCCTTGAATAATGAACACTAAACAACATAAAACAAATGCGCGCATAACAGCATCCCTCTAATCGAATAGAGTTTAGCTTATCATTACTCCATGGCAGTTTTATTAAGTTTCTGATTTATAATAAGTGCTAATAAGATAATCGCCGCGCCGATGGCAAGCTTGGTGATATCGGCATCACGATTCCAAATAACAATGTTAACTATTATCCCTGCTGGGATCAGTAGGTTATTCATTACTGCAAGCGCGCCAACATTCACAATAGTTGCGCCTTTATTCCATGCAAAGTAGCCAAGCCCAGAGGCAATCGTGCCTAAGTAAATGAGTACGCCCCATTGTGTCGTTGTGGTGGGCAGCTTGCTGGTATCGCCAAACAAACCGTAACAAATCAGTGCAACAATTAGGGCACCAATAAAGAACCAAGCAAATACCCGAGAGTGCGGTAGCTGCTCATCTTGCATCAAACGTTTGTAGGTTACTTGCCCGGTAGCAAAACAGATATTGGCAGCCTGAACCATTAACATACCAATGAGGTAGTTCTCATCAACGCCCTCGTAACGTATAGCGACGGCTCCCAAAATAGCCAGCATTGCGGCGAATAAAAATTTGGCATTAAAACGTTTTTCAAGCAAATCGTTTAACAGGGTGATGTAAAGTGGCGTCATAACAGTAAATAGTAGTACCTCGGGCACACTAAGGTACAAAAACGAATGGTAATAAAAGCTGTACATGACACCAAGCTGTACCGCGCCTATTGCCATGAGCTTTAGTGCTAAGGCTTTAGGGGTTTTTCGCCATTGTAAAAAGGGTAAGAACACGCACGTTGCTAAGCCTATTCGCATTAACACACTAAACCACGCATCTACTTGCCCTGCTAAATACACGCCAATAAGACTAAATGAAAAGGCCCACAGAAGGGTAACAGCGAATAAGTAAGTCATGTTGTTTTAGTTTTGTTATAAAAGGGGCAGTGTATATGAGATAACAAATAATTAAAATTGCCCATGACAATAATACGCAGCCATGGGCAATGGGGGGGTTAGGGTTGGTTTGCCACGAACGCTTTTGCTTGCTGTTTTAATCTATCCAAAGCATTACGGTCGTAAAATGTGTTATGACTGATCACACCGCTAAGCGTTTTGGTGTTTCGAATATCTGTTAGGGGATTTTGTGAAAGCAAAATGATGTCGGCCACTTTACCTTTGGTAAGTGCCCCATACTGTTTCTGTTTATTTAAAAATTTAGGCCCTGCAAGTGTTGCTGATTGAAGTGTTTGCAACGGTGTAAGACCATAATCAGTAAAGATTGCTAACTCTTGATGTAAAGAAAGCCCAGGATAGATAAACGAATTTAAAAAGCCTGCATCGGTGCCTGCAATAATGCTTACACCCGCTTGTTGTGCCAGTGGTAACAATTGTGCCGTTTTTGTGAAGCGAGCTTTTCGCTGAATGATTTGTTCAGGGGTATCTTTATTAGCTCTGTCTACACGCCATTGGTAGGTCGCTTTTAAGCCCTTGCCAATGTAATTTAAAAAAGCGTCTTGCTGATGATTATCTTCATCGAGATAGGCGGTGATCTTGCCACCAATTAAAGTAGGCACAACCGCTGTGTCGTTGCTAGCGAGTACCGTAAACTTTTCTCTGGCTGTAGATTCATCAAATTGAGCGGTAATAATAGGCAGAGCGGTGCGATAGGTGAGTTCTTTAGAGGCTACTTTGGCTGAAATATTCGCTTCGTTTTTGGCGGCTGCTTTTAGCATGTAAGTCATATGCTCGATGGCATCAAGACCTGCCTTGGAGACATCAGTCACAGACAACGAAAACGGGATATGACCTGAAATTTGGTAACCCCGTTTTTTAACCTCTTTTACTGCCTTTAGATAAAGCTCAGGCGTTAATGCACTGTCGGTAATTTTGATAAAGTCGACATTCATGGTGTCTAGCAAATCCATTGCTGCGTGCATTTCTTCAGTCGTCTCAACTTCTAAGTCGCCGGGCCAAATAGAGCCTTTTCCTTCAAGTTTGGGGCCTGATGTAAAAATAGTTGGGCCGACTAACTGACCTTGTTTGACTTGTTCACGCCAACTGAGAACTGACTCACTCAGATCAGCCGCAGCATCACGCACCGTTGTCACGCCGTGGGCTAAATAGAGGGGGAGTAATTGTTTGTTTTCTTCTATGAGCTTTTCACCACCGCCAAAATGGACATGCATATCCCAAAGACCCGGCATGACATACTGACCTTTTGCATCTATAAATGTTGAACTTTGATATTGGGTACTGAGTGGCTGGTTACTGCGTTGTATGATAATGCCATCACGAATAGCCAGTGATTGGTTTGCTGCGATTTCTCCAGTGTGCATATCAATGATCTGAGCGTTATCGATAACAATGTCGGCGTGCTCATCTGGGATTGATGAACATGCAGCTAAAGCTGAGCAAAGTCCTAAAAGTAAAGCGTTTTTCATGTGTGAACTTATGTTTTTCTTTGAGATTAGCAAAAACGAGTTAACTGACAATTGCTTTGAGGTGAATAGGAGTAAAAGCGGGGTGAAAAATTAATTAATACTTAAAAAGTATGAGGGGTGCCCCTCATACTCTAAACAACATTGAGGTTATTCAACTAAGCCACGACGCTTTAATAACGCGTCGGTTGTTGGCTTTTGACCACGGAACTCAATATAGCTTTGCATTAAGTCGCGGCTATTACCTTTAGATAAAATTTCTTTACGGAAGTGATCACCGTTTTTGCGGGTTAAGCCGCCTTTTTCAGTCATATGAGTGAATGCATCTGCAGCGAATACTTCAGTCCAAAGATAAGCGTAGTAACCTGCTGAGTAACCACCGGCAAAAGTGTGGCTGAAGTAGCAAGATTTATAGCGCGGCGGCACGGGGTAGTACGCAATACCATGTTTGTCTAACGCATCATGTTCAAACTTTTGTACGTCTGTGATATCGGCATCAACACCGAATGAGTGCCATTCCATATCAAGGAGTGCCGCAGCTAAATACTCAGTTGTATCGAAGCCTTGGTTGAACTTTTGTGACTCAAGTACTTTTGCAAGTAACTCTTTTGGAATTGGCTCACCTGTTTTGTAGTGCTTGGCATAGTTCGCAAGTACCGTCGGCTCAACATTCCAGTCTTCGTTTGCTTGTGATGGGAATTCGACAAAGTCACGAGACGTTTTTGTCCCCGCTAAACTTGGGTATTTTACGTCAGAGAATAAACCATGAGCAGCGTGACCAAACTCATGAAATAAAGTTGTCACCTCAGAGAAGGTCATCAGTGTTGGTTGGCCTTCTGCAGGTTTGGGGATATTTTGCGCATTGTAGATGACAGGCTTGGTGCCTTTTAAACCACTTTGACCTACATAGGCACTCATCCATGCACCCCCTCGTTTGCCTTCACGTGCATATGGATCCATGTAAAATAGGCCAATGGCACTGCCATCTTCATTGAATACTTCGAACACCATGACGTCTTCGTGATATACAGGCAAATCTTTACGCTCTTTAAAGGTGATACCATAGAGTTTATTCATGGCAAAGAACAAGCCATCGTGGATCACTGATTGCATTTCAAAGTAAGGCTTAACTAAAGCTGGGTCTAAGTCGTACTTTTCTTGACGTACTTTTTCTGCATAAAATGCCCAATCCCAAGGTTGTAGAGCAAACGTTTCACCTGATTTATTGATTACCTGTTGAATTTGCTCCGCTTCCGCTTCGGCTTTAGCAACTGCCTTTGGTGCTAAGTCATCTAAAATACCGTATACATTTTCTGGCGTTTTCGCCATTCGCATCGTCAATACATAAGAAGCCCAATCTTTGAAACCAAGTAATGCCGCTTTTTCAGCGCGCAATTTGGTTTCCTTGAGAATGATAGGGCCGTTTGTTGCTTGCGCACGATTTGCAGATGTAGTCCAAATTTTTTCACGCAGTTTACGATTTTCAAGGCTTTGTAAAATAGGTTGGCGAGTGGTGTTCACCAGTGTGATCATATAACCTTCTTTACCCGCTTTGTCAGCCGCGGCTGCAAGGCTTGCAATTTCACCATCAGATAAACCAGCAAGTTCGGTTTTATCTGTGACTAAAATTACATCTTCTTTGAACGATTTTAAGAGATTTTGTGAAAAATCGGTTGAAAGTTTTGCAAGTTCAGCGTTGATTTCACGCATTCTTACTTTGTCTGCTTCGTTTAGTTTAGCGCCCGCGTTGATAAATTTTTTAAAATAAAAATCGACTAAATGTTTGTCTTCAGCACTGAGGTTTTCTGCATTGTCATAGATAGCTTGCACACGATTGAAGAGCGCTTGGTTTAGATAAATATCGTCGGTATGAGCAGATAAAATTGGCGCCATTTTAGCGTCAATGCGTTGGTACTCGCTGTCAGAAATTAATCCAGATAAGTTAAAAAAGGCATCGGATACGCGATCTAATAGCTCACCTGATAACTCCATTGCAACGAGTGTATTTTCAAATGTTGCAGGCTCTGGGTTATTGGCAATCTTTAAGATTTCAGTTTTTTGCTCGGCAATACCTGCTTCAAATGCAGGTTCGTAGTCGTTTGTTGATATTTTATCAAACTCAGGAGCCATATATTGCAAAGGGCTCGGCTTGAAAAATATAGACTCAGTATTCTTTTTTTGTGTTTCAACAATAGGTTGACTTTGTGTGTTAGCTTGCTCTGGACTACAAGCTGATAATAAAAATACACTAGCAACGGTGGTGGCTATTAGGGTCTTACGCATGATGGCTCCAATAATGTGGATAAATTTTCTATAATCTATCAAATTTTTGATGCCAAATAACAATATTTATCTTTTATTTTTCGTATTTTAGAAATAATTAGTCGATTTGGTGTGGGTGGCGCTAAAAAAGCCATCAATTAGTGTGATGGCTCGCTAGATAAAAAGTGGTATACGCTGTCCCATATTGATGGATGCTTTAAAGCGTGCCATAAGTTAGTTGTAACCCAAGACAAACTTTTTCTCTGAACCAAAATTTTCTGGCATGGCGTTGCCGAACTCTTTGTTAATTAATGCTAATGAATGTTCTTGTTCGGCAAGTAAGTTCAAAATGCGGTTGCGATACTCTAGACTTGATTCAAAAAGGTTTAAGTCAACGAGTGGCTGTAATGTTGCAAGTTTTTGTGTAAGTGTCATTTGTGACATTGTGCTCTCCTCATGCTATTAAAAGCTTTCACTATGTATATAGCACTTATGGTCTAAAAGAGTTAATAAATAGCGCTTTTTGCGCATAAAGATCTTAGAATTTACTAAGATTTCATCTATTATGCCGTGTTAAACTTAGTGACAACTGAATCAAACACGACTTTTTACTAGGAATGTTCATTTATGACCCTTGCTGATTTGCAATCTGCATTATCGTTTGTTTTGTTTACATATAACGATGTACAAATCACTGTGCTAAAAGTTATTCAAGTACCTTTGGTGCTGTTTTTAATGTGGTTTGTGGTCACATGGATAGGTCGATTAATTAAAAAAGCACTGTTGGCAAAAAACCTAGGGCCAGACACAGTTCATTTATTCACGCGTATTTACCTTGTTGTTACCATCGCAGTGCTTGTGTTTACTTCACTTGAGGTACTGAATATTCCGTTAACGGCATTTGCATTTGTCTCTGGTGCGATAGCAATTGGCGTCGGTTTTGGTGCACAAAATATCATTAACAACTTTATTAGTGGCTGGATACTCATGTGGGAACGCCCGATTAGAATCGGTGACTTCTTAGAGGTGGGTGATGCAAAAGGCGTGGTTGAGACAATTAATACACGTTCAACTCGTATTCGTCGCAATGATGGCGTGCATATGTTGGTACCAAATAGTCAATTGCTCGAAAACACAGTCACTAACTGGACGTTGATTGACCGTAATGCGCGTTCATCGGTAAACGTGGGTGTTGCATATGGCTCTGATGTGGTGTTAGTTGAAAGGCTGATTAAGCAAGTGCTAGATGAGCATCCTGCTATTTTAAAAAAACCAGCCTCGTCAGTATTGTTCGATGACTTTGCTGACAGTTCACTCACGTTTAGTGCAATATTTTGGGTGTGTGCTGAGTCTGAAGCCCCGCTTCGTCAGGTACGCAGTGAATTACGCTTTAGCATTTATAAAATTTTTGCTGAGCATAATGTAACGATAGCTTTCCCACAGCGCGATATTCATATTGATGGGCAGATAGCCTTGAAAAGAACACATTCAAAATAACAATAAGAAAAGCGGCATTTGCCGCTTTTTTTACGTTGCCTCATGCAGTTTTTTAAGTTTAAACGACAGAAGCACCATGATGAGTCCAAACACAATCGCATAGCTAGCAACGAGCCATAGTAATGTAATGATACCGGCACCCGGATTAAACATAAGGTAGCCACCAAAAACAATTGAGATAACCCCACTGCCAATCAAAAGCCATTCATTGCTTATTTCTTTACGTAGCTTACTTGCAATGACAATTTCAATGACACCAATAGCGATAGCCCAAGCTGCAATAAAATAAAGCATTAGAATCGCAGTGACATTGGGGGCAAATAAGGTCACTAAAGCTGCTGCAATAGAAATTAGACCGCCTATGAGGAGCATCCACCATAGCGGGTTATCTTTTTTAGAAGCAAACGCTAACCAGGCTCTAATCGAGCCATCAACAAAAAAGTATGCAGCAAAAATAAACATCAATACGGCGAGGGATGCTTCAGGCGCAAGCCAGCCGCATAAACCAAAAATAATAGCGATAACACCGTGAATGAATAAGGAGGACCAATGTGGAACCAGCGAATTTGAAATGTGCATGATAATTTTCCTTTGCTTAAGTCTCTCTATAACTAACATTTCAGATACAGCTTGCAAAGAAATTTAATTATTTTTTGTACAGTTAATGAAAGCATGCTCTAATTTAAAAAGATAAATTTTTCTATGGTTTAAAGTTTTTCGGACAAGGAAAGAAGTGTGAAGAGTATAGCTAAGAAGTTTACGCTAGAGCTAGTTGGGTTATTACTGTGTTGCATGGTACTGTTTTCGCAGCCTGTGACTGCAACGACAACTCCCGAAGTGACCGTTAAGTCGCTTATCGATAAAGACAATAAAGAAGAGCACACCGAAACAAAACCCGAGAACCAAACCCAACAAGCCGTTACCTCACAACCTGATTCTAAGTTAGTTGAACCGACTGATGAATTACCGTTCGATGCCTTTTCTCGGATGACCCCGCGAAGTTCAATGCAAGGCTATTTAAAAGCAACCCGTGCCCGTGACTTTGAACGTGCCAGTTTTTACCTCGATTATCGTAACCTGCCGAAAGATGTTGAAGCTATTGGTAAGGCACAACTTGCCGAAAACTTATCTGTGGTCCTCGACCGAACCTTATGGGTTGATGTTGATAGCTTAAGTAATAAGCCAAAAGGAAAGCAAAATGAAAGTGTGCCGAGTTATCGTGACTTAGTGGGAGAGATCTCGACATCACAGGGCAAGGTGCAAATTTTATTGCAAATCGTGCCAGATGAAAAAACAGGCAACCGTATTTGGAAAATTTCAAATGCAACGGTAAGTCAAATTCCCTTACTGACGAAAGAGTATGGATATAATCGAGTGGGTGAATGGTTATATAAGCGCTTGCCTGATGTCGAGTTTTTAGGGGTAATGCTCTGGCAGTGGATTTATTTTGCATTCACATTTTTGTTATTTTTAGTGGTTGCAGTCATTTTAACGCGCATAGTGACCTTTGTGCTTGCGCATTTAAAGGTTCCAGTCGAAAAAGATGTCGTACGGTTTATTAACGGGCCTGTTTGTTTATTACTGGCCGTATTAATGTCGCGATCGTTAAGTGATCAATCTAATGTGACCATTGCCGTACTGGCTCTATTTCATGGCGCAACGGTGTTATTAATAGCTTGGGCATGGGTATGCTTAAGAGCGGTTGATATCGCCAAGCATAGGCTAAGTAATCGCTTCATTATGCAAGATAAACCACAGGGAGTGTTTTTATTACGTCCTGTAAGCAATGTACTTAAAACCAGCATCGTCATTATTGTGCTGTTTATGTGGTTTGAGAATTTGGGGTTTAATGCGACGACGTTATTGGCTGGTTTAGGGATAGGTGGCTTAGCAATTGCGCTTGCAGCACAAAAAACGGTCGAAAATATTATAGGCGCAATCACCTTATATATCTCGGCACCGGTCAAAATTGGTAGCTTATGTAAATTTGGCAGCCACCTTGGAACAATTGAAGAGATAGGGCTTAGAGCCACGCGTATTCGTACATTAGACCGCTCTGTTATCTATGTGGCCAATGCTAAATTTGTTGATATGCAACTGGAAAATATTTCTGAGCGAGAGCGTATTTCGTATCGGCCAAAGCTGATGCTTAGTGCAAACACACCCAAGCAGAACTTAGAAAGCTTCATGCAGGCAGTGAGAGAGTTATTAGAGAAACATCAACACATAGCGTTTGAGCCATGTCGGGTACGCTTTAAAGGCTTTACACCTTGGGCTTTGCAAGTTGATGTACTAAGCTACGTAGAGCCTGTTGATTTTGCATTTTATATGGAAGTAATTGAGGAGTTGAACTTGGCTATTTTGGGGTTGTTGAACGAGCATCATTGTGAGCTTGCTAACCCAGAATTTGCGCGAGTAACCGATTAGTGACAATGAACGCTTAAATGACAGTCGTTATCATTTGTGCATAATGTATACACATTCTTGTATTTAATTGAACAGGACATATGTCCGCTAAAATAAAAAATATTTGCATAAAATCCTCTAAATGTGTCGATGTTGTCGCTAACTGTTGTAAAAAACTTGTTTATTTATCATTTTTAATGCAGTAAAAGCGTTATGAAGTGTTATAATCGTCAGCGTTCGTTCAGCCTCTTTACCTCGTTTTGCACTCTCGATTAAGAGGTCCGCGCAGCTTATTACAAGGCGCGAAAAATTGGCCGAACCCGTCAAATGAATTGACGCAACATCATCACCGTTGAATAAGAGTGCATTAAAAAGGTTAAAACCCGACATGAAAGCAATGAAAAGATCTACGTTAGCAACCCTAATTAATGCAACGTTGTTCTCTGCAGTAGCAGGTACTTCATTTTCTTCTATTGCAGAAGAAGCCACTGCTGAAAAAACCAACCAATTAGAAGTCATTCAAATCACCGCGCGTAAGCGTGTAGAGAACGCACAGGAAGTACCTGTTGCTGTTTCGGCTCTACAGGGTGATAAGCTTGATGCTTATAGTTCAGCTGGTATGGATATTCGTTTTATGAATGCGAAAATTCCAAGCTTATCAATTGAATCTTCGTATGGTCGTACATTCCCTCGCTTTTATGTTCGTGGTCTAGGTAACACTGACTTCGATTTAAATGCTTCACAACCGGTATCGCTTGTTGTTGATGATGTCGTTCAAGAAAACGCAATCTTAAAAGGCTTTCCTGTATTTGACGTGGCACGTGTAGAAGTACTTCGTGGTCCACAAGGTACGTTGTTCGGTCGCAACACGCCAGCCGGTCTTGTCAAGTTTGACACAGTAAAACCAAGTCAAGAGTTTGACGGGTTTAGCTCAGTTTCTTACGGTACTAATAATGCGATTGACTTTAGAGGTGCTGTTGGTGGTGGCCTGACAGATAATTTATCAGCTCGTGTTTCTGTTTTATGGCAAGATAAAGATGATTATATTGATAATCGCGCCCCAGGTTTTGAACAAGATGACATACTAGGTGGCTATACCGATAGAGCTGCTCGTATACAGTTCTTGTATGAAAAAGACGATTTTTCAGCATTACTTAATTACCACGTTCGTAACATGGAAGGTACTCCAATTCCATTCCGTGCGAATGCCATCAAAGCGGGTTCAAACGACTTAGTCGATGGCTTTAAAGACGATGTGGTCTATCATGATGCCGCTGCACGTGAATTCCAAAGAGTAGATGCTGAAGGTGTAAGCTTAAAACTTGAGTATGATCTTGAAGCCCATACGATTACTTCAATCACAGGCTGGGAAAGTGCAAAAGTTAACTCTCGTGGTGATATTGATGGTGGCTATGGCGCAGCATTCTTAGGCGACTACCAAGGTCCTGGTATTATTCCTTTCCCTTCAGAAAGTGAAAGTGGTTTACCAAAGCATGACCAATACACACAAGAACTTCGTATCTCGAGTAATTTTGTCGGTGATTTTAACTATCAAACGGGCTTATTCTACTTCGACGAGTCAGTAAGCATTGATAACTTTGGTTATAATACTTTGGCTGGTGGTGCATTGAATGGCTATGTTAATCAGCAGCAAGATACTAAAGCTTGGGCTGTATTTGGTACGGTCGATTACACTTTAACCGACGATTTAAAGCTAACAGCGGGCCTTCGCTACTCAGATGACGATAAAGACTTTGTTGCGGTCCGTAAAATTGTACCAGCTGATTTAAACGAATGTAACAACGACTTAATGCAGTGCCAAACTGATATAACGCGTACAGAAGATGCGAGTGATGATCATATCAGTTGGGATATTTCAGCTTCTTACAAGTTAAATGATGATGTAAATCTATATGCGCGTGTTGCTAATACATTCCGTGCACCTAGTATTCAGGGCCGTATTACTTTTGCAGACGAAGTAACCAAAGCGGATTCAGAAACCGTGACATCTTATGAAATGGGTGTTAAATCAGATGTATTAGACGGCCGTGGCCGTGTTAATGCGACCGTGTTCTATTTTAATATGGACGACCAGCAGTTAACTGCTGTTGGTGGTACAGCGAACACAACTCGCTTACTTAATGCTGATAAAACAACTGGTTATGGTTTTGAGCTAGACACAGAGTGGATGTTAACTGATGAGTTAAACGCAACATTTAACTTAAGTTATAATAACACTGAACTTAAAGACAAAAACGTATCTATTGCGGTTCCACAGCGTCCAAGTTTAACAATTACCGACCCGGTTGTTGATGGCAAAGCGTTTATTGATGGAAACAGCTTACCACATGCACCTGAGTGGATTTCAAACCTTACACTACGTTACAGTAAAGAACTCGCTGGCGGTGAATTCTTCACCTATGCTGACGTGTCTTACCGTAGCGAAATCAACTACTTCTTATATGAGTCAGTTGAGTTTGAAGGCAAGTCATTAACAGAAGTGGGTTTACGTAGTGGTTATGCATGGTCAGAAGGTGACTATGAGTATGAAGCTGCTGTATTTGCACGTAACTTATTTGACGAGCAACAAGCAATTGGTGCAATCGACTTCAACAACAACACAGCAATGGTTAATGAAGGCCGCTTTGTTGGTGTAGAGTTTAAGGTTAAGTTCTTCTAACCTTAAACGTTACGTTTTTAAAACCCGCTTTATAGCGGGTTTTTTCGTTTATAAACCTTCTTGTTACTGATAAAGTACGGGTTATAACTTAATTTATAAGAGAACTATCATGGCTGGATTTTGGAATTACCGTGTCATTTTTTGTGAAGCGACTAAAGATGAGGCTGCACAATATCAAATTCACGAAGTTGAATATAATCTCAATGGCAAAGTGACCAATTGGTCTGAAACAGGTGCCGCACCGTTTGGTCATACTGTTGAAGAACTAGAAGCCGATGCAGATCGTTTAAAAACCGCTTTTTCAAAACCTATATTGAAAGTGGTTAGAAAGCAGCGTGGCTATGAGTTGGTTGATGTTGAAACGGGTGAAGAGGCTTTTGCAGAGCCACCTGCGGGTTTAACTGAGTAACATATTATATTTATCGAAGGTGCCAAATGGCACCTTTTATCTTTTAGACTGTAAAAGGAATGAGGATGACTTTAAAAGCAGTATTGTTTGATATGGATGGCACACTTGTCGACTCTGAAAGTGTGCATTTTAATATCTGGAATGACATTTTAGCGCCGTTTGGCGTTCACTATGATGAAGCCACTTTTTGCCAGCGATTTTCGGGCAGGCCAACCCTTGAGGCAGCGAAAGAAGTGGTTGAAAACTATCAATTAACTATTTCGCCTCAGGCGCTTACAGACGCGAAATACACTGCATTTGGTCATTTTGTGAGTGCAAACTTACCGGCTTTAATGCCACACGCAAAAGACGTGCTTGAGCAAGTTAAAGAAAGTGGTTTAAAAATGGCCTTAGTAACAGGAAGTGCTAAAGATGAAGCGTATCCGATTTTAAAGGGATATGGCATATTTGATTGGTTTGATTGTATTGTCACGAAAGACGATGTCAAAAACCCTAAACCTGCAGGTGAACCCTATCAACTCGCCCTTAAAAGCCTGAATATTAATGCCGATGAGGCTATCGCTGTTGAAGATACATTTACCGGTGTTACAGCAGCAAATAACGCTAATGTTAGTGTGTTTGCAGTGCCTAATCACTTTACCGTTGAACACGATTTTTCAAAAGCAGCCGCGGTCATGGCAAATCTTCAAGAAGTTTTCAAATGGGTACAAACTAAACTATAGTAAAGGAAAACGTGACTACTCGATTATGGTCACGTTGTTATTAATTACTGCAAGGAAGCAATTATGATTACCTTTATTAAAAAACACCTGTCCGTGTTTTTACTCGTTATCAGTTTTTCATCCACCGCAGCAGTCACCCCAGATGTTCTCCTTGCTAATGTTTATGATGCAGACAAGGTAAATATTAATGATTACTTAGTGAGCGAAAAGTATGACGGTATAAGAGCCATTTGGACAGGAAATAAACTTGTCACTCGTAATGGTCACCTCATCCATGCACCCGTTTGGTTTACAGCCCCATTGCCTGATGTTTGGCTCGATGGTGAGTTGTGGACGAAACGCCAAGATTTTGCCAACCTTAGCGGGATTGTTCGCACACATCAACCGAACGATAGCGAGTGGCACACAGTAAGTTATCAGGTATTTGATATGCCTGATGCTACGTTGCCATTTAGTCAGCGGTATGAGAATTACGCAGGCTTAGTAACGCAAATTAACGCAGAGCATATCAGAGCAGTCAAACAAAGACGGTTTACCGATAACCATCAGCTAAGCTTATTTATGGATGAGCTTGTTGCGAAGGGCGCTGAAGGCGTAATGTTGCACCTTGCTTTAGCTACACATAAAGCGGGTCGCAGTGATGCTTTGTTAAAGCTTAAGCCTTATCTTGATGCAGAAGCGGTCGTGATTGCTCACTTTCCTGGCAAAGGTAAGTATAAAAATATGTTAGGTGCACTTAAGGTGCGCAATGCCGAGGGTGTTGAATTTAAAATAGGTTCGGGGTTTTCTGATAAGCAACGGCAATTTCCTCCTGCGATAGGTAGCACCATTACTTATAAATATCATGGATTTACTAAAAATGGTTTGCCACGTTTCGCGAGCTTTTTACATGAGCGAGTACCGCTGTAACGTTTAAGCATTCAAAAATGGCCGCGACTATGGTAAATTTCGCGGCCTTTTTGTTGATGTATAGGTGATAGAATGTTTGCAGGCTTTGATTACGGAAGCTCTAATTGTGCAATAGGTGTGATGAATAATGAGCAGCAAGTATCATTGGTGCCGCTTGAGCAGGGCAAACACTATTTACCATCAACGTTATATACCCACCATAGTGCACTTGTTGTTGATTTTGTTGCGAAACATTTGACAGGGAGCGATCAAGAAGCTGAATTTAGGGCACAGCGCCAAGCGCTACTCAATACCATACCCCGTGTGAAGTCTGATTTAGATATTCAAACAGGCGATGAAACCTTATTTATTGGTCGTGAAGCGATTAGCGAGTATGTTCAATTTCCAGAAGAAGGTTATTTCGTTAAATCACCCAAGTCATTTTTTGGCGCAGTCGGCTTAAAGCAAGGTCAAATTAACTTTTTTGAAGACATAGCCACAGCGATGATCTTAAAAATTAAGCAACGTGCAGAGCAGTCTTTACAGCAAAACTTAACTGAAACAGTGATTGGTCGGCCTGTAAACTTTCAGTCAGTGGGCGGAGAAGAGTCAAACCAACAGGCACTGGGAATTTTAGAACGAGCAGCAAAACGTGCGGGTTTTAAAGAGGTATCATTTCTATATGAGCCACTGGCTGCGGGGATTGATTATGAAACGTCGCTACAGGCTGATAAAAAAGTACTGGTAGTTGATATTGGTGGGGGCACCAGTGATTGCTCATTTGTGCAGATGGGTCCAGGCTTTCGTCAAAATCAATGTCGCGACAATGACTTTTTAGCACACAGTGGTAAACGAGTAGGGGGCAATGACTTAGACATCGCCCTGAGCTTTCATGGCTTAATGCCATTATTAGGCTTAGGCACTGAGTTTAAGTCAGGCTTACCTTTACCAAATCAGCCATTTTGGCAAGCGTGCAAAATTAATGATGTGAACCTGCAAAGCCAATTTTATAGTGACGCTCATCATCGAGAACTTGTTACGCAATTGCGCGAAGTGCAGCAACCTGATTTATTTAAGCGCTTAATTCATTTACAGCAAAATAAGCAAGGTCACCAGTTGGTCCAGCAAGGTGAGGCTGCAAAAATAGCACTTTCATCAACAGACACATTCAATACTGATTTAAGCTTTTTAGATTCAGAGTTGAGTCAATGTTTAACGCTCAATGATTTAGCTTTAGCGGTAGAAGATTCAATAAACCAAATTGTGGCACTGGCTAAACAGGCGATACAAGAGGCCGGCACTTCACCCGACGTAATTTATTTAACGGGAGGCAGTGCCCAGTCGCCATTAATTAAAGCAGCGTTAAAAACACATCTGGGAAATATTGATATGCTCAATGGTGACCATTTTGGCAGCGTAACAGCCGGATTAACTAAATGGGCACATACGCTTTATCGCTAAATGTGCTCATTGATAAAAATTACAATGCTACTTGGCGCGTAGCTAAGTACTTCTCGTAATCAGGTAGCGTACGATTAAGCTCACTTTCCATCATTGGTGAGCTTAAGAGCATATCTGCACTGACTTCATTACACGCTACAGGTATGTTCCACACTGCAGCTAAACGCAGTAACGCCTTTACATCGGGGTCGTGAGGTTGAGAAGCCAGTGGATCCCAGAAAAATACCAGCATATGCACTTCGTGTTCAGCGATTTTAGCCCCTAGTTGCTGATCTCCACCCATTGGGCCACTTAACAGCTTAATAACCTCAAGACCTGTTGTACGCTCTATTAAATGGCCTGTTGTGCCTGTGCCATATAAAGTGTGTTTACTTAATATCGCTTTGTGTTTTTCACACCATGCTTTCAGTGCTGCTTTTTTACCATCATGGGCAACAAGGGCAATATTTTTTTTGGCGGGTAAGGCTTGTTGTTTTTGTTCCATAAGTGCTCTTATATTAGAAGGTTAATTGCCAGTGCAATAAAGACCAGTCCTGTGATTCTATCAATCCAAAGTTGGGTTTGCGGGTGATCACGAAAGTAACTGGCTATCTTATCGCCGAAATAAATATACGTGCAGTCGATAGGAAAAGCAAAAAGAGGATAGAGTAATCCAAAAAATGCTAACTGAAATGTGGTTGACGATAAGCTTGGGTCGACAAACTGCGGTATAAAAGCAATAAAAAACAACGCAACTTTTGGGTTAAGCACTTCGGTCATCATGGCTTGAAACATGACATTCTGTTTTTTACTGGTGCTTACATGGGGCTTATCTTCGCATTGTGGATTAGGCTGACTAACCGTTGCTTTTAACGTCGTTAATCCTAAATAACACAGGTAGGCAGCACCTAAATATTGAACCGTGGTATAAGCAACTGTAGAGGCTTTTAAAATAGCGGTTAAACCTATAACAGCAAAAAAGGTATGCACAACCCCGCCTAACGCAAAACCAAATGCGCTTTGCAAGCCTGCCGCTCTTCCATTTGCAAAGGTTTGTGCCATTAAAAAAGCGTTAGAAGGACCGGGGGCAATAGCGATTAAAAAACTGGCGCCTAAAAACGACAGTAAAAACTCAGGATTGATCATTGGCACAGGTGAATAAAGCTAGGTGCTTGATGTTAACAAGTTTTCAAGAAAAGAAAAAGCGGGCAATGTTGCCCGCTCATCGAGGTTGGGGAAAGTATTAGAACGCGACTGTGCTATTGTTTGAGCAAACAGTTGTGCTTTGTGCTTCACATACTTGATAAGTGTAAGAACCGCCGCCTTTCGCTGTAATTGTGTCTGTGTAACTGTTGTTATTTGCTACAGACGTTACTTTGCTGCCGTTACGGTAAATATCTACATTACTGGTTGCTGCGCCATTCCAGCTAAGATCAACATACGCAACACCTTTTGATTTATAACCTGATGTTGATAAGCTAATTTCATCACCACCCGGTGTCGTACCGCCACCGTTATTACCACCCGCACAGCCATTAACTGTTAGGTAAGCATCAGCCGCAGCCGCTTTAACAATACCGTGGCCGAAGTAAACGTCGTGACCCGCAGCGCCTTGGTCTTCGGCTGTTGCTTTAAGTGCAGCACGGATTTCAGTACCAGTACATTGTGGATGATTTGACCAAACCAGCGCTGCCACACCTGAAACTGCAGGGGTTGCCATTGAAGTGCCGCTCATGTAGCCGTAATCGCTAGTACCAATGTTAATGCTAATGTTCGTGCTTGCAAGTAAAGCTGCACGGTCTTCAAGTGCTGCGCCTACGGCTGGAATGCTTGTGTTGTTTGTATCGCCTAACGTACCGTATAACATACCCGCTTCGTTATTGATGATAACTGCACCAATACCGCCAGAGTTTTCACAGTTTGCCACTTTGTCGTAGAACGAAATGACACCACGGTCAATCATACATACTTTGCCTGATGCCGCTGTATCAACGCTTTCTGCTGTACCCATATAATAAGCTGTACCCGCAGCATTTCCTGAGTTTTCCATTGCAGATGTAGCATAGCCGGTATTATCCGCGGTTAAGCTTGCAGCCGTTGCCATGCCAGCAGGGTATGTAGATAAGGTATCAACACCACCCGCAGTGACTTCTACACAGATTGTTTCGTCAGTCGTTACATTTTTACCACGGCCCGACGTACAGCTTGGGAATTGTGAGAAATCAGCAATTTGATTGTTTGCATCGTTTGCACCTACCATCATTACTGATGGGTAACCAGCAGGGTATGAACGAACACTGTTTCCATCATTACCCGCTGCTGCTACAACAAGGCCGCCAGCGTTTGTGAAGTTTGCGAATGCATTTGATTCTGTGCTGTTTGAGCCACCACCGCCAAGGCTCATACTGATAATATTAGCGCCTGCTTGAGAACATAAATCAGCTGCATGAGCTAGATCAGACGAGTAACCCCATCCCTCAGCGTTAAATACTTTGATGATGTGCATAGCAACACCCGGAGCCATACCAACAACACCTAGGTTGTTGTCAGCAGCACCAATAGTGCCTGCTACGTGAGTACCGTGAGGACCGCCGTTGTCAAACCAGTTGCCTGTGCCACTATCGTTATCACCTGTGATATTACCCCACACAAAATCAGGGTTTGATGCATCAAGGCCTGAGTCAATGACACACACTTTCATACCGGCATTGGCATCAAATGTTACTTGATCAGCTTGTGACTGATAAACTGCATAGGGAGTTAACTGTTGCTGCATTGCATTGCCAGCATCATCATTGTATACCGCCATGGGTACACGTTTATGATCTTCTTCAATGAGTTTAATATGTGGGTTATTAAGTAAGCCTTTAACGCTTGCTAAATCGTGACCAGTAAATTGTGCTGCAATAAAGCCATTACCATCAACTTTGATATCACCACCCAGTTTTTTAGCAAGGGCTTTCACCACGCCTTTTTTATTGTTGTCTACTTGGATGATATAACGGTCGTTTGCTGCGTGTGCAGTTCCTGCTGCGCACAGACCACTGATGATTAACGCTAAAGCTAATTTATTCTTTTTCATATTTCGTATCCCAAACGTGTTATTGAGTTAACTAAATGTTAACTTAATTAAACAATAATTTAATAAAACCGTGGGTACAAGTAAAATTATCCATAAAAACGGAACAAAAAATTCTAGAAACAGGTCTTTTATAATCTAATGTTATATTGAGAAGTCTAAACGGGTAAATAGAATATAACTATTCTCATTTACCCGTATTTGGTAACGAATGTGAACTAAACTCTATGACAAGTGTTTGTGTTTTAAGAGTAAATAAGCAAAAGGTATAAGCATTAAGAAGTGCACACCAATTAAAACGGGCGTAACTAAGTTTAAATACTGTGTTATAAACACCAGTAAACTTGCGCCACTCATTTGCATTAAACCAATAAGTGCAGATGCAGTCCCCGCTTGTTTTGGGTATAAGCTTAACGCTCTACCGGCTGATGACCCTAAAGTTAATGCAAAGCCAAATGCAGCTATAAACATGGGGAACATGAGGGCAATAGCGCTACGCTGCTGGCTTAAAATGAGCATTAAACCGCCAGAGAGCACTAATAACATAAGGCCAATTTTTAATGCGCGTTTAGGTTGTCGCTTTATATACAGAGGCATTATGAAACTAGCTAGAATGCTAAGCACGGCGTTACAGGTAAACCAAAAAGTAAAATCGCTGACGCTACCGCCTAATTCAGTAATAAGCCAGCCGGGTGCTAAGGTCACAAACACCAAAATTGCTGACATAGTCACTAAACAAATTAAGCTATGAAATAAAAACAGAGGGGTGCTGATTATGGGAATAAAGCGCCGTAAATCAAGAATGTGACCGCTGTATACACTGTCGGCAGGGCGTGTTTCTTTATAAAGTATTAGCGTAATAAGTAAGCCTGCGAGGGCAAAGGCAGCCATAAATAAAAAGTTCATACGCCAGCCAAATTGCACCGTTAACCACGCACCTAAAATAGGGGCGAGGGCAGGGATAAAACACACGATACCATTGAGGTAAGTAATTATCTGACCGCTGCGCTCACTGCCAAATCTGTCTCTAACTATGGCAAATGCTACGACAAAGGTTGCACAGGCGCCCAAGCCTTGCAGTGCTCTTGCAAACATAAGGCTGGTAAAGTCAGGAGATAGGTAAGCGCCATACGCAGCCAAACCATATAAAGTTACTCCTGCAATGGCGACAGGTTTACGGCCAAACTTATCTGCTAAAGGACCTGCAATTAACTGCCCAAGTCCTACGGTCAGCATAAAAATTGCGACGGTTTGTTGTACTTGTTTCTCCGATGCATGAAACTGGTCTGCAATAGTTGGAAAAGCCGGTAAATAAATATCAATAGCTAACGGGCTAAAGATAACCAGAAGGCCTAAGATGAATAGTAAACTGGGGTTTTTGTGCTGGCGTGACTGCATTCGCTCTCCTTAAAACGGTATTTTATGTGCCCCTTAAAGAAAAGAAAAGCGTTGATGCGGGTTATTGTGTGATACATACGTTGTCATTCGTTTGCGCGAGTAATGGTTACTTTAAATTTTCATTTCGCTATCTGGTCTGATGTGTTAGTTTTTATTTCTAATAAAAAAATTGGATAGATGTCGTGAGCTCACAATCGAATCTGTTAAAAATTTGGTCGAAGTGCCAGTCTTTGCCAAAAGGAAAATGGCTTTTTAGTAAAGCCGTGTGTTTTAAAGCGCCTTACTTTGCTTCAATAAAGCCTGTCGTCAATGAATTGAAATTGGGCTATTGCAGTGCAACGGTTAAAAATCGCCGTGCGATACATAATCATATTGGTACGATACATGCCATTGCTCAGTGTAATATTGCTGAATTATGTGCAGGGCTAATGGTTGATGCCACCGTACCTGCTAAAACGCACCGTTGGATCCCAAAAAGTATGACGGTTAATTATTTAGCAAAAGTGGATAGTGATATGCGCGCAGTGGCTGAGATAGATTTCCCTAGGCAATGGCTAGATAAAGAAGATTTAGTTGTACCCGTTAAGGTGTATAACAGCCGCGATGAATTGGTATTCACCGCAGACATTACAATGTATATAACGGCTAAAAAGCGTTAAGACTTGTCAGCGGCTTGTTTATTAACAAATGACAAGTCGTTGTCATCATCGACTAGCAGCGAGGATGTACTTTCTTCGCCTGCTTCAGGTTTAATAGGGGCAACGTTGTCTTCTTCGTGTCGATGTTTTAGGCTGCCTTCTATCATTGCGCCTGCTTCAATGCTTAAAGTGTCGTGAAAGACATCACCATGCACTTCGGCACTACTTTCAATCATCACTTTGTTTGCAATCAACGAACCAATAATTTTACCTTTAACGACCACGCTATCAGCTTCGATCATGCCTTCAATCATACCGGTTAGGCCAATCACTAAATGCTTTACACGCAAATCACCTTCAATGCGACCATCAAGTTGAACTTCACCTTGGCTGGTGAGTGAGCCCGTCAAACGCATATCTTCTGCAATGATAGAGGGAGTGTGGTTGGTTCTTTTTAAAGATGAGCTACTGCTGGTTGCTGCTTTTTTTTTCTTACCGAACACGAGAAAGCGCCTTTGTTATTTTAACTGGATTGACATGTTTACCATTCACTAAAACTTCGTAATGTAGGTGCGTGCTGGTGCTTCGACCAGTGCTACCCATTAAACCAATTACATCGTCTTTAGTGACTGTTTGGCCTTTTTTCACCTTAATTTTATTTAAGTGACCAAAGCGTGTTACGAAGCCATTTTTATGTTGTAGCTCGATAAAATTACCATAGCCGCCATTGCGACCTGCGCGAAGTACGGTGCCATCAGCAGGCGCAAAAATTTCTGTTTTGTGCCAACCTGCCAGGTCTACTCCTTTGTGAAAAGCGCGACGGCCATTCATTGGATCTTTACGTAAACCGTAACTGCTTGAAATATAGTAATCGGCTGCAGGCAGTGTTTGCGGTAGTTCACTTAATAAATTTTCTAAATTGTTTAATGCCAAGAGTTTGTCTGCAATGGCCAAAAATTGACTGGGTATTTTAGACTCATCAAATAAGTCTAACGGACCCCCTTGTGCAGTGTCGGTATCTTCAGCTACAGAACTGCGAGCAAGTGCGCTGTCTAATCCTGCCCCTTCAAGCATTGCGATAATCTCTTCGTGGCGTTGCTTAATTTGCTGATCTAAAAAATTGAAGGTGTAGTCATAGCTCTTATTAAGGCGTGTAATGCGCATTGAGGCGCTTTCGTATTGTTTTGCCTGTGCAGGTAGTTGCTCGTCTTCTAATGGGGCATGAAACTCGTCTGCGTTCTCTTGAATCGGCAGTAGGATAGGTTCAGCCTCATTATTTAATGCTGGTTTGTTCATTGACTCAGGTAAAGACTCAATCATGCTTTGCAGTAAAGCTTGTTTTTGCTCTAACACCGCCAATTGTTCAAGTTGTTTTGTGTAAATGGCTTGCTGTTGTTGGTATTGCTTTTGCCATTCTTGTTGTTTGCTAAGCTGGGTTTGCTCTATTTGAGACATTTTGTCAGCTTGCGAAATGATTTGTAATGTTGACACGCTCAACCAAACAAGAGCGGTTAAAACGACGAGTAAAGTCGTTAATTGTACCCAAGGTGCTAATATAAGGTGTTTTACTTCGCCGTTTTGACGGATCAGCAGCTGTCGAGCTGGAAAAAACGTGCGATAAAAAGACTTAAGTTTAACTAACATGGCGTACATAAATCGGCTAATAACCGAGCTAAGATAGCAATCTGAACTAAAAAAGCTAGCAAAAAATTGTAACTCAGTTAAAAAAAGTACAAAAAAAAGGGCAAAAAATGCCCTTAGTTTATGAAAATAGATAAGTATTTCTATTTAGCAGGTAATACGGTGCCTTCAACTCTGCCGAAGCCAATACGTGCAAAACCTTCTTTTTCACACCAGCCACGCATAATAACGTTGTCACCATCTTCTAAGAAAGTACGTTGTTCACCGTTCTCAAGTGTGATTTTTTCTTTACCACCACGTGAAAGCTCTAATAAAGAACCCGCTTCTTCGTGCTCTGGGCCAGATTGCGTACCCGAACCTAGCATGTCACCAGGTTGGAAGTTACAGCCGTTTACCGTGTGGTGTGTGACCATTTGTGCCACTGTCCAGTATGAGTGCTTGAAGCTTGATTTAGAAACTAGCGTTGGAGCGTGACCTTCTTTACGCATTTTTTCAGTTTCAATTTGCACATCCATCTTAATATCGAACGCGCCAAATTCACGGTTGTGCGTCGATTCTAAGTAGTCCATTGGTTGCGGATCATTTTCATCGCGCGTCCACTGTGTTCTATACGGTGCAAGTGCTTCTGTTGTTACAATCCATGGTGAGACAGTTGATGCAAAGTTTTTCGCAAGGAATGGACCTAAAGGTTGGTATTCCCATGCTTGCAAGTCACGTGCTGACCAGTCATTGAATACACAGAAACCAAATACATGGTTTTCAGCGTTTTCGATGGCAATTGCATCGCCCAGCTCGTTACCATTACCTAAGTAAATACCGAGCTCTAATTCGTAATCTAGGCGTTTACACGGGCCAAATGAAGGTACTTCAGCGTCAGGTGCTTTTGTTTGACCATTTGGACGGTGGAATGTTTGACCTGATACATCAATCGATGAAGAACGACCATGATAGCCAATGGGTACCCATTTATAGTTAGGCAGTAAAGGATTATCAGGACGGAATAAGCTGCCGACAGCCGTTGCATGGTAGATAGAGGTATAAAAGTCTGTGTAATCACCAATGCGACATGGCAGTGCAAATTCTATATCAGCCTGTGCAATGAGGGCGTCAGTAAGCTGAGCTTGCTCTTTGGCGCCTTCGCGAAGTGCGTTTGATAATGCAAGACGCAGTGCAGACCAGTATTGCTGACCTAAACCCATAAACTCATTAAGCGTTGCTTTGCTAGCCGCTGCAACAGCAACCTGTGCATCACCTGAGAAGATACCAAGTTCATTCACTTTCGCTAAATCAATTACTTGATCGCCAATAGCAACGGCACCACGAAACGCTTCGTCTGAGTTTTTACGACGAACTTCTGCGAATGGTAAGTTTTGAATCGGGAAGTCACAGTTCGCTTCGTTTGCTGAACTCACCCAGCTTTTTAAATTAATATCATGGGTTTCGTTAATTAGGCTCATACTCTTTCCTTATTAGTTCGCGCTGATGTGTTAGATAGTGATATGGAGGCAATCTGCGCAATTTAAACAGTTACGTTGAAAACAGAAATCAAAACGACAAAAAGCAGCGTGTTAAACACGCTGCTTTTTTGGTTACGTGTGGTTTAGATTACACCACGACGCTCTTGATCACGTTCAATAGACTCAAACAATGCTTGGAAATTACCTTCACCAAAACCACCGTCGTCTACACGTTGGATCATCTCAATAAAGATAGGACCAAAAAGGTTCTTCGAGAAGATTTGTAGCAAGTAGCAGTTTTCGCTCTGGCTATCGACAAGAATTTGGTGCTCACGGATTTTTTCTTTGTCTTCTTTAACCCAAGGTACACGGTCAAAAATGGTGTCGTAGTACTCAGGGATGATATCTAGCGTTGCAATTGTTGATTGGTCTAGCTTATCAAGTGAACCTACTAGGTCATTCGTTAGGAATGCTAAGTGTTGTACACCCGGACCATTGTACTCATTTAGATACTCATCGATTTGGTTGTTGTTGTTATCTTTACCTTCGTTGATTGGAATAGAGAAGGTTCCGCACGGTGATTTAAGTGCATAAGATAATAACGCTGTTTTTTGACCTTTAATGTCGAAATAGCGAACTTCAGTAAAACCAAATACATTTTTATAGAAGTTAGCCCATGTTTCCATGGTGCCTTTGTAGACGTTATTTGTTAAATGGTCGATACGAAGGAAGCCCTTGTCTTCAACAACGTTTTGCTCTTCTAAGTCTTCGAAATCAGACTCATAGATTGAACCTTTGTCACCAAATTGTTCGATGAAGTAGATTAAGCTGTCACCAATACCGTAAATTGCAGGGTAAGGTAAGTCTTTGTGTGCTGAATCAGTGGCAGGTTTTGCGCCACGTTCAACCGCTACTTCAAATGCTTTTTGAGCATTCTCTACACGCCAACCCATTGAACAGATTGCTGGGCCGTGGCTTTTAGCAAATTCGGCCGAGAAACCTTCACGCTCATTGTTTAGTAAGAAATGAATGTCGTGCTGGTTATAGTAAACAATGTCTTTACCTTTGAATTTTTTTAGTTTCGAGAAACCAAAATCAGTAAATACTTTGTCCATGTAATCTGCATCAGGTGTTGCGTATTCAGTGAATTCAATGCCCACTAAACCTAACGGATTATTTACTTCGCTCATTGTCATTACTCCCGCAATTATAAGCACTGCGCTAAAAAAGTTATTGTTGTGTAATGAGCGGATGATTAACCAGAAAACCGATAAGGGGAAGATCTGAGGCTTATTTAGCGACGGTGTGTTTTGTAAATTAAATGGGACAATGATTTTAATTTCAACAATCACCCTAGGCTTAAGCAAATAGAAAGGCTTAATAGGACGCATGATGCACATTGTTTTTCGTTATTAAGCTTTTGAATTTAAATGCTTTAAATGCTTTTTTTAAAGGAGTTAAAAAGGCCAATATTGGCCTTTTTATTTAGCTTGTGTGTATTAATTAGTTTACACTTTGGCGTTGTTTGTTAAAAAACTTACTGCGTTGTTGTAACCACGGATTATTCATTATTTGTGGTGCCGTTTGGTAATGACGTTCAACAACGTTATTTAAGATGCGTGTTGAGCGGACATAATTCAATTGTTGTTTTGCTGCGCCTAAGGTGGCTATTTCATTGTCTGTCATGGCTCGGCCTGCAAACAGCAGCGCATTTAAATACCCAGGCTCCGTTTCATAGTCATTATCGGTCAGCAGTAAGGTTGCTTTATCAATCGCCCAGCGCTGGTTTATTTCGCCTTCGTCTTTCACACCGATAAGCTTACCATCTAGGTAAATTTTTAGTGCTCCGTTAGTCGGCGCTGCATAGAATACAAAAGCAAGGCGATGCCACTCACCAGCGTTTAGGTTACCAAAGTAACCACTCTTAGTTGTAGCAATACCTATCGCGTTAGCTTTATTCGTATATAAGTCGGCATCGCTTATATTGGTGATATCGGTTTGTAACAGAGCGCGCCATTGTTGACTGCTTTGTTCAGGCCACAGTAAATCCATGACGAGTGTGTAATCGGCAATCAATCCGTCATTGGTAAAGTCGCCATTGGCAGCACTATTTGCAGTTAGTAGTAAGCCTTGACTTGGACTGTGCCGAGAAAACGCTAATACCCCTGATATACCGTCTTTTAAATCAGCAATTTGTAATGCGCTGGTCGTCGAAAATTGGCTGTTTTCTTCTCCCCAATTACGTTGTTCTGGGTCGAAGAAGTTAAGAGCTGCGGGACCTAAGTCACTTTTAAACCCTTGGCTCGGATCATTAAAATTCCAGACAGTGACTACATCCTCATTTTCGCAGGCACTCAGTGTATTCTCTGTGTCTAAATATAAACACTGGCTGGTACGAAAACGGGCATAGTTATCCAGTATCCACCAACTTTCGGCCAATAAATTTGCCTCTAATGCTGGCACAGTCGGGAAGAATAAGGTGCTATTGAGGGCAGGGCCTTTAAAAAGTGCCACTTGATACTGTGCAGCATCGTCAATACTCGCGGGGGCTAAGTAAACCCACTCAGGTTGGCTTTGTACCATGGCTTTAAGCTCAGCGCCTGTGACATTGACTTGGTAAATTGCATTGAAGCCTGATGTATTTGAGGGTTGGCGCTCAACTTTAAACGCGGCATGAAAATCTTCTTGTGTGAGTGTGCCGGGCAACCAGCGATCTTGTACTTGGCTTGCATCAAAAAGAGCTGCATCAATAGCTGCAAATTGTTGTTTTGTTGCTTTCGCTGTGAGCAGGGCTACTTCCTCAGCGCTTGGGTAGTTTTCAGACACAGCAATTTCGGTATTGGCGTCGGGGGCATAGCGGCCCATAATTTCGTCTATTGCTGTTTTTGTGTCTGTGCTAACTGTCATTATGTCGCTGGTCGATACCGTATTGTAATCAACATCGATGATACTTTTATCTTTAAGGTCGAAGGTTAAGGTTAAATCGGTTAGACCTTGGGCAAAAAAGTTTGGCTGAATTACAAGACTGCCGTTTTCGAGAGTTTGATAATTTTCGCCGCCATGGGTGTGCCCACCGAGCACTAAGTCAATGCCAGATACAGTGGTAGCAATACGCGTATCAGTGCCTTCCCCAAGGTGGCTTACCATCACCATGTAGTCTACGTCTTGTCGATATTGATTAACGATTTGCTCTGCCACTTCCTGCCATTGCCAATTCATTTTGAAGTTAGCAATAAAATCTGGAATTGGATCATCTTCAATCGGATTATCAAGCTCATTCCATGGCACTGAAGTCATGCCAAAAAAACCAATACGCAGACAGCCTACCTTTACCACTGAAAAATCAACTGCTGCAAATTCAATGTCGGCATTACCGTCGTATTCCGTGTTGCTGGCAAGCACAATGGCATTATCGTCATCGGCAAAATCAAGTAATTGCTCAGGACCCCAGGCGTAATCGTGGTTACCAATAACCCTCACATCAAATGCCATTGCTTTAATGGCTTCAACCGTAGCTAAGCCTTGCGATGTTTGTTCAGCAACCGTGCCTTTTTCATAGTCATCCCCACCATTCGTAAAGAGGGTGTTTGGGTTCGCTTGCTTTGCATTGTCGTAATAACTGCGGATACGACTAAAAAGCTGCTCTTTAAACCCAAAGCGAGCATGTAAGTCAGCTACATGGATAAAGCGGACGGTTTGTGACGTTGCGTTATCATCACATTGTTCACCAATCGTTTTACTGACCGCAGGCACACTGCGCGACTTTAAAGCAAATGTGCCAAAGTCAGTGATTTGACTGACTGCAAAGTCATCGTCATTTTTTATTGTAGTAAGGGGCTGCCATTGCTCATTTTTTAAAATTACGATGCTAAAAGCAACATCAGTTTGTTGCTCTGGTAGCTTAATCGCTAAGGTTAGTGGGTCTGAAAAAACCACATTATTCGGTCTGAATGTATAGCGCGCAGAGACAATGCCTTGGTCAGTATCGGTAGGTGTCGCAGCTGTTGATGTATACGTGAACGTTGTGTCTGTTGTGACGGTATTCTTTGGGGCTGTGAGAATGACTTTGCCATTATCAAACTGCTCAGTTAAGCCATTATCGGCAGAAATAATTAACCCGGTTTGAGTAGGGGGGACTGCTGTTTCTTTTGTTGTTTTGTCACCCCCGCAGGCTGCGAGTAATGAAATAGTTAAAAAAACTGACAGTTGAATTAAAAAGCGCAATGTAACGTCCTTGCCGATATACCGATTAACGTTGGATTATAGTATCAGTATTGAGGACGGGGAAGTAGCCTTTAGAAAGAAAATCCCCACAGCAGGCGCTGTGGGGAAACGTATTATTGCTTTTCAGCAGTCACTTCTAGCTCTTCTGCAAGAATGTGTTCTTGTGTGTGAGGCACATGCTGACCTTCAGCACCGTGCATCCACTTAACAAGTTTATCGCTTAATAAGTACATGATGACAGCAGAGATGATTGCTGTCGCACCTAAACCAATAAAGATACCCATTGCATTTTCAACAGCCGCTTCGCCTTCGCCTAGGAAAGAACCTACGAAACCTGCAATCTTGTTTGCAACAGCTGTACACAGGAACCAAATACCCATAAGCATTGACGCTAAACGCAGTGGTGCTAGTTTACTTACCATTGATAAACCAATTGGTGATAAACATAGCTCACCAAGTGTATGGAATAAGTAAAATAACACGAGCCACATCATGCTGATTTGCAGGTTATCGCCTTGACCTTGCGTCATTAGTGCCAAAATCATGGTGATAAAGCCAAGTGCTAAGAAGATAAGTGCAATAGCAAACTTAACTGGTGAGTTAGGCTCACGCTTATCAAGTTTTAACCAAATAATGGCAACGAGCGGTGCAAATACAATGATGAAAATAGAGTTTAACGATTGGAACCAAGATGCAGGTACTTCAAAGTCAAATAGCATACGGTTAGTGTAGTCGTTGGCAAATAGGTTCATAAGACCACCTGCTTGCTCAAACCCCATCCAGAAGATGATACTGAATACACTCATTGTGAAGATAACTTTAATACGGTCAGTTTCCACTTTAGTCAGTGGCTCTTTCGTGTTTGATTCTGATTGTGCTTGTGAAAGCTTAGCAGAAGGAACTACACCGATATCGCCTAGGTATTTGTTGCTCAGTGCAAGTTGCATTAGTACAGAGATCACCATACCGATACCTGCCACTACAAAGCCCCATTGCCAGCCCATTGATGCAGCAGCATAGCCAGCGATAAGTGGACCAAGTGCACCCCCTAAGTTGATACCCATGTAGAAAATAGTGAACGCGCCATCACGACGTTGATCACCTTCTTTATATAGGTCACCTACCATTGTTGAGATGTTTGGCTTAAATAAACCATTACCTAAACACAGTAGTGTTAAACCAAGATAGAAAACGTTTTCTTCTTGGCCTGCTAAATAGCTGTGAGGAATACCCATGGTAAAATGGCCAGCAGCCATTAATAAACCACCTAGGATAATTGCTTTACGCTGACCTAGCACGTTATCAGCTAACCAACCACCAAGTAATGGCGTAATATAAACAGCCATAGTGAAGGTACCGTAAAGGCTCAATGCATCAGCATTTGACCAACCAAAACCACCTTCTTGAACAAGTGCAACTAAGTACAGCACTAAAATGGCACGCATGCCGTAATAACCAAATCGTTCCCACATTTCTGTGCCGAACAACAGGAATAACCCCTTAGGATGCCCTAAAAAGTCACCTGCTTTAGGTAATGAACTCATATTTACTTCCTAACTTTAAGTTTTTGTTGAGGCCTTGTTATTTTTGCATTGGTCGTTCTGTGTATTTTATTGTTGAACGGGCGGCCATGTGTGTGATGCAGCTAAGATAATGGTTTGTTGTTCAAGTTATGAACTTGAGGGTAAGAGACACACCCTTATCCTAGCTACATGCGCGCTACAGTATACATAGACCTTCAGTTCAGGGGAAGGGTTATAGGCCAGTGTTTAGTAGCTTTGGTAAGGTACAACGGGCTTTCCAGGGAAGGTCAGTTCACTATAAACCGGCTTAAAGTAGTACCTAAAATAGAACTGTGCATAGTTTGGTTCGTAAAAATCTGCACGATCTAAATTTAAATACCCGCCAAAAAACCAATGGGGTGTAAAACGGTATTCAAAACTGGCTCCTAAGTTATAAGAAAGCCCATTACTTTTATCATCTTCAAAAATAGGTGTCACTCCGGTTACATCTGTTTGCGCGTGTGCTTGAGCCTGCAAAAGAGCATCGTTCGGGAAAAATTCAATTTCGTCAGTCGTTGTTGTTGACCACGATACACCCCCACGAAGACGATAAATAAAATTGTGACCAATTCGGTGATCATAAACCACAGGAAAAGAAGCCCCTAAGTAGTTTTGCGGGCTGTAATAGCCACCATGACCCCACGTTTCTTCACTTAAATTATATTTATAAGACCAGTGTAATAGGTTAATGCCCAAGCTTAACTCTTGATCCCGCTGTCGGATGGCTCGGTAGTAACTGCCCCCCATAAGACTGTAACTTTGATTGTCTTTAACGTTTTTACCTTTGAGCAATTGATAGTTTGTGCTGCCCCAAAATCCCCAGTCGAGTCCTAGATCGTGAGAAAGGCTGAGCTGAAGTTGTGTAGCGCGTACGCCACCCCACACTTGGTTAGTGAATACATCTTCTAGACCAGCATACGATAAAACTGAGCTGGTGACAGGGCGTTTATTCACTGTAACACCATAGCCAAAATCACCAATATCGCCGTTGTAATCAATGCCCCAAACAATGTCCTCAACTAAAAAGCCCAGTGGGGTCGTGCCAATATCAAAGCGCCACTGTTCGTTTTGCCACGCAAGGCCAATATCGATACCTTGTTGCTTCGGCTTAATACTGGTCAATGGGCAATCGAAAATACACAACGCACCTTGTCCGTAGCGGCTACCCGCGAAGGTTTCATCAAAACGTGTTTCTTGACTTGAAATCGTCATCGGATCGAGTTTAACAATACCGGTGCCGCCAAAAAGCGGGAAACCAGCCTCTATGGGAGTGGCACCGGCCCCTAATGATGACTCATTTTGAGTGCTGGTTTGGCTGCTAAGGTTGATGGCCGCAGTAATATACGCCTGCTCATCGCGCTCAATACGTTGCAACTGGCGTTTCGCATTATTGACGTACCAAGGTGCATCGTCGTTCAGCGCGTAAAGCGCATAATTTTGTTCATCACTGAGAGTGGTCTGGTTGTGTGTTTGCGGGGCGATTGCAGTACGATACCAATTCTCTGCACGGGTAGTTTGTTCAAGCGAATCGGCAACGGATGCGGCTTGATAATAAAGCTCGGCATTATTGTTTGACTTGGCGAGCAATTGTTGAGCGAGCTTGAGGGCTGTTGACTGGTTTTCAACATTACCGAGGGCAGCCATTAGCTGTTGTTGGCGGTATGCTTCTTGTGCATTAACAGCATGGACCTGTTCTGTAATGATGTGATCCGCTAAAAGGTGCTCACCTTGCTCTCGACTTAATTTAGCAACTGCCAATGCGGTATCAATCGAAACACTGAATCCGGCCGCAGTGTGTTGTTGGTATCGGTTAATTGCAGCGTCGCCTTCACTTTGTTCAATATACGCAGTGATAAGGGCTTCAACTAATTGGGGATTATTATTGTGTTGCTGATCGAGTGAGCTCAGTTTTGCAATACGACGTTGTCCTTGCTCGAAGGTATTAATGTAGTTAATTTGCAAAGCTAACCACTGCGCTTGCTCGGCCTCAGTTGCCTTAGTGGGTAATTGGTAATGCGCAAGCCATGTGTCGGTGTCTGCTTGATTAGCGCTTTCGATAAGCCAGCCACCATAGAGCATATGCCAGTAAGGGTTGAGACTTGGATCGCGTGTAAGCGCCTTCTTTAACTGTCGAATAGCATAGTTATTTTCATTAATTTGTCGCCACTGAGTTGCCAGCTCTGCCTGCATAAGCGGGGTGAGTGGTTGCGCTTCTAATTCCGTGAGTTTATAAATAATTGTGGCTTTATTCGTTGCCGTATTATTTGTCGCAAGCTTTTCAAGTTTGGCATTAATACTCAGTTGCTCTGTTAATACATTAATTTGCTCAGTGCGTGCGTTATTTGGAATATAATCAAGGGTTGCTAATGCCCCCTCGTAGTCATTTAATGAGCGTAAAAACAAAGCATGACTGTAGCGAAGCTCAGCATCAAGAGGGAATTGCCATAAGGTTTTTTTGTAAAGAGCTTTGGCATGATCAACCAACCCTTGTTGTTGGTATAAGTTTGCTAGATCATAGTACAACCAACTTTGGCGCGGGCTTTGTTTTATGGCGACTAATAAGCGTTGTACAGCTCCATCGAGGTCACCTTTGGCGGTTAATTCATCGGCTTGTTCACGTAATTGCTGAGTTTGTAAAAGTGTATAATCTTGGGCTATAAGCGCTTGCTGCTGAGTGCTTAAACCATTATAAAACTGATGGCTTCTCGTATAATTACCATCTGACGCACTGAGGCGAAGCATTGCGCTTAGGGTCGATTCTGCCAGTGGATCGTTTTTTAATACTTGCTTATACAAATTCATAGCCGTTTGATATTGGCCACTTTGTTCAGCAAGTTGTGCGCGGTAAAACAGCACAGTGTCTGGGTCTTCATCGAGAGTGTCGGCTAAATTTAGCTTAAGTTCAGCACGTTTAAAGTGTGATGCACTGAGTGCCGATTTTGCCTCATCGATGTACTGCCAAAATCGTGCTGTGTTTGCTAAGCCTTTTAATACGGTAATACGATTTACATCTGTGCTGAACTGTTGTGCTTTTTTAAAAAAGTTGTAAGCCTGCTCATTATTGCCTTGCCGAAGATTAAGCAAACCCAAACTATTATAGATTTCTGGGTCTGTTGGACGCCCTGATAACGCAGAATTAAAATACCTCTGTGCTTTTGAAAAATCTTTCTTTTCAAGTGCTTGGTTGCCTCTTACCCACGCTTTGTAGGCAGGATCTGCAAGCTTTCTTTGCTCTGCTTGGTATTTTTTTTCAAAATCACTAAATTGTAACTGCCCCTTACTGCTTTTTGGGTACGCTTCAAAATAACGTGCATAGGCACGCATGGTTTGTTGGTTAAGCGGCATGTCTTCGAGTGCTGAAAGCCAAGCAAATTCGGCTTCTACACCATATTGATTACTGTGTGCGTAGTGACTTAGCAGGTCAATCGCGTGTGCATTTGCTGGATTTTTCTTAATAAGATGACGGGCATAAGCCAACTCAAAACGGCCGCTATTTGGGTAGCGTTTCATTAAAGAACGATACCCCCTTAGGGCGTGTTGATATTGGCTGCTGTCTTGGGCTAGCCAATTAATATGCTCAAGCTCGAACTCGATATTCGGATAAGTCGATTTAAATAACGTATTGTAAATTTTAACAGCCGCAGCATATTGACCCGCACGCGCACGCAGGCGAGCCTGTTGAATCGTGGCTTTATCTTCGTTATTTACTCTGGCCAAAAGTGCAAGGCTGTCAACACAGGGGTGGGGCTGTTGAGCAATGCCTGCTAGCAAGTTGTTGGCTTGCTCTGTTTCTTTCAGCGCATACAGCACGCGTATCTCTGCACACTGCACTTGCGTGTCTTTAGGCGCGATACTCAACAGCTTATCTAAACTATTGGTCATAAGTTCAGTGTCTAGCTCTATCTCACCGAGTTGCACTTGGCTTATTAACCAATCAATAGATTGGGTATCAAGGCTGTTTTGTGTCGAAGAGGCGATTGCACTCGGACTTGCTATAATTGCAGCAAGTAACCATTTTATTGGCATTCAGCACTCCAGTTCGTAATGAGTTCGCCATTTTTATCAATGCTGAAGCGTTTGCTTAATGCGCTCGTGCCAAATAAATACAACACACTGTCATAGTAGCGGCTACTAATAAAACCGGTGTCCATCATCATTTGCTGTTGTAATGCGGTGATTGATTGCGATGCATTCTCTGCCGCTAAAAATGGCAACAACGCAGCCCCAAAGCCAATAGGTCCCGTACCTGATACTTTCCCCGTGACAGTCTGTGTTTCTAGGGGCACTTTGCCTGAAGAAACAATGTGCTCAACCATGGGGGTTAATTGTTTCATTAATGCTGATTTGTAAGGCGCATCTTCAGCCATCAAACTGGCCCATAAATAGACCCGTATTGCATTATAACTTCCAAGAGCAGGTGCGTGTTTATCATGAAAAAAGCCTTGCTCTGCATTGTAATTAACCCAGTCAGGGCTAAACCCTTTAGCGGCTGTGCTAATAAGCATATTGGCAGAGTTGTCATGCAATTGCTGCCAAGGAGAGTGCGGATAAAGTTCAGCAAATTGCTTAAGGATAAACAGTGGGGCATAGCTTGGATTAAGTTTCCAAGTGTTTTCGTCCTTAAAGCCATTAGGTCCAGGCAGTAATGTAATCCCCAGTTTAGGAAGCTGTGCAGTTTCTTCACGAATAATACGTTCTGCAAGCACACTGCTTAGCACAGCATAGCGCCTGTCTTGCCATAGCTTGGCTGCTTGAGAGAGGGTGTATGCTATCCATAAATCAGAGTCAGAGGCTGGGTTTGAATCTAAAATTTTACCTTCACCTTCCTTTATACCCCATTTCCATGCAGGCAGGCGCGTACTTAAATCACCTTCAGAAAGATTAACTTCCGTCCACTCTAATAATGTATCAAAGCTGGCTTGATCGTTGGCAACTAAGGCGAAGAAAAGTGCATATGATTGACCCTCCGATGTCGTTATATCATATTCGCTGCCTAAATCGATAACACGTCCTTTAGGCGAAATAAAATGCGTTTTAAACGTATTCCACTGTGGCCACGCTGCACAGGTTAATTGTGCAAAAGCGGGTGTTGAAAATGCTAAAACGAATAGCAAAGAAGCAAGAGTTTTCATTATGCTTTATCTCCTTCAGATAAACGTTTCTTTGTTAACAACATTAATAGTCGCCATAACATAAATGAAATGAGCAGTAGGGTAAGAATTGATAAAATAGCCAACAACAAAGGTTGGTCTGAAAAATGGAACCAAATTAACGTGTGGATTGGCACGTGGCCAACAAAATACTGGTCATCGGTTTTTATGGTTTTAATGCCTTGGTTATTAATAATTGCAGAGCTACCCATTATTTGTGATGTTTTCGCGTTATCTAATAGTGCATCTGTAAGCAATGAGTAAGCATTGTCGTTAGTGGCAATTAAAGACACTACTGAGCGGTCAGAATCAAAAGGCGATTGGAAACCAGATATAATGGCTAAACGGCCCAAACTCCGTATATTGACTTTAATTTTTTCGGCATCGGTACTGTCATAAGCACCATTATAAATAGCTTGATCGACAATACGTTGATTATTATCAATCAATACACTGAGAGAGCTGTTTTCGGCGACCGAGCTTAAAAATGAATCTGGTTTACCAATAATGACAATATCTTTGTCAGCAAAATCTAGCTGACTACTTGGAAATTGAATACTCAAACGATGAGCAGGATAACCGGTAATCGCCCCTAAATGGCCTGTAAAATTCAGCAGTAAGCTAATCGCATTTGTAGAGCTATTAGCCTCCATCACTAAAGTACTTTGATGTAAATCGGCATATTTCGTAAAGGGGAAACCGCCACTCGCAAATGCTCGTAAATTGGGTAAAGCAATATAGTGATGGAATTTACTCACATCAATTGTAGAGCTGCCATCGATAGCACCAAATTCGCCACCGGCAGGAATCGCACTGCATTCGCCTGTTTTTACAACGGCAAAGTTAAAGTCATAAGTGAGTTGGTTGTTAGTGGTTAAATCAAGCCCTGTTAGCTCAAAATCTTGGCGTGATTGGCTCGGGTTTATGTCTGATAATAGCGGCAGTAACGTTTGCGTGGTAATGGTTTTACCATGGTCGTTCTCAAGAATAAAACCATCTACAAATTTGCCATTTATAAGCATATTTAAGCGCGACAACATGCCATGTTCAACAGGGGTGTTGCGGTAGTTTAGCGTAATGGGAATGCCATTTTCGCGCCATGTAAATAAGTCGGGCGCAAAGCGTAAGTCTAAACGGACAGGTTGTCCACGAAAGCCTTGTGATTGTAATTGGGTCGGGTATTCGATAAATTCATCAAAGCTCACAGCACGGTCTGAACGAACCCACAGCGGCGCATCGTAAGCTTTTCTTAAAGGCAGGCTGGCAATTGCGTCAACGGTGGCGCTTCGACCTGTCATGACTTTATAGCCAAACACTAATCCAACAACCGCCTCTTTTAATTGCTCTGTGTTTTTGCCTAACACTAATAAAACTTTTGCATAGCGATGTGTCGGGCTACTGATGATTTCGATTGTTGGCTTATCGACATCGGGATAATTTAGTAAAAAGTCAGGCTTATTATCATTGGTTGCAAACACCACACTATGCTCAGTGGGCGTACTATTGATATGGACAGGAAACTGCGCTTTACGCCATTTCGCTTGCGCACCAAAAAAACTTGATAGTGCAGCGGCAGCTTCCAGTGTTGGCTCATCGGGTTGCGAAGAAAAAATAAATGGTAATGTCAGTTTGGTGTAATCACGCGAGTCAAAAAACGGCGCCGGGAAATACTCAAGTAAACTTTCAAGTGCAAGTGATTGTCTCTCAATGCTGATATGACTACTTTTGCCAATTTCTGCCCAAATTGTTTTACTGTAATCGTCTTGGCACACTAAATCGTAGTAACCGATGAGTTCAAAACGCACTTGGTTAAAATCTTTAATTAGCTTGGGATTAAGCGCAACACTGTGCTCGGCTACACTGCCGAGTACCGTATTTTTATCGTCAATAGGTAATACAGTGACTAAGTTTTCATTGAAAAATATTTTTAGATGCGAGACTCGGCCTATTAAAGAAGGTGAGTAAGTATATGAAAAGTTAAGCGTTAACTTTTTCCCGAGCCTGTCTAAACGATTGGTAAACTCAACACGTGTATTACTACTCACGCCATCGAGTTTAAACTTACTAAGCCCTAACTGTTCAAAACTGAGCGTTAAACTTTCGACAGGGGCACTTTCAGGGTAACCATCATCAAAAATAGATTTATCAGGGAGTGGCTCTGCGCTCATAGCCCAGCCAGATAAACTGAGAGTGCCAACTGCTAATAACAAGGTTAATAGTGATTTCATCATGATGGTTTAAACGCTTTTGTTGGTTTTTTAGGTAATAACGAGGCCACAAAATATAAGACCTGCGATACAAATACAATGACGGGTCTTAATTCATTTGGAGCGTGGAAAATCAAGTTCTTAAAGCCTCGAAGGCTGGTGTAAAATACATTTGAAAAACTGTATGACGGTTTATCGTGTTTAAAGTTTTCTTGCCAATCAAGCCAGGCATCTGCACGAGAGAAGGTGCATTGAATAAACGCTTTTTGTTTTTCTAAATCTAGATCACGAAGCGTTAAGCCCAATTGTTTGTCGCGTGTGTTGCAAATGTAGGTGGCAAATGAATACTGCTTAAATCCTCGACTCATTAGTAGTTCAACTTTATCGTTTACACGGCACAGGTGGCTATGTTCTGTTTCAAGCCCGACGCCGTTATCAGAGTAATCGGTGATTTTGACCTTTATCGTGTGTCCGTTGGCTAATCTAATTGCAGCAGGGAAGTTAGCTTTAATTCGGTGTGAGCTACGTACTTGTTTTGCTTCAGCTGCAACGGCAACCGCAGCACCCAGAATTATAACGTTGTAGCTTGCCCATAACATACTGATAATTAACACACCTATCTGTGATGTATCACCAAAAAAGAGTCTGAATACGCCATAGGTCATGCCGATAACATTGATAAGTAAAAGGATGATGTAAGGCCTTGAAATAGTCCAGTCGTAATGATCGGTGTCGTTTAATCCCCCTTTTTCAGTCACATTAAACTTTCCTTTATTAGGGTTAATTAACGCAACTGTGGTGGGCTTTAAAATATACCACGCAAGAACAGACTCATAGACCTCCCCCCAAAAAGAGTAACGATACTTACCTTGAATACGAGAGTTAGTAATTTTTACCTGCAATAATGTTGGCACTATATATAAGAAAATAGCCACAAAAGGCGCATAGATAATTTGTGCATTGAAGTAAATTAGCGCAAGCGGGGCCGTTAAAAAGACAATGCGAGGGATACCAGATAAAAAGTGTAACATTGCATTGAGATAACAGAGTCGTTGAGCAATATTCAGGCCTTTACCAAACAAAGGGTTATCTAAGCGGAAAATTTGCGCCATCCCTCGTGCCCAGCGAATTCTTTGACCCACATGTGCCGATAAACTATCAGTAGCCAACCCTGCAGCTTGTGGAATATTGATATAGGTGGTTTTGTAGCCTGCACGCTGCATTCTTAATGCAGTGTGAGCATCTTCGGTGACGGTTTCAACGGCAAAACCGCCTATTTCTTCAAGCGCACTTCGCCTGAGTACAGCACACGAACCACAGAAAAATGTAGCGTCCCACATGTCATTTCCGTCTTGAATTAAGCCATAAAACAGCATGTTTTCATTCGGGATTTTTCGATGGTTTTTTAAATTTCGTTCAAATGGATCCGCAGAGAAAAAGTGATGTGGAGTCTGCACTAGACACACTTTGCTGTCGTTAAGAAATTGCCCCATAGTCATTTGTAAGAAAGAGCGGGCAGGGATGTGATCACAGTCAAAAATAGCGATATATTCGCCCTGTGTCACTTTCATAGCCTGATTCATATTACCCGCTTTAGCGTGATTATTGTCTGAGCGAGTGAGGTAGCCAACCCCAATTTGTCTTGCAAATTCAGCGAATTCAGGACGCTTACCATCATCTAAAATGTAGATGTTTAACTTATCAGCAGGCCAGTCGATGCTTTGGGCAGCAATAGTGGTAGGTTTAACGACACTTAATGGCTCATTGTAAGTCGGAATATAAATGTCGACGGTTGGCCACATTGACGTGTCTTCATTAAGTGGTAAAGGCTTACGTTTTAGTGGGTTAATGGTTTGAAAAAAGCCTAAAATAAGCACCAGCCACGCATAGCTTTCAGCTAATAATAAGCCAATACCTAACCCTAATGCGACGGGGTCATCCCAGTTAAGCGTGTCGGTGTAGCGCCACCATAAATAACGTGTTGATGTTGTGACTGCCAGCGTGATCATGGTGATGGTGGCCATCTGTCCTTCAACGCGCCTTAGCGAGTAGGCAACGATAAGCAGTAAACTAATGAACACCGCTTGTGCTTCGATACTGAAAGGCACCGTGACAAAAACTGCCACAGCAAAAATGAGTATGGTGAAAAACGCGATTTTCAGTATGCGATTGTTCCAAATTTCAGCTTTACTAATACGCTGGTAAGATTCTGCTGATGGGTTTGTTTTAGCAAACAGCCAAAGTCGCTTAAATGCACGTACTAATTTTTTGTCGACAAGGCGCAGTATTCTGAGTGAATGCTTTATTTTTCGCCATGTTTTACGCTGCTCATAGCTTATCTGTGCCTGTGATGTTGTTGTGGTGTTGAACAAGGCTAAATAAATACTTTGCAATAAAATGCGTACACAGTTACTGGGTGTGACAACGGGGCGCGTTACATGCGGATAAAAGTACTTTAACTTTTGTTTTATTTGGTTTTTTCTGTTTTTGTCCAGTTTTATAAACAAGGATAAAAATAACACCAAAAAAGGCAGAATAAATGCCCCAAGTAGGCTTATTTTATGCTGATTAAAGTAGCCATGAAATTTAAAAAACACAAAACGAGTTATCTTCTTTGTAAATAAGAAGCCTAAGCAGGTTTTGATGATACGTTCAGGTAATTTCATTGCTGTTGGCTTATGATTCATTATTGTTTGCACGACTAACGAGCCAACCGGCTAAGGTTTCAAAGTCATCGTTGGCAACACTGTATGGAGCACAATTAATCGCCACATTACGAAATGCGGTTGCTTCCATGATAGCTTCGTCTTTGTTGATGTATAAAGGCGCAAAAAGAGGTAATTCAGATTGCCATAGCTGTAATAAGTCAGACTCTAATTCAGACGCTGAATTAAAACGATTAGTCAAGAAGTAGTGCTGCCACGATGAACCAGACTGCTTTAAAAAATTCAGTTGCTTATACATCAAACTATGGCATATGGCGTCACAATTGATGACTTCAAGAAAAATATCTTCAGAGTCAAGCGGGTATTCAAGTGCATTAATATGTGCAGGGCAATCAAATAAGAACCACGCGTCATCGCTGTCATGAAGTTGCTGGCAATGATTTATTATATCTTTAAAGCTGCTTTTTGTGTTTGAGCCACTTCCGTACGGTAAGAATGTGACGCCGTCATTATCTTGATGGAACTGCTCACTGGCAGATGCAAAATCGGCGTAATCACTCCATCCTAGTAAATGGTCCCATGCAAGCCCTAGGTGTAAGCCTATGTCGCTTTTAGGATCGAGATCTATTACATAGACTGTTTCATGTGATTTTCTTAAAGCACACGCAAGGTTTGCCACTACCGATGTGGTTCCAGTACCTCCTTTTATCCCTTTCACGAAAATCTTTTTCATTCTTTAGTATGTGCTTTTGTTAAATAATTTATCTTGTTGTGTATCTTTAATAGATAAAGCGATATCTTTAATTAAAGGATATTTATCGATCGTTTGACGGTTTTTTTCAACGTCGACTATTTCAATATAACCTTGATTTTTTCCGCCAAATTGGCGTAATAAATTGTCAATGTCATTTTTTGTTAAAACAGTTGATTTTTTAAATGCAAAGTCATTCATCTAATAGACCTATAACGGCAAAAACTGAATTTAATTTGTCTACGATACATGGACATAAGCCGCATTATATATAGAATAGCGCTTAAAACTAGCGCTAAAGTATCTTTTAAAAGGATTTTCTGGTGCCCCATTTACAAATTACAGGATTACAAAACGCTTACTCAGCGCTCAAGCGCTGTGCAAATTATGCACTGTTGGCATCTTTAGACAATCAGTTATTAGAGTTAGTAAGACACCTATTAGCTAGTAATAAAGACCCTGTTTTCCTGCTCTCTGAGCACGTTGAGGTGTTTTTTGAGAGTGAAAATAACACGCTATTATTTAGCCTTTTTGAGCAAGGTTTGCTGCATCCTTTTCATTTACATCACGATGCAAATTTAGCAAAAAACTTACATTTCTCTCGCGGCGTGATTCAGGAATTAAAACAATATAAAGAGCTTCGAAATAGTACACTGATTTTACACTTGGATTCAGAGCTGCTAGTACCTCTTACTGAAGCGCAATTAACTAAAAAGCTCGGGTTTTACCGTGATTTATCTATTGCTAAAAACGTAACAGTTATATTCTTGATTTCGGGCTCGCGTATTAGTGATGTAAGGCGCCAGTTTCTGGCTTTAAATACGCTTTTTGATGGCCAAATTTTTATTACTCAAGAAGCCTCAATTCGTACCTTAGAATATGACTATTGGAGCCATAAAGATGGCGTAATTGCGGGTCATTCTATAAATTGTGAGCTTTTGCAGGGGCAATTGAGCGTTTTTGATGCTCATTTAGAAGAGTCGAATGAGCAAACATCATCGCAACAAGGATTAGATGAAGATGAGGTATGGCTTGTTAAACATGCGTTGCCGCAAGGGACGAAGTTACCGCTGTCTTATAAAATAGTCGAAGATAATAATGCACTGTATAAACTAGGCCTTACAAAAAAAGCTGCTACATTAGTGTTTTCGGTAACGCGCTACACTGATTTGTCTGCATTGGCTGGTGAGTGCTTTTCGCTTCGCAAACAATGTGGTCGAAAGTTAAAGCTAGTCATTCAAAATGTAGATGGCATTATTCGCCATCAAGATGAGTGCCTCTTTTTAACGTTAGGCGTGAACCTTATTTTATACAGTTTCTCTGAGCCTTCGCGGTTACAATCACAAATTCAATCAATCCAAGGATTCCAGTTTTCAAGACCACTTCCTAACTCAATTGATGAGGTATTGAAATACAGTGAAAACGTACTGACTAAAGGGTATCTGCCGATAAATAAATTTGTTGAACAAGTTGCTAAGCATAGTGACTCAGCTGCAAATTTAGGTGTTAGCGGGGTGCTTGTTATGTTACAACTTTTACCCCGTATAGATGCAATACACCCGCTGCATTTGTTTCATGTAAAACGTGAAGGGGATATTTTTAGCTTTGCTGACGATTATATTTACCTGTATTTACATGCGTGTCGTGAGCATGACGTAGAAAGTGCGATTAAGCATTTATTTAAGCTTGAAATTAGCGACTTTTTTATGTCGAAAAATGTGATTGCAGATCATTTCTACATTCAGCAAGAATGCCGTCATCTGCAGCGCAGGTATACCAATGTTGACGTGCCTGATTACACCGAGCAATTAAAAGAAAATGTCAGTTATGTTTTTGATGCTAAAACAGCTGATATTTCTTCATTGAATAAGGAGACTCCTGAATTTAAAAAGGTGATTAGGCCTATCTCTAAACCCGTAAAAGTAACTTTAAAAGGTGAGCAAATATGAGTTTAAATCAGTTCTTTATTACTTTTATTATCGCTTTATTATTGGGGGTTTTGATTAGTAATACAGGTAAAATCTTGTTTAAAAAAATAGTAAGCATTTACCGTACATTGACTTTTAGGCATGTGTTATTAACGCCCTATACTCCCAAAAAACAGAAAAAGGATTCTCAGTGAGGCTTTCAGGATTAGGTGTTTGGAACTTATACTTTTTAGTAAAGTTTTTTCTTTATAGTCGTGGTGATATTTCATTTGATCTCGTCGCAAATTTAGCGTTTTTTGCTTTTTTAGCCGTGTCATTTCAAATCAAATGGTTAACGTATTTAAAACAGAGTATCAGTGTCGTAGTTGGGGCTGCACTTTTGTATCACGATTCGTGGCTCCCCCCCATTTCACGTTTAACTAAACAAGCTGAAAATGTACAAGACTTCAGCTTTGCTTACTTTGCGGAGATTGCGACGCGAGTGATCAGTGTTGATATATTACTGGGGCTGTTTGTTTTAGTCGTGGTGTATTGGTATTCAGTAAAATGGATACGCTACACCAGTATTTCAGTGATCGGGTTTATTTACGTTTATTGGCTGAGTGCGACGACAGTAACAGATACACTCTCAACCCCTGTGGTTGTGAATAATCAATCAACGAAAAAACAGGTACCTGTCGCAGTGTCGAGTTCGTCACCACAAAAAACGTTTGATCAACAACTCGATGATTTTTATCAGCAACAAACTCAACTAAAAAGCCAATTTCCGACTAATTTCAATGGACAACCCTTTGACGTGGTTGTGCTTAATATTTGCTCTTTGGCCACTGCGGACCTGGACGCCATTGGTGTGAGACCGCGTGATTTATTTGATAACTTTGATATTTTGTTTAGTAATTTTAATTCAGCAACCTCATACAGTGGTCCTGCAGCAATAAGGTTACTGCGTGCGAGTTGTGGGCAAACTCCTCAAGACCAACTGTTTAAACCTGTGGCTAAAGAGTGTCAATTATTTAGTAACTTATCGCAGCTAGGTTATAACACGAGCGTGGCATTAAATCATGATGGTCATTTTGATGACTTTATTGGCTTGATCAAACAATACGGTGGCGTGTCAGTGCCTAATTTGGATTTTAGTCAATTTCAAGCTGCGCAATATGGTTTCGATGGAAAGCCTATTTATTCAGATGCCGCTATCTTAAGTAATTGGTTGGAGAGTCATAAAAATACCAAGCAGCCACGTGCGCTTTATTACAACACGATTAGCTTGCATGATGGTAATCAGCTAGCGGGCCGCTCTCGTATGAATAGCCTAAAGAGTTATCCAATTCGCCAGCAGCATTTATTTAGTGATATTGATGACTTTATTAGTCAGCTTGAAAGAGAAGGGCGCAATGTACTGTTAATGGTTGTGCCTGAACATGGTGCAGCATTAGAGGGTGATAAACTACAATTTGCAGGTCTTCGTGAAATCCCAAGCCCGTCAATTGTGTCTGTACCCACTGCCGTGAAGTTTATTGGTCCTGATGTTAAACACAGCGGTTTGAATGATGTACAACAGACGATGAGCTATTTTTCGTTGTCTGAACTTATCAATAACACCATGAAACTGGATGTATTTGCGGGTACGGTGCCTGTTAAGCGTGTGCTTGATAATTTACCAAGTGCTCCGGTAGTCGCTGAAAACCAAGATACCGTTATGATGTACATTAAAGGACAGCCTTATATCCAATTAGATGGCCAAGAGTGGACCAAGTACCCAAGCAATTGAGTTTTTTGCACACGTTTGTCCAAAAATCTTTACAATAGACTACCCAGAAATGGGGAGTTAGCGTATTATTCTCATACTATAGGTTCCCGTTCTTTGAGGATGTAATGCGTTTAGATATTCACTGTGCCGACCGAATTGGTATCGCACAAGAAATTCTCAATATTTTGGTAAGTTACCAGGTCGATTTAAAAGGTATCGAAGTTGATTCGGTTAATTGCCGAATGTATGTGAGTTTTCCACCGATAGAGTTTGAGCAGTTTCAAAAAATTATGCCATCAATTCGTTTAATTGATGGCGTAAAAGATGTGCGAACAACTGCATTCTTACCTTCTGAGCGAGAACATAATGAGCTAAATACACTGCTGAGAGCTTTGCCCGACGGCGTTATTTCTATAGACGCAAAAGGATGGGTGCGTTTATGTAATGATGCAGCATGCCGTGATTTACAGTTATCAGAAAAAGAAGTTATTGGCGCTAATATAAATAATTTATTGAAAGGCTTTAACTTCACCCGCTGGCTTGAGGGTAAAGAAGTATTAGGACAAACCACGCGTGTTGAAGTGGCAGGTGAAGACTTTATTGCCGATATTCTGCCTATTTCAGTTCCCCAAGGCGTTGAAGGGGATGTGCTTGCAGGTGCTGTTATTAATATTAAATCGCAAAGCCGTCTTGGTCAGCAGGTCAGTGCTTTTCGTCGTTATGGGCAAGAAAGCTTTGCCACTATTCATAACTTTAGTACTGCTATGCGTCGTGTTGTCAGAGAAGCACGGAAAATGGCGCAACTCGAAGCACCTATTTTAATAACCGGTGAAACAGGTACGGGTAAAGAGCTTTTAGCGCGTGCTTGCCACTATGCGTCTAATCGTTCTGTAAAACCTTTTATTGCTTTATCGTGCGCCTCGTTACCAGATGATGTTGCTGAATCTGAACTGTTTGGCTATGCAGGTTACGAGGAAAATGCAGCCCCAAAACGAGGCGTGTTAGAGCAGGCTGATGGCGGCACCGTATTCTTAGATGAAGTGGGTGAAATGTCGACTCAGTTGCAGACTAAGTTATTACGCTTTTTGCAGGATGGAACTTTTAGAAAAGTAGGCGATGAAAACGAAGTTAAAGTGAATGTTCGTATTATTGCGGCGACTCAAAAAGATTTGCCAGCCATGGTTCAAGAAGGCACCTTCAGAGAAGATCTTTACTATCGTATCAACGTTTTGACTCTTGAAATAGCGCCACTTCGTGATAGAAAAGCGGATGTGGGTCCACTCGCTGAGCATTTTATTCAAAAATACGCTCAGCAAAACGGTCATTCGGTGCCTGTTTTATCGGAGGAATGTTTACGGTTTTTACAGGATTATCCGTGGCCGGGTAATGTGCGACAATTAGAAAACGCGATTTATCGCGCTGTTTCATTGTTAGATGATAATGAGCTTAGAATTGAGCATTTACAATTACCAACATTTACACATGATTTAGGCTATTTGGAGTCAGACTTTGAGGGCACACTAGACCAAGCCGTAAAACGCTTTGAAGCCACGTTACTTCGTAAGTTGTATCCGGCGTATCCAAGTTCTCGTCAGCTAGCGAAGCGTTTAGGGTTAAGCCATACCGCGGTGGCTAATAAGCTTAGAGATTACGGCATTAATCGTAAAACGGTGAAAGTGTAATTACCCTATGGGCACTATTGTTTAGTGCCCATGTCTTTTGTGACGCCATCAATGGCGATGTTTTTTATACCCTCGTTATCAAATTTAATAACAATACTGATATTGTTGCGCGCAAAAAAGTAGTCTCGGTTATCTAGGCTTATCACATAATCGCCCTTGACTGCTTCAGAAAACTGACGTTTTTCTAATGCCAGAGTGTGCTCGCCAATTTGCCAACGAAACCCTTCGAAGAACCCATTATTAAATTCCTGTACCCATATTTGTTGCTCATCTTTACTTAATGTAATGGCGACAGAGTAAGACTCAGGCAATGACATATCATAGGTTTTATTACCAATGGTGAATTTCTCTGTGTCTTGTTGCCAGCCAAAACCAAACTTAAAGGGTTTCTCAACCCCGGTAGGGTAACTTAAAGTCCCTTCTCCCGGGTAATTAAAATCAGCAAAGGCAGATTGAGTATATAAGCTTGCAGTCAACAAGGCCGCTAAATTAATAAATTTCATTAGATTATTCTTTTTTTATACTAATATATGCACAGATTAGAGCAGAATATTCGCCATAGCAATATGCTGTGATACACTTTGCTCATTAACAACTGGTTAGACCTTTATCGTGAACCTCTACTTTCGACTCATTTTATTGTTTTTTAAAATTAAACGTAATCGTGATTACCAAGACTTACTTGATACGATTGATATTGAATTTAAAGCATTACCCACTGACTGTGATATAAATTTTCATCTGACTAACTCTCGGTATTTAGGCATCATGGATTTAGCACGTACTTGGATGACTGAGCGGGTTGGATTGTTGCAGCATATTATGAAGCGTCGTTGGTTTCCAATCGTTAACGCGACGGCAATCACCTACATTCGAGACATTAAACCGATGCAAAAATACACAGTAAGCACGCGTTTAGTCGGATGGGATCATAAGTATTTTTATATTGAGCAAAAGTTTCATTCAGAGCGTGGCTTACATGCCATTGCTTATGTACGCGGTGTATTCAAGCGTAAGAAAGGAGTGGTTAGTGTTGAAGAAATGCTTGAAGTTGCTGGGTTTAAAGGTGTTGCGCCTATTTTACCGGCAGAGATAATGCATTGGAAAGAAATGCTTGAGCAAAAAAAGATCACTAATCAATGATGTTAATACGCTGCCAAAACACTCACTATTAGCGCGTACAGGTATAATGCTCAAAGTAAAAAAAATGCCAGCGATTTGCCTAATGCCAGTCAGTTAAGCAGTTTTTTGAATAAATATGTGAATATTATTCAGTTAAAGCTGCTTAAAGCAGGTGGGGACAAAATTAGCTAAAGACCATATAGCAAAAGGGCTTCAGTAAGATTTTTATAAATCATCGCTGTAACCCTTTATTTTATTGGTTTTTCCTTAACTGATCTGCATTAAGCGATTTGCCGGCATTTTTGAGGCTTTGAACACAATTTATTTCGCTGCACAGACCGTGTAGCTAACAAACGTTAAGTCGTTTATGTGCGAAGGACCGTCCATAATGAATGTCGCTTCTGCAGTGTTCTGATCTAAGCGGTAGATTTTGGCATTTTCACTATTTTCTCTGCCAGAAATATAAATAGTGCCGTCATCTGCAATGGCAATGCCAGAAGCCCAATTAATGTCATGCTCGCCAACCAGTGTTAATTCAAAGCTGCCTTCATCTAATGTGTAAAGTGCTTTACCTGTAAGCACATATAACACGTTATTGTCGTTTGAATAAGCAATGTCACCATCTGCAAATGTGTCGCCAGAGTATGAAAGCTTACCAAGCACAGTTTTATTACCTGTTGCTAAATCAAAGTCGTACATATAAGTTTTGCTTGTCGCACGAAGTGATAGACCATCAGGCGTGATAGCTGAGCGGTAAATAGGGAACGATGTACTATTGGCAACTTCTGCTTGCACGTTACTTGCTAAATCTAAGCTGAAGATTTGAGATGCTTTTGTAGTGCTATCTAGTTGCTGCATGAAATAAAGCACACCCTCATTGCTGGCAATGTTCGATGCTGTATTCGTAATACCTGCCACAACAGTGACAGCATTTGACTCTGGATTAAAGTGGTATACATACCCTTCAGTCTCAGAGCCAAAGTTATTGATACCATACAAGCCAGTCGTCACAGCGCAAGGTGCAGGTACTTCAGTTAAGGAAACATTATCAAGTAATGCACCTACAGAATCTGAGCTACCACGGCCGATAAATTCGAGTACGGAGTTAGCATTGGTGGCCTCTACGTTGAAGGTATATTTGGTCCAACCTTTTGCACTGCTGTTAATGACCGCGAGTGAGTTTCCATTCCATTTTACTTCAGCTTTATTGGTATGAATGTTACCAACAATGCGTGCTGAATAATAAAAGCTCAATTCATATTTTTTTCCAGCTTGAGTGGCAATATTTTGCACAATACCGTAATTCGATGTTGAATCTAGCTCTAGATATTGCATGCCGTCTTGTGCTGTAATTAAGCCAAGTTTATTGGTTTGAATTTCAAATTTTGCATAGCCACTACGATCCCAGTGAGGAATATCACTGAATAGTTGCCATTGTCCTGAGTTTGCTGTTACAGCGTTAGTATTCTCAAAAGAGCCATTTGTAACTAAATTGGTGTTAGCCAATGCGATGCTTGTTGCAATAGTGAAAGGTAATATTGCAAATTTAGAAATCAGTTTTTTCATGATAACCTTATTTGTTAACATTTAATTAATGTGAGCTGGTATCATTTTACTGCTTTAGGATAGAAGTATTCAAACGAGGAACGGTCCTGTTTATATGCGAAATACCCTAATAATTAGGTAACTTATTGACGATAAAACAGTTGTTTTATCTTTGGGAAAATTCTGATTTTTCAATTGCTTTGGAGGTTTAAAATGCTAAACCTCCTTTAGTATGGTTTTTATTTTACTTTGTCATTATTTAGTTAATCTTGTTCTGACTTGTTCGCAAACCACCCCGCTTTTTGATTTCGATTTAACTTACCCAATACTTTTATGGCTTTTTCTAATGTGATGCGTTGATCAGCAATGTCTTGGTAAATTTGATTTGCGCGCTTTTTACGTTTAACAGCAGCCCCAGCATCTAAAAAAGATTCAACGACTTGGTTAAAGTAACGTGTAAAAGCATGTTGATGTTGTTGTGTGTGTTGTTGCTTGTTATCTGTTTTATCTAGTTTGTTGAATAGACTTGTGATCTCAGCTTGGCAAAACTCATTTTGCGCCAATGCACTTTTCTTTAAAAGCGCTAGTTTTTCTTGAAGATAATCAATATCTAAACGATTGAAAGACACAATCATATTTAAATTAGACAGTGTACTTCTAAACTCTTTGGCCGTGCATTGCTCATCAAAAAGGTGTTCTACCGAGTGTGAAATCTTTTGCCACTGTTGCCATGCATAAACATAATTGAGGCCGACACCTTTAATATTTTGCATCCCAACAATGACTTGATGAGTATTTGCTAATGCTAAGTCAGAGATTGTGTCGGTGAGTGCATCCGCAGATAAACTACTATCATCAAGCAAGGTCACTTTTGATTTTGCAATACTGAGTAGTTGCTGCTTGATTTCTTCACTGTGCTTAGATGTGTCTTGTTTTAAAGAGTCTAAAGTTGTTCGGGCTTGATAATGTTTTAGGTTTAATAGGATTGTCGAAATTTCCTTTTTACTCGCATCTGTGAGTACTTCGCTGATATCGGTTTTATTTACAGAAGTGCGGTGCGCCACCAAGAGTAATTTCTCAGCAATATCTTCATCATAGGCGTTAACTAAACGTGCCTTTAGTTGACAAGATGACATTAAATTAAGCTGAGTGAGTAAAATTTCAAGCGCTTTGGTGTCGTTATTGCTGATAATTTTATCGATGCGCTCTGTGAGTGCTTGCAGGTAATAACTATAAAAACCATCGACGTTAGTACCAATGACAACGATGCGGTCAAATCGCAAATCATGGCTTAAAATGCCGGCAAACACCTTGGATCGTGCCACACGATCATTGCGGTTATTGATTAAGGCGATCACTTGCGTATCTGCTTTATTATTTAAATCATAAAGACTTAATCGCTGCCAATTTTCTAGTGTTGCTAGGCGCTCATTGGCTGACATGCTATTAACAAACGACTGAGATATTGCGCCTATGCGTGCCTGTGGGTAGTGTTGCAATACGCCGATATCAGGAATAATGCGTGCAGAGGTTTCTTTAAACACATAGTCTTTACTAAGGCCGATGTGTTGCGCCATTTTACACACAAGTGCAATATTAGCGGGGTGTTCTTGATATGGGTATAAAGCACGAATATCGTCAGTAACTTGCATACCATCTGCCCAATGCACTTGAATTAAACTGGCATTTTTTCGTTTGGCATTGAGTTCTAAAATCGGCGCCATATTTTGTTCACTGGTAAAAACAAGGCTATTCTCACCAATGAAATGACTTGTTTCGTTTGCAACATCAATGCCTGTGGGGCCTAATATATCTTCATGATCTGGGTATGCATTGGTTATTGTTGAAAAGTTATCTTGCATCCAGTTTCTCAGAATACGGACATAACGAGGTGTTAACCCCATGCATTCCCACAAAAACACATCGGCCTTAACATTTTTTGCAAAATGAAGCACATCACCTTGCTCCCAAATACTGGCTTTATCGAATGGTCTGAACAAGGGGATTTCGAATTGCTCTCCACTGGCTCTTGCATAAATTAATGTGGCTTCACAGCCTGTTGTTTTACTGATTAGCTTTAAACTCAAGCTACTAAACAGTGCTGCTTTTAATCGCTCTGTACCTGATTTTCCGCGAGTACCCCAACCACCAATAGATACTGGAATTTGCGCTCTGTCGGCGCGAATTTGGCGGCTCACTTTTATGTGGCGTGTCCAAAAGTAACCTATGAAAGCCAGCACGAAAAATACCAGCTGACCAATACTGTTTTGATAAATTGAATAGGCATATTCTTTAAAACTCACCCAAATATTAAACATAAAAGGGGTAACAGCGAGTTTTTTATACAGAGTCGCAATACTTGATTCTACCGGGAAGTCGCTATCGAGTACCGCACCATATTGTTGGAAATCAAATGTAAATCCTTTCGCTCTTAAAGCATTTAAAAAATTATTTTGCTCTATGTCAGAGCCGTTTCGTAAATTATTAAGTTCTTCAAAGTTAAGTGAAATCCAGCAGTATGCTTGAATGCGTTTAAATACTGTTTTGGGTGGTGTTACAACTAATATGCCATCAGGGGTATAGGTTTTCGCTGGGGCTTTTAAGTTATCTTGCGATAAAGTACTTAAAAGAAAGTCGAGCAATGGCAAATGAGGACGCGAACTAAATTGTAGGTCATCAAATCGCGGTTCGCCGGGGACATCTGTTTGGCTAATTTCTGCGACAGTGCAGCTAGGAACATGCATGTATGCACTGGGTTTTCTTGCTTGTAAATGGTTATAGCTTTGGCGCTTACCTGTACTGGGGTTTTTAAATTCATGCCAAAAGCGCCAAAAGCGGAAGCCGCGTTGATAACCTTGATTTATGTGCCAACCTTGTTTCTTTTGACTCACATTGTAGGCTTCATATTTTTGAGCCTGTTGACTTAAAAGCCGGCCTAGTAGTGCTTCGTCAATGTTTTGGTTATTGATTGACGAATGGGTGTTTAAGTTTGCCTCGAGTTCAGCAACGTGTTGTTGGTGCATAAAACTGACAAGTTGTTCACGGACACGGCTAATAATCCGCTTTATGGCAAGGTTTTGTTGTGCTTCAAGGTGTTTATTTAAGGTGTCGATGAAGCGCTTGAAAATCGTATTGGCTTGTTGCTCCTCACACTCAACCTGTAAATTAAACATAATACGTGGTGCAAGTTCGAGCAATAAACGTTGCTCTGCAAAATGTTGAGCTTGCATAAGTTGCTGTTGCCAAATAATCAAGCTGTGTTGCCCATCGCTAAATCGGGTTGCGGTTAATTGTTTAATTAATGTGAGCCTGATTGCGAGGTGGGTTTCTTTTTCTAAACGCTCGGTTATTAGTGCAAGTGCGAATGAGCACGGCAAAATAAAACATTGTTCTATCACACTTTGACGCACGCGCGGGTAGGGGTGAGCTGCCAGCAACTGTAACAGGTTTTGATTTGCCTCATTGAGCGTTTGTTGTTTACTGATGATGGCTGAAAAAGCGCTTAGTAAAAATAATTGCTGGCGGTCAACTTTACCCGTATTTGGGACCTCTAAGTCAATGTGCGAACGCATGAAATAACGGGTAAAGGTGGGGCGAAGGTTGATCAGTATTTCTAATATATCCACTTTGGCTGCATGTGGAGTGGTTGATTTTTCAAGCGAGAGTAACAGCATTTCAACCAGATCCGCGCTAAATTCCGGATCGTCCACATGCTCGCTTAATAAAGTAACTTGGTTTGCCAAGGCTCTAAAAAGAGAGTTTTTTATTGCATCATTATCAGTGTGTTCGAGTAAATCTAAAAAAAAGCTTTCTAAATTTACGGTTTGCCATGACTGCTCTATTTCATGTAAATGAAGGCATAAATAACGGTGCGTTAAGTCGCCCAGTTTACCAATTAAAAACTTTAATGATTGCTCAAGTTCAGACACTTTATCTTGATAACGGTTGATCATGGCCCCTTCATCAAACCAACGTGCGAAGGCTTCTTGATCTTGTTGTAACTGTTGTTTATCAGCCCCTAACGTGGCCGCATAATCCAGTATATGGAACTGTCTTTCTGCTTTGAGTTCGGCATGACTTAGCTTTTCTATAAAACGGCTGTGATCTGCATCTAACTTTGTAAGTTGATGTTGTAGGGTATCTATTTTATGAGTTAAAAAGGCAATTGCTTGCAGTAATAACCAGTCATCTTCGTCGTGTCCGTCTGGTTGGTTCTTGATCAATTCCCACTGACTTAGCTCGTTGACTAATTGACGGTATTTTTGCCTGTAGAGATCTAACCAAAAGCTTGCGATATCTGCAAAAAGTAAGGTTTCTAAGCGTTTTTTAAGTTCTTTACTGCTCATAATCTCTTCGCTCTAGCAAATGGTTAAGTTGAAGTGTCGGAAAAATAATTTCATCATGGGCATAGGGAGCAAAGCCAGTATGCTGATTATTGCCCGATGAAAATTCCAGACTGATATTATGGTTATTCCATCCCCAGTCTTGCTGCCAACTGATTTTTAGCCAACCCTGTGAGAAGGAGCCTATATCAATTTGTTTTTGCCAAGCTACCCGACTGATGTACTGCCACGTGGCTGTTGCACGATGATCATCGGCAAAACGGTAGTAGCTATCAAGACCAACTTGCAAAATGTGACCATGGTAATATTGGTTCCAACTGCTGTTAAACCGCAAATAATCAAGACTTAGCCAATCATCATTTGAGCCAGATGCAACACCAAAGTTGAGGTAGTTATCTACCCAAGGTTGGTAGCGATATTGGTAAGAACCTTGCCAGCCAGAAGCATGATTTTCACGATAAAAATTAAAAATATTTGAGTTTAGTTTCTTGTCATTGAGGTAGTCGTTTAAGTCTGCGCTACTGGTGTGAATAAAAGGGGCAACAGACCATTGATGCCGATGCACTGTATCTTGGCGCCATACTTGTCCAATACTAATCGCGCCATTTAACGCGTATTGGCTATCTGAGTTATCACGACTAAGCTGCCATCGACTTGTGATCTGTGAATCGATAAACCAATGACTCGTGTCATCAAGCCAAGAGTGGTAACCATTTAAGGCAATGAAGTCATGCTGCTTTTCGTCAAACGCATAATAGCCTTCTAATTGATACCAATGTTGTTGATCATTAAAGCGAAGCCTCACACCTATGTCGGTTTCTTGTTGTGCAGGAATGTCTTCTGCACTTTGAAATATATGTTGTCGATCAAAGCGAATAAAGCCTTGTAGGTTGGTCTCATCGCTATGCAAAGTGGCTTGCTTATTCACTATTTTAGGTGCTGATGGTGCCTGATAAGTGATTAGTTCTGGCAGTGGCGTATCGATGTCAGAAAAACTCGTAATCTTGTTGTTTCTTTCACTTAAATGCCAACGATAGAGGCGTACATACTTTAATTGATCCGTGCGCACTTCAATTTTACCTGCTGGATGGAAAAAACGACGCTCGCTGCGTTTGTTTTCATTCATCTCTTCTAGTTTTACTAATGTATCGGCAGGTAAGTTAGCAATAAGTGGCGTATCAGCTGATACAGTATAAAACGCTAAATTTGTTGGTAGCGGCAACGCTTTCCATTGCCCCGCAATATATTGCTCTGCTTCAATAGCAAGCTGTTGCGACAGGTATGGGTTGAGCCAACGTACGGCAATTGTATTGTTGCTTAACTCTTGCTTATTAAAAGTGAATGGAATGCTTTGCTGCTCAGAAACAGACCACACCTTTTGTTGATTTGCTAACTGAAAAGAGATATTTGCTCTATTTGCACGCGCTAATTCTGCGCTAGAAAAGTTAAATTTAAAGCGAATTTGTGTGCCTTCAGTCTTCGTTAAATCAACGTATAAAGTATGAAAAGGGCGTAATAAGATCCCTTGCTCTGGTGCGGATTGAGTCGTGTGTTGAGCAAACCTATCGGCAAAACTACGTTGTTCAGTCTCTTGCATATTAAACAGACGTGTACCAGCGTAATCGAGCATGTTTTCAATGGGCTGCCACTGACCAAAGCGTTCAATTCTATTTTGTAAGAAAACCGAATGGGCAGAGGGGGGAAGTGTGTCGATTCGTTGCAGCAGTTGTGTGTACTGATTATTGCTAAGACGTTTTTCAGATAGTAGATACAACCCATTGATAAGGAGTTTGTTTGGCGTTGTATCGTACGCATGAATAAGCGAGCTAATATCATCGCTGGTTGCTTGAGTGGTGGCATCAGAATAATAATCAAAAAGTGCAAATAACGGCTTTGGAATAACACTTATATCAAGGTAAGCAGCTTGATTGGTGGTCACAGTGAGCGTTTCACCGGCTTGCAAGCTAATAACCAAATTAGCGGCAATAGAGACTGCTTGCTGATTACTGACGAATTGGGATGTGGCCGCTATATCACTAAAAATGGGCATTAACTTATGCTGATACTGACTATCAGCTTTCAACCACGCGGTATGATATTCACCACTTTGATCGGCTTTAGTCCGCGCCTTTATGCTTAAATGCATTGCGCGGTTAGCGGTAAATACCCAAGGTATATCGTTATTAACGAGGGTGCTTTGTTGCTTTCCTTCTGGGTTAATAAACGCGTATTGCGAGCCAATAGAGCGTTGATAAAGTGCCTCTTCAGGTTTTTCAAGTTCCGTTAAACTCTGATAATTGAGTGCACTAAAACTGTGTTCAACCTGTGTTTGCGCCTGGGTGTGATGTGCAAGCCATACTGCTAAACGATTCTTTTGCTGTTTTACTGCGAGGTTTATAAGTTGAGCTTCACATTGCTCTATTGTCCTCACGTTCCCTGCACATAATGCAAAAAGTTTATGCTCGATTTGTTCTGCTTGATAGGCACGAACAAGGGCTTGTGCGGCATAGTGCTTTAACTGAGCGTGCTGCGCGCTTTTATACAAGCCTTCAAGGTAACTGTTGGCAAGGTGAAACTGATGTTGTTCACGCAGTATGGCTACTCTTAGCTGCCATGCTTGAATTGCAATATCAGGGTCTGGGCTTGTGCTCAACGGTTTCAATAAAGCCAGTGCTTCTAGAGGCGCTGATGTAGCAATATGTTGTGCTTTTGTGAGTGACGCTTGCCAGTCTATATCGGGGTTATTTTGCAAAGCCGGTGTATAGGGTTCGATTGAAGCCACATAGTCGTCATGTTGTTTGTTTAAATAACGACTCAATAAATTAGCGATAATAGGGCTTGTTTCACTGAGGTCTCCCTGTTGCTGATACAGTAATTCGTCACTCGGTAAGGAGGCGAGTGTTCTCGCATACAGGGCAAAATCGATAGGCTTCGAGGTGTTGGTTAGCCTTTTAATCGTTACCGATGAGGTTGAAATAGGCACCGAAATCATAAGTGTTTGATAATGTTCGGTCGCTTTTAGGTTTATAAGCCAATTACGCTCACCCGCGGTTAACTGAAATTGGGTGTCTTGTTGTGTTTTTGCAATAAGGGTTAACCACGGCGTTGCACGTTGTTGAATGCTTAAATCGAACTCAATGGGTTGGTGTCCAAGGTAGGTTAATTCGCGCACTTGCTGATTAATACGTGGGTAAAACCGCTCATCAACGAGGCGTTGCTCCACTAATTCGCTAATGGTTTTGCTATGCATTTGTAGTGATGAATGCTCAGTACTGCCAGTGAGGTTTGATTGCACAGTCATCATCGATAATAAGTTATAATGACGTTTTAGCGAAAGCGGGTTGTTTTGTGTGTACACATCATCGCTAAACACACTGAAAGAGTGTGTGTTATAAACCGATTCAATCGCTTCATTTGCGGTGGTTAGCCAATAGGGGAGTAACAGTTTTTCTTGTTCTTTTTCGGCTGCGCGGTCATCATAAATAGCGCGGTGGCTTTGCTCTATTTTAATATACGCATTGGTGTGACTTTTAAGAGTTAAATACTGCCCAGCCGCAATGGCAAGGTAGTCACTGTTTACAAGTCCAACATCGTATTCGCTAAACTCAAATGCTTGGCTATTTATGGTATTTACTCTGGCAACCAGTTCGTTATCAATAGATGCGTACACCACACCATTAGGATCGGGCTGCTGCATATTTTGACGTACAGAGATCGTTAGTTTTTTTGCAGCAGGAAAAAACAGCTTCACTTCTTCATTTTTTTTGAGCGCATAATACCGCTCATTTCCTTGGGCAGAGCTTAGTTGTATGGAAGGAGCGGCTATTTTTATGGCGCGCCTAAAGCTGTCTCTTGCGCCTTGGTAATGGCCTATCATGGCAGTAAATTCAGCACGCTCGTCGAGATGATTTTGTATGGCAATAATGCGGTTATGCCCAGTGGCTGGCAGCTGACAGCGTTTGGTATTACAAAGTAAGTCGCTGTGAACGCGTAAGCGTTGTTGTAAATACTGCGTGTTCCCTGCACTTAGAATAAACTGATTTAAAAGTGCAGGGGCTATTTCAAGCCAATGACCTTCAGGTAGCCACAAATAACGGTGCTGTTTGGCATCAAAAGTTAGGTGCTGCGTTGTCGCCAAAGGCGATAAGTGTGGTGATGTGTTTAACCAAGTAGGGGGCATCAGCACGGCGTGTTTTGGCTGTGAGGCTTTGGCTGGCTGACATAGCAGCAGCGTTATACTAACGAGAGCAATTACGAAGTAAGGCATTGTTTAAACAGCTTTAATAAGTGGTTATCAGTAATTAATTTTTCGCGAATTTCGCGGCTTAATTCAATATGGATAAATTGACTATTGCTTGGCGCAAGGGTTGTGAGTATATTTTTTGTTCCTCCAAGCTCATAAATATCTCGGCCATAGAGCATCACAGCAATGTTTAGTTTTTCATTTAAGCAGTCGGTGATATTACGTGTAAATAACGATGCATTTTCACGACCTTGACTGACAATAATGTCGGCTTTTCTGCCTTGATTAGTTTTACGTTTTTCTTTGGCGAATCCATGTAATTGGAAAATGGTAAAAGACTCAACGGTATCCGCATAAGCTAAAATAAATGCATTTGCAGCACTTTCTTTATATTTACCAAAGTCAATAAGCACGCCATTTGCGTCGCGACTTGTGCGGTGCTTGGTATTGGTAAGGAGTACCTGGCAGTCATTAAATAGGGAGCGTGCAATATCTAAAGTATGCAGGTCATAGAAGCGGTGTGGGGCATACGCAATACAGGCATATCCGGTTTCTTTAAAATGTATTTCACCGCCAGAATCTAATGATTTCTTTGCGTATAACCCTCCATCCTTTAACGTGAAATGGGAAGGGACGGCCTCGCTATTTTTTAACCACTGCTGAAAGTCGGTATGAAGTTCAGAGATGTTTGATTCAGCTTGGCATGCCGAGACCAATAACCCCGTGATAATGATGATAAACTTAATATTCATTGTTCCACCACCTTACTTTTTGCTCCCCCAGCGGGTACTCCTGAAGTATCGATAACCAGACTGTCTCAGATGCGCTAATTGTCAGTGAGTGCAGTTTATTTATGTCACTTGATACCGTATGCGTGACGCTAGGGTAGCTATTTAATTGGCTATTTTTTGGATGAATTAGAAACGCGTTAAGTAATTCTGAGCTATGCAATTGAACACGCTGTTTAGCGATACTGTACTCGCTGGTTAATCCTGATTTGTAATTAGCTTTTTCAAGAATGTTAAACTCAATAGGCTGTGCACTGCGCGAACGAAACAGCTTAAAGACCACACTCATTGGTTGTTCTTGCGCATCAAAGTTGAGTATCAAAGGCGTATTTTTATTGAGTTGATAGAGGCGTTGTTTAATCCACGGTCTCTCACCATGCCAGTTTTGATAGGTTGCCGTTGCTTTATTTTGTAATTGTTTTAACTCAGTCGCTGACACATCTGATGCATTACGTTCTTGAGCACGGGTATTAGACAACTTAAAAATCAGTTTGTTATCACCCGTATCAGAATAACTGGCTGGGGTCTTAGGTGTGTAAAGTCCAAAGTTAAAAATTTGTGCCGGTTGTTTAGGTATAAAGTAACGGTCAGGGCTAAGTGCGAGGGCCACATTTGAAATAGGCAGTAGAGTGTAAAGCTCTCTTGGCTGATAAAAGGTCGTCATTGGCTCAACTTCAGCAGGGGGCGTAAAGGTTCGAATATTGGCAAAACGTGCCTGCTGTGTTAATTCAAAATGATTATTCGCGCGTAGTTCGTACCACGCTGCAATATCATAAAATTGATCAATCGGCGTTGTGATATTTTGATGAGCAACTACACGCTGATAATGAAATTGTGCGTAACGAGCGCGCAACTGGACATAAGTGTCTTTATTCGCCTTTATTTGTACTCGATACGCATTAGCTGGCGTGCGCAAATAATACGAGGTGAGTAAACCAACACGCTGCCTTTGCGTTGTATCGTCTATAAGGCGATCGTAGTGTGAGACGTCGCCTTTATGCGCTAAAGAGTAGCGTTCGATTTCTGTGTGTGTTTGATCAAATAAAACGACCTCTAACTGACTTGTTTCTAAAGCACGTACGTCTAGCTTTAAGTCACTTTTGGGGTCAATATCAAACTCGACATTGCCTAGCTCATTTATTAAATAACTGCCAGCATAACTCGTTAAAATTGGGGTGTCTGAGAGAGTTTGCCATTGAGTAAGTATCGCTTCATCACTACAAATACTCACTAATCCAGCTGCAATGAGCTGTGTTTGATAGCGGTTTTCGATATCGGTAGGAGCAAAGCTGACAGGCGTCGGCGCCGAGAATTGCAGTTTGTCATACCACATTAAATGTGGCAGTTTTGCGCCTTCTTTGACGGTGAAAATAAGGCTGTCGGGTTCATCTAAGCGAACGCTGGCGCATAAACCCTCTTCGGTAAAGTAAGCACCTAAATCGTGCTGCTCAACACTAAAGTCATAGGTCAACACGTTATAGGGGAGGCTTTCGTAGAGAATATCAGATTTAAAGTCGATATCTGGAATACCTTGCGGGGCGATTTTCTGCCACCAATAAGCCATCGCATTACTGATTTCGTTACTGGTTAAGGCATTTTCACCTAACGTTAAATAGTTTGTTGCCCGTTGACGGCGATCTAATGGTCTTTTAAGCCATGTGTTAAGAGGATCAATACTTTGTTCAGGGGTTTTAGCATGCACACGAACGACCACTCCTTGAAGATTAGCCTGTTCGGGGATCATAGTCAGCTCTAAGCTGGTCGCATGTGGGTAATGAGCTATGGGTAAGTAAAAAGATTGTCCCGAGGCAACACTCAAGGATTGTTTGTTTTCAATAATTTGCTTAACTTTTTGGCCGTCTAAGTCGGTGTACAGCTTAGAAGCATGATGATAAATATCGTCTAAAATCACACGCTCTTGTTGGTCATACAGAACATACTTAATAGCGTAGTTAACCGGTTGATCAAAAGAAATCGAGTTATCAAATACGGCATTAGAAAGAATGCGCAACGAGTGGGTCCGCTGATTCGAAAAATTGAATCGCAATGGCTTATCGCTACTCAACCATTGCACATTAGAGCGTGTTTCTTCGCCTGTGCTGGCACCAATAGGCTCAGCTGAATCGAGCCAAACAAAAAAGTGTCGACCTAAGAACAGTGGGGTGAATACCACACTGACAATAACCAGTAGCGCAAGCAAGCGTTTAATTAAATACACTGTCGCCTCCGCTCATCATAAGATTAAACCCATCTAGGTCAAATAGCTGATTTTTAGTGGGGTAATATATGGCTGTGACTTTGCTGTTGTGTTTGAACATCAAAGCATATTTATTGACATGCTCTAACTCAATTGTGTGCAGTGAACATTTATTCATTTCGTTGCATAATCGTGCCAAAGACGTGAGACGTTGGTTCGCGGCGTAGCTATCAATAATGCTCTTCATATTTTGCTTATCAAGGTCGCTTAACGCTTGCCAGTTCGACGGCGACAAAGTAGCGAGATTGATCACTGTTAGTGTTGGGGTGTTCGAAATAGCCAGTAAACGCTGTAACAAACTGCTTTGGCTTACTGAAAATTGTGTTTTGAAATCAGACGCTAACCACAAGGTTGCCAGCTCGCTATTCGCATTAAATTGTTGATAGCCCGCTTGAGGAGAGCTACCAATTTCAAGCCCTCTAGTTGCTGTTTGTCCTTCAACAACTTGATACTTAATCCCCAAAGCCGTTAACTGATTACTCAGTTGATTCATCAGTGGTGTGGCAAGCTCATTAATCTGTGTCGTCGAGAACGCGATAGCATTCGGGCGCACCCAAGAAGGCGCGCTGTGGCTTCTTATCTGAATGTTTAAACTGGGTGTCATTTCATTAAAGCGTAAGTAGCTTTGATGAACGATATTAAATAACGACCCTACATTATCGACGGCTAATACATTCGCTTTTGGATGTGCATACGGATGAGCACCCGCAATTGCTAAGTAAGCTGCATTGGTGCGGCTGAACAACTCGCTGGCAACAGCCAATGTATTACTTTCAAATAAAGGGCGGGGAACACTAAGAGTGATAGACTCATGTTCACTTAACTTAAAGATATATAAGCCCTGACCTTGCTGATACGCTTGGTTTTTGTCCTGAGGGCTCAATAGTAAATAGCGGCCGCTCATTGTCTGGACCTGTTGTAATTGGTAGTTAAGTAACTCAGCAGTGCCATTAATTTGTTTTAACTGATTTAGGTTATTCTCATTGAGAGGATCATTTCCTATCTGTGCAATTAATTTATACAGTGGTTTAAGTATTTCGAACTCCCAAAGGGCCACTTGGTTTTTAGACAGCGGTTGATATTTAAAACTGCCTTTTTCACTGATATGCACAGAAAAATCATCAATGATTTGGTTAATGTCTCGTTCTAATTTATTAAACTGAAGTGTGCTGTAGCGTTTATTATCGCGATAAGCATTGGCTAATATACTCGCGTAGTTGTCGCTATCTAAAAACACCTCAAGCAAGGAGCCCGAAAATTGTGAGGTGGGTAGACTATTTACTGTTGCGCTACCAAAGAACGTTTCTTCAGACCCCATAAATTGGTGAATTTCTCGTTGGCTTATTGATGCAGGAAGTTGATTATAAATCCAATATTGGCTCTGTGTTTTTGCTGGAGAATCAGTTAAAGAGACTTTAGTAAAGTGGTTAGACTCACGTACCTGCAATACTTCATCAGTGTTAAGTGCCGTAATAAATGCCTGATAGAAAGGACTTTGTTGGTTTTCTTGGGCTAACGTTTGTTGTGGCGTCTTTGCGGTACCATAAACCAGCGCTTTGCTTTTGAGGTGCTGAAATATAAGCCCTGCTGAATCACTTGCTAAACTTTCGGTGATAGGAAATGGTACGGTGATCAATAAAGGCGCTGATTGCGGATTTTTATTTAATACGAAAAGACCGCGCTGCTGATCTTCAAACGTGTCTATTATATAAATATAGTCTTCATCACTTTCAAGTCTGAATCCTATCGGGTTAAACAGCGCGTTAAGACTGGCTATCGATTGATTATTTTTAATCGCCTGATTAACTTGGTAAACCCCATATTTAAAATCAGTGACAGCTTGATTTGCTTTATAGCTACTCACGGTGACTTTGTTTGACTGTGCGGTATATAAATAACTTTTGTAACGGCTGATTTGCTGGTCAAGGGTGAATACGTGGTGACTTTGAATGTCTGAAGTCTCAGTGTGTTTTGACAGCATTGACGGTACAAGCATCACAATAAAACCAACCAAAATAGCAAATGCCCCCCCAACGACTGAAGTTTGAAATGTTGCCCTGATCACCAGCCCTAATGCGTTTTTTTGGTAAATTTTGAGTGCAAGTAAAGTGGCAAGCATATAACCAAATGCAAACGTATCTGTGACCTTTATAGCGGGGAAATACCACACCACAATGTAGTTGAGAATTAGTTTATACACGAAGCCAATAGTGAAGAAGAATAGCAGTAATCGAGCGCCTTCAATATTGGCGTGCTTAAGGCGAGTAAAGTGAATTAACGAGCCGCCTAACACTAAAATGACCGCTGTTTCAGCGAAAGAGGTCAACAGTTTACTAGGTTGAGTTAACTGAAGTGCTAATAAGGCGGGTAGCATTATTCCGTTAAATTCCCAGCCGTATTTTATGTTTGCTCTTGAGGCAATAAAGGCCGTGATCACTAAAATAATATAGGCTTTGGGAGCGGCAATAATGGATGCCGCAACGGCTTCGTACATAATACCTAAATTAGCAATACTGAAATTAGTAAACGGCATCAGTACGAAGCGAACGAGCACAAAGGTGATCAAAAGTTGAATAAAGGTGACTTTTAGACCGTATTTGAAGCCGCCATTCCACATTACATTCGCTGTTAAAGCAATAATCACAAGACCCAAAGAGTACAGTTGTGACGCGTAGTCTAGGGTAATATCCCACTGACTTAATTGATTGGCAACGGGAGGCCACACTAACGTGTCCATACAAACACGTACTAAAATACTCAGCAATATAATGGCAAAAAACCGGTCACGACCAAACATCTCGCCATAACCACATTTTTCCATTATGTAATGTGCGCTAAATCGCATTAAGCCATACACAACGATTGCTTCAATAATGATAACGACGGCAGATGTGGGACTGATGATGAGCAAAGGCACGATATAACCTGGCACCACAAGCCCCGTTAATGGGAAACCAAAACGTAAGTTCAATAGACAAACAACGGCCGTACCCACCCACACGGTGGTAATAACTGACTGTCCAAGGCCACTGCCTGCAGGAAAGAGAGCTAAGACAAAGTCCATTATTGCTCACTCAGGGTTTCATTATAACCGTCGTCGAGTTGTGGCTCATTCTCAAAGGTATCGAGAAATTCAAATAAAATACCCGATACTTGAAATGGTTCACCCGAAGCGGTTTGCGATCCATCGGTATGAATCGCTTTTATATTTAAAACATAATGTTGATTATTAAGGACTGCCGGTAAATGAATATCCGCCTTATTTAATGTGACATAGCGCAATTTACCTTTGGCTACTTCGCTATCAAGGGCGCAGCTATGACATAACAAATCTAAGGCTGTCATTTCAAAAATGGTAAGCTGATGTTGTTTAGCAAAGTGTTCTAACGCTGCATTTGTTTGTACGACTTGACCGAACAGGTTAAAGAGAACCGTTGCGCAGCGTGTATGATTAAACACCAACTCTAAGGTTGTTAACTTTTGCTCCATGTCATTGAGCGAACGTTTAACTTGCTGATCGATTGGTTCATGTAGTTTGAACGAGACAAGTCTATTGAGTAAGTTCTGATTCTTCGCCTGAGTTGTTTTATAGATATGATAATGAAAGAGCAGTTCAGCGACTTGTGCTGCAAATTTGTTCACATTTTTCTCAAAGGCGTGTCGATCAAAAGTCTCATTTGGAATAACCGATAAAGCCCAAAAACCCCGAACATCGCCCGCGTATACGAGGGGGACCATAAACTCTATTTCAGTGTTGAGCACATTTTTAAAAAAAGGTCGGCTAATCTTTACAATACCCAGTGCTTTTAATGCGTCACTGTACGGGGATCGTTTGTAGTCACGGCGCATTTCTTGGATATTGTCGAGTTCGCAATTGATCGCTCTTATTTCAACAATGCGATGATCATCTTCTTTTCTCGCCAAAAAAATTGATTTTTCGAGATCTAATTGCTGGCTTATTAGTTGAATTATTGGATCCCATGGAGAGGCTTGCTCAATAAAGGTTTGCGGTAAAAAACGGCCCATCATTTTCTGTTGGATATTATTTACAACCCCCGTTAGCGCTTTATCTTCAGATAGTTTTCGTACAATCAAAGCCGAAAAAAGGGTCGAAAAGATAACAATAATGTATTGGCCAACAGGGATATAAACAGCAGCAAACTCGATACCAAGGTAACTGACCACGACCCAGAAAAGGCAACTTGCCAAGGCAATGACAAATGAGTAAATAACAGCCAGTTTTTGAAAGCTAAACAGCAGGCTAATTACCAGAGCAAGTTCAATGAGGGCGCTATAACTAGGTTTAAGCTCTATCACCGTGGTTGTTTTTTCGATACTGTCTGCGGCATAGGCCATAAGCAGGAGAGGATCGTTCAATCCCGTTAACTTAGGAGCATGAATATTTACATTAAACGCAGAACTTGTTTGGCCAACAATAATGACTTTATTCTTTAATTGTTCACTCATAACATCAGAGCTTAGAACCCGCTCAGCACTGAATTTAGGGAGAGCACTGACCGCTAACTTAAAATCAATTAGCCGAGGTTGCTGACCTTCATAGCCAAAAACAGTTTGCCAGATGCTATTACACAGAGACTCTTTATCATTGGCTGGGATTCGCATGTGGTAACTTGACCACATTTCAACACGTGGTACACAGTATTCGCTTTGCGTTATAGGATAATAAACACGGTTTGTAATTGAAGGTGTTATATTTTGGTTTGATAAAACGATAACGGCCTTGGGGTTATATTCAGTTATTTTTTCAATAAGTTCTGAATGGTTTTTAGCCAAGTTTTTACTTGTTATAAGTACGATATTGGTTTGCTGCGTTTCACCAAACGATGCTAACTTTTGATAGAAATAAGCATTACTAGCTTGAAAAAGATTCAAAACATTATTAATCACCACTAAAGCAAACAAGCCAAGCGTAAGCCAAAAAATATGCTGATTCTTTAATAACAATAGTCGTTGAGTGACAGCCACGCTTCTTCCTTAATCAAGTGAAGTAAAAGTGAGTGTTAAGCTTGCTGTATCGTTTACAGAGACCTTTAAAAAGTCATATCCGTGCATTTTATCTGTGTTCCACTGATTGTTTTGCAGTGCAACGCTTTTTTGCCATGAAATCATCGCAATATCATCAAAGCGAGTCATGGCCTCTCCCTTATTAGGAGCATAGTGCCTAAATTGTAGTTTTACACCCCGAGGTGGTTGTTTTTTTTGACCTAATGTAAATTCATCAGATGGTAATGTGAAATCGTGACTAAAGGATTGCCATGCTCTGTCACCACCTTCACTAATTAAGACTTGATGTTGTGAAAAAGCCAGATCATCTACCTCTGTGGTATAGGTGAGTAAGCTTTCTATCTTGCCGCCGTTTTCAGATTGAATGTAACCAAATAAAGAAAACTGCTTGCTAAGCATTGGTTGAAAATTTTCATCAGTTAGCTCCATCACACGCATTGTGTGTCTAAAGGGAATGATTGAGGGGGTATTATCAAACTCATCGCGTGTTGAGCATAAAGCTTGAATGCCATTGTGCGGGTTTTCAGTGCAGGGTAAAACGCTATTACTGCTATGATCCCAGCGGCTAATTTCAAATGCCTCGCTGTCGTTATCCCAATCTTCAAAGTCCCCAAAGACCATTAAATCTCGCCCAAAAGTAAGCTCATTTAAAGTGCCATTGGTGACTTCTATTGCCGATAGATAGGCGGCAGAAGAGGGAGCATACTCACGTAAATCAAGGATAGGAGTCTGTGAATTTACTTCAACGCTGACTTTGTGATTGCGTTTGGTTGCGTGTGCTTTTTTAAAGTACACCTCAGCATAATTATCGCGGGGGATAAGCGTAATATTATCGTCTGAAAATTCGGCTAGGCGCCTTAATAAATAGTGACTTAAAAAGCCCGTTGTAAAACGTGGTTTGTAATCTTCAATAAAGATAGGGTAGGCAAATGCACGCTGAACGGTTTGAGTTTGTGAGTCTAATTCGACCATCACCGTTACCCCTAATAAGGTATCGAGGCGAGCTTGATCAAACACGAGGTTACCTAACCCTAAAATGGCAGGCACATTATTATATACCGCAAAACCTTGTGCTACATGAGGGTGGTGAGCAATGAGTAAGTCGGTATTTTGCGTTGATAAATCAACTAAGCGACTTGCAATAAAGCGCGAAGGAGAATAAGTGTATTCGTCGCCACCATGCATTTGCGCAATAACAAAATTACTTGGGTGTATTTTCTCAAGCGTTTCTTGCACATACTCTGCATTTGTTAAATCTGCAGCACCGCCTTTCATTGCATCGGTGACGTAAGTAAATTCGTGCTCTTTTCCGGTAATTGATGTAGCAGCAAAGAGTACTAAATTGAATGTGTCGAGCTGTGCTGTAATAGGGCTGAATGCAGCAAATTCATCAAGACCTGCGCCACTATACAGCAGCCCTGTGTTTGATATTTCAAGTAGTGTGTCTTCTAAACCTGTTTGTAAATAATCGTAGATATGATTATTACCAAGTCCCACGTAATCAATCCCAATTTCTGTTAAGCCTTGTAACGAATCAGGTAACGAAAAAAAGCTAAATTCTTTGGTCGGATGAACGACAGCAGGGTTACTGGTAATCGGTGACTCTAAATTGACTGAAGCAAAATTTGCGTATTTAAACAGGGGAGCAACATCTTTAGTAATTGCGATGCTATCTGCTGCGGCTGTCGCTGGACGAATGAGTGCGTCACTCACATTGGGGATTGTGGTGCCCATTGTTGCGAGACTCGGGTCTAAGTAACGACGTCCAAACATTGAATCACCCCCAAATACCAGGCTTTTACTCGTTGCAGGTTTGGCGTGGAGTTTGATTTGTGTGGTTGTCGAGTTTGGGTGATTTACAAGAATACCTACTTTGGTAAAGTAACCATTCTGTTGAATTGTAATGGCATGATTACCGTAACCCAGCTTATCAATAAATACCTGACCATTATTGTCAGTCGTATATTGTTGCTCTGCAATAGTCAGAGGAATGTTACTTAAGGGAGTTAAGTCGTCATTAACGACAGTCAGCGAAACACTAGCATGGCCTGTTAAAAGTGATTCACGTGCGTCGATCACATCTTGCTTTTGTTGTTGAGGTTTATCCTCATTTGGATCTTTTACTTTGCATGCCACTAAACCAAGACAAACAAATAAAAGCAAAAAATTCACGACTACTTTAAACAAATGATCCTCGTTTTTACTTTATTTACATTTCTTTAGGGCAATATTTACTGCGGACGCATTCTATCGACGTTAACAGATTGGAACAACCAAACATTGACTCTGAAAATTCAGATATTGTCCTCATAAATGCAACATGCCATCTACTTTTACACCCAAAATTGTAATTTTAGTACTTTGTTTGTGCACCGAGTGTTAAGTGTAGTTTAAATTTAATACTTCGCAGATTTTTACTTTTAATTTTATACAACTAGCGCTGTGAAGAAAGGAATAAAAAGACAATAAAAAAGGCCTTTGCGGCCTTTTTGTGCGTATGGGCTTTCACAAAATGAAAGTTAGAATTTGTATTTAACACCTAGCATAGTAACAACTGGATCGATTTCTACCGTTGATGTGAGTGCTTTTGCGCCATCTGCGTACACGGTTGCATCAGTATCGATATCGATTAATGCGACCATACCGTGTAGACCCCAGTTTTCATTCATCATGTAGTTGAAACCAGCTTGTGCTGCAAAACCAAATGAATCATCTAATTTTACTTCTACATCGTTCGTACCCAGCGTTGCTTTTAACGCTGCTGAAGGCTGCTCATCAAAGAACGTTGTATAGTTGATACCGACACCCACAAATGGACGGAATTTGTAAGTAGAATCTAAAAAGTGATATTGCGCGATCAACGACGGTGGTAATTGTTTAATGTCAGCAATCTTGTTGCCAGCTAAGCCTCCCGTGCCTTGAACATCATGACTAAATGGGGTTGCTGCAACTAACTCAAGTACCCAATTATCATTAAATGCGTAATCGATAGTGATACCCACTTGTGTATTGTCATCACCACGTAAACCTAAAGTAGGTGCTTCGTTGATTTTTGAACTGTCGTTATCAGGGTTAACATTAATCGCACCGACGTTGACGCTTAAGTTAGCGTTTGCAACAGGAGAGAGTGCTAATAATGAAGTCAGTAATGCAATGCTTAATTTAGTTTTCATGCTGTTCTCCACGAACTACTTGTCTTGTTTGGTTGAGGCTATTATTACCGAGTCGACACAGCTAAAACCTGTTCTAGATCAAAGTTTCAAAAATGTTTGAACGAAGTGAAGCTTTTTTTGATTTAGATTAAGTTTTTAACCAAGAACAGAAAAAAAGTAATTGACTCTTATCGGTTTTTTGAACCTCTAGAGTCGCTCTTTTTTATTGTTTATTTGTATTTAGTACACCTTAATTATTACTAAAAAAGGGCCTGCAACTGTGCCCTCCTTTGGCAGAGAGGGGCGTTATTCATCATGGTTTTCGCAACAGTAACGTGCTGTGCAAAACAGGCTTATTAATGAATGCAAATGACGATAATGCATGGCGAACAGTCATTACTTTCACATTGCGGTAATAAAAGCGCGCTGTAATACCCTTACTTATCTCAGTGGCTAGGGTTATTATGAACTGCGTACTAAATTCACACGTTGAGCAACATTTATCTGCCTATGATGAGGTGGTTGATGTTTTACAAACCTTAATTCGATTTAAATCTGTCACACCCGCACAAGCAGGAGCGATTGATTGGTTAGCAAAAAAGTTAACCACGGTTGGTTTTGAGTGTGATGTGTTTAGCGATAATCAAGTAACGAATCTAATCGCTAAAGTCTCATTTGGTGATGGACCCGTAGTGGCTTTCTCAGGGCATATTGATGTTGTTCCTGCTGCACAGGGGGATTGGAAAGTTGATGCGTTTTCGGGTGACATTGTTGATGGCGCTGTGTATGGACGCGGTGCCGCAGATATGAAAGGCGGTGTAGCTGCCATGTTATGTGCAACACAGGCGCTGCTGCAACAACGCAAAAACGTGCGAGGAACCTTTTATTGGTTGATCACCTCAGATGAAGAAGGCGAAGCCGAGTATGGTTCTCTTTTAATTGCACAGAAACTGGCTCAACAAGGCGTCATACTAGATGGGTGTCTCGTGGGTGAGCCAACCAGTCATTTGCATGTTGGTGATACGATTAAAAATGGTCGCCGCGGAGCGCTCTCTGCACGTTTATTTATAAAAGGGAAAGCGGGGCATGTTGCTTATCCTGAGAACACCGTGAATGCGGCACATATTAGCGCAGAGGTCGTAAAGCGACTCATCGCCATTAACTGGTTTAAAGATGAACCAAGCTCAGAAACGACATTACAAGTAACCGGTATTAATATTGCCAATGTGGTCGATAATCTTGTGCCTGCACAGTGTGAATTAACGTTTAATGTACGTTACAGCCATGGCTATAAAAGTACCGATATAAAAAATGAAATTCAGGCTGCCTTAGCTGATCTTTCGCAGCACCTACAGGTGCAGTGGGAGCGCCCATGTGAGTCTTATTACACACCCCATAAATCAGGCGGCTGTTTGCTCAAACAGGTTGAGCAGGCGATACATCAAGTAACAGGCACATTTCCAGTCTTAAGCACTCACGGTGGTACATCAGATGGCCGTTTTTTTGCGAGTGAGCATACGCAAGTAATTGAATGTGGTGTGCGAAACCACACTATTCATCAGGTGAATGAACATGTTCCTGTGGCCGACTTACTACTCATTGAAAAAATTTACAGCGAGCTGTTAGTTAATATCTTTAGCAATGTTAACACCTAAAAAGCATAGATAATCGGCCGATTGGCCGATATCCACTGTGTGTTTTAGCGAGACTCGCCCAAATAGCGTTTAGCTTTACTGGCCTTTACTTTATTAAGATCAACCAGTACAAGACCATCGATACAATTATTAAACTCAGGATCGATACTAAAGCTGAGAAATTGTACGCCACCGGGTTCGCATAATTCGGTATATTGTTTAAACAAAGTGGGGACTTGAGCGCCAATATTAGCCAGAATATGCTTCAGCTCTACAAAATCCTCTTTAATATCATTCCCTGAAAATAACTGAGTACATTGTTCACGCTGTTGTTCAGTATGACGAAATTCATTGTTGGGTATCGCTAATGTTCGCTGCGCACCGTAATAATGCTGATAGTAATGAACGAGTAAAGATTTTGCTTGTTCAGGTAAGGCATTTGATACACTAACAGCACCAAATAAATAGCGATATTGCGGGTACCTATTTACAAATGCGCCAATACCAAACCATAAGTAATCGAGGCTTTTTCTGCCCCAATATTTGGGTTGTACAAAACTGCGACCCAGCTCAATACCTTGTGCGAAATATGGCGCCATTTCGTCGCTGTAACTAAATAAGCTATCGGTATACAGTCCCTTTTGGCCATGTTTTTCTATAATATCTTTTGCACACGCAAGACGATATGCACCAACTAGTTCCAGTTGTTTTGCATCCCACAGTACGAGGTGCTGATAATCCATATCGTATTTATCAATATCACGTCGCTTACCACTGCCTTCACCGACAGCACGAAAGGCTATTTCGCGTAAACGACCGAGTTCACGAAAAATCGGAGAGCTACCGCTATATTGATAAAGATAAATTTTCATTCCGTCTGATGTTTCACCGAGCAGTTCGCACTGTTCAATGGCTTTCTTTAAATCCTTAGTGGCCTCTGGGCTTGCGATTGGCGTTTGTGTTTTTAAAGGTAATGGCTTTTTAGTGATCAGGCGATAAAGCTGCTTTCTGATCAATTGCGCAATTTCTTTATCTTTTAAATTCTCAATTAAATATGACTCAGGCGGTATTGATGCACCAATTTCAAACTCTAACGATTTTTGCCGTTGTTTAAACATTTCTTTGACCAATAACAAGCTTGCTAATGGTTTGTAGATCATCGAAGTGCCATAAAATAGTGGGCTGTTTTTGGCTTTAATATAAATTGGCAAGATCGGCGCGTTGGCTTTTTTTGCCATGCGTAAAAAGCCGCTGTTCCACTTACAATCTTTGATACCTGTAGGGCTTAGTCGTGACACTTCACCAGCCGGAAATATTAATAATGCGCCTTCTGATTTTAAATGCTGTTGAATATTGGCCAGCTCTTTCTTTTTACTTGTCCCCGATAAGTTGTCGACGGGTAATAACAATGAGTGCATTGGCGTGATTGACATTAGCATGCGGTTAGCAACGACTTTAAGGTCGGGTCTAATGCTGGATAGCACTTTGATTAATGCTAATGCATCGAGCGAGCCAATTGGATGGTTCGCAACAATAACAACATGACCCTCACTGGGGATGTGTTCCATTTGTTTTGGTTTGTAACGTGTATCAAAGTCAAGTTCATCGAGTACTTGCTCAACAAACTCGAGCCCCTGTAAGTGAGGGTAGGCATCGCCAAAGGCAACAAACTCTTGTTCATGTAATAAATAGCCTAGCCCCTTTTTTACCAACCCTTTTACTTTTGGTGAATTTTCTAACTGTGGTAAATTTGCTTCTATTACTTTATCAACACTGATCATACACACCTCAATCTTAAACGCATCTAGCGATATAAGTAGGGTAAAAGCTCGCTGTGACAGTTAAGTTGCAGTTGTGTGACTTTTTAAAGAGCGCTAACGATAAGCGGAGAACAAAATGATTTTACTTGTGGCAATCACTGGCCGAGATTGCAGTCAATTAATTGAACGATTACGTACTTTATTACCCGAAGTGGAAGTACAGTTGTGGTCAGAATGTACAGATTATAGCGCCGTTGAATTTGTATTGGCGTGGAATGCGCCTGCAGACTTATGGGCGAAACTCCCTAATTTAAAAGCTGTGTCGTCGTTTGGTGCAGGCGTAGACAGCATTGACTTAACGGCGATTGCCCCCTCTGTTCCTGTGGTACGTATTGTCGACGAGACCCTTGCCAGCGATATGGCTGAATATGTGTTGACCCATGTATTAGCGCAAAAATTAAGATTGAAAGAATATTTTTTAAAACAATCACAAGGAGCATGGAAACCCAAACGAGCATATGCACATCAGCATGTGGGTATTTTAGGCTATGGTGAGCTTGGAAAGGCATGTGCCAAACGTTTGGTGGCGAATGGTTTTACGGTAAGTGCATGGTCAAATAGCGAAAAACAAGAACAACAGGTTACTTGTTACCATACAGAAAATGGCTTGAATACAATGCTAAAACAGGTTGACTACTTGGTGTGTTTGTTGCCTCTTAATCAACATACTACAGGCATTATTGATGCTGCATTATTAAGTAAGCTGCAAAATCATGCGGTGCTCATTAATGTTGCCCGTGGTAAGCATGTCGTTGACGCCGATTTGCTGGCGGCTTTAGATAACAATTCCTTACGTGGCGCAACGCTTGATGTGTTCGCTGAAGAGCCTTTACCTGAAGGGCACCCATTTTGGTCTCATGATAAAATTACACTCACTCCTCATTGTGCTGCTTTATCGGATATAAACACGGTAACTGAACAAATTGCAGGTAATGTAAAAAGATTGCTAAATGGGGAAAGGCTAGTAAATCTGGTTGATAGAACAAAAGGTTATTGACATCTAATAAATTATTTTATTAAACAGCTTGTTAACATCTGTAACTTTGCTATGCTGTTGGTGGACAATAAACCAACAATAATAATAAGAGGTGTTATGAAATCTAATCAAGGTGGGGCAAAACTTAGCTTAGTGGTGGTGTCTGTAATCGTATTAGGTATATCTGCATGGTTTAATCAAGCCAATGCTGCAGGTGTTGACGTACCAGAAATTGTACAAAGTCAATCATAACGTTTTAAGAGGTGCTTCGCAAAGTGAGCGTTGCACCTGATTACATCTAAATTATGTTATTAACTTCTCTTAGAATGGCGCTCTCTATTCTCGTGCTTTTTCTCATCTGACTTTTTGATCATTACATAGGTAGCACCGTTGCCGCCATGCTGCTTAAGTGCGCTGTGAAACGCAAGTACAGCGGGTATTTCTTGTAGCCACTTATTGGTATAGCTTTTTAAGATACCCGGTTTTGATTTATTTTTAATACCAATTCCATGGCGAATTAACACCACGCGAATATTGCGCAGATGACAATCATTAATAAAATTGAATAAGGTGCTTCGGGCATGTTGGAGTGCCTGTCCATGCAAATCTAGGGTTGCATCAAGCTGATATTTCGCTAAGCGAAGATTTTTATAAACTTGGGCTTGAACGCCATCTTTCTTGAACGCTAAAACAGCGTGTGGATCAAGTAATTCAACAAACTCACTGCGAAGGTAGTTTTCATCGATTGCGAGATCAGACTCAGCGGCTTTACGTTTTTCTTGTTGTGACAGAGAAGGGCCTTGCTTGGTGGTATCGAGTTTTACAGTATCGTGCTTGAGAGGCTTTACATCTTCCATAGAAGAGAGAAATAAGTCGAAGTCGTTTAATGACATAAGGCACCTCTAAAATATCTTTATACGGAATATATGGTATCTCAGTTCAGTCATATTGTAAGTAAAAAAAAGCCCAAACATAGCGATGTTTGGGCGTAAAGGATGATAGAAGCGTTAAAGTGTTCTATCAAATAATCTTGGGAGAAGATTAACCTTGATTAATATTCAATTGGCCAAAAGTGTAGACCTTGAATAAATAAAATGTGTTGATCAACACTAAGCTCATATTTGAGATCACACTTGATGACATCAGATCTAAACTAAACGATAAAAATAATAAACTACACGCGCTAATAGCAGCAAAACGCAATAAGGTTAACTGATTAATAAAAAAAGCACCTAATCCTAGTGCAAGTAACGTAAAGTTTAAAAGCCAATCTAGCTCGTTTAGCATGGTCGTATCTAATAGTGTCTGTGTTGAAAAAGGAGCGCCATTATGGTGATCTTTTACACAGCTTTCAACCAAGTAATTTTTTATTTTCAGATTAGATTTTTTAATCCATTATTAGCTTTTTCATTGCCGCAAAAAAACCGCTTTGCTCTGTTACACGGTATTTTTGGCAACTCGCAGGGTCGCGTTTATCTTGGCATAAGTAAATCACATTACGGCTAAGGTCTGCACGGGGTATAAGGGTTGAGTCAAAGAGGTTTGCCCCGAAGCCAAAAACACCTGGCCAATACACGCTTTGAGATACCATCCCTAGTTTTTCATAGGTAATGAGAACGGGCTTGGGCGTAATTAGCATAATTAATACAACAGCGGCAATTGCATACCAGCGACTTGCACTTTTTTTAACCGGTTCGTGGGCGCCAGCCTGCTGCACCGTTTGGGGGGAGACACGTTGCGGGTTTGCAGGTCGTCGTTTTGTTGTCGATGTTGGTTTTTTTCGTGCTGGTGTTTTACCTAACAGCGATTGTTTTTTTATTTTATTAGACATAAAGCTTATCTGGCCTTTTATACATAGCTCTCTATAATGAGATTATAACGAAGTTTTTGATATAATAGTCAAATTCAGATCATATAACACTGATTGTCTTATTGCGTCACAGAGTTACATTCAATTAGTGTGAACCTTTATTGCTTAAGAGGAATAGTATGGATACGCAGCTTTCAATTCTTATCGTTGACGATGTGGGAACAGTTCGTAGCTTTTTAAATCAAACGCTCATGCACTTGGGGATTGATGACGTGCGCGAGGCTTCAACGGCTGCGCAGTGTTTAAGTGAATGTAAAGAGAAAGAGTTTAATATCATTTTTTTAGATATTGAATTGCCAGATGGCGATGGAAAAGAAATTATTTCTCATATCAACGACATTTCACCAGAGGCAAATGTGGTGATGGTGTCAGCCCATTCAACAGTTGAAAATGTGAAAGATGCAATTGATAAAGGCGCTAAAGGGTTTGTTGTTAAGCCGTTTACACCGAAGAAAATTGCGGCAATGTTGAAAAAGTTCTACCCAGAGCTGGAAATTGTGTAACGTCAAATTTCAGGTAAAAAAAAACCGGCAAAAGCCGGTTTTTTTATATCTTTCAAAAACAAATTATAGCGCTTTGATTTTAGCTGCTAAACGGCTCTTATGACGAGCTGCTTTGTTTTTGTGGATTAGACCTTTAGTTGCGTAACGGTCTAGGATAGGTGTTGCAACAGCAAATGCTGCTTGTGCAGCTTCTTTGTCGCCCGCTTCAATTGCAGCAACTACTTTTTTGAAGTAAGTGCGCATCATTGAACGACGGCTTGCGTTATGTTGACGATTTTTTTCGCTCGTGATAGCGCGTTTTTTTGCAGACTTGATGTTAGCCAAGGTTTGCTCCTAACAATCTTAAAATAAGCTTAATTTAAAGGCCGTGGAATATGCCTGTTTTTATCATGAATGTCAATGAATTTTTGACAGCTCAAGAAAAACTGCTCCTTATAACGAACATCAATTTGCCGCTTTAGCAGTTAATATCGACATTGTAACAAAGCGTCGTGTCCGAGCCTAGTGCTTTAGAGATATTTTAGGCATAATCGCCCATCTTAAAGGTTTTTTGATAATAGGTTTAAGGTGGCAAAAGGATTATTTCGTTCCGGGATGATTGTCAGTGCGATGACGATGATTTCGCGTATTTTAGGGTTAGTTCGCGATGCGGTTGTTGCTAACTTGCTGGGTGCAAGTGCGGCAGCTGATGTGTTTTTATTTGCTAATAGAATCCCTAACTTTTTACGACGTCTATTTGCCGAAGGCGCATTTGCACAGGCATTTGTACCCGTATTGTCTGAAATAAAAGAGCAGCAAGGTGACGACAAGGTTAGACTCTTTGTCGCGCAGGCTGCGGGCACTTTGGGCACAATTTTGCTGATCGTCACTTTATTTGGTGTGATTGCCTCGCCAGTGATTGCTGCTTTATTTGGTACTGGCTGGTTTATTGATTGGTGGCAAGGGGGAGAGGATGCCGCTAAGTTCGAATTAGCGAGTGCGTTATTAAAGCTCACGTTTCCGTACTTGTTTTTTGTGAGTCTTGTTGCTCTTAGTGGCGCAGTAATGAATGTGTATAACCGCTTTGCCGTGGCCGCATTTACCCCTGTATTATTGAATATTTCAATTATTGCCTGTGCTATTTTTCTGCATGATAAATTTGCAGTAGGTGCTTATGCATTAGCAATAGGGGTGTTCATTGGTGGCTTGGTGCAACTGATTTTTCAGCTGCCATTTTTGTATCGAGCGGGCATGTTGAGCCGACCTAAGTGGGGGTGGCAAGACGAAAATGTCGTGAAAGTACGAAAGTTGATGTTACCGGCCTTGTTTGGTGTATCGATTAGTCAAATTAATTTATTGCTCGATACCATGATTGCCTCAATGCTTATGACAGGCTCCATTGCCTGGCTTTACTATTCAGACAGATTGATAGAGTTCCCCCTTGGGTTATTCGGTATTGGTATTGCAACAGTGATTTTACCGGCACTGTCTAAATTACATAGTACGAAAAGCACACTTGATTTTCAGCATACGCTTGATTGGGGAGTGCGATTTGTTATTTTCTTAGGTTTACCAGCCATGTTTGGTTTAATGGTGATAAGCCCGTTGATCATCACGGTGCTTTTTGACCATGGTGCGTTTCAAGACGGTGAAATTGATCACGTTCAAGCGGTTAGTTATGGCGTGATGGCGTACTCGGTAGGGTTAGTCAGTTTTATGTTAATTAAGGTGTTAGCGCCTGGTTTTTACTCGCGACAAGACACTAAAACCCCCGTGAAAATAGGCATAAAAACCTTGGTTCTAAACATGGTGTTTAACATCATGTTAGCGCCTTTTATTGGTTATTTAGGGTTAGCTTTAGCCACGTCTATGTCGGCCAGCTGTAATGCGTTTTTACTTTATCGGCAGTTACGCAAAGAAGGGGTTTATCAGTTTTCTTCAATGAGCGTCGGTTTTACATTTAAGTGTTTGTTTTCGAGTATTTTGATGGCGACTGCGGTATGGTATGCAGGTCAGCACTTTGCATGGCGAAGCTGGCACTTTAGTGAACAAGTTATGTTGTTGGCAGGGCTGCTTGTGTTGGCTGTATTGGTATACTTTGTTGTGCTCTTTATTTTAGGAATACGACTAAATACGATAAAAAGTGTTGCAACTACTGAATCCAACTAAAAAAAAGATTATAATCGGCGCTTCAAGCCCGATGAACATGTTTTGGGCGTGCTGACAAAGGCAAATAGGTGGCATGGAGTTAATTAGAGGTATTCATAATATTCGCGCACAACACTATGGTTGCGTGTTAACGATTGGGAACTTTGATGGTGTGCATTTAGGCCATGCTGAAGTGATTAAAGGCTTGCTACTTGATGCGCAAAAACATCAGTTACCCAGCACTGTTATGTTATTTGAGCCTCAGCCACAAGAGTTTTTTGCTAAAGATAACGCACCCGCTCGATTGACACGTTTGCGTGATAAGCTTCGATTGTTAGCAGAGCTGGGTGTTGAACGCGTAATTTGTATTAGTTTTAATCAGCAGTTTGCTAACATGGAAGCAGAGCAGTTTGTTAACGAAGTCTTGGTTGATAAGCTCGGCGTGAAAGCGCTCACTGTCGGTGATGATTTTTGTTTTGGAAAACGTCGCAGTGGTGACTTTGCGTTGCTAAAAAATATGGGTGCAGCGCTGAATATAGATGTTAAAAGTACGGCCAGCTTTCGTCGTCTTAATGACAGAGTAAGTAGCACACTAATCCGCCATGCGCTAGCAGCAGGGCAATTAGAAGAGGCTAAAACGATGCTGGGTCATGGGTATGCGATTTCTGGACGTGTTATTCACGGTTGGGCAAAAGGCCGTGAGCTTGGTTTTAGAACGGCAAATATTGCCTTGAAACGTCAAGTATGCCCAGTAAATGGCGTATTTGCGGTGAAAGCGACCGTTGGCAATGAACAGCTGTTTGGGGTTGCAAATATTGGCAACAAACCCACATTTAACGGGACACGCGCATTATTAGAAGTTCACCTTTTTAACTTTGCGCAGGACATTTACGGACAATTTATGCATGTGGAGCTTGTAAAAAAGCTTCGCGATGAGAAAAAATTCGAGACATTAACACAACTGACGGCGCAGATTGCAGATGATGTAACCGCCGCTAAGCAGTGTTTTGGTTTAAATTAGGTAGCCGATACGGAAAGTAGGATTAATGAGCGACTACAAACATACTTTGAATTTACCGGAAACAGCGTTTCCAATGCGCGGCAATTTGGCACAACGTGAACCAACTATGCTTAAAACATGGTATGAAGACGATCTATATGGTCAAATTCGCAGCGCTAAAAAAGGTAAAAAAACCTTCATTTTGCATGACGGCCCTCCGTATGCAAACGGTGACATCCATTTAGGCCACTCTGTAAACAAAATTCTTAAAGACATTATTGTTAAGTCAAAAACCTTGTCTGACTTTGATGCGCCTTATGTGCCTGGTTGGGACTGCCATGGTCTACCTATTGAATTAATGGTTGAAAAGAAAGTTGGCAAGCCTGGTGTTAAAGTGTCAGCGGCTGAGTTTCGTGAAAAATGTCGCGAATATGCTAAAAAGCAAGTTGAAGGTCAAAAAACAGACTTTAAACGCTTAGGGGTATTTGGTGATTGGGACAAGCCTTACCTGACCATGAACTTTGACTTTGAAGCGAATGCAATCCGTGTATTAGGCCGTATTATTAAAAATGGTCATTTACACAAAGGTGCTAAACCGGTTCATTGGTGTACAGATTGTGGTTCAGCGCTTGCTGAAGCAGAAGTTGAGTACCAAGACAAACAATCACCTGCTATCGACGTACGCTTTGAGTTTGCAGATCAAGATGCCGTTATTAACGCATTTGAACTTGCCGATGGTCATCAAGGTACAGGCGCTGTAAGCACTGTTATCTGGACAACTACACCGTGGACACTTCCTGCCAACCGCGCAGTGGCTGTTCATGAGAAGCTTGAGTATGCATTAGTTCAAGTTGATGACGAGGGCGCGCAACAGCGTTTGATCTTAGGCTCTGAACTCGTTAAAGATGCGATGGATCGTTACGGTTTCAATCATTACCATGTACTGGGTTATGTTAAAGGTGCTGCCTTAGAAAACTTACACGTTGCTCACCCTTTTTATGACTTTACAGTGCCTGTGATTGTTGCTGATCACGTAACGACAGATTCGGGTACGGGGGTTGTTCACACTGCACCTGGTCATGGTCAAGAAGATTTCGCGGCTGGTCTTGCATATGGTTTAGAAGTAGCAAACCCGGTGGGTGCAAATGGTGTTTATTTACCTAATACGCCACTGTTTGCAGGTCAACATGTATTCAAAGCCAACGCGAGTGTTATTGATGTATTAACAGAAAATAACGCGCTGTTGCATCATCATGCACTCAATCATAGTTACCCACATTGCTGGCGTCATAAAACGCCAATCATCTTCCGTGCGACACCACAATGGTTTGTAAGCATGGATCAAGCGAACCTTCGTCAAGATTCATTGAATGAAATCAAAAAGACAGAGTGGTTACCTGAGTGGGGTGAAAGCCGCATTGCGAACATGGTTGAAGGCCGACCTGATTGGTGTATTTCACGTCAGCGTACATGGGGTGTACCTATTGCATTGTTCGTTGATAAAGACACAGGGGCGTTACACCCGAATACGCAAGCATTAATCGAAGAAGCGGCTAAGCTAGTTGAAAAATCAGGTATTCAAGCGTGGTACGATTTAGACCCTGCAACATTACTTGGTGATGACGCTGATAAGTACATGAAAGTGCAAGATACTTTAGATGTTTGGTTTGATTCAGGTGTGACTCACGCGTGTGTTGTTGATGCGCGTGAAGACTTGACGGGCCCAGCAGATCTTTACCTTGAAGGGTCTGACCAACATCGTGGTTGGTTTATGTCGTCAATGATGACATCGGTTGCAATTAATGGCCATGCACCTTACAAGCAAGTGTTAACACACGGCTTCACCGTTGATGAAAACGGCCGTAAGATGTCTAAGTCACTGGGTAATGTTATTTCACCGCAAAATGTGATGAACAAACTAGGTGCTGATATTTTACGCCTATGGGTTGCATCAACTGACTTTACCGCAGAGATGACGGTATCGGATGAAATCTTCAAGCGCTCGGCAGATCGTTACCGTCGTATTCGTAACACGAGCCGTTACTTACTTGCTAACTTAAATGGTTTTGATCCAAAAACAGATCACGTTGCTATCGACGATATGGTTGAACTAGACCGCTGGATTGTTGGTCGTGCTGCCGAGTTACAAGATGAAATTTTAGCTGCTTACGACAAGTACCAAATGTTACTTGTAACGCAAAAATTAATGAATTTCTGTACGGGTGAGCTTGGTTCATTCTACTTAGATGTAATCAAAGACCGTCAATACACAGCGAAAAGCGATAGCCATGCACGCCGCTCATGTCAAACAGCGCTTTATCACATTGCAGAAGCAATGACGCGTTGGATGGCACCAATCTTAAGCTTCACTGCACAAGAGATTTGGGAAGCATTACCGGGCGAACGTGATAAATTTGTATTCACATCAGTGTGGTACGATGGGCTTAAAGCCTCTACGCAAGGTAAGTTCAGTAACAATGATTGGCTCACAATTCTGAATGTACGTGATGAAGTGAACCGCGTATTAGAAGCGGCGCGTAAAGAAGACATTATTGGTGCGACTTTACAAGCAAATGTCAGTATTTATGCAACTGAAGCGTTAAGTTCAAAACTTGCCGCATTAGGTGATGAATTACGCTTTGTATTATTAACTTCTGGTGTCACTGTTGAAACGGTTACTGAACAACCACAAGGTAGCCAAGCAACTGAAATTGATGGCTTGTTCATCAACGTTACAGCAACAACGGCAGAAAAATGTGAACGTTGTTGGCATTACTGTGATGATGTAGGTGCTGAGCCTGCTCATCCTGAAATCTGTGGCCGTTGTGTTAGCAATGTTGATGGCGACGGTGAACAACGTCAGTTCGCATAGGAGTTGTTTGTGAGCAAACTATCCGGAAAAAGTGGCTTAGTATGGTTATGGCTGAGTCTACTACTTTTAGTAGTAGACCATGCGACAAAAACACTTGTTGTAAATACCATGACCTACAAAGAATCTATTGAAATTTTGCCATTCTTTAATTTTACCTATGTGCATAACTATGGTGCTGCCTTTAGCTTTTTAAGTGATGCTGGTGGTTGGCAACGCTGGTTTTTAAGCTTAATTGCTGTGGTTATTAGTGTGCTTTTAACATGGTGGTTAAAACGTTTACCTGCCAGTAATAAGGTGTTGTGCTCTGCGTATGCACTTGTACTTGCGGGTGCGATTGGTAATTTATACGATCGTATTGTCTATGGTTATGTAATAGACTTTTTGCATGTGTATTATGAAAATTGGCACTTCCCAGCATTCAATATTGCCGACAGTGCAATTTGTATCGGTGCAGCATTACTTTTATACGATGCCTTTACAGGCGAAAGTCCTAAGGAGCAAAAAGCATGAGCCAAGCAGTAATTGGTGAAAAGTCTGAAGTGATCTTTCATTTCTCAATTAAATTAGAAGATGGCTCAGCAGCTGATTCGACGAAGGTGCACAATAAGCCTGCAAAATTAAGAATGGGCGATGGTAGTCTAACCGCCAACTTTGAAAAGTGTTTGTTAGGCCTAGCCGCAGGCGAGAGTAAGTCATTTGAACTTGAACCTGAAGATGCCTTTGGGCAACCAAACCCAGATAATATTTACTATGTAGACCGCAGTAAGTTTGGCGCTGACACTCCAGCTGAGGTGGGGAACATTATTGCCTTCACTCAACCTGATGGCACTGAATTACCAGGACTTGTCCGTGAGGTACAAGGTGAGTCTGTAACGATTGATTTCAATCATCCACTTGCTGGCCAGCGTTTAACCTTTGAAGTCGATATTTTAGAGGTAACAGGGTAATGGATATTTTATTAGCTAACCCACGTGGTTTTTGTGCAGGTGTTGACCGCGCAATCAGTATCGTTGAGCGAGCACTAGATATCTTTGAAAAGCCTATTTATGTGCGACACGAAGTGGTGCATAACCGCTATGTAGTAGACGGTCTTAAAAACCGCGGTGCTGTATTCGTTGAAGAACTTGATCAAGTTCCTGATGACAGCATTGTTATTTTTAGTGCGCACGGTGTATCTCAAGCGGTACGTAGTGAGGCTAAGCGTCGTGAATTAAAAGTTTTCGATGCAACCTGTCCGCTAGTTACCAAAGTACATATGGAAGTAACGCGCGCGAGCCGTAAAGGCATCGAGTGCATTTTAATAGGTCATCATGGTCACCCTGAAGTAGAAGGCACCATGGGGCAATATAATAACGAAGCAGGGGGTATCTACTTAGTAGAAACACCGGAAGATGTTGCAAATCTGACGGTTAAAAATCCTGACAATTTATTTTATTGCAGTCAAACAACCTTGTCGGTTGATGACACTGCCGATGTTATTGATGCTTTACGTACAAAGTTTCCTGCAATTGATGGTCCGCGTAAAGATGATATATGTTATGCGACACAAAACCGTCAAGATGCGGTGCGTGACTTAGCAGATAAAGTTGATGTGTTACTGGTTGTGGGAGCTAAAAATAGCTCAAACTCAAATCGTTTACGTGAACTTGCAGATAAAATGGGCACTAAAGCGTATTTAATTGATGATGCAAGTAACGTTGAAGCTGATTGGTTTAACAACCTCAATGCCGTAGGGGTTACTGCGGGCGCATCTGCACCAGAAGTGTTAGTGCAGCAAGTAATTACTCGTCTAAAAGAATTGGGTGGAAACCAAGTTGTTGAAAACCCTGGCGAAGAAGAGAATATAGTATTTGCCGTTCCTGTTGAGCTACGCTAATCTAAACGAGTAGTTAACAACAGATACTAGGAGAGCCCATGAGCACACAGCCAAATCAAAACGGCTTGTTGATTGCGGCTCTTTTTCAATCCCGAGGTGTGCTTGCTACACTCGTGGTAAGTCAAGTTATTGCTATTTTACTAGCGTTTGCCCCTGCAACCGAAGGCGATGTATGGCTTCGTCTTGCCATTTTCAGTTTCTTTTTGCACTTAATCTTTCTGACAAGTGTTGCCGCACTGTATATTTTTAGAAAATACTTGGCACGCTATTCTAATAATTTCCAACTACTTATCCTGACTATTTCATTATTGCTATCAACGTGTTTTTACAGTGTGGCTGTATTATCTCTCTTTGCAGATATTTATTATATTGAATCAGCGGGCTATTTTATCGCGAGTAATGTACTCATAATCTTTTTAGTGGCGGCATTATTTAGTCAATTTGTTGTTATACAAAACCAAAAAGAGCTACAAACCAAAGCATTAGCGCATGCTGAGTTAGATGCGTTACAAGCACGTATTCGTCCACACTTTTTATTCAATAGCTTGAACACAGCTGCCGAGCTAACGCATTATGATGCCGAAGCCGCCGAGCAAGCTATTTTAGCTTTAGCTGCGTTATCACAAGCTGCAATGAAAAGCGGTAAAGCGATTTCTTTACAAGACGAGCTGATATTATGTGAGCAATATATTGCACTTGAGCGTTGGCGTTATGGCGAGCGATTAACGGTTAATTGGCAGATGCCAGCGTGCGTCCCAGACGTTGAAATTCCGTGTCTAACGATACAGCCTATTATTGAGAACGCGGTGTATTATGGCCTTGAACCGGCTTCTGAGAGCACAAAAATTACCATAGAGATGCATATAACCGATAAAAGCTATACGTTTATTATTATTAATCCTGTGGTTGAAAATGCAGAGCAGCGCCGCGCTGGTAATGGCATGGCACTTGAAAACATTCGCCAAAGGTTGGCGCTTTTTTATCACTATCGTGCCAAGTTAACCACCACACATCGCGATAGTGAGTTTAGAGCTAAACTCGTTATTCCAAGGCAGGAAATTACATGATCAATGTTTTGATTGTTGACGATGAACCGCTGGCTCGGGCACGTGTTAGGCGTTTATTAACCATGCATCCTAACTACCATGTTGTTGGCGATGCAGACAATGGTGAGCAGGCGGTAACGCTGTGTAAAGAGTTGCAACCGGATATCGTGTTATTAGATATTAATATGCCAAAATTAAGTGGCTTAGAGGTCGCAAAGGCATTAAAGTTGCTTGCTATACCTCCGGCTGTGGTGTTTTTAACGGCCCACTCTGAACATGCTCTAGAAGCATTTGAGTTAGCGGTAGATGGCTATTTAGTAAAACCTGTGACCGAGCAAGCACTTACAAAAACCTTACTGCAACTTAGCAAACTAAATCGTACACAAGTCAATAGGCCTGTTCATTCACATATCACTTATCAGTTAGCGGGTGCTATGCGCCGAGTCAATATCGACGATGTGGTGTGCTGTGTTGCAGAGCAAAAATATACGCGACTAATTTTTGTTGGCGGTGAAGCTATTATCGAGCATAGCTTGAAACAGCTTGAAAGTACGTACTCACAACAATTATTGCGTATTCATCGTAATACCTTGGTTAATAAGCTGCATATACAGAGCCTTCATTGCTCTGTGTCGAGTGGTCATCATTTGATAATGCGACATTATGATGAACCTCTCACCATTAGCCGTCGAGCACTTAAAACCGTAAAACAAGCGATGGGTGAATAGTTTTACCACACAGTTTTACGGTGCCAATTTTCGATGCTGTTTTAGTCGGTATGTTCGGACCGCTTATCAATAAATTTGACCGTTCATCTAAACCCTCATTGCTATTTATTATTGTCCTTTTATGCTTATTGTATGGAAATCTATGAGCTGATTTTAATATGACACGGCATTCACATGTTCAAGGCTTTACCTTAGTTGAAGTACTTATTGCTTTTGTGATTTTAAGCTTTGGGTTGTTAGGCGCTGTAGCGCTGCAGGCAAAAGCTAAGCAAGCTAGTTTTGATTCAATGCAGCGTGCTGCAGCGGTGGCGTTAGGAAACGATATTATTCAACGAATGCGAGCAAACGATTCCACAGGATTTACAGCCCTCTATAATGGCACTTTCACAAGTGACACTGCGTTAAATACCAATTTACAATGCTACAACGCAGCGTGTAATGCTCAGCAACTTGCAGCCCTTGATAAACAGCAATGGGTGCGGGCTATTCAAGCGCGTGAAAATACCGGGGCTTTAGATGATGCAACGGTGTGTATCAAGAGCACGCCTGTCGCAGCGGGTAATGCAAGTGAATTTAATATTAACGTGGTGATCAGTTGGCAAGGTCGACAAGCAATTAAAGCAAATGCAGGTACGTCGGCAATTGAATGCGGTGCAGCCAATGATAAGCGTCGTTTAATTGTGCTTGAAAGCTATATTTACTTAAGGTCTTGATATGAGAAAGCATGCAGGATTTACGTTAGTTGAAATGATGGTTGCGCTATTTATAGGCGGACTTGTTTTAGGTGGCGTTATGTTCACCTATATTAGTATGAAAGTGACCACGCGTGACACCATGACAATTGGTGAGTTACAAGAAACAGGCCGATTAGCGATTAATATTATGCAACGTGATATTGAGCAAATAGGCTTTTGGGGAACATTTTATGAAGACTCGTTTTCGCCAGCAAATACAGAGTCAACCGCTAATCCTACTCCCGATTGTTCTGAAGGGCTTAACAATGGTAGTTTCCCGGTTAAAACAGCAACGAGTAACTTTCGCTCAGTGTATGCAGTGTTAACCGCGACTGGTGATGCATTAGGCTGCATAAAAAACGCTAAAAAAAATACAGATGTTCTGCAGTTAAAGTTTCTTGAAGGTTTGCAAATTCGACCTGATGATACAGGTGCTGGCAGTTATTACTTTGTTGCCGAACAAGAAAGAGCTCAGTTTGTACAAGGGCCAATTGATGGTGCCTCACTTAATGTTAACGCGACTGTATGGCGTTATCGTCATCACGTTTATTACATTTCTGAGCAAAATTACACAATAAATGACCAACCTGTCACTGTGCCCGTTTTAATGCGCAGACGTTTAAAACCAGGCTCAGGCATGGTTACAGAAACGATAATGGAAGGGGTTGAGGACATGCACTTTGTATTTGGTCTCGATACAACCAATAATAGCCGTGTTGATACGTATAAAAGTATTAACCAAATGACGAATACTGATTGGGAAAACCGTCATGGCATCTTAACTGTGCAAGTTTTCCTATTAGTCAGAGCGCTTACCCCAGATGGCGATTTAAAAATTCAAAATCAAACGTATACCTTGGGTGAAGATGAAAGTAGTAGAGAGCTAACCTTTACTGATAATTACCGTCGAGCATTGTTTACCACGACTATTCGCTTAAATAATGTGGGAGCTAATTTATGGCGTATATAACGTTAGCAAAAAGACAACAAGGCGTTGTGTTAATTGTTGCTCTTATTATGGTTGTCGCGGTCACAGGCATTGCAGTTACTCTTATGAGTAGCAGTAGTATTGACATTAAAATCACCAATGCAGCACAAGAACGTGAAGCTGCAGAAAATGAGTTAATTGGCACGGTACAGCGCGTAATAGCCAACCAAGCTGCTGCAGGGGCAAATAGTGCCTTTTTTAAAAGAGCATCAGCAATACCTGGCGGAGTTCATGATTTAGGGAATATTGGCGATGCATCAAGTTCGATGGTTAATTTAAATAACGGCCCAAGTGATATTCCTTGTCCACGCAAGTTTAATTTTACAGCGGGTGTGTCATGCAACATGTTGCAAATAGATACATCAATTACCTATGGCTCTAAAAGTAATCACACACTCACAATCACAACGGGTGTTGCTCAAGAGATGGTAGGCCGTAACTCAGGCCGTTAACGGAGACTCATGATGAAAATGAAAACGTTAGTGCGCAGTATACTGACTGGTTTTGTAACCTGTATGGTTACTGCAGTGTATGCTGAAGACATAGAGCTATACGTTAACTATAATGTGAAAACAAATGAAAAACCGCGTGTTTTACTTATTTTTGACACTTCTGGAAGTATGGCATTTTCTACTGCAACGGGTAAAAGTTGTGGCTACAGCAGCTACACGGGCTATGTTGTGTGCCCAGACAGTCGTCTTGGTGTAGCAAAAAGTGCGATTACAAGCTTAGTAGATAACAATGACGATATTGATTTCGGTTTGATGCGTTTTAATAGCACAAATGGCGGTTATGTATTAGCTGGAATAGGCTCGTCATCTTCATCCTTGAAGACAGCCATTTCTGTACTACCTGCTGACGGGGGGACACCTTTAACAGAGACGCTTTGGGAAGCCTATTTATACATTACGGGTCAAAGTTTGTATTACGGAGAAAAAGTTAATGAGGCTTGGCGAGACACGTCAGTAGAGACAAAAGTCAGAAGGGGGTCAAAGCGTAAACCAAAATACAGTTATACATATATCTCTCCATTTGATACCACAGAGGAAGCAAAACGCTGTGATAACTCTGTTAATGTTATTTATATGACAGATGGTGACCCCTCTTCAGGCTCAGATAATGAGCAAGATGGAGAAATCAGTGATCTCTATAAATCTTATTTCGGTAGCAATTTAAGCGGCTCTGATAAAATTGCGGGTGTTTATTTACACAAGCTTGCGCAGATTATTCATGGCACTGAAGATGTTAAAGTGGATTTGTTTCCTTCAACATCTGATATTCATGAAACAGGGCGGGTGTATACGATTGGCTTTGGTAGCGGTATGAGTAAGGATGGTAAACGCTTATTATCAGAAACCGCTGATTTAGGCGGTGGTCAGTATCTTCATGCTGACACTGCAGAACAATTATCAAAAGCTTTAAAAAATACGATAACACGCATACGCGAAGTAAATGATACTTTTACTTCACCTTCTATTGCGAATAATAATGTTGATCAAACACGCAGTCGTGAAGGTATTTATTATGCAATGTTTTACCCAGAAACCGGTGCTCGGTGGCGTGGAAATCTTAAAAAGTTGAAAGTGTCAGGCGATGAAATCGTTGATTTGGATGGAAAGCCGGCATTAAACGCTGATGGTTTGATTGCAAAAGGGGCAAAGACATTTTGGTTACCAGATAATACAGCACCAGACGGGAACATTGTTCAGGAAGGTGGTGCAAATCTTATGTTATCAAACCTATCATCGCGGACCATTTATACCGATGCCGGGAGCGCTGGGTTAGTTGATTTTACTAAGTCGACAGTTTCTACGGCACTAGGTGGCGACTTAGCGGCAGCGTTAAAGTTTAATTTAACTACAGCAACAAGTGTCAATTCGTTGACTCTTGGGCTCTTATCGACCGAGTTAGATAAAACGATCAAGTGGAGCCGAGGAATAGATGTGGATGATGAAGACGGTGATGGCAGTACCAGTGATCAACGACAAGATATTTTTGGTGATCCTCTGCACTCAAAACCTGTGACAATTGATTACGGTAATGATGATGTGCGCATTTTAATTGGCACCAATGCAGGTTACCTACACTTTTTTCAAGATAAAAATGATGTATTAAAAGAAAGCTGGGCTTTTATACCCAGTAGCTTATACAAAATTATTAAACCATTACGAGAGAATCAAGAAAAATCAAAGGTCTATGGTGTTGATGGACCTATTTCTGTGTTCTTTGATGATAAAAATGGTGATGGAGTTGTAAATGGCACTGATCGTGTTTGGGCGTTTTTTGGCTTAAGACGTGGCGGCAATAATTATTATGGACTGGATATTACAAACCCAGATTCACCTCGACTCATGTGGGGGGGACCGATTATTGGTGGAACGGGAGACTTTAAAGAACTTGCGCAATCATGGTCTAAACCTACGGTGACATACATTAACTTAAAAGGGTATGAAAATCGACCACTGCTTGTTTTTGGTGCAGGGTACGACACCAATAAAGACAATGTTCTGCGTACTGAAGACACAAAAGGGCGCGGTATTTATATTGTTGATGCACAGAGCGGCAAAAAAGTGTGGGCTTTAACGTCGAGTGAAAATGGCTTTGCAGGTAAACACAGTATTGCTTCTGATATTAGTGTTTTGGATTCTGATTATGACGGTTACACTGATCGATTATATGCATCCGACACCGGCGGTGATGTATGGCGTATTGATATGCCTTCAAATAGCCCAACGAGCACAGAAAGTCCTTGGACACACTTCAAACTTGCGAGTTTAGGCAGTGCACTTGCATCTCAAGATCGTCGTTTCTTTTATAAACCGATGGTTGCGAGAACAATGTTTAGTAAGGTCTCTGAAACAGACGTAAATGGTAAGTCGGTTAAAACACGTATTGATACCCCCTTTGATGCAGTATTACTAGGTAGTGGGAATCGCTCTAAACCAACGGGCACCACAACGAGTGATCAATTGTTTATGATCCGCGATATCAATACAGTAACACGCTCATTCCAAAGCGATGAGATTCCAGCGGCGATCACCCAGGCTAATTTAATGAATATGGATGCTGACCCGTTTGGTAATGCACTTGATAGTGTAGATAAATTTACCGATTTAGAAGTTGAATTAGGTCAATACCATGGTTGGTATTATAACCTTCTAGCGGCTGGTGAAAAATCACTGGCAGCAAGCACGGTTATTGGAGGAGTCGCTTATTTCACCAGTTACGCACCCGCTTCTTCAACAGAAACAGCGAATCAGTGTTCATTAACAGGGGGCTCAGGGAGTTTATATGCGTTCCACTTACACTACGGTACAAAAGTGTATGATAGTCTAAAATTTACGACCTCAAATGATGTACCTGATACACCTCAGCTTTATTTCGGTGTTGGTGATAGCTGTGTTGATAGTAATAATAATGGTTTTTGTGATGAAACCCCGGATCCTGAAAACCCGGATCCTGAAGACCCGAATCCTGAAGACCCGAATCCTGAAGACCCGGATCCTGATAACCCAGATGTGATCAAAGATACAGACGAAAAAGTCAAAGAGATGAGTCAGTTCTTAACCATAGGACCAGGTCTTAAAGGCGAGCAAAACCCCTTTAAAGTGAAAGAAATACAAGGTCCGGGTTTAACGGTTAAAGATGGAAAAATACAACTGGTTAATGATGCAACTCCGATTGGTTTTGGTTTTAAAACACAGCAAACCTATATTTATAAGCGAGAAGTAAATGACAAGAGTAACTAATAAAGTAAAAGGGTTTACCTTAATCGAACTGATGATTACCGTGGCAATTTTAGGTATTATAGCCAGTATTGCGTTACCAAGTTACTTTGAGCATGTTAAACGCACCGCCAGAACAGAAGCCATTACTGCATTACTTGATGCTGCCAATAAGCAAGAGCAGTTCTTTGTCGATAACAGGCAGTATACAACAACTTTGGCTAACTTAGGGGTCAGTGCTACAACTGAGAATAATTTTTATAAAATTTCAGTTGTTGTCGATAATGATGCCGGTACATTCGCGTTTACTGCCACACCCGCAGCAGGGCCCGTTTTGCAAGATGGCGAATGTGCAACATTAACTATTTCAGATACAGGATTAAAAACCTCAACGGGCTCTGCGAGTGCGAGCACCTGCTGGGGTAAGTAATCCCTCATTGAATAATTGAAATATCAGGATTGGCATTTGTTGGTGTCTTTTAGCCGAGTACGCCCAATAGAGCTTATTGAAATAGCAAGCCCTTTAAGGCTTGCTATTTTGTATTCAGGGCAGTACACAAAGGTGCCATTATTAAATCCCACAGGCGTGCCATCTGAACGAAATGTGATTGAATGGCGGGGGTAAGTTAGCATATCAAGTTTATCGACTGCTTCAAGTTCCCAAATAATAGTATCACCTTCATCAAACACCCCAATATCGCCCCTGTCGACAAATACGGTGAGTGCTTTGTGCCAGTGCTCTCGATTGCATTGATTTTCTTGCAGCCCACAAAAAGTAACGTACGTGCTGTGGGTTTTTGCGTTATGACGGCTTACGCTTAATGCGCGTTTAACTAAGTGAGTGCGGTTTTCTAGGCGACTTTTAGCTAGATAAGGCTTATATTCAAACAGCGCAATATTCATAAGTATTGCGACTATTGATAGCACCACTAAGCTTTCGATGAGTGTTGCACCATTCCTATGGTGTAATGTGTTTAAGGTCTCCATCCGTGAAGACTCCAAATTGTGACAGTTTAATTAACTATAGTTGGACCTAAAATGGTGTCAAATTATGGGGCTTAATCACAGGTATTTGTTGTATCACCTAGGTATAAAGCAGTGCCAGATTTTAATACCTGCAATGCTTTGTTGTTATCATTTGCGCCAGAAGGACAAAAAGTAAAGGTACCTGGATCAGAGGTGATCATGCCGCTAGTATCAAAGATAAGTGCGTTATTGCCACTGAAACTCAGTTTACTCGTTTTAGGGATTTCTTGGAGGACTCTCAAAGTGGTATCGCCATTAGCAGGGTTATAACTGCCATTCTGATCTGAATCAAAAAATACAAAGACCGTGCCTTGGTCCCAATCATTAGAGCAATTCATTGCTGTATTACTCTCAATATTAGCTGTTGCTCCACTACAGACTACAACAATTGCATCGCTACTGGTGGCTTTTGCCCGTGCAAAGCTAATACTGCGCTTTAATTCTTGTAAGTAGCTTTCGGCGCGGTCATTTTCTAGCAAATCAGAGCTATCCCACAGTGCTATGGCAGCCACAATGCCCACGATTGCAATAGTGACCATCAGTTCGAGGAGTGTAAAGCCCTTTTGTAATGATTTCATTGTTGTCTCTACTTTTAATACTTTATTTAATAATATCATGATTGTTGATTTTATCACCGTATTTCATAGCTTTGTTTGCTATAGAGAGCCGTATTGTCTAAAATCGAGGCAATCAAGAAATAATAAGTAGCCTTAAAATGAAAAAAATCGAAGCAATTATTAAACCATTCAAGCTTGATGATGTTCGAGAAGCATTATCAGAGGTAGGCATCACGGGGATGACGGTTAGTGAAGTTAAAGGTTTTGGCCGTCAAAAGGGGCACACAGAACTCTATCGCGGTGCTGAATACATGGTTGATTTTTTACCCAAGGTAAAACTAGATATTGTACTAAGTGATGAAGACGTAGATAGAGCTATTGATGTGATTGTTAAAACGTCACAAACAGGCAAAATTGGTGATGGTAAAATATTTGTCACAGATGTTGAGCGTGTTGTGCGTATTCGTACCGCAGAAGAAGATGAAGACGCAATTTAACGAAATAGCAGTCACACACACTGTAAAAAAGGCGCCAAATTTGGCGCCTTTTTAATGCTTATTCAGCGCTTAGACTATTTACGCTTATTTGCTTCGCGCGTTTCTTTAGCATGCGCACTTAGCTCAGGTAAACCTAGCTTCTCGTAGCTTTTCTCCATGATCTCTAATGCTTGATCCAGGTAACTGCTTTGCGAGTAGTGTTCAACGACATATTTACCTCGGTTTGCAGCGGCAAGATAAGCTTCACGTTCGTAATAGTACTCTGCTACTTTTAGTTCATAACGCGCCATTTTGTTAAGTAACCATACTAAACGTTTTTTCGCTTCTGGCGCATAAACGCTATTTGGGAAACGTTTCAGTAAGGTTGATAAATCGGTAAATGCAACCCGAGTGCGATTTGCATCTCTATCCGCACGGTCTACACCAAAGTATTCTTGGAATGCGTTTTTGTCTGCTTTGATATTAACCAAGCCACGCATGTAGTACATGTAATCTAAATCTTTGTGATTTGGGTTTAAACGAATGAAACGGTCAATTGTTGCGAGAGCTTGTTCAGTATTGCCTGCTTGATAATGTGCATACACGAGATCCATTTGTACTTGTTTTGATAGTGGACCAAATGGATAGCGTGAATCAATAGCGCTTAATAACTCAATAGCTCGTGCATAAAGGCCCGAATCTAACGTTTGTTTCGCATCTTCATATAAAGCTTGTGCAGATTTATTCGGAACGCGTTGAATATCTTCTTGATCAGGAGCAGATGAACAGGCTCCTAGGCCAAGTAATGAAACTGAAAAAACAATGGCGAACGCACGTTTCCCTATTTTATTTATCATTTTATTTATTACCTTCGATGTCTTCGGCTAGGCCAAGTGAGGAAAACCGAGTAAACTATACATACAATGCTAATTAAAGCGATTCTAACCCAGTCGAGCAAAGCTTGCACTGGTAAATTGGGTAAAGTTACTAATGTCAGAGCAAATTTCTCTCCAAGCCGAGGTTCCAATTGACCTTGGCGGTAAACGTCTAGACCAAGTATTGGCGCAATTGTTCCCTGATTATTCTCGTTCACGTATAAAAACGTGGATTTTAGATGATAAAATCACCGTGAATGGTGAAATATTAAACACCCCGCGTGAAAAATTACTCGGTGGTGAACTGGTCAGTGTTGAAACAACCATTGAAGCACCGCGCGAGTACGAGGCACAAAATATCAAATTAAACATCGTTTATGAAGACGATGATATATTAGTAATCAATAAACCGATGGGATTAGTGGTACACCCAGGGGCTGGTAATCCAGACGGTACAGTATTGAATGCCTTGCTTCATCATTACCCCGATATAATTAACGTGCCGCGTGCAGGTATCGTGCACCGTCTTGATAAAGACACCACAGGTTTAATGGTGGTAGCAAAAACAATTCCTGCGCAAACGCACTTAGTGTCTGCACTGCAAAAGCGTGAAAACTTCACACGTGAATATGAAGCAATTTGTAATGGCACTATGACGGCAGGCGGTATGATTGAAAAGCCAATTGGCCGTCATGCAACAAAACGTACTCACATGGCTGTTCATGAAATGGGCAAACCTGCGGTGACTCATTACCGTGTTGCTGAAAAGTTTCGTGCTCACACACGCTTACGTTTACGCCTAGAAACTGGCCGTACTCACCAAATTCGTGTGCACATGGCGTATTTAAACCATCCACTGGTTGGTGATCAGTTATATGGCGGGCGCCCACGTCCACCGAAAGGCGCAACGCCAGAGCTATTTCAAATGCTGAGAGACTTTAAACGTCAGGCATTGCATGCGGTTAAATTGTCAATTGCGCACCCTATCACAGGTGAGTTAATGACTTGGCAGGCGCCTATTCCAGACGATATGGCCGCTATGACAGAAGCATTGCGAGCTGATACGAAAGCCAATCCAAATATTGAGTATTAAACATTATGATTACGCCAACATGGACTGCCCCTGACACTATTGGGGCCCTCAGTACAACTCGTGAAAACGGGGTATCTAAGGCACCGTTTAATAGCTTTAATGTGGGGTTTCATGTTGGTGATGATGAGCAAGCTGTGCAGGCAAATCGCACTGCTTTAACGAGGCAATTGCCAAGCCCAGCTGTGTGGTTAAATCAAGTACATAGTGCGGATGTGGTGGTGGTTGATGAACGCGTTGATATTCATTCAGTAAGTAGCGCTGATGCACTTTATACTCGCCTAAAGCAGCAACCGCTTGCCATCATGACGGCCGATTGTTTACCCGTGCTATTGTGTTCAACGTCAGGGGATGAAGTTGCTGCGGTTCATGGTGGGTGGCGCGGATTAGCGAAGGGAATTCTTGCCAATACACTGAGTAAGTTTAAGGCTGAGCCTGCTGACATCATTGCCTGGTTTGGTCCTGCTATCGGGGCTTTGCAGTTTGAAGTCGGGCAGGATGTTAAAGATTGTTTTTGCGATCAAAACCAGATTCATCAGCATGCATTTACTGCCCAAGGTGAAAAATACTTAGCGGATATTTATTTACTTGCCAAGCAGCAACTCACTCAGCTTGGTGTTGTGGGTATTTATGGCGCAGAGTATTGCACCTACTCACAGCCATCATTATTTTTTTCGTATCGACGAGATGGTCAAACAGGGCGAATGGCAAGCTTGATCTGGCGCAAATAATCGCACTTTTTAGTGATTAAATTTTCATCTCTTACTTGAACAAACTACATATCATACCCATTAATTAAGCAATTAGTTTTTTTAATAGGTAAACCTTCATGCGTTTAGATAGATTTACAAGTAAATTTCAATCTGCGCTTTCAGATGCGCAGTCATTAGCACTTGGGCGCGATCATCAATTTATTGAGCCCGTGCACTTAATGTATTCATTACTTCAGCAAAGTGGCTCTAGTGTTCGTGCACTCCTTGCGCAAGCTGGTGTGAGTGCAGACGAGTTAAATACAAAATTATCACAAGAAATCGAAAAGCTTTTTAAAGTAGAAGGCGTTGGTGGCGACGTACAGCTATCGAATAATATGGTTTCGTTAATTAACTTATGTGATAAATATGCTCAAAAGCGTAAAGATAAATATATATCGAGTGAACTTTTTGTACTTGCTGCGTGCGATGATAAAGGCCCGCTTGGAGATATATTTAAAGCGCTCAATATTACTTCAACAAAAATTGAAGCGGCCATAGAGGCTATTCGTGGCGGTCAAAAAGTGGATGACCCGAATGCGGAAGAAACCCGTCAGGCATTAAAAAAATTCACCATCGACCTTACTGAGCGTGCCGAGCAAGGTAAGCTTGATCCTGTGATTGGCCGCGATGACGAAATACGCCGTACCATTCAGGTTTTACAACGTCGTACGAAGAACAACCCCGTGTTAATTGGTGAGCCAGGCGTGGGTAAAACAGCCATTGCTGAAGGCTTAGCACAACGTATTATTAATGGTGAGGTACCCGAAGGGCTCAAGAGCAAACGCGTGTTGTCGCTTGATTTAGGGGCATTAGTTGCGGGTGCTAAGTACCGTGGTGAGTTTGAAGAGCGTTTAAAATCAGTTTTAAATGAATTAGCCAAAGAAGAGGGCCAAGTAATCCTCTTTATTGATGAAATTCATACCATGGTTGGTGCAGGTAAAACTGATGGTGCGATGGATGCAGGGAACATGTTAAAACCTGCTCTTGCACGTGGTGAGCTTCACTGTGTGGGAGCCACAACGCTTGACGAGTATCGCCAATACATTGAAAAAGATGCAGCACTTGAACGTCGCTTTCAAAAGGTATTCGTAGCAGAGCCATCGGTAGAAGACACTATCGCGATTCTTCGTGGTTTAAAAGAGCGTTACGAGCTACATCACTCTGTTGATATTACCGATCCGGCAATTGTTGCAGCGGCGCAGCTATCGCACCGTTACATTAGCGATCGTCAGTTACCCGATAAAGCGATTGATTTGATTGATGAAGCGGGCTCGTCAATTCGTTTACAAATTGACTCTAAACCAGAGTCACTTGATAAACTTGAGCGTCGTATTATTCAGTTAAAACTCGAAGATAATGCACTTGCCAAAGAAAAAGATGAAGCAAGTCAAAAGCGTCGTACTGAAATGCAAGAGCTAATAGCTGAACTTGAAGTGCAGTATCGTGAGCTTGATGAAGTATGGAATGCCGAAAAAGCTTCTTTGCAAGGCACACAAGTGATTAAAGCGGAGCTTGAACAAGCTCGTTTAGACTTAGAAGTCGCGCGCCGAGCAAGTGATTTACAACGGATGTCTGAATTACAGTATGGCCGTATTCCTGAACTTGAACGCAAGTTAGATCTTGCATCGCAAGCAGAAATGCAAGAAATGAGCTTACTTAAAAACCAAGTTGGTGAAGATGAAATTGCAGAAATTTTATCGCGCTGGACAGGTATACCCGTCTCTAAAATGCTGCAAGGCGAGCGAGAAAAACTACTGCAAATGGAAGATCAACTTCATCACAAAGTCATTGGCCAAGATGAAGCCGTGGTTGCTGTAGCGAATGCAATTCGTCGGTCACGTGCAGGGCTTGCTGATCCAAACCGCCCAATAGGTTCTTTTTTATTCTTAGGCCCAACAGGGGTAGGTAAAACAGAGCTTACTAAAGCGCTTGCAAGTTTTATGTTTGACACTGAAGATGCCATGGTGCGTATTGATATGTCTGAGTTTATGGAGAAACACTCAGTGGCACGCTTAGTGGGAGCACCGCCGGGTTACGTTGGATATGAAGAAGGTGGCTATTTAACAGAAGCTGTTCGTCGTCGTCCATACTCTGTTATTTTGCTTGATGAAGTAGAAAAAGCGCACCCCGACGTGTTCAATATACTTTTACAAGTGCTTGATGATGGCCGCTTAACTGATGGACAGGGTCGTACCGTTGATTTTAAAAATACGGTGATCATTATGACCTCAAACTTAGGATCAGACATCATCCAAGAGCAAGCTGGTTCGAACGACTATGCAACGCTAAAAGAGAAAGTGATGGGCGTGTTGGTAAGCCAATTTAGACCCGAGTTTATAAACCGGATTGATGAAACGGTGGTATTCCATCCACTTGCGAATGATCATATTAAAGAAATTGCCGATATTCAGTTAGGTAAACTGCGTGAACGCTTAACCGAAAAAGGCTATCTTCTGGAGGTAACTGATGCTGCCCTTGACCGTATAGCACAAAGTGGTTTTGATCCTGTCTATGGTGCACGACCGTTAAAACGTGCAATTCAGCACACCATAGAAAACCCGCTAGCGCAGCGCTTGCTTGGAGGTGAATACCTACCTGGTGCTATTATCCATATTGATGCAGATGAAAATGGGTTGGTTTTTTCAACCCGTTAATATCGGCAAATAAAGAAGCCGCATCAAATGATGCGGCTTTTGTGTTTGATTAAACAATTTAAATAAATCGCTTATTTAAGAAACACTAAACTTTAAACGTTAATAGCATATCGTTTACTTTGCGCGACCCCTCAACGAGGCCTGCGGCATCTTTAGCTACGTTATAGCTGAGCTTTAAGTTCTCTTCGCTGTGTCCTTTAATACTTTCAACGTTTTCGCGTATATCTGCACTGACAACTTGTTGCTCTTCGGCTGCGGTAGAGATTTCGGTCGCCAAACCAGATATTTCATTTATCTGTGCGAATATACTCGCAAGCTCAGCTTGAGTATGTGTGGTTGTTTCAACACAACTATCAGCTTGTTGCTTAGTTGACTGCATTACTTTAGACCAACTAAATAATGTATCTTGAATTTCTTTAATTGAACTATGAATTTGCGCAGTGGCGTTCTGTGTTCGTGAAGAAAGTGCACGCACTTCATCGGCAACGACAGCAAAACCTCGACCATGATCACCTGCACGGGCAGCTTCAATTGCGGCGTTTAAGGCAAGTAAGTTTGTTTGCTCAGCTATACCTTCAATTTCAGTCATCACTTGGCCGATTTTATCGGCTTCACTGGCTAATGAATTAGCGGTTGTTGCTGCTTGTTCAACTTGGTTAGCAAGGTCTGATACCATTGCGCTATTGTCTTCAATATGCAGTTTGATATCTGTACAGCTTTGGTATGTATCATTTACTTTTTCAGCTGTATGGTGCGTATTTGCTGATATTTCACCAATGGTTGCGCTCATTTGTGTCATTGCAGTCGCAATATCACCTAAACGCTGACCTTGTGCCGCTATACCCTGCTCAGTAAGCGATGACTGCGTATCTAAGTTTGTAGCGATATTCTTAAAGGAGTAGGTCGAGTCTTTAACGCGACCCAGCACTGTTCGTAATTTTGCAAATAGCATCTGCTGGTTATATTGCGCAATACTAAATGGGTGTGCACCGCAATACACATAGCGTGACACAGAATCAAACTCTGCACGCTGTGATTTAAGTGCTGAAGGAGTCACTATTAACTCATCATAATTAAGCGCAGCAAGCAGTAAAATAATGGCAAGTGTCGCTAATACAGTCATCAACGATGTGGTAAAACCAAGTGCAATAACCCCCGCAAGAATAATAATCAAAGACACTATTTGCCTTAGTGACACATTTTCGCGAAACGAGGCGATTGATTTGCCATCATTAATCTTTTGATACAAAGCCGTAGCGCGTGTTTTCAAGTGTTCAGAGGGTTTTGTACGCACTGATTGATAGCCGACTAATTGTCCATGTTCGTAAATGGGTGTGACAAAGGCATCAACCCAATAATAACGTCCATCTTTACAGCGGTTTTTTACCATGCCTCGCCAAGAGTGGCCTTGTTTAAGCTTTTCCCACATTTCTTTAAATGCGGCTTTAGGCATATCTGGGTGGCGCACTATGTTATGGTTTTTACCTAATAGCTCATCTTCGGTATAGCCCGCTATGTTACAAAATTCTGTGTTTACGTAGGTAATTACCCCGCGTAAATCGGTTGTCGAGACAAGCTCCTGTTGTTCAGAGTATGTCACTTCTTGATTAATGATTTCTTGCCCACGACGCATATGAGTCCTTGAAATATACTTTATTACGGTGTGCGGATTATAATCTCAGAAAAATGTAAGGGAAGAGGGGACAAGCTGATTACTGCTAAAGTTTTAGAAATTTTATTCATCCCTTGATCTAAAACAATAACTTGTCTGATAAATTATGCTTAAACTAACCCTTTTGTATTGCATGAAATGAATGTCAAAAATAATCGGTCTTGCTGATGGGGGTGATGAAGCAATTTAGCATCAATGAAGTGCCCTCAAACCAATTGTATAATAGTATTCACAATGGCAAGATGAGCTATGAGTGACGGAGCATAAAATCAAACAACTATTTACTCTTGAGTATTTATTTTTTGCCCCCATACACTTAGGATTAAAGCCACGCGGCTCGAGGAAGCATTTTTGATAAAACATAATTTAAATAAAACGCTAGAAGCGTTAACAGCACATTTTCCACACGCAATAAATGGGATTAAACGTGGCATCGAGCGAGAAGCATTAAGGATTAAACCAAATGGTGTTATCTCAAAACAGGGTCACCCACAAGGAGTGGGAAGCGCCTTAACCAATGACCATATCACCACTGATTTTTCTGAGTCTTTATTAGAATTCATTACGCCTGTTAGCACATCGGCTGAGCAAACATTAGCGCAGCTTAAAGATTTGCAAAAGTTTACCTTGTCACAGATGGATGATGAGCTGCTATGGCCTATCAGCATGCCATGCTTTATTGATAATCAAGATGACATTGTGTTGGCTCAGTTTGGTGACTCAAACATAGGGCGCATGAAAACGTTGTACCGAGAAGGGTTAAAGAATCGGTATGGCAGCATGATGCAAGCTATTGCTGGTGTGCATTTTAATATCTCTTTTCCTGATGAGTTATGGCAGAGCTTGCACGTGTTGAGTGCCAGTGAGCAACCACTTAGCACCTTTATTTCAGATGGTTATCTGGGGCTTATTCGAAACTTTAAGCGTGAGCTTTGGTTAATAAGTTACTTATTTGGTGCGTCACCTGCATTATGTAGCTCATTTTTACAAGGGCGAAAAACTGATCTGCCATTTAAAAAGTTGGGCAAAGGCACATTGTACCTTGAGGTTGGCACCGCACTGCGATTAGGTAATTTAGGTTACACAAACAGCGCTCAATCATCGTTGCGAGTGATGTATAACTCGCTTGAGGAGTACGTAGCAGGTTTGAAAGCTGCCATTCATACGCCTTCAGATATCTACGGTCATATTGACGACTACACCCGTGCTGAACCAAAGCAGCTTAATAAAAATATCTTACAGATAGAAAATGAGTTTTACTCGCCAATTCGACCAAAACGTAATGCTACATCAGGCGAAACACCGACAGATGCCCTATTACGAGGGGGCATTGAGTACATAGAAGTGCGTGCACTTGATGTAAATCCATTCAGTGAAACAGGGATCGATTTACAGCAAATCCGTTTCCTCGATGTCTTTTTAACGTATTGTCTTTTAAGCGAATCTCCAACAATGGATTGGCAAGAGCAACAGTTAAGCACGCAGAACCTTGATGCGGTAGTTAATGAAGGGCGCAACCCTGAATTACAATTAACAAAACAAGGTGAAGCAGTTAGCTTGGTTGATTGGGCATCGACTATTTTTGAGAGTCTAATCCCTGTTGCGCGTTATATGGACAGTGCGTATGGCGTAAGTTATTACAGCGAAACAATTCATGAGCTGTCGAGTTGGGTAATTGAGTCAAGTAAAACGTTTTCAGGGCGTTATGTTGCAACACTTGCAAAAGAAAACCAAGATAACGGCCAGTTTGCTTTAGCACTTGCACAGCAATATAAAGAAAATCATTTAGCTGCGGATTATCAGTATTACGATCCGGCTTTTTTAAGGGAACAAGCCGTCAATTCGATTGCAAAAGAGCGTGAAGTAAAAGCAGCAGATACGCTATCTTTTACGGCCTTTTTAGATGATTACTTTGCTAAAGCTTAGCGGCTTTTAGGCATAAAAAAACGCAGCCTAGGTTGGCTGCGTCAAAGATTCTTCAGGGATGAAACAATGCTATACTGCTGCATTCATAAAGTCAGACTGACTCAATAAGAAAAAGTTCAGCGAGATATTAAAAAAATGAAAAAAAATTTAATTATTTTATCGCTGGTCGCTTCTATGGCGGGTTGTGCCACGGCTCCACCAGAGCAACCGCATGATATTTGTAAGATTTTCGAAGAAAAACCTGATTGGTATTATGATGCACGTGATGCACAAGAAAAGTGGGGCTCGCCAAAACATGTGCTGATGAGCATGATGTATCAAGAAAGTTCATTCCGTCATGATGCCGCTCCACCGATGGAATACTTTTTATGGATTATTCCTATCGGCCGAGCAAGCTCTGCCTATGGTTACTCGCAAGCAAAAACACCAACGTGGTCAGACTATATTCGTGAAACCGGCAACAGTGGCGCTGACAGAGATGACTTTGATGATGCCATCGATTTTATGGCTTGGTTTGTTTATAAAACACATAAAGTGAATGGTGTATCAAAGTGGGATGCTTACGCACAATACCTAAATTACCACGAAGGGTGGGGCGGGTATAAGCGCGGTACCTACAAAAGCAAAAAGTGGTTAATGAGTGTAGCTAATAAAGTAAAACACCGTGCGAGCCGGTATGGTGCTCAGCTTAAACAGTGTGAAGATGAGCTTGATAAAAACTGGTTTGAGCGCTTATTTGGTTAAACAGGTACAAAAATATAAAAAGCCCGCAACTACGTAATGCCAGTCAGTTAAGCAGTTTTTTGAATAAATATGTGAATATTATTCAGTTAAAGCTGCTTAAAGCAGGTGGGGACAAAATTAGCTAAAGACCATATAGCAAAAGGGCTTCAGTAAGATTTTTATAAATCATCGCTGTAACCCTTTATTTTATTGGTTTTTCCTTAACTGATCTGCATTACGCAACTACGGGCTTTTTTATTGCATTCAATTGCACTACAAAGAGTACCCATTCTGTTACTGTTAGGTACACTTGTGCATGTGATTACTTGCCAGGAAACTGGTGAATATGCACATCGCGCTGCGGGAATGGGATAGTGATATCTGCTGCATCGAAAGCAATTTTCACTTTTTCATAGAGGCCAAAATACACAGGCCAATAGTTATCAGAATCAACCCATGCCCAAACGAGCATACCAATGTGGCTGTCACCATGTTGACTAACATGCACAACAGGTTTCTTCGCTTCTTGGTCTTTAAGCACTAATTCGTAGTCATTAAGGACACTCAGTAGTACTTCACGGGCTTTATGAACGTCATCGCCATAGCTAATACCAAATTCAATGTCGACACGGCGAGTGGCTTCCGCAAACTTATTCTTCACGCAGCCGTTTGACAGGGCCCCATTCGGAATGATTATTTTTTCATTATCGTAGGTAAGCAAAATAGTGACGAAAATCTGAATTTCAACGACTTTCCCCATGTAACCTTGTGCTTCAATAACATCGCCCACTTTAAAAGGTTTAAAGAATAAGATCAGCACACCACCTGCAAAATTAGCCAGACTGCCTTGCAATGCCATACCCACAGCTAAACCTGCAGCACCGAGCATTGCGATGAATGAGGTGGTTTCTATGCCAATCATTGAGGCGACAGAAATAAGTAATAGTATCTTCAGAATGACAGAAATAAACGACACTAGAAAGTGTGTCAGGCCTGCTTCAAACTTTACTTTATACATTGATTTTTCGGTCATCTTGGCAATTCTGCCAATTAGCCACCAACCAATAACAAGCACCAAAATCGCTAAAATAAACTTTGGTCCATACGTCATGAGTAGCTCAATTGCTTGGTTATATACTTTTTCGATCGATATTTCGTCCATTTTTGCTCCATGTAACGAGACGTTAAAATATGCAAGCCATAGTAGACGAATTAGCTGCTTAATGTGTGTTTATAGGTATGAAATAGGAAACTTCGGGGTAGAATTATGAAATAAGCTATAAAAAAAGGAGTAGCAAGCTACTCCTTATCTGTTATTCAGTTCGTTTACTGGGAATAACTTTCACCAGTTTTACCATATTCTCTTTCACTTCCAATACTTCTATTGGGTAGCCTGCTATTCGTAGGCTTAAATTCGAATCTGGGATATCTTCAAGGTATTCAACAATTAAGCCACTCAAGGTTTTAGGGCCATCGATAGGTAATTCCCACCCCATCTCTTTATTTAGATCACGGATGTTTGCACCACCATCAACAAGCACTGTGCCATCATCTTGAGTTGTCACTTCTTCACTTGGAGTACGTGTTTGCGTTGTGGTGAAATCACCTACCACTTCTTCAAGAATGTCTTCAAGAGTTACAAGGCCTTGAATATCACCGTATTCATCAACCACTAAACCAATTCGTTCTTTTGATTGTTGGAATTTCAAAAGCTGTGTGTTCAGCGAGGTACCTTCAGGGATAAAGTAAATCTCGCGGACCGCACGCAGTAATGATGGTTTATCAAACTGCTCTTTCGTCAATAGACGAAGTGCATCACGTGAGTGAATAAAACCAACCGCATCATCAATTTGGTCGCGATAAAGTAATACGCGAGTATGCTGTGCATGTGTTAGTTGGCGACTGATTAGTTTCCAATCGTCATTAATATCAATGGCGACAATTTCGTTGCGTGGGATCATGATGTCTTCGACGGTCACTTGCTCTAAATCTAAGATAGACGTCAGCATGCTTTGGTGACGTGCAGGCAATAAGGCACCCGATTCATTAACCACGGTTTTTAATTCTTCTTTACTTAAGCTGTGCTCTTCGATTTGCGCGGTCGTAATACCAAATAAACGTAACATACCATTGGTCAGCCAGTTTACCATTACAACGAACGGGAAGAGTATTTTAAGCAAGCCTTTAAGCACGATAGAGCTAGGAAACGCGACTTTTTCAGGGTAGAGAGCCGCGAGCGTTTTTGGTGTAACTTCAGCAAAAATTAACACCACTAAAGTCAGAGCACCTGTCGCAATAGCCAAGCCAACATCACCGTATAAGCGAATACCAATAATCGTCGCAACCTGTGCTGCAGCGATATTAACTAGGTTGTTACCAATCAAGATCAGACCAATAAGTCTGTCTGGGCGACTTAAGAGTTTACTGACGCGTTTCGCTGCGCGATGGTTTTCTTTCGCAAGATGGCGTAAACGAATACGGTTAATTGACATAATTCCGGTTTCAGAACCCGAAAAATAAGCAGAAATAAGTATCAATAATCCCAATACGATAAACAGGGTACTAGTCGATATGTCGTCCAACGATGGATCCTTTTTTTATAAACCAATGCATATTAAGCTAGAGAGAGCTTGCTGAGTCAAGTTAAAACTTATTTAGTATCACTTCTTGAATGAAACGGCTGCCAAAATAAGCAAGTGATAGGATAAATGCAGCTATCATGATCGAAAATACCACGGGTTTTCCTCGCCAACCTTGGCGTAAGTGACCAACCGTAACAACCGTGAAAATAAGCCACGCAATCAATGATAAAACCGTTTTATGGATAAACTCACTGGCAAACATACCGTCTAAGAATATAAAACCAGACAGAAGTGCGAAGGTGAGTAAAATAGTGCCTAAAGTTAATAGTTGGTAGAGCTGACGCTCGACCACCATTAGCGGGGGTAAATGGCTGTGCACAATGGCCAAATCTTTACGCTTTAAGCGTTTATCAATAAAGTAAAATTGTATAGCGTATAAAGTCGCGATAATAAGTACGCAATAAGCTAGCAAAGATAGCGAGATATGTGTCACCAAGCCTAGTTCTACATCAATGGTATGAATAATCACATGATGCGGTATAAATAGGCTAGCAAGCGTTAAAATAGCTGCAAAGCCATAAACAACAGGCAATAGCAACGTTGCAGGAAACTTAAGCGACACCGCCGTGACAGACACCACAATGACCCAGCAGGTTAAAAGTGCCACATTAACAATGCTTAAATCTTGGCCGTCTGCTCGAAAAACAGAATTCACCAGTAATAACATATGTGCAAGGATTGCTACGGTGCTTAAAATCACCGTGAGCTTTTGGCTTGGGCCTTGTTTGTGAAAAAGGCGTGAAAGCACATGCGACGTTGCTAACACATAAAACAAACTAGCAATAATAGTTAAACTAATAATCATCGTGTTTTGGCCACTTAATTTATATCAATAAATCCTTGTCTCATTGATGCCATTGTATTTTATAGCAAGGCAAAAGCATAGAGTTTGTAAAAAGAAACTCAAACAGCGCACTTGAACACTGTATTGTCGACCACCATTTACGGTATACTGCTAGGAATTGAAATTTAATATTGCCTGTATTGCAACTTAAATTGTGTTTTTTGCGCGCTTTACAGGTGAAACACGTTTTATCGGAACCTTTACATGTTTGAGAATCTCCAAGAACGCTTAGGTAAAACCTTAAAAAATATCAGTGGCCGCGGACGCTTAACTGAAGACAATATTAAAGATACATTACGTGAAGTCCGCATGGCATTTTTGGAAGCGGATGTTGCGTTACCCGTTGTTCGTGATTTTGTTAAGCAAGTTAAAGAACGCGCAGTTGGCGTTGAAGTAACTAAAAGCTTAAGCCCGGGCCAAGTGTTCATTAAAATCGTTCGTGAAGAGCTTGAAAAAGCCATGGGCGAAGCAAATGAAGAGCTAAGCCTGAATGCGCAGCCGCCAGCAGTTGTGATGATGGCGGGTTTACAAGGTGCCGGTAAAACGACCAGTGTGGGTAAACTTGCTAAGTTCTTAAAAGAACGCAAAAAGAAATCTGTGCTTGTGGTGAGTGCTGACGTATATCGTCCTGCGGCAATCAAACAGCTTGAAACCCTAGCTACTGAAGTAGGGGTTGAGTTTTTCCCAAGTGATATTTCGCAAAAGCCTGTTGATATTGCCAGTAATGCGATTGCCCACGCGAAGAAAAAGTTTATTGACGTTGTTTTAGTTGATACAGCGGGCCGTTTGCACGTTGACAGCGACATGATGGATGAAATCAAGGCACTACACAGTGCGATTAATCCTATTGAGACCTTATTTGTTGTTGACGCAATGACAGGTCAAGATGCTGCAAATACAGCAAAAGCGTTTGATGAAGCATTACCACTCAGTGGTGTGATTCTAACGAAAACTGATGGTGATGCCCGTGGTGGTGCTGCTTTATCTATTCGCCATATCACCGGTAAGCCGATTAAGTTCATGGGTGTGGGTGAGCGCACCGATGCTCTTGAACCATTCCATCCTGACCGTATAGCGTCGCGTATTCTAGGCATGGGTGATGTACTTTCATTGATCGAAGAAGTCGAAATGAAAGTCGACAAGGAGAAAGCCGCCAAAGTTGCTGAAAAAGTATTTAAAGGCGATGGCTTTACACTTGATGATTTTGCTGAGCAGCTGCGCCAAATGAAAAACATGGGCGGTATGATGTCGATGCTTGATAAATTGCCAGGTATGCAAAATTTACCCGATGCAGTAAAAGGGCAAATGGGTGATAAAACATTTGTGCAAATGGAGGCGATTATTAACTCAATGACGCCAAAAGAACGCGCCCGTCCTGAAATCATTAAAGGCTCACGTAAAAAACGTATTGCAGCGGGTTCTGGTACTCAAGTACAAGAAATCAATAAATTGCTTAAGCAATTTACGCAGATGCAAAAGATGATGAAGAAAATGAAAGGTAAAGGCGGCATGATGAAAATGATGCGCGGCATGAAAGGGATGTTACCACCAGGTATGATGGGTGGCGGACCTAAGTTTTAATTTTCAAAAAGTCCGTTACGTATAAAAAAGGAGCAAATAGCTCCTTTTTTAATGGATAAATTATGCCGAATTTAGGCGCAGATGTAAGATCTAACGCACAGATCAGTGTTTAATCAACTAAACTTACATTTTGCATCACTTCTTACTTGCAATGTTGCAAAAAACTCGTACAATTCCCCAGCTCCCCGTACTGGGGAGTAAATCTTATTAATGAAAACAGTCAATCTATTTAGAGGACGGTATGGTAACTATTCGTTTGCAACGTGGTGGCGCTAAAAAACGCCCTTTCTATCAAATTGTGGTTGCGGATAGCCGTTTCTCGCGTGACGGTCGCTTCATCGAGAAAGTAGGTTTCTTTAACCCAATCGCTTCTGGTCAGGAAGAAAAAGTACGTTTAGATTTATCTCGTGTTGAACACTGGGTAGGTCAAGGCGCATCTCTTTCAGATCGCGTAGCTAAATTAGTTAAAGACGCTCGTAAAGCGGCTTAATAGGCGTAAGTGTAACCATGAGTCAAGAGAACACCTCGATAATTGTTGTAGGAAAGCTCGGCGCCCCCTATGGTATAAAGGGCTGGCTTAAGGTGCATTCATTTACTGATGATCCCGAAGGGATCTTCGATTTCAGCCCATGGTTGATAGGGCAACAAGGTAAATGGCAGACCTTAGAGGTGGTCGACTGGCGTCGCCACAACAAAGGCTTTATCGCTAAAGTTGCGCAAGTAAACGATCGAGACCAAGCAATGGCTTTCACCAATGTTGAAATCTCTGTTGACGCGGCGCAACTACCAGAATTACCGCAAGGTGAATTCTATTGGCGAGATCTCATTGGCATGTCTGTTGTAACCGATAAGGGTTACGACTTAGGCACGGTTGATGACCTAATGGAGACAGGTTCAAATGATGTTTTGGTTGTGAAAGCAAACAAAAAAGATGCATTTGGCCAAGCTGAGCGTTTAATTCCTTTTTTAACAGACTCTGTTATTAAAGAAGTTAAACACGAAGCAAGAGAAATTACCGTAGACTGGGACCCAGGGTTTTAATGTCACAAACGAGTTCGTTATGGGTAGGGGTGATAAGCCTTTTCCCGGACATGTTTGATGCTATTACCACTCAAGGGGTAACAGGTCGCGCAGTTAAAAATGGTTTAATTGACTTTAACTGCTGGAATCCACGTGACTACGCTACTGATAAGCATAGAACCGTGGATGATCGTCCTTATGGGGGCGGTCCCGGCATGTTGATGATGGTTGAACCATTGAAACAAGCCATCCTTGACGCTAAAAAAGCGGCAGGCGATGGTGCAAAAGTAATTTATATGTCCCCGCAAGGGCGCAAATTAGATCAGCAAGGTGCGGCTGAATTAGCCAACTCCGATAAACTGATTTTGATTGCCGGTCGCTATGAAGGTATAGATGAGCGAATCATAGAGTCATATGTTGACGAAGAATGGTCAATAGGTGATTTTATTCTGAGTGGTGGTGAACTACCCGCTATGACATTAATTGACGCTGTTGCGCGATTAGTGCCTGGTGTACTAGGTCACAATCAGTCAGCAGAGCAAGATTCATTTTCGGATGGATTGCTTGATTGTCCTCACTATACACGGCCAGAAACATTGGATGATAAACAGGTGCCTGCTGTATTGCTCAGCGGAAACCACCAAGAAATTGCTAAATGGCGCTTAAAGCAGTCATTAGGTAGAACTTGGTTACGTCGTCCTGACTTGTTGCATAACCTAGCTCTGACTGAGGAGCAAGCGGCACTTCTTGCAGAATTCAAGCAAGAGTACCAACAAGCTTGTGGCTAGAAGACAGTTACACCTAGGAAAGTGAGAAATATAATGGCAAAAGTAAACCAAAATATTATTAAAGCGCTTGAAGAAGAGCAGCTTAAAACAGACGTACCAGCATTCGGCGCTGGTGATACAGTAGTTGTACAGGTACGTGTAAAAGAAGGTAACAAAGAGCGTCTACAGGCCTTTGAAGGTGTTGTAATCGCTAAGCGTAATCGTGGTCTTCACTCAGCTTTCACAGTTCGTAAAATCTCGAGCGGTGAAGGTGTTGAGCGTGTATTCCAAACGCACAGCCCTCTTATCGACAGCGTAACAGTTAAGCGTCGCGGTGCAGTTCGCCGTGCGAAGCTTTACTATCTACGTGAGCGTTCTGGTAAATCTGCACGTATTAGAGAAAAACTTAACTAATACGCGCTGTTTATCAACGCAAAAAAAAACGGGTTGCAGCCTTCGGGTTGCAACCCGTTTTGGTTTTAAGGGAACAATTTTTCTATTGTATTAATTCGCTTAATTAAGAGAGCAGTTTTGAAGCGATAAAACGTCATTGATAACAAGGCAAAAATGTCGTTATTTAGTCATTCTCGGCAATAGCTCCTGCATTGCTCTACCTTCTGCATCCATGCAGTCATAAATCAGACATTTTTAACGCAGGTAGCGAGAGGTTTAATCCCTCAAAATGATGAAGCATTATTGTGGATTGAAATTAGCTGGCTTCTTCTTATTTTACTTTTCACACCTCTTTCAATAATTCCCGTACAGCAATATTTGAACTGGCGTATTTCCCCCGTGTGATTAGCCCCAAGGACTTTGTACTTTGCTGCTTATGCTGGTACTATATTTCGTATTAAAAGGTTTACTTTTTTGTATATTTTAGTTTACGTTTTGGGTTTGAGGTGTGGTAACAGTGGATAAGCTAGCAGAATTAAGAGCAGGGATCGATGAATGTGACGCGCAATTAGTCGCGTTATTAGCAAAGCGTAATGGTATTACAGAGCAAATAGGGGCTATTAAGCAGCAAACAGGGGCGCCATTACATGCGCCTGACCGTGAAGCCGATTTGCTGGCAGCTCGTCGCCAAGAGGCAATGAGTCAAGGCGTTAACCCTGAGCTTGTTGAAGATATCCTGCGTCGTATGATGCGAGAAGCGTATCAAAATCAGCAAGGGAGCTTGGCCTGTTCTGCTCCTCAGCTATCTCCGATTGTCATTGTGGGTGGTCAAGGGGCTATGGGGCAATTATTTGCCCAACAATTTATTCGTTCTGGGTATGAAGTCCGTATTTTAGATAAACAACAGCAGGCTGATAGTGAAGCTATTTTAGCAGGCGCAAAGTTGGTGTTAGTGAGTGTGCCAATCAATGCGTTAGAACAGGTAGTAGCAGCATTACCAACGCTTGATGATGAGTGTTTATTGGTTGATATAACCTCGGTGAAGCAAAAGCCATTAAAAGCATTAATGGCAGCTCATTCAGGCCCTGTTGTTGGCTTACACCCAATGTTTGGCCCCGATATATCTCATTGGGTAAAGCAGACTGTTGTGGTATGTGAAGGACGTAATCATGAAGTTGCGCAAGGATTATTGGCACAATTACAAGTGTGGGGCTGTCAGGTAGTGGAAATGGATGCTAAAAAGCATGATGAAGCAATGCAAATTATCCAGGTCATGCGCCACTTAACGACTTTTGTTTATGGTCAGTTTTTAGCAAAACAAAGTCATACACTCGCAGAACTGAGAAGTTGTTCATCACCCATTTATCAGCTAGAACTCATGATGGTTGGTCGTTTATTTGCGCAGTCGCCAGAGCTTTACTCTGATATTATGCTTGCGCAATTTGATGATGTCGAAGCCTTATTGGCTAACTACCAAGATACGTTTGCGCAAACATTAGAAAAATTAAAAGCGGGTGATAAAGCCGCTCTTATAGATGCCTTTGCAGAAGCTAAAGCGTATTTTTCAGATGCAACGGCACATTTCTTGACACAAAGTCGTAGCTTATTGAATAAAGCGAATGATGCTAAAGTGCTTGATTAACACTGTCGCTTAAGTAAAAGCGAGCACATTGTTTGCTGCTCGCTATACACTGCTTATTAGTGACCGCCTAATGAGCCAGGTAATCCACCCGAATGGTGTTGAATAAGTCCCCATTGATAGAGTAATTCAGTCATATCAGACAAACTAAATAACGTCATACTTAAACCTACTACAGTCAATACGATTGTATAAGGCAGTGCCATAAAGACCATTCGTCCGTAAGAAAGCCTGAGCACGGGGGCGAGTGTCGAGGTGAGTAAAAATAAAAATGCAGCTTGACCATTTGGTGTCGCCACACTAGGCAAGTTAGTCCCTGTATTAATTGCAACGGCTAACAAATCAAATTGATCACGACTGATTTGCCCCGCCTCTAACGCGGCAGCGACTTCATTAATATAAACTGTACCAACAAAAACATTATCGCTCACCATAGAAAGTAATCCATTCGCAATAAAGAACATCACCAATTGTAACTGCCCTTCAAATGTCAGCACCCAACTGATAACCGGCGTAAACAAATGTTGGTCGATTATTACTGCAACAATTGAAAAGAATACACACAGCAGAGCGGTAAAGGGGAGTGCTTCTTCAAATGCTTTTCCTAACTGGTGCTCTTCAATGATCCCTGCACTGGCAGTGGCAAAAATAATCACCGATAAACCAATTAACCCGACGGTTGCTAAGTGTAAAGCAAGTCCAATGATGAGCCACACCGCTATTACTGCTTGAATAGCCAAATTGACTTTGTCACGCGTTGTTCGTTTTTTCTCAAGCTTTTTAGCATGCTCAGATAATATGGTGTGAATAGGAACTGGCAATTTAGCACCGTAACCAAATGTCTTCGTTTTTTCGAGTAGAATAGTTGTCGCTACACCTGCAATCATTACAGGCAAGGTGATGGGGAGCATGCGAAAGAAAAACTCTCCGAAAAACCAGCCAGCACGTTCTGCAATAATTAAATTTTGCGGTTCACCAACCATGGTGCATACGCCCCCTAATGCAGTGCCTATTGAAGCATGCATCAACAAATTGCGTAAAAATGCCCGAAATTCTTCCAATTCTTGACGATTGACAGGACGCACTTGATTATCGTCGTTTATATCATGTTCACTGCTGGAGTCTTTCCCCGAAGCAACTTTGTGGTAAATGCTGTAAAAACCCATTGCAACGGCAATAACAACCGCCATGACAGTCAGGGCATCAAGAAATGCAGATAAGAATGCAGCAGCAAGTGTAAAAGACAGCGACAGCACTGTTTTACTGCGAACTGAGACAACTAACTTAGTGAAAATATACAGTAACAGATCTTTCATAAAGTAAATGCCCGCAACCATAAAGATCAACAGTAAGATGACATCCACATTTTGAACTATTTCATGTTCAACCTGACCCGCTGAAGTCATTCCAATAAACATCGCTTCTATCGCCAGAAGTCCACCGGGTTGAAGCGGATAGCATTTTAATGCCATAGCAAGGGTAAAAATAAACTCTAGTACCAGCACCCAGCCAGCAATATAAGGGTTTAATTGAAATAAAATCGGATTTAACAATAAAAAAGCAAGAATGGTGTATTTATACCATTGTGGCGAATTCCCTAAAAAGTTTTTAAAGATTGCCGGCAGAACTCGTTGCTGCATTGCAGTACCTTATTAGATGGGATGATAACGCTAATAAGTTAATTCACTTAGCGTTAACAGTAAATATGCTGTTAGTGTAATTTTAGTATAGCTAAAGTACGATAACGATTGTTAATTATTAACTTAAGTGTGGTTTATTAATACTAGGCTAATTATTTCGTTATTATATTTAGATTTTTATGTACACTGGATGGACTTTACTTGTTAGTTACAGAGCATCTGGTACAATCAGTGGGTTGATCGCTTTGTGCGATAGAAGTATGTGCTAACCCAAGTGGAAATTGAATGAGAATTTTTAAAGCGAAAAGTCCAGCAGGTTTTGCTGAAGAATACATTGTTGAATCTATTTGGAATGGTGACTTTCCGTCTGGCTCAATTCTTCCAGCAGAACGAGAGTTGTCAGAGTTAATAGGTGTTACTCGTACCACTTTGCGTGAAGTGCTACAGCGTTTGGCGCGTGATGGCTGGTTAACGATTCAACATGGTAAACCAACTCGCGTTAATAATTTCTGGGAAACCTCAGGCCTTAACATTCTAGAGACGTTAGCACGACTAGATGAAGACAAAATGCCAGAGCTTACCGATCAACTTCTATCGGCTCGCACTAACATTAGTGCCATTTACACTCGTGCTGCAATAAAATTAGCTCCTGAACGCGTGATCGAAATTTTATCGCAAAGTGAGCGGCTTGAAGACAGCGCGCAAGCATTTGCAGACTACGATTACAAAGTGCATCATGAACTTGCTGTCGCAGGTAACAACAGAATCTATGTACTTATCTTAAATGGCTTTAAAGGTTTTTACTCAAAAATCGGTTGCCATTACTTCTCTGATTCGCGTACACGTGAGCTTGCTCGCCAATTTTATAAAGATTTAACCTCGCTTGCTGAGCGTCATGAACACGACGGGGCTATTTCGCTTATGCGTAAATACGGCCATCAAACGGGTGAAATCTGGCAGCAGATCCGTGGTGATATGCCAGAAGATATCATGGACTAACAGCCCTTAGTTATGCGCCTTTTTATATTTGAGAACCCAGCTTTAAGCTGGGTTTTTTGTATTTATTTAACAATAAGGTGGGTTCATAATCACCCTGCATCATAAGGTAATTCGATAGGCATAGCGCATATCTTTTTATATCAATTTTTCCGATTGCATATATCGCTTTTTTCGATTGTTCATTTGCCTGTAACCTCTTTAAACTATCTTGCTAAATATCGATACTTACTCTTGGTTTTTGTTTTTTCGGAACCATATATATGTGAGTATTGCGTAGGCAATTGGAAATAAACTCAAATATTTGGAGATAAAAATGGGTGTATTAGTTGGCCGTCAGGCACCAGACTTTACTGCAGCAGCTGTTCTTGGTAACGGTGAAATCGTTGAAAACTTCAACCTAAAAGACACTATCAAAGGTAAAAAAGCAGTTATCTTCTTTTACCCGTTAGACTTCACTTTCGTATGTCCTTCAGAGTTAATCGCTTTCGACAAGCGTTTTGAAGAGTTCCAAAAGCGTGGCGTTGAAGTAATCGGTGTTTCTATCGATTCACAATTCTCACACAACGCATGGCGTAACACTGCTGTTGCTGACGGCGGTATTGGTCAAGTTAAATATGCACTAGTTGCAGACGTTAAGCACGAAATCTGTCAAGCGTACGACGTTGAGCACCCAGAAGCAGGTGTTGCTTTCCGTGGTTCTTTCCTAATCGACGAAGAAGGTACAGTACGTCACCAAGTAGTTAACGATTTACCATTAGGCCGTAACATTGATGAAATGCTTCGCATGGTTGACGCACTAGCGTTCCACAGCGAGCACGGTGAAGTATGTCCAGCAGGTTGGACTGAAGGTAAAAAAGGTATGGATGCAAGCCCTGAAGGTGTTGCTAAATTCCTTTCTGAAAACGAAGGCGACCTATAATTTAGGCCTTTGTTGAAAGTATTAAAAAACCCGCCAATTGGCGGGTTTTGTTTTATCTGGTATGCGTTTAGTTAAAGCGCATTGTTAGCTTTGTATAGAAATAACGTCCACGAGGGTTATGCACGCTTGATACATAGCCATATAAGTCGCTATCACCATCACCAATTGCAAATGGAGGATCTTCGTCAAATACGTTATTAACGCCCACAGAGAGTTTTAGTTTTTCTGAGAAGTTATACGCAGTCTGTAAATCAACCAGTGTTTGAGAGTCAACCATGCGTGATGTGTTGCTATCAAAGTCTAGGTTACCGTCAAAGTCGATATCAGGGGTATCTTCAAACTCACCGATGTAACTCACATTCACATTCGTATTAAAGTCACCCATTTCCCAGTTAGTGCTGAATATCCAACGATTTTCTGGGTAACGATATTCACCCGTATAATCACGGCCATCTTTCTTAAATTCATTTTGGTATGCCCATTCAAGATTGAATTTTAAGAACCCGTAGTCATTCATTGCATGCGTGTAATTAGCAGAGACATCAACACCAGATACTTCTTGTGAGGATACATTTTCGAAAGTGCTATGTACTTTTTGAATAACCCCTAAGCTTAGGCCGCCTTGAGGCGCAAGTCGTACACACACTGTGCTATTTTGATCATTACAATTTTGATCGTAAATAGGGCCGAATTCTTGCTCATCAATTTTATTGTCTTGCGTTATGCTCCATACATCAATACCGAAACCAAATTCAGCTGTGGGTGCCCAAATAAAGCCAACGTTCCAAGATTCAGATTCTTCAGCTTCTAGGTTTGGATTACCTGCAAACTGAATGTTGTAATCAAGTGCATTACAATCAAGCCCTGTCGCTTGGCATCGGTAAGTATCTACAAAGAACTGACTTTCTTCTGAGGGACCTAAACCAATTTGTGCTAATGAAGGTGCTCTGAAACCTTGTGCCCAAGAACCACGAACAGTGATTGAATCGGTTGGTGCCCAACGTACAGCTACTTTTGGATTGGTTGTTGAGCCAAAGTCACTGTAATCATCATAGCGACCCGCTAACTGTAACTCTAGGTTATCTGCAAGCGGGATTGAAAACTCAATATACGCAGCATACTGGTCACGCTCAGCTGCTGCTGACACTGACTCGGTACCAAAAATTAAACCACGTTGAAATTGATCATCAGGAATATCACTTACATCTTCCTCACGGTATTCAATACCGGCGGCCATCATAACGACATCATCACCAAAGCTAAATGCTTCACCACTGATATTGGCATCGAATGAGGTCATATGCGACTCACCACGGCGCACCAGACTTGTTGTAATTCTGTCGATAACCGCAGGGTCGTTATAGGTGCCACCAAATGGATTGTAATTACCCGCATCAATTTCTTGCTGAAGAAAGTCGGTACGCACCCAGCCCTGGCTTCTACTGCCTGTTTGCATTGATTTACTGCGGCCTTTTTGAACGGCTGTCTCCCAGCTCCAATCATTAATTTCACCTTTTAAGCCAGCCACAAAACGCAGTGTATCTGATTCGATATCCCATTGGCGAGGACCTGCATCAACGGTACGATACCGACCAATTTCAATATCTTGACCAAAAGGATTGTTTGGGTGACTTGCTGGTACCGTGAGTCCTGCGTCTTCATCAAGAGGAGTGGGAGCACCCGCTGCCTGTGAGGAGTTATGCTGTACTGCCATTTCCATAAATGCAGTGATGCCATTATCAAAGTTATATTCAAACTGTGAAATAGCGCCAACACGTTCAGACGCCGGTGTTATATAGCCATAGGGGCCATAGTCAAATAAACAGCTACCACTGGCGGTTGCATTTTCTGCAGGGCAAGATGGGTCAATTGTTTTTTCGCCATCGACGTAAAAGTAGCCTGGAAAACCACGCGAAGAGCGGAAATCCATACCACCATATGGTTCTTGGTTAGCGGTGCCTAGGCGTCCCATTTCATCTGACGATAATGCCGTATTATTAAAATAATCAATAATAACAGACGCACTACTTTTTTCTGTGCTTGTCCCCCATACTAAACTCGCTGTTTTTTCTTCATAATTAGGTCCGTCAGTACCACCATAACCTAAGTTGACCTCTAGACCATTAATGTCTTTTTTAAGAATAATATTAACTACACCAGCAACCGCGTCAGAGCCATAAATAGCAGATGCACCGTCTTTTAAAATATCGATACGCTCGATTGCTGAAACAGGAATAGAGTTAATATCAACAAATGAGTTGGTAATACTTTCTGCGAAAGCACTAATAGCAACACGGCGTCCATTGATAAGTACTAAGGTTGCATCCGAACCTAAGCCACGTAAGCTCACGGCAGCAGCGCCATTTGCTGTTGAATCTTGGTTATTCCCACGGGTTGAAAATGTGCCATTACCGGCAACTGGCATACGCTCTAAAAGCTGTTGTAGGTTGTCATAACCCATATTATCAATATCTGCGCGACTGATTGATTGGATAGGTGAGGGTCCCTCAATATCTGAGCGTTTAATACGTGAACCGGTTACTTCGATGCGCTCAACTTTTTCAGCGCTTTCTGATGATTCGGCAGCAACTGAGGTGAAAGTTGTGCCCGCTAATGCGGCAATGGTAAAAACAGTAAGAGGTCGTCGAATAAAGTGATGAGTTTTCTTCATAAATTTCAATCCTTGTTTAATTGTGAGATTTTTGTGAAATAATCACAGTAAAGATTGATACCATGTAAATGGTTGGTTTTGAAATACTACAAAAGAATGAGGTTGACACGTGGAAACGTTTCAAAATGTTAAAAGTGAGGTAGAGTAAGGGGGTCAGAGCCTAACAGAAAGTTAGGCTCAAGCAGGGATTTTATGCTTTATGTTTCATCAGGCGTTCTTTTTCACGCGCCCAATCTTTGTTTTTCCCATCTTCACGTTTATCGTGCATCTTTTTACCTTTAGCGAGGTGGAACTCCAACTTCACCCAGCATTTTTTCCAGTACATGGCAGTGGCGATCAGTGAATAACCATCACGCTCTGTTGCACCGATAAGACGATCGATTTCACGTTTGTTCAAAAGTAATTTGCGATACCTAAGCGGATCACAAATTACATGTGTTGAAGCACTGTTGAGAGGCTGAATTTGACTGCCAAGTAAAAATGCTTCGCCGTTTTTAATGTGAATATAAGTCTCAGAGATGTTTACTTTACCAGCTCGGATACTTTTTACTTCCCAGCCCTGTAGTTCAACCCCTGCTTCAAACTTATCGTGTAAAAAATACTCATGACGCGCTTTTTTGTTAAGCGCGATAGTATTGCTTGTCGATTTAGATGATTTTTTCTTAGCCATAGTGGTTCATATTATACGTAAAAACAGCGTTTTTACATCGCTTTTTTAAGGCTTTATACAAATAATCCCGTTACTAAAATTTGGGGAAATAGCCAAAGCTTGCTAAAATTCGCCGACACAGTTGGGAGTGAATATGCCACAAATAGAAAAAAGTGCGCTGGTAATGTACAGCAGTAAAGAAATGTTTGATTTAGTGAACGATGTTGATGCGTACCCTGAGTTTTTACCACATTGTTCAGACGCTAAAATTATTGCACAACAACCCAGCGGTATGACGGCCAGTTTAGAAATATCGAAAGCGGGTTTAAAAAAGTGGTTTACCACAGAAAATACCTTTATTGATGAGCAAACCGTTGCTTTACGTTTAGTTGATGGTCCTTTTAAAAGCTTGCAAGGGAAATGGCATTTTTTACCTTTAGACGATAAAGCGTGTAAAGTGCAATTACACTTAGAGTTTGAATTTGCGAGTAAACTAATTGAGCTTGCTTTTGGTAAGGTGTTTAACGAAGTGGCAAAGAATATGGTGAATGCTTTTACCCAACGTGCGAAAACGGTGTATGGAGTCCGCTCATGATAAGTGTTGAAGTTGTATTTGCGTTACCTACAACCGCGACAAGTTTACTTGTCGAAGTACCAGAGGGAACCACTGTTGAGCAAGCTGTTATTAAATCGGGCATTATCGAAAAGTGCCCCGAAATAGATGCAAATAACCTCACATTAGGTGTGTGGAATCGCACTTGCAAGTTAACACAAGAGGTTAAGCAAGGGGATAGAATTGAAATTTATCGCCCATTAATTGCAGACCCCAAAGATGCACGCAGACGTCGTGCAGAGAAAGCCAAAGAAGAAGGTAGAGCTAATAAAGTTACCGGTGGGCGCCCACTGAATAAAGCATAGTAACCTATTGAAAGTGAATCACTTACTGCACGTTCTAAGCGGTGGTTTTATCTATTTAGCATACAAAAAAGGGTCGCTTTTGCTACCCTTTGTTTTTATATTTACTCTTGTTCAAGTGGGGTATTGAACTCACTTGGTTGCTCATAATCACCTGATATTGACACGAGCTTATTATCTTCAAAATTAACCGTTAACGATTTGCGTTGTTCATTGCTACGGCCTAGATTAAAAACATAAAGATAATGCCAAGTATTCTTGTCGAATGAATCTTCTGCAACCGGTTTACCAAGTACGTAAACCACTTGCTCACGAGTCATATTAACGCGAAGCTTATCAACGTCAGATTGTTCTAAAAAGTTACCCTGAGGAATGTTGATGCGATAAACCCAACTAGAACACCCAGCGGTAGCACTTAAAGTAAGGGTAAGTACTAACCAAAAAGAAAAAGTTTTAAACGACTGCATTATTTGTTTGAATCCTTATTTTTTATACACTGCATGATACCGATTAGTCACAGAAGGTAAAACCCTTTTCAATAATTGTTTTACTGAAACATGATTAATGCTCACGAGGCACAGATTTGACCACCGACACGACAAAAAGTTTACCTGAATCAATAAAAAAGCGCGACAGTTCTCAATCACACTGGCATTTGTATATTGTGCAGACTCGTTTTGGCCACTGGTATACAGGGATCAGCACCGATGTTGAAAAACGTTTTGCAGCTCACCAAGCTGACAAAGGGGCAAAAAATTTAAAAGGAAAAGGACCTTTAACCTTAATTTATCAGCAACCGGTTGGCTCTCGCAGCGAGGCTAGTAAGCTTGAGATTCAGGTTAAAAAGTTAAACAAAGCGCAAAAAAGGCAGTTTGTTATCACAGCCAAGTTACCTGGTTAGGGCACTAACAAACTCTGCAATTTTGCTCACTGCGTGTTCAAATAACCTAAAGTCAATGTGCTCTAGGGTATCACTCGGTTGATGATGGTGTTTATCGTGTCCCATGCCAAAATAAATATAAGGGACACCTGCTTTTGCAAACGAATAGTGATCGCTGGCTCTTCGCCAATCAACGTTAAGATCAAATAATCGATTAAGTCGGGCAGATGAACTGGTTGCAAAAAATGTAATGTTTTCATCAGAAAGTCCAGTAATTACTGTTTTATACTGCGCTATTGATTGGCCGTCTAAAAAGGCATAAATGCGAGGTTTTCGCTTGTTAACCACGAGCATATCCAGATTAATATTTAATGCGATATCTGCGCTGTTTAATTGTGACACTAAATAGTCACTGCCATGTAAGCCATTTTCTTCTGCATCGGTGGCAACGAACATTAATTGGTTCTGATGGGGCTTATCGGCGAAATACGCTGCTAAATAGAGTAAAGCAGCAACACCGCTGGCATTATCGTTTGCGCCAGGATAGAGCTTAGTCCCGCGTTGCCCTAAATGGTCATAATGTGCAGTAAAGATAATCTTTTTACATTGAGTGCAAGCGGATGGTTTAGTTGCAATGATATTGCGGGCAGTGGCTTTTTGATAAAAAGTTGCGGGGTATTGAAATGTTTGTTCTTGAACTTCATAGCCTAATGAGGTTAAGCGGCTTGCAATGTAATCAGCGGCACGCTTTGCGCCGATTGTATTGGTTTTCCGACCATAAAATTGCGTTGAAGTAAGCGTTGTGACATCTTGTTTTAAATGAGAGTCAGCACTGGCAAACGCAGCATCACAGTAAAATAAGCTACTGGTAATCAGTAAGCTTTGCAGTATGCGAACGCAGTGCCTGTAGTTTACTTTCATAACGCTGTTTATCATGATCAAAATCTGCTTTATTGTTCGCCATGGTCAGGTATTTTTTGGCTAGTTTCAAGTCACCTAGCTGAAAATATATACGTGCAAGGCCAAAGTCACTGTCATGTAAGTTACTATCTAAAGTGCGTGCTTTTTTAAAATGCGCTATCGCATCTTCATAGCGCCCAGTTGCGTAGGCATCATTGCCAAGCGAAATATGATAATACGGATTAGTTTGACGCTTTTTATCTAGCTGTGTGAGGATGGCATCACCCTGTTGTTCACGATTCGTCAAATTGTAAAGCAGTGCTAGGTTGCCCAAAGCCGTGTTGTTATCAGCATCTAAGGTTATGGCATATTGGTAGGCTACTTCTGCCTCTGGGTAGAGGTTTGTTAGCCTTAAGAGCACACCTAAGTTCCCCCAAGCTCCTGAATAAGCGCTATCTGTATTGATAGCAGCTTTGTAATAACTGTATGCACGACCATAGTCATGGCTAAGCATGGCCGAAACCCCTTTGTTGTTATAAAACATGGCGGTGATACGTGCTTTATTAATATGACTGGTTTTAAATGCTGCCTGACGGCTATTTGGATCAAAATCAATCACTAATGAACGCGAACCAGGATAAATAATCGTGCGGTTTATGGCGTGTTTGTCGTGTTCTCTTACCTTTAAATTTATGTGTCCTGTCAGTAAGCTAAAGCCATTATTTCGTGCCCAATACTCTGGAATGTGAACCTTTTGAAATTGCCCTTCAAGACCAAGATACTCGGCTAAGCTGTACGCTAATATTGATAAAGAGAGGCAGTTGGCATTTAAATCAGCATAGGCTTGATTCGCGGTTAGTGTCGCGCCTGATTGATAAGACAATGAGGCATCACCATTTTCTAATAAAAAGTGCAGTAAGCGTTTAGTTGTCTCGAGTGAGCGAGTGTCTTCAGGAAAAGCACTGTCTAACTGACGTTTAATACGCGGAGTTAGCGCAAAAATTTCTTCCTGACTTTCGACTTTTGAAAGCCTAAATTCATCAAGCTCAGTGAGTGCTAATGGCGCAGGGGCCAACTGCTTAGGTGTATTATTACATGCTGATAAAAAGCAAAGACTTGATAATAGAGCAATCGTAGGCGCGTTCATAAGGCCCCCTTTAATTAACAGCCTAGGGAATCACATGTCTGTAAGTATAGGCTGTAATTAAAAAAGGGTCAGTGTTTACTGTTACAAAAGGTGTCAGCGTTTATCAAAGGTCGCAACAAGATCGTCTAGCGTTTGCGCACTGCTTGCTAAATCCTTTATTGCTTGCTCAGTGTCAATCTGCTCATGCATCACGGTATCGCTGATATCGCTAATTTGCTCAATATTGCGTCCGACATCAGCAACGACATTGCTTTGCTCCTCTGTGGCCGTCGCAATTAATGTTGCCATATCATTAATCTCATTAGCTGCATTGGTGATCGTGTTAAGCAACTCAACAGAGCTTTGCATGGCATTAACACTCAATTGAGCGCGTGATTTAGAATGATTTATATGTTCGACAACAAGATCGGATGTGCTTGTTAATTCACTGATCATCGTTTGGATTTCATTCGTCGATTGTGAGGTTCTGCTGGCAAGTGCGCGTACTTCATCTGCAACAACAGCAAAACCACGACCATGCTCACCAGCGCGAGCAGATTCAATCGCGGCGTTAAGCGCTAAAAGGTTTGTTTGCTCAGAAATACCACGAATAGCATCAACAATGCTGGCAATTGCCTGCGTTTTGTTTGCAAGTTCGTTAACTTGTTCCGTAATGTTGTCGATGTCGGTTGCTAATTCAATTATTGCTTCTTTACTTTGGGTCACCTGCGTATGACTTTGTTCGGTACTGTGTTTACTGGTTTCTGTCAGTTTTGCGGTATTCGTGGCGCTGGAGGCAATTTCTTGTACCGTCGCGCCCATTTGATTAATTGCGGCAGCAACTGAAATTGTCTGTTCTTTTTGATTATCAAGTGCTTCAGAGTTCTTTTGGGCCTGCTTAAATACATGGGCCGCGCTTTGTCTTATTTCGCGACTTTCTTGCGCTACTTGCATGATGGCCGTTTCAATTTTTGAAATGAATTGGTTAAAGCCCGTGCTTAAGTTAGCCAGTTCAGGCTGCTCAGATTCTGGCAAACGGTATGCTAAGTTTGCATCACCAGAGCCTAAACGCATGAACAGCTCTGCCATTTTTGATAGGGGGGATGACAGTGTTTTTGCTAATAAGAAACCTGCGAAGCTGGCAACTAGCGCAATGACAATTGCAAAGCTGATTATCTGCCATTGTAACACTTGAATACTGGCAAATACCTCATTTTTGGGCACTTGAGCAATGACAAATAAATCGGTATTTTTAATTGGGCTGGCAGCAAGCAGTGTTGCTTCGCCATTCAGGTCGAGTTCGTGTAAATTAAAATCTTGATTGGTTAGTAAAGAGTCTGTAATACCTGGCTGGTACACCGAATCTAGTTTTGCCTTAGCCACTTTACTGGCATCTTTATGTAATTGAATTAAGCCATTTTTATCTGCTATGAACACAAACCCAGTTTCTTCAATCTTAAACCTTTGTAGCATGGCTTGCATGTCATCAATGCTTTTTGCCAATCCTGCAAGACCAATACCATTGGTTTGCTGGTGGTTAACAAACATTTTTACATCAGTGGGCGACTCTTGATAAATACTGATAGAAAAAGGCACTGATGATTGCGTGAAGTCAAAAAACCAACTGTCTTGCTCTTTCGTAAGCACACGTAAAAAACCATCTTGATTCCAATATTGTGCAGTTTCACGATTGGCCCATGATGCCGTGGCTAAATCATACTGTTTAACAAGGCGGTTGAGCTCTTTGAGCAGCGTATTATCGTTATTATTTCCTGAGCGAGCCCATTCTAAAACGAACTCGTTGCTAGAAAGCTGTTCTGCAGCGCTGATCATTTGGTTTATATCGTGGGTGATATAGTTATCAATTGCTTGCAATTTACTTGGCAGTTCAGATTCAATCATACGGTGTTCGATGATTTTTTTTGCACTGTAAAGGGCTGTTGCACCGATAAGTGCTGCAACGATAAGAGCAATAGAACTGCCTAGTAGAGTTATTTTTTTGGTAATGGTAAGTTGATTTAACGCCATGAAAGTGTCTTAGTTTACAACAAATAAGAGAGTAATTTTAGCATACACTTTGCAGATGACGAATAAATGTAGGGACAAAAAAAAAGCCCAAAGCATATGCAATTGGGCTTTGTTTCTAACAAGCGAAACTTACTTTCCAGGGTTAAACAATTTTCTTCATTGCTGACATGTAACCGCGTAGTTTACTGCCTACCACTTCCACAGGGTGCTCTCGAAGTGCTTTATTCACAGCGATCAACGTTTGGTTATCAACCTGATTGCTGGTGCTATCAAGGCCTTTACCAATGACATCAGTATCCATGTTTTGCATAAAGTCTTTTAGCAGTGGTAAACACGCATGGTTGTATAAGTAACAGCCATATTCTGCGGTATCGGAAATAGTTCTGTTCATTTCAAAAAGTTTTTTACGCGCAATCGTATTAGCAATTAGTGGCGTTTCGTGCAGTGATTCATAGTAAGCCGATTCAGCAATGATGCCCGCTGCTGTCATGGTTTCAAATGCCAGTTCAACGCCAGCTTTTACCATTGCAACCATTAGAATACCTTGGTCGAAGAAGGTTTGTTCATTGATCTCTTCATCAGTATTTTGTTGCTTTTCGAATGCTGTTTCTGCTGTTTCTGCGCGCCATGCGAGTAATTTTGCATCATCTTCAGCCCAATCAGCCATCATGCCACGAGAAAACTCGCCGCTGATAATATCGTCCATGTGCTTATTATAAAGAGGGCGCATGATTGTTTTTAGCTGCTCGCTTAACTCAAATGCCTTTACTTTCGCAGGGTTCGATAAGCGGTCTAACATGTTTGTTACACCACCATATTTTAGTGCTTCGGTGATTACTTCCCAGCCGTATTGAATCAATTTAGAGGCATAACTAGGATCAATCCCTTTTTCAACCATTTTGTCAAAACACAGTAATGAGCCGGTTTGTAACATGCCGCATAAAATAGTTTGCTCACCCATTAGGTCTGACTTAACTTCAGCAATAAATGATGATTTTAGTACACCTGCGCGGTGGCCACCGGTGCCAGCCGCGTATGCTTTTGCTTGTGCTAGGCCATGTCCTTGCGGATCATTTTCAGGGTGAACAGCGATAAGCGTAGGGACACCAAAGCCGCGTTTGTACTCTTCGCGTACTTCAGAGCCTGGGCATTTAGGCGCTACCATAATGACCGTTAAATCTTCGCGAATTTGCATACCTTCTTCAACAATGTTGAAACCATGTGAGTAGGCAAGGGTCGCGCCTTGTTTCATAAGTGGCATGATGGCATTCACAACGGATGTATGTTGCTTATCAGGTGTTAAGTTTAATACTACATCGGCAGTTGGGATAAGTTCTTCGTATGTACCAACAGTAAAACCGTTTTCAGATGCATTTAAGAATGATTGACGACGCTCAGCAATAGCCGACTCGCGCAACGTATATGAAACATCTAAACCTGAATCACGTAAATTTAAACCTTGGTTAAGACCTTGTGCGCCACAACCGACAATAACGAGTTTTTTCCCTTTTAAAGCGTCTACGCCATCAGTAAATTCTGATGGATCCATAAATTCACATTGCGCTAATTGCGCTAACTGCTCACGTAAAGGAAGAGTGTTGAAATAATTCGCCATTGTTAGTGTCCTATTAATACTAGTTTGTTAGAAAACAAAGAGTCGTTCTTTGTATGGGTTAACAGTATGCAATTTTAAACCTTGCGTAAAATGATATATTTGCATTAAAGTGTTTCATAAAATGAAATGGTGAAATTATGGATCACAAGCATCTACATTACTTTTTAGCATTGGCGAAAACATTACACTTTGCGAGGGCCAGTGAGCTTTGCCATATCAGTGCTCCGACACTGAGCCGAAACATTAAGCAGCTTGAGGAGGAGGTTGGCGTCGTCTTGTTCAATCGAGATAATCGCACGGTTAAATTAACTCGAGAGGGTGAGTCTTTTATTGAATATGCTAACGCAACGTTAGCGAATTGGCACCGTTTCAAAGCGAATGTACAAGAGCCACAGCAGCATATATACGGTAATGTGAGTATTTATTGTTCGGTCACCGCCTCGTATAGTTTTTTACATCAGATATTAGAACAGCTACGGATGCAGCATCCCTATATTGAAATAACTTTAAATACGGGTGATCCAGCACTGGCTATTAATCGGGTTTTAGATGGTCATGAAGCCATGGCCATTGCAGCAAAACCTGCTAAGTTACCGGGGCAAATAGCATTCACCAGTATTGGTTACTCGCCTTTGGTACTTATTGCTCCTAAAATTGTGTGTCCTATTAGTGAGCAGCTTAAAGATGAAAATAATATTGCCTGGTCAAACCTTGAGTTTATCGTGGCAGAGCAGGGGTTATCCCGACAGCGTTTAGAGCAGTGGTGGCGTAAGAAAAACATTCATGGTCGAATTTATGCACAAGTAGCGGGACATGAAGCCATGGTATCAATGGTGAGTTTGGGTTTAGGGGTGGCAATGGTGCCGAAGATCGTGCTCGACAACAGTCCGCTAAAAGATAAAGTTCAAATTATTAGTGATGCCGAACAAACTATTCCTGGTTTTGATATTGGTTTAGCGGTACTCAACAAAGAGCGGCATGACCCGGCACTGAATGCGATTTGGAGTATTGCGCAATCGTTAACTCAACAGGCAATCTAATACTTTTATGCTCGCTTATTTGGTTGGGTGTATGAGTTTAATTTGGTTCTTTTGGTTGTTCTGTTTTTGTATAGGTATATTATTTTTTTATAGTTATTTAGTATGGTTTTTTAAAAGTTTAACTCGTGGTTTGTACTGGTTTATGTCTGTTAAATTGCTTTTTTATTGATTTTTTTCAATGTGTTGCTACCGTAATTTAAAATAATAAAAATTCATGGCAACGACACATGGTATTGTCTGCTCAAGCCGCTCATTCTTTAGGTTATTCTAGCCACTGTTTAAAGCTAGCCATTCCATTAATGGTGAAATATAAAATTCCCATAACGCCGCTTAATTATGCAATTTGGTATTGCTATGTTAGTGACAAGAACCATGATTTAAATAAAGAGCTGGATGGCTTTATTAGCAGATTTAATGGCTGTAGTTATGAGCAAGCTAACTACTTATTCAACAAGTACCTTTCAGTCAATGACCTATCCTTATTTAATCAGCTTTCGAATAGTTTTGATGATGTTGTAGGGCAAGTCCAACATGATTTAACTGCAGCGCTTAATCAATCAACGCAGTTTAATCAGGTATTATATGCATGCAGGGAGAAGTTACACGATGCTGATATTAGTAAAGAAAGAGGCTTCGATGATGTACTTCACTGTGTTGAGCGTTTAACTAACGAATCAGCCGCATTACAAAATCGCACGCAAGATTTTCAAAATCAACTAGCCCTAGCATATGCAAAAATTATAACGCTAAAACAAGAGCTGATTGATTCAAAAAGAAAAGCTGAAAAAGATACGCTCACTGGGCTTTTTAATCGCGGCAAATTTGATGAAGATATTACCGTTTTTTGTCAGCGTGATGATTTAGCCGAAATCGCTGTGCTAGTGATGGTCGATATTGACCACTTTAAAGTATTTAACGACACTTTTGGTCACCAAAAAGGTGATCAAGTCTTACGTGCTGTTGCGGTAAAATTACTGAAGTATATCGCAAGTGCTGGCCAAGTTTATCGTTATGGGGGAGAAGAGTTCTGTTTCACTGCGCAGTTTGCCAGCATCAGTGATATGACTAACTTTACTCAACAACTGCGTTTAGCCATCACAAAATTACACATTAAAGATCCTGCTTCCACGACTGTACTGGGTTATGTCACCGCAAGCTTTGGTATTGCAATTAAATCAATAAATAGTCAACCAAATCAACTCATTAAAAAAGCTGGTAAGGCACTTTATCTCGCTAAAAAGCACGGTCGTAATCGCATAGAAATTATTGAAGAGTAACAAAGTGATAGACTTACTGCGTATAAATGTATCAAATTTGTGAATAGTTGTAACTTGCTAAGGACAGTTTATTCACAACTTGGTAGTATGGTGTCATTGCATAATTCTCTTTGGTCGTAACAATAATAATGAAGTCTCAGACGATCAGGATGTGCGTAATCGTTTTTTCTGTGCTGCTTTTGCTTTCAAGTAAAGTCTATGCCGATGAATCAACACGCACTGAACGTGAAAGCCGTGTGGCTAGTCAAGAAATCGATATTAATCGCTGGCACGTAAGTGTTAATGCGGGTATTGGTGTCATGACGAACCCGCTACATGGTGGTAAAAATTTACCCTTAGTAGTGCTACCTGAAATAGCCTATTACAGCGAAAAGTGGTTTTTTGATAATGGCCGCCTCGGTTATTCTTTTCATGAAAGTGCTTCACACGTTGTTAATTTTGTGACCGAGTTTAATCCTGAAACTCGCTTTTTTATTGATTTTCATCCAAGTAATGTGTTTGCACTGCAAACATCAAATAGCTTCATGGTTGAATCAACGACCAGTGACGAACTCGTTAAGAAAAGGGTGACAATTGACGATGTACGTAAACGTCGTTGGGCACTTGATGCGGGCGTGAGCTACCACTACGTACGTGATAACCATATTTTCTCTTTTCAAGCTTTAGCTGATGTATCTGGGGTCTACCAAGGAATGCGAAGTGCATTACAATGGCAAGCACATTATCAAGTCGATGACCTTGAAATAATGCCGAGCGTAGGCATTTGGTACAAATCAGCCAAACTAAATGATTATTTTTATGGTTTATCTGCCGAAGAGTCTTTAAATGGGGTAATTGGTGTTGGCAGTAGCTGGCAACCTTATGCTAAAATCGACGCCCGTTGGCCTCTGAGTGAGACTAACTCTCTTCGTTTTCATTTAGCATATTATGACTACTCAGCCGTGGATGACAGTCCGCTTTTTGAACACACGTATTCAATGACTGCTTTTATAGGATTCAATCATATTTTTTAATATGAAGTATTTTGTTTTAAGTCTGTGTGTGTTTGTTGCTGTTATTTGGGGGTTCCCGAGTCACGCACAAGCGACTCACTTAGCTATCTCACCCAAAGTGTGTGTTGTATTACAGCAGCATGATTTTTGCGATCTTCAGTTAAAAATAAGTTGGCAAGTGGCGCAGCCTGAAGATGTGTGTTTGTACCAAAATAATCAGCAAATTCAATGCTGGAAGAACACTCGAAAAGCGCAGTTACATCATAAAGCGCGTGTTCAGGTTGAAACAATATACTCCTTAATCAATCCGCACACGGGGAGTAAAATTGCAACAGCTAAAGTTGAAGTGCAAAGCACTGAAGCAAAAACAACGAGACGCAGATTACGCTCACCGTGGAGCTTATTTTAATTCAGGAGCAACCAATGGCAAAGATTTTACTTGTTGAAGATGATCTCGGTTTACAACAGTTAACACGGGACTATCTTCAGCATAACGGGTTGGATGTTGCGGTCCTTGAACGCGGCGATGAAGTGTTTGATTACCTTGAAAACAACCCGGTAGATTTAATGATTCTAGACGTTATGTTACCCGGTAAAGATGGCTTTAGTGTATGCCGTCAGGTACGCGATAAATATAGCCTACCGATTTTAATGCTGACAGCAAAAGGTGAAGACTTTGACCAAGTTATTGGTCTTGAGCTTGGTGCTGATGACTACGTTATTAAGCCGGCTGAGCCGCGTGTTTTACTTGCACGAATTAATGCATTACTTCGCCGTGGCCAAGCAACAAACAAAATCCCTGAAGAAATTACCTTTGGCGATTTAAGCATTGATAAAACCAGTCGCATTGTTACACTCAAAGGTAATGAAATTACACTTACGTCTCATGAATTTGAATTGCTTTGGTTATTAGCGTCAAATGCAGGTGAGGTGCTAAGTCGTGAGCATGTTCATCAACATATGATTGGTCGTCAATACGATGGTTTAGACCGTACAGTTGACGTACGTGTATCACGGATCCGTAAAAAGCTGGGTGATAACAGTGATAAGCCTTATCGTATTAAAACGGTGTGGGGACAAGGTTATTTGTTCGTATCTGATGCATGGGAAATGTAAGTATTAATGGGGAAACTGTTTGCAAGCTTATACCTTTATATAATAGTTTCTTTGTTTCTGGTTAGTGGGGTCATTGAGCAACTTTGGCCCTATGAAGATACTCAACAACACATCGCCCTCGACCAAGAGTTTGGGAAATCTCTCTGGCTCTTAAGTCAAACAGAAGAGGGACTAGAAAAATTACAGCAAGCGTTTAATAGCGAACGCATTAACCGTAATGATGTCGCTCTACCTGAAGAATTAAACGCCAAGTTAAACGCTGATAAACACCTTTATCTTTTTAATCACCAACAAGAAGTCATTTGGTACATAGCACTGAATGATAAGCAGTTGTTGCATGTGGGTCCTTTTTCAGTGTCCAATCCAAGTTTTAGCTCGGTTTGGCCTTACTTTCTATTATTAACCGTGATTGGTGTGCCTGTAGGCTTATGGAGTTTCTTACTGTGGCGCGACTTCAATAAGCTGACACTTGCTTGTGAGGCGGTCGGTGGCGCACAAGATTTTGAACTTCATGATGCGTCTAAATCATTTTTCTTACCAATCACCGATACCTTAAGCGCGATGCAAGAACGCATCCAATATTTGCTTGCAGCTCAACAAGAGCTTACTTCATCAGTTTCTCATGAGTTTAGAACGCCTTTAGCACGGTTAAAATTTGCGGTTGCTATGCTTGAAGAGCAAATAGAAAATGAAAAGTCATTCGATTACATCGATAACATGCAAGCAGACATTGCTGAGCTTGAAGCCTTAGTGTCAGAAATGCTTGAATATGCCCGCCTTGATTCCCATCAGCCAAGTTTAACGCGTCGCCCTTGTGATTTAACGGCATTGATTAATAGTGTTGTGAATAAACTAGAGTTTGCCACTGACATTGATGTGCAATTGAATGCGCCGGCAGAGCTCTACTACGAATGTGATGAGCACTTTATGGCACGCTGCATTCAAAATTTACTGGGGAATGCTCAAAAGTATGCAGCCCATAAAATTCAAGTGAGTTTGCAAGAATTTCCTGATTATATACAGCTCAATGTTGAAGATGATGGCCCCGGTATTGCCCCAAGTGAGTGGCAGAGTGTATTTAAGCCATTTACACGTTTAGATAAGAGTCGAGATAAAAAAACCGGTGGATTTGGTTTAGGTCTTGCTATTGTGGCAAAAATTGTAAGCTGGCATCAAGGGCAATCAGAACTGGGTAATTCTGAGCTGGGTGGGGCAAAATTTATTATTCGCCTCTATAAGCTCGACTATACCACTGTGCATTAATAGGTCATCATTTTGAGTGACTAAACCTAACGCTTGACGTCAGTTGTGTTAAAAACTTCTGGTTGGCGACTGCATGCTTGTAGGAGGCCGAATAGTGCAGGAGCAATTGCCAAGGCACCTCAATTACAAAGTATTACCTTCGTTATTACACGGTTTTTTACGTCAGCATAACTCTCTTCGTTAAGCTAACGTGTAGTCACTCATTAGCAGACATAAAAAAAGCGCCTTAGGCGCTTTTTCTGTGGTTAAAACCAAAAATAAACAAGTAGCAAAGTAATAGACTACGTTCAAAAGTAAAAGTTCACGAAAATTGAAATTATTTTTCATCTAATAATGGCATCAGCATTTTCTCTAAACCATTGAGTTTTACTTCGTACATCATTGCTAGTTGCGCGCCAAGTTGTGTGTCTGGAAATCCTTGCTGTTTAAACCATACAAGATAGGGTTCAGGTAGCAATAAGAGGGGGCGACCAGCGTACTTTCCAAACGGCATTTTTGTATTTATCGCGAGCTTTAATTGGGCTGTATCCATTACTGTCTCAATTGGACTTATATTTATTATGAATGATACGGCAAATAGGAAAGAGAAAATAGGCTGTGACGGGCAAGAAACAGCCTATTTAGTGAGGGAGGTAGGCCCTCGGAATGACTACTGCAAAATAATACTGAATGCTAATGTAGTTGTTGGCGACTCTTTTTCGAAAACCCAAGCTGCTTGAGCCTCGTTACGATAGTCGGGTCGTCAATTCGCTCAGGTGTTTCACTGTCACGAAGAAAATGATCACGCGGAACTTGATAAACATCGAGCATCTTGTTGAATAGCACAGTTCTAATATCCATCGCTGTCATGCCATTTTGTTGTAACTCATCAAGCTGCTGTTGAATATCTACAAGTTTCCCGGAATGTGCATCATCCGTGTTTGCTAAAGATTCTCTGGTAAACTTATTTTTCATTTAAACAACCTTAAACAGTCTAACAGTAGTGCATAAATCATGAAGTACGCAAGCAGACTGATAAACTTTTTTTGTGTTAAAAATAGATACTTAGCGTAGTATCTAAGCCCAGTTTACTCCTTTTTTGACAATGATTGCTAATTTGCATGTAAAGCTTTGTAAATAAGAATGACCTAGGGTGGGTACGTCAGGTATGGGGTTAATTTCTATGTCTAAGCAAGTATATGAATATAATGAAAATAATTCTCAGTACCATAATTAGGTGCTGAGAATTATTTTTTACATCAAGAAAAAAGTTTTTGTTTTACATGTTCAGCAAAGCCACTACCGGCTTCTAAATAGAAGTTATAGGTTGAATCTACGCCCATATCTTCTAGTTCTTTTTGCTGATCTGGGTAGTTCGCAATAGCAGTAACTTGGCCTTGATAACCCGAGGCACGTAACTGTTCAAGGGCAAAAATATTCTGCATATGTTTTGGCATTGCGAGCATAACCATGCCCACATGAGAATGATTTACGCGTTGCCAAAAATCAGGGTCAGTCGCATCTGCTATGAGTACCCGTCGGCCACGCTTAATATGTTTTTCTACCACATCGGGCTTAATATCAATACCTGCAACGAGATTAGGGTGTGTTTGACTAATCGTTTCGTACGCACCAGTGCCAATACGACCCATGCCAAAAATAACAATTTTTGTGTCATTTAGGTTTACTGGTAACTCTTCGGCAAGTCGCGTATCGCTTTCAAATTTGAGCAGCCAGTTTTCTAGTTTGACATAAATTTCGTTTGAACGTTTGTTTAAAGGAGACGCCAATATAAAGGTAACAGATACGGCAATAGCCATTACAGCGAGCCATTCACTGGTGATCATATTGCTACTTGCTGCAACAGCACACACAATTAACCCAAACTCACTGTAGTTAGAGAGGCTAAAAGCACTTAACAGTGAGGTACGCGCGCGTAGTTTAAAGAGATTAGTCAGTACATAATAAAGCGCCACTTTGATAGGTAATACAAATACAATCACCATGGCAACTAACACGGCATGAGTCGTTAGTTCTGCATTTAAGCCAATATTTAAGAAAAACCCTACAAGAAGAATATCTTTCAAATTAAGTAGTGATTTTGATAACTCACCGGCTTTCTTGTGCGACGCAAACATCATACCGATGATAAGCGCGCCTAAATCACCTTTAAGGCCTGCAAATTCAAATGCTTGATATCCAAGTACGAGTGCAAAGAAAAAACCAAATAAAGGCAATAGTTCACCGTGTTTTGAACGGTTGAGCACCCAAAACATAAGGGGGCGTAAAACAGGTAAGCCTATTAATAGTGCCAGTGCCCACATATTAGGTGCTTTGCCCGTACTAATGGCTAAGAAAATAACCGCGAAGATATCTTGCATCACTAAGATACCGATAGCGATTTTACCGTGTAGGCTTGCCATTTCTCCGCGCTCTTCAAGTACTTTAACTGCAAATACAGTACTTGAGAAACTAAATGCAAAGCCAACGAGTAAGGCACTTTGCCACGTGAGCTGATCAAAAAGGGGCAGTGCAAGCGCACCCAGCAATAGCATAAAAGCACTGAATAACGTGCTACTAAGCACAATGTGAATTGAGGCTGGTGCCCACACTTGGGGTTTTATTAAGTTAGAGACTTTCAGTTTTAGGCCGATGCTAAACAGAAGAAGTGTTACACCTAAGCTTGCGAGAGTATTGAGTAGTTCTGTTGTTTTGTAGCCATATAAGTTGAGGGCGAAGCCCGCCAACAAAAAACCAATAAGGGGAGGAAGCTTTAGCTGATAAACAGCAAAGCCACATACAAACGCGGTAGCAAAGTATATAAGTTCCATAATTCTTCTTTTGACTTCATTTGTTATGAGTGTAGCGAAATATTCTATATTGGAAAACACTAACGAATATAAAGAGTTTAAAAAATAAACACTTTTGCGTTATTTATTGATTAATGCGCCAAAAGTAACATTTTTTCGCTGACATTAGCTTTTAATTGTGGTTAAGATGCAGTAACGAAGGAATTTAAGCCAATTTGTTATAGAACCTGGCTTAAGGAGAAAAGATGTTTAAGAAAATCCTTGCATCAGTTGGTATTGGTGCAGCAAAAGTAGACACTGTACTAGAGACAGAACATTTACAACCCGGCCAAAAATTTAACGCTGTCATTGTGATTAAAGGCGGGGATGTTGAACAGGAAATCGCGGGCTTAGACTTAGCGTTAATGACGCGCGTGAAGGTACAAAGTGATGATGGAGATTACTTCACCAATCACATTATAGAAAAGTGGCCTATTAACGAGATTGGTACAATTGCCGCGGGTGAAGAAAAGCACATTCCTTTCGAGGCGCGTTTACATTCTGAAACGCCAATGACAGAGATCAACGCAGGGTATAATCAGTCGCATGTTTGGATTGAAACAGGCTTAGATATTGATATGGCACTTGACCCAACAGACCGTGATTCGCTCCATGTGTATCCGAATGATGCGGTAAGCACCTTAATGCAAGCAATGGACAAGCTTGGTTTTAATTTGGTGAAGGCTGATGTCGAAAAAGGGTACTTGCGAGCGCCTACCTTTCAATCACATTCAGGTTGCTATCAAGAACTAGAATACAGACCGAATAGCCGCAGTTTATTTGGATTACAAGAAATCGAATTGTCTTTTGTGCCTGAAGCCCATAAAACACATGTGTTGATTGAACTTGACCGTGCCTTTAGAGGCGATGGATATGTTGATTTAACCATTGAACATGATCATGTGAATTTATCGCAATTGTGTGATCAGCTTGAGCGATTGTTCGCATAATACGCTAAGCTAAAAACCTAGAAACCCAGCTTTGGCTGGGTTTTTTGTTATTAAAGGGAGAGTTATGTTTTCAATTAAGACTTATGGTGCGTTAAGCAAAGATGAGTTATTGAGTATACTTCGTGCCAGAGTGGATGTATTTGTGGTAGAGCAAACCTGTCCATACCCTGAAATAGATGATATTGATAACCATCAAGAAACGTTGCACTTGTGTTTATTTAAGGACAATAGGCTTGCGGCTTATGCTCGTTGTTACCCAAAAAATACTGAATTGAGTGCATTTGGGCGGGTGTTAGTGACTGCTGATTTTCGCGGTCAAGGTCTGGCAAAACAGTTAGTGCAAACGGCCATTGATACTTGCCAGCAACATTGGCCTGAGCGAGCTATTACAATTGGCGCGCAATGCTATTTAGTCGATTTTTACCAACAGTTAGGTTTTAAGTGTGTGGGTGAAGATTACCTTGAAGATGGAATACCACACCAAGATATGTGTTTGCAGTAGCCACAGGGCTACTGCAAAATTTGTTAACTTAACAGTGAGTTTGCAAACACGAGTGCGATGGCAATGGGGCATACAAACTTGATATACCAAGGCCATACTTTCCAAAAAAAGCTATTGCCGGCTTCTGGGCAGCCCTGTTGAATCTCTTTTAGTAACGCACTGCGATGCCAAATCCAGCCAACAAAAATACAGCACATTAAGCCAAGCAGTGGTTGCGCTATTTTTGTGGTCAGTGTGATCACAAAGCCAAATAATGAGCCAAGGTTAAACACAATAGTAAAACTGACGAGCGCAATTAACCCGCCTATTAACCACGTTGCTTGCAGACGTTTCAGTGCAAAACGTTCAACAGCGTATGATACCGGCGCCTCAAGCATCGAGATTGACGATGTTAATGCCGCAATACTCATTAGTGCAAAAAAGGCGAAGCCGACAAAAATACCCACATAGCCCATGCTCGTGAATAGGGCCGGTAACACTTGGAATACCAATGTATCTTCAGAAAGCAGGGTGCCCTCAGCTGAGAAAATTTGCACACCTTGCGCTTGCGCAACATACATGGCTGGAATAATTAATAAACCCGCGACAAACGCAATAAATACATCAATCAACGTGACATAGGCGCCAAGTGAAACGAGGTTTTCTTTTTTACTTATATACGAGCCGTAAATGATCATTACGCTGGTGCCTAAAGACAGTGAAAAGAAGGCTTGTCCTAGCGCGTTGACTAACAACTCAGGGTTCAAAATAGACGAAAAATCAGGCACTAAATAAGCTTTAAGACCTTCAACAGCACCTTCTTGTGTCATTACGTAAATGATCAACATAAACAGAATACCCAGTAACGCAGGCATTAAGCGCTTTGACCATTTTTCAATCCCGTTTTCGACACCTTTTGAAATAATAGCAATCGTTAAAATAATAAACGCGGCGGTAAAAATGATGTTTCTTGAGAGTGACTGCTCACTTAGCCAGGTCTGGGCTTGCACTTGCCCTGTTAATTGAGCAATGGGTTCAAGTGTTGCGCTTAACATCCATCCGGCAACAATGGCATAAAAACTGAGGATTAAGCCTGCACAGATAATGCCCCCAAACCCAACTAAAAACGCAAACTTCTTTTGCCACGCTTGATTGGTTACCTTACGCAAAGCGCTAACCGCATTTGCTTGACCATGACGTCCTATGACAAGCTCTGCCATTAACGCCGGATAGGCTAAACAAAATGCTAAAATTAAATAAGCAACTAAAAATGCGGCACCGCCATTACTTGCTGTTTGAGTGGGAAAACCCCAAATGTTTCCTAGGCCAACCGCAGAGCCTGCAGCTGCCATAATAAATCCAAAGCGAGAGCTGAACTCCCCGCGTGATGCGCTCATATTATTTTTACTTCTCTATTTGTGACGGCGCTGACAATCTACTTGAATTAACGCTAAATAAAAAGGGTTAATGACGGGCAATTTTGCTCTATGTCTTACCGTGTGTCGTGTCAGCGTAGATTTCAATCTGTTGGGCGTAACAATACGAAAGAATTAACACAATTGAAACATTTTTAGGGGCTTTTATTCTGAATTGAAAGTGTAAAGCAAGCGCCACCGAGCTTTTTGCTCTTAGATACACTGATGGTTCCGTGGTGCCAATCTGCGACTTTGGCTGCGATTGCAAGGCCAAGCCCGTAACTTTCTCCATCACGGTTACGGTGAGTTTGTTCTTGGAAAAAGGGACTAAATACTTTATGCCAGTTTTGCTCATTGACCCCTGGTCCGTCATCTTCTACGTTTATCACCACGAGCTCTGGTGAGCAGTGCGCTGTAATGAGGATGTCTGAGTGTGCGAAATCGCATGCATTACTTAATAAATTTACAATTGCGCGAGCTAACCAATGAAGATCAGCGCAAATATATCCTGTCTTAATATCATGTTCTAAATGTAAAGCGCGTTGCTCTAACTTTGGCTCTACTTGATGGATTACAGTCAGTAAGTAACTGTGTAAATCTGATTCATTAAAAGTTAACTGGTTCGCTTTTTGTTCTAACGTTGCAAATGCGAGATAACTTTTTAGCATAGACTCCATTTGATCAAGGTCTTGTTCCATGCGTGCTAAATACTCAAGACGTTTTTCTTCATTTGGACAGTCTTGTGCGGCTTCTAAACCAAATCGTAAACAGGCAATAGGCGTGCGGATATCATGAGACAAGCTCGACGCCATTAATTTATTTTCGTCTAATAGCTTCTCAATTTGGCTCGCCATTCGGTTAAAGGTCAGCTCAACATCTCGTATATACGTGAAATGAGACACATGAATACGGCTGCTTAAGTCTCCTTTAGCAAATCGTTTTGCCGCTTCATTTAATACTGTTAAGCGTTTTGCGAGAGGGGTAATAATAAAGCCCATAAAAACACACAAACCAGCATAAAATAAAAGCGTAAGTAACACGTCGTTGCCTTGGTCGTGTATAGGGTCTTTACCAAGGCGCATTTTTAGATGATGTGCTCCAAGAGAGGCTTCACTGTACAGTAAATAGTAACCTTGTTGATCTTCAAGAATTAAGCCGTTAGGTTGGGTTATTTGCTGCAGTAATGAATGAGGCAGTGCGAGTGATTGGGTGGGTCTATATTCAAGTTGCACATTAAAGTCGCTGTTTAACTGTTTTATTGCCCGTTCACGCTCGGTCGGGGCCATAGCAGCCAGTTGTTTAGCAAAGCCTTTAATCATTTGTGTTTGGTTATAAAACTCATCCTGTGGCGTATGAGTTTGCTGACTAAAGGCGTCAATTAGCCAGCCCAATACAATAATTGAGATAAGTGCGCTGCCAAGAAGAGAAATATAAAACTTTTTCACAGGTTTAAATCTATTGCCAAGCCGTGGCGACCAGTAGATAACCTCGTCCCCAAATTGTTTTTATTTTTTCGGGATGTTGAGGATCATCACTGAATTTTTTCCGCAATGATGAAATAAGCACATCAACGCTACGGTCCAAACCGTCGTATTCTCGCCCTTTTGTTGCTTTGAAAACGGCGTCTCTTGAAACAACTTGGCCTGCATTACTCGCAAGGTAGTGCAGTAATAAATATTCGGCACTTGATATATGAACTTCTTCATCATTAAAGTAAACCGTGCGAGAATCGGTATGAATCGCTAACTTGCCTACTGTAATAATACTCGATTCAGTGGCTGAGTCTTGTTTGTCAGACTGAGAACGAAGAGCCGCTTTAATACGGGCGAGTAATGCTCGAGGACGCACTGGTTTCATCATGTAATCACTGGCACCCACTTCTAGACCAATAACCTCATCCATTTCATCATCTCGGGCGGTCAGCATAATAATGGGGGCATGATAAAACTGCCTTAAGTCGCGACAAACGCTGATGCCATCTTGCCCTGGTAGCATAATATCCAGTAATACGAGGTCGGGCGGTGAGGTGCGAACTTGTTCAACAACGAGATCGCCACGCTGGCAAAGTGTGGTATTGTAACCTTGCTCTGTTAAGTATTCGGCTACCCAATTCGCCAAAGAAATATCATCTTCAACGAGTAAAATTGTTCCGTAATGCTCCATTATCTACTCCTAATAGTTATACCAATCCGCAAAAATACTTAATCATTTTGAGTGATCAAACCAGTCGCTACCTGCGTTAAAAATTTCTGATTTAGAACAACTAAATAACTAAATTTTTGCCTTGTTATCAACGCGGTTTTATTGCCTCAAAATAGACCACTTAATTAAGCGGAATGGTATTAGAACAGTCGCCAACGACGTTTTTTCTGACGGTTTTTATATACCCACTGTAACTGTATTTCAGTGGAGGCGACAATTTTTCCATTATCACTATTAATCAACTCAAATCCGACCGTTTCTGTAGAGTCAAACTCATACCTAAACAGCCCTTTGTGCTGCATAAGCCAGCATTGAATAATATGTTTGCTGTCGGAATTACGTAAACAGTAGTTTCCTATTTGCTGCTGTCGCCAAGAAACTTCAACATCAGCGTAACAATTTCGTCCTTCACGCAGTGCCACACAGGTATCAGGTATTGCAACAAGAGTATTGCTATCGGCTGTCTGTTCTTGTGCATTGACGGGTGCAATGGGTAAGGCGAACAAAAAGTAGTATTTAAAAAACATAGCGCAGGCCTACCTTGGCTTTATGCTGATACTCTTGCGATATAATAGGGCTTTGATGAATGTCATTTGAAAACCAAGTTGATAACCAACCCGTTAAAAAGACCCAGTGCTGATTAAGCGGGTATTCCGCATGAAACTCAAAAATGAGACTGTATGATGTATCTGGGATATACAGAGGTCTGTCAGCGCGTGATTCGGGCTGCGAAATCCCAAAATAGTAATTGGTAAAGTCACTTGAGTAGGCACTCAGGCCAACACCTGAACGAAATTCCCAGTTTCGCCATGGAATGATCTGACTAAAAAATGAATTCATTACCCAGCCATTATGAGTGCCAGATACATCGTGTAAATATTCAAAAGAAATGTGTGAATTTTCAAAGCGGCGGGACAGGCGAAGACCAACATCAAAATCATAATTGCGGCGTTTTATTCCCTCAAGTTCCGCGATAACATCGTCGCCGTAAAACGTTAAACCTGTTTCGTCAAACCCTGATTGAACATTCGTCCCGACAATATCAAGACCCCACTCAAATTTATCTATAATGCTGTAGCCAAGAGAAAGGCCACCACTTAATTGGCTTTGGTCGTAATCGAGGTAAAATTTCTCGTAAGAGACAGCAAGATGGATATCGGGCTCAAATCCATCATTATAGGAGTCCATGCCAACAAGGTATGAATCTTCAGCATAATACCCTGCACCAATTCCCCAATCCCAGGCAAAACCTTGGCTTGGTTCGAGTGTATTGTCGGCGTAATAACGATTACTTGCTTGGCTCGACGTGCTAAAAATGCATAAGTAGATAAATAAAAGGGCGCTGCAGGCTCGCAAGTTTGTCATCCTTGTTACTAATAAAAATAAGCTCGTACTAGGATATAGTATATTGTTAATGAGTTCCCGAAATCTGTAAAAAAATGTAGGGGTGTAATCAGGTGTGTTAAAAAGTGTGGCTTAAATTAAACGCTGCTTTCCTTGAGGGTAGTAGGTAAGAAAAGCAGCCACATTAACAGTGTGAGCGTTTATAGATGACTCACTGGACTTTAATTTTGTCGATTAAAATACTGGTGAGGTAGTATTGCATCATCGGTGTCAGCGCGCTTATCTCTGTACGATTACACGGGCCTTGTTCTTTCGTTAGAGCTGTCATACGTGAAATAGTTTGATAAGCAGGTATCTCAATGTTTTTGTTAATGCGCTCAAGACGAGCTTGCTCAGTGTTTTGCTCATGAATGAAACTGGCAACTTCGAGTTCATTTTTAATCATTTGCTGCTGTTCAAAGCTGTAAATAAGTGGCTCGCGGTGAAAGCTTGCGCTATCGATAGACGATTTTGCAAACCAAACTACATCACCGGTTTTTTTATGTGTTAAACGCATACTCACTTGTCCAAGCATTGTTGCACACTGCTTAGTTGGGAACTGAACCGCGATATCATCGAATAAAGGAAATGGTTTTTGTGGTTTTACGAGTGTGTACTCAGTGTCAGCAACCAACTCTAAATCTAATTGATGGATTGAGAGCGTGTAATCCGCTTGACCTTCATCAACAACCTTTAATTGTTTTGCCACTAACGATTCAGAAATTTGTGAATAAAGCGTATCTGTCACGCTCGTTTTGTCGGCAACAATCGTCACTGTTTGATTTTTACTGACAGTATGAGCCGGTAACTGCACAGACTTAACTTTAGGTGCTGCATGGTCTGTTTCATACTTTATTTGATAACGTTGGCTTTGTAGCAATGGCTTTTCTGGCATTACTAACAACGGAGCTGGTTCTGGTCTTAGGGCACAACCGGCTGAAATTAAAGTAAAAAGCAAAACGACAAGTAAGCGCATAAAAATAAGTCTACCCATGAAAAAAGTTAAGATTGTGCGCATTGTACGTTAGTCGAAGCAAAAGTTCATGATATTATGTTATGAGAAACTTCCGAAACAGATTAAAAAAATAAATAATGAAGTACTCAGCACCTATTATCATTTGTCTATTTTCATTTCTTTTACTGCTTTCTTTTAGCAGTCAGGCTGCAGGTAGCGGTTCACAATGGCAGACATTTTTAGACGATTACAATACGTACTTATCTCGAAAATTAAGAAGTAAAGGTATTCCAGGTGGAGCGCTTTCAATTGTCAAAGTCGGAGAAGATGATTTTGTGCGGGGGATAGGCCGCACAAAAATAGACAATGGCCGAAAGGTTGATAAACACACGCGTTTTCGTTTGGCATCCGTATCAAAAACTTTTGCAGGGTCATTAACCTCAAAACTTGCTGCGCAGGGGGAGTTTAATATCGATGATCCTCTGAGTAAGTTTATTCCTGAGTTTTCCAATACCGTTTATAAAGATGATTTAAAAATTTACCATATTTTAAGTCATTCAAGCGGCTTAGTGCCGAATGCGTATGATAATCTGATTGAATCGCGAATGAGTTACCCTGATATCGTCGAGCAACTGCTGAGCGTGCAACCAATATGTAAGCCGGGTGAATGTTACGGTTATCAAAATGTGATGTTTAGCTTAATTGACTCGGTGATTTTAAAGTCGACTCAAATGGACTACACGCATTGGATTTCTGAATATATCTTTGCCCCCCTTAAAATGGTCGATGCGAGTGTGGGTTATGATGGCATGGTCCGCGACGATAATTTTGCTCACCCTCATGTTCGTGGCCGAAAACGGTGGTATACATCTCGGTTAAAGAAAAATTACTACAAGGTTGCAGCTGCCGCAGGGGTTAATGCCAGCGCAAACGATATGGCTATTTGGCTTAACGCGCAGCTAGGTCAATACCCCGAAGTATTGCCTTTAGATGCACTAATCAAACAAACCCGACCGTATACACACACCAAAAAAGAGACGCGTCGAAGAGTGTGGCGCAGTCATGTTAAAGATGCATATTACGGGCTTGGATGGCGGGTATACAACTATGATGATGAAGTACTTTATTATCATAGTGGCTGGGTGCAAGGTTACCGAAGTGATTTAGTGGTGTTTCCTTATTTAAATATTGGTTTTAGCTTAGTACTCAATGCCGAGACAGGATTGATCAACGAATTAACCACCGAATTTATAAATCGGACGCTTAAGTTCGTTAGAGAAGATAAAACGCTTAAGTAATAAAATTTAGTTACAAAAAAGCCAGCTCTGCGCTGGCTTTTAGTTTATTGCATGACTTTGTTGCAAAATTAGCCGCGAGGAAGCTGAATTTTTTTCTCTTCGCTTTGGCGATAAAGCACAATTGTATGACCAATTGTTTGTAATTTTTCTGCGCCGGTCTCGCGAACAATTGCATCAAAAATCAATGCTTTAGTCTCACGCTCGTCGGTAGGTACTTTTACTTTGATAAGCTCGTGAATATTAAGTGCGCTTTCGATTTCAACTAAAACGCCTTCTGTTAAACCATTTGCACCAAGTAATACAACCGGTTTTAAACTGTGTGCTTGACCTTTTAAAAACTGCTTTTGTTTGTTCGATAATTTCATGATGTTACAAATTTTGCTGAATATGGCTTGAATTAAGGGTATTCTAACGCCATCTAGAGAATATTACTAATTAGTTACGTATTAATTTTATGGCAAACAAAAAACATTCAGCCAGTTCTAAGCGTTGGTTGAAGGAACATTTCGACGATCCTTATGTTCACGAAGCGCAAAAGAAAGGTTGGCGTTCTCGTGCGGTATTCAAATTAGACGAAATTCAAAATAAAGATAAATTAATTAAACCGGCTATGACAGTGGTTGACTTAGGGGCCGCACCCGGCAGCTGGTCTCAGTATTTAGCTGAAAAAGTAGGTGATAAAGGGCAGGTTATTGCCTGTGATATCTTACCGATGGATTCTTTAGCAGGTGTTGATTTTTTGCAAGGTGACTTCCGTGAAGAAGCTGTGCTTGATGCATTATTAACACGTATTGACGGTAAAAATGTTGATGTCGTTTTTTCTGATATGGCACCGAATATGAGTGGCAATACATCAGTTGATCAAGCTGGTAGTATGTATCTTGTCGAACTTGCGCTCGACATGTGTCATCAAGTTTTGAAGAAAAATGGCGCTTTTTGTGTCAAAGTATTCCAAGGAGAAGGATTTGATCAATACTTACAGGACGTACGTAATAGCTTTAAGGCGGTAAAAATTAGAAAGCCCGATGCTTCGCGTGCCCGTTCTCGGGAAGTTTATATAGTGGCGACAGGCTACAAACTGTAGTACAGTTGTGCTGCGTTAAGTTGAATTTAAATTAATTGGATACAAGAGGTTAACCCCTTGAGCGATATGGCGAAAAATCTAATACTCTGGCTGGTCATTGCAGTTGTGCTAATGTCAGTGTTTCAGAGCTTTAATGGTGGTGATCAAGCAGATCGCCAAACAAGTTACACTCAATTTGTTAGTGACGCACGTAGCGGCGCTATTCAAGAGGTCTCTATTGAAAGCACAACCGGCACCATTACAGGTACCAAAACAAATGGTGAGCGCTTTCAAACTATCATGCCAATGTATGATAAAGACATTTTGAATGATTTATTGAAAAGCAATGTAAATGTTAAAGGTGTTAAGCCTGAAGAGCAGTCTTTCCTCGCCAGCATTTTAATCTCTTGGTTCCCAATGTTACTGCTTATTGGTGTGTGGATTTTCTTCATGCGTCAAATGCAAGGCGGTGGCGGCAAAGGGGCGATGTCTTTCGGTAAGAGCAAAGCCCGCCTAATGAGCGAAGATCAAGTTAAAACAACGTTTGCTGATGTTGCCGGGTGTGATGAAGCGAAAGAAGATGTCACAGAGTTAGTGGACTTCTTACGTGATCCATCAAAATTCCAAAAGCTGGGTGGTAGTATCCCTAAAGGCGTACTTATGGTAGGTCCTCCGGGTACGGGTAAAACTCTTTTAGCGAAAGCGGTTGCTGGTGAAGCAAAAGTACCATTTTTTACAATTTCAGGTTCTGATTTCGTAGAAATGTTTGTTGGTGTGGGTGCATCACGTGTCCGTGACATGTTCGAACAAGCGAAAAAAGCAGCCCCGTGTATCATCTTTATCGACGAAATTGATGCGGTAGGTCGTAAACGTGGTGCAGGCATGGGGGGCGGTCACGATGAACGTGAGCAAACTCTAAACCAAATGCTAGTAGAAATGGACGGCTTTGAAGGTAATGAAGGTATTATCGTTATTGCAGCGACAAACCGCCCAGATGTACTTGACCCCGCGTTATTACGTCCGGGTCGTTTTGACCGCCAAGTTGTAGTTGGTTTACCTGATATTCGTGGTCGTGAGCAAATCTTGAAAGTGCACATGCGTAAAGTGCCATTAGGCGATAACGTTGAGGCCGCTGTGATTGCACGGGGTACACCTGGTTTCTCAGGTGCTGACCTTGCAAACTTGGTAAATGAAGCGGCGCTATATGCAGCGCGCGGCAACAAGCGTGTTGTTAGCATGGCTGAGTTTGATGCAGCAAAAGATAAAATCATGATGGGCGCAGAGCGTAAGACCATGGTGATGAGCGAACAAGAAAAAGAGATGACCGCTTATCATGAAGCAGGTCACGCGATTGTGGGCCGTATGGTGCCAGAACACGACCCTGTTTATAAGGTGTCTATTATTCCACGTGGTCGTGCACTAGGTGTTACGATGTACTTGCCTGAACAAGACCGTGTGAGTCACTCTAAAGAGTTACTAGAGTCAATGATTTCTAGTCTTTACGGTGGTCGTATTGCAGAAGCTCTGATTTATGGTGAAGACAAAGTAACCACAGGGGCAAGTAACGATATTGAGCGCGCGACAGACATCGCACGTAAAATGGTTACTCAATGGGGCTTAAGCGAAAAGTTAGGTCCACTGCTGTATGCTGAAGATCAAAACGAGATGTACATGGGTGGCGGTGGAAGCCGTGCCATGAGCATGTCAGATGAAACAGCAAAAGTTATCGATAGCGAAATTCGTTTGTTCTCAGATCGTAATTACCAACGTGCTGAGCAAATCTTAAAAGACAATATTGATATCTTACACGCGATGAAAGATGCATTAATGAAGTACGAAACAATTGATGCGGGTCAGATTGACGATTTAATGGCTCGTCAGCCAGTGCGCGAACCGCGTGACATGCATGACCGTCGTCCAGATGATAAAAAACCAGCTGCCAAGGCTGAACCTGTTGCTGAAGAGTCAAAATCGGATGATTCAGTAAAAAAGGATGAAACAAACCTTGATGACAAAGCTGAATAATCGTTAAAATACGATTAGCAAAAGCCCCGCTTGCCGGGGCTTTTTTGTAGCGACATAAAAAATCGTTTAGGTGCAGCACCTAAACATTCGCCATGGAAGCAGTATAGGTGATAGATGACCACTGTTAGTTTACCTCGAGGCCGCACTTTACACCTCGATACCCCTGTTGTGATGGGGATCTTAAATGTCACTCCTGACTCATTTTCAGACGGCGGCAATTATTGCCAACTAGACAGCGCTGTCAAACAAGCTCATACACTCTTAGAACAAGGCGCAAAAATCATTGATATTGGCGGTGAGTCGACACGCCCTGGTGCCCCTGACGTTTCATTGGAAGATGAGCTTGACCGTGTTATCCCTCTGGTTAAAGCGCTCAGAAAAACAAGCGACTGTATAATTTCAATTGATACCAGCAAAAGTGAGGTCATGCGTCAGGCTATTTTAGCGGGTGCAGATATCATTAATGATGTTAGGGCATTACAAGAGCCCGGTGCTATTGAAGTATTATCTGCATACCCTGACGTTGCAATTTGCTTGATGCATATGCAAGGACAACCTCGCACGATGCAAAGTAATCCACAGTATGAGGATTTATTTGCAGATATTAATGACTTTTTTTCCGAGCGTATCGAAGCATGTGAGCAAGCGGGGATTCAGCAACAACGTATTATTTTAGATCCCGGTTTCGGTTTTGGGAAAACGCTCGCGCACAACTACGAAATTCTTGATAGGTTTGACGAGTTTAATCAATTCAATTTACCGGTCCTTGCGGGTTTATCACGCAAATCCATGATTGGTAATTTATTAAATAAAAGCACGGATGAGCGTTTAGCTGGCAGTTTAGCAGGTGCTTTAATTGCTGCCCAAAATGGGGCAAAAATCATTCGTGTGCATGATGTTTCAGAAACTTTAGATGTGTTGACCGTATGGCAAGCATGTAAGAAAGGAATTATAAATGAGTAAAACAAGAAAATATTTTGGCACGGATGGCGTTCGTGGCATGGTGGGCGAATACCCTATTACTCCAGAGTTTGCATTAAAACTTGGTTGGGCAGCTGGACGCGTATTATCAAAAATTGGTACCAAGAAGGTTATTATTGGTAAAGACACGCGTATCTCTGGGTATATGTTAGAAACTTCACTGGAAGCAGGTCTTATTGCTGCAGGCATTGATGTTGTCCTACTTGGCCCTATGCCGACCCCAGCGGTTGCTTATTTAACGCAAACTTTCCGTGCTGAAGCTGGCATCGTTATTAGTGCATCACATAACCCTTATCATGATAATGGGATTAAATTTTTCTCTAGTCGTGGTTTGAAGCTAGCGGATGAAGTTGAGCTTGAAATTGAAGCCATGATGGAAGAGCCAATGACTTGCGTAGCTTCAGATAAATTAGGTAAAGCACGTCGTTTAGAAACGGCTGATGGCCGTTATATTGAGTTTTGTAAAAGCCAATTCCCTCAAGGTTTATCATTAGAGGGTCTAAAAATCGTATTAGATTGTGCTAATGGCGCAACTTATCATATAGCCCCGTCTGTTATGCGTGAGCTTGGTGCAGAAGTCATTTGTCATGCGTGTGAACCAAATGGTGTCAACATTAACCTTGAATGCGGTGCAACTCACGTTGAAACACTCAAGCGCAAAGTACTTGAGCATGATGCCGATGTTGGTATTGCGTACGACGGTGACGGTGACCGTGTGATGATGGTTGACCACAACGGACGTGTCTTCGATGGTGATGACATTGTTTATATTATTGCATGCCAAGCTGCAAACGACGATATGTTGGGTGGGGGTGTTGTTGGCACGGTCATGTCAAACATGGGGCTTGAAAATGCATTAAAAGCGCGTGGTATTGATTTTGCTCGCAGTAAAGTTGGCGATCGTTATGTCATGGAGCTTTTGCAAGAGAAAGGATGGAAAATCGGAGGCGAAAGCTCAGGCCATGTATTGAATCTTGATTTAATTAGTACTGGTGACGGTATTATTTCGAGTTTGCAGGTGTTAGCTGCCATGGTTGCACAGAATAAAACACTGCAAGACTTAGGTGCTGGCTTTACAAAATACCCGATGAAAATGATCAATGTTCGTTACCCTCAAGGTACGGATCCAACGCAAGCACAAGCTGTTATCGATATTGTGGCACAAATCGAAGAAAAATTAGGTGATACAGGGCGTGTTCTACTTCGCAAATCGGGGACAGAACCTGTTGTTCGCGTAATGGTAGAGGCTGATCAAGAGAAAACAGTACTAGACAGCGCACAAAAAATTGCTGAAATTGTCGAATCTGTGAGCAAACAAACCGAGGGATAACAATAACCTCTTGTAACTTTGGGCAAGTCGAGTTAGTATCTTGCCCGCTTTCTAATGTGGAGTGGAAATATGGCAACACGTAAGCCAATGGTAGCAGGCAATTGGAAAATGAACGGTTCGTTAGAACTTGTTGAACAATTAGCAAACGCTATCAAAAATGTTCAGTCTGATGAACTTGATATTGTGGTGTTTCCACCATTCCCGTTGATAAGTTCGCTGCAACAACAAAATGTTGTTGTCGGTTCGCAAACGGTCTCAGAAAACCAAGCGGGTGCGTTTACGGGTGAAGTAGATGCTCAGCTGATTAAAGACTTAGGCGCAACGTATACCTTAGTAGGGCATTCAGAGCGTCGCAGTATTTATGGTGAATCTGATGCGGTAGTTGCGGATAAATTTGCTCGCGCTCAACACGTTGGTTTAACACCTATCTTATGTGTTGGCGAAAGCGAAGAACAACGTGAAGCGAATGAAACCGAATTAGTGGTTGCAGCACAAATTGATGCTGTAATTAACAAATTAGGTGTAGCAGCACTGAAGAATTCTGTGGTAGCATACGAGCCCGTTTGGGCCATTGGCACAGGTAAGACTGCTTCTCCTGAGCAAGCGCAAGCTGTACATAAATTTATCCGTGAGAAAATTGCTTCTGCGGATAGTGATTTAGCTGAACAGCTAACCATCTTATATGGTGGTAGCGTGAATGAAAAAAATAGCGAATTATTATTTGCACAACCAGATATAGATGGCGGCCTAATAGGCGGCGCAAGTCTAAAAGCAGAATCATTTACTGCTATTTGTGAAAGTGCAAAAGGGACCGTATAAGATGTACGAAATTTTATTAGTAGTTTATTTAATTGTTGCTTTAGCGCTTGTTGGTATGGTTTTAATCCAGCAAGGTAAAGGCGCTGATATGGGTTCATCATTTGGAGCAGGTGCGTCTGCTACAGTGTTTGGCTCATCAGGTGCAGGCAACTTCATGACAAAAACAACAACAATTCTTGCAACGATTTTCTTCGTGTTAAGTATTGTTTTAGGTAACCTGACTGCCGGTCAAATTAAAAAGACGGACGAGTGGGAAAACCTAGAGGCTGCGCCAGCTGTTGAAACTGTTACTCCAGCACAAACTGATGTGCCAGTGACAGAAGAGAAAAGCTCTGACGTACCAAATTAATTAGCGTTGCTAATTATTGTTAAGCGATTTATCTCCTCAGTAAATCAAACAGCTTAACATCATACAGAATTGTATGCGGATGTGGTGGAATTGGTAGACACGCCATCTTGAGGGGGTGGTGGCTTCGGCCGTGGGGGTTCAAGTCCCCCCATCCGCACCAAATTTAAAAAGCCGTGACCTAAAAGTCACGGCTTTTTTCGTTTCGGTATGTTTTTGCACTTTTTTGGTGCTGTTCGCCCTCTGTTAATACTCTACCTCATTGATTTGTAAGATATATATAACTTGGTTCTCTCCTTGCTTGTTATCTTGTGTGTGTTCACCAGAGGATGCCATTATGGCAAGAATGAGTTATTTAAGCGCAATAGAACGATATGAAGAATACCAAGGGCTGATTCAAAATTTATTGCTTTCAATTCTGGCAAGTGTGCATACAGCGCTTGCTCAAAAAAAAGATGTTCAACCCCTCATTAAGCAGTATCCCTTTTTAGAGTTGCAGTATTGTTTAGATGAGCAGGGGATTCAGCTAGGTAATAATGTGTGCTTTAAACCCCAGTATAAGAAAGACTTAGCTAATAGAGGGGCAGGGCAAGATTTAAGCGCTCGACCCTACTTTACAGCGATATCAAACTCGACAGAGGCACATTTCACCTCACCCTATGTATCAACGGCCACGAGGCATTTATGTATTTCGGTTATAAAGTCTGTTCAATTCAAAGAAGGCGCTCCGTGTTACGTCGTTATTGATGTGTGCCTCACCGAACTTATCGAGTTCATCATGGGGGATACGAAACGAGCGAATATGACGGCTTACTTTAAAGTAGGGTATGGGCTTATTGTCGCTTGCTTATTTTGCTTGGTATTTTATTTATTATTTAAAGTATTCGAGGGCATGTTTTCTTTGGTTACGAGCGAGCAGGCACATTCAGATCCTCTAAAGCCCTTTACTATTATTATCTTTGTTACCTTAGCCCTTGCTATTTTCGACCTAGGAAAAACGATTTTAGAAGAAGAGATTTTAATGCACAAAGATATCTTTCGTCACAGTTCAACACGTCGCACTATTACCCGTTTTATCTCAACCATTCTTATTGCAGTGTCAATAGAGGCGTTACTTACGATGTTTAAAGCCGCTTTGGGTCAAACAGAATATGTGATGCCTGCGGTATTGATGATGTTTGCGGTGGTGGGTTTGTTAATCGCATTGGCTATTTATGTCTATTTAGGTGCGAAAGCCGAAGGCATATTAACCCAAGTTCAGCGTGCCAAAATTAATACCTCTTTACAATAATTAGACGGCGAAAAACACATAACTTAAAGCAATACCGTCACAGGGCGCATGAGCCCTATGACGGTCGTTTTTATAACGAACCACCTACACCAATGCTTGGGTTAACATAAACAGGGCCCACTTTAAATGGGGCGTTTACATTAAGGCTTGCATAAGGTGAACATGCATTTAATAGAATAGCTGCTGCGACTACTGTGATGACTTTAATTAAACGCTTTTTCATTTTATTTCCTCTTGAATGACCAGACCTGCACCCGCTGGGTCTCTAATAATAGCAACACTTCCTTTGCGAACGGTTTCATTTGGTGCCATTAATATAACCCCGCCTGCAGCCGTTACTTTAAGTAATGTTGCATCAACATCGTCGACTTTAATGTAGTTAACCCATGTGTTACCGATTTCAGCATCGGGCTTTTTAACAAAGCCAATGGCAGGTTTATCCTCGACAGCGAGGTAGCTGTAATTGAGCTGTTGCAGTGATTTTTCCTTAGAAGAGTAATTGCCGAGGCGTTGGTAAAAAGCTTTGCTTTGTATTGGGTCATCACTCCATACTTCTTGCCAAATCCACCCATTGTCATGTGTGCTCACTGTGGGGTCGCCGTTCACAGTATTAATTAATGAAAATACAGCGCCTTGAGGGTCTTCTAATACGGCAATTGTGCCTCGCCCTTTGATTTCAGTGCTTTTTACTAATACTTTACCGCCTGCAGCAAGTGTTTTATTCGTGGCATCAGTTATATCTTGGCTACTGATAAGGCTTAACCAGAGGCTTGCATTTTGTGTGTTATCTAACTGTGCCATGCCTGCAATTAATTTACCGTCGAGTTTGGCGAAAGTGTAGCTGTCATTTACCTGTTCAAATTGCCAGCCGAACACCTTGCCATAAAAAGCTTTAGACTCCGCTAAATTTGGCGTAATCAAGTCATGCCACACCACATGGCCCGTGTTTTTTGTACCAGAGTCACTAATAGCGGGGAGTTCATTGGAGGTAAGTTGGCAGCCCGTGAGGGACACCGTCGATACAGCAACAATAATCGCAGCGCGTAATGGGGATAGTAATTTCAAAGTATGCTCCTTGCAAAATAGGGTCAAGTAACAGCATAGACTATTTTTTGTTTATTATTCAATCAAAAGCAGTGCACTTTAATATTTTCTAAAGGAACTATGATAATGCGCATAGCGTGGTGATTATTTAGACGGAAAGTGGGTTACTCTTTGAATTTCTGCAATTATTTTTCTTTAAAAATTGGGTTTGTGTGAAAAAGTTATCCAATTTGTCATACATATTATGCATTTAGTTTATAAAAAATAATAAAATATAAAATAATTATACGTATTTTCACAAAATTGACATATAATGTCCCTCCAGAGGAAAGATGCTTATACCTAAGCGTCTTTTTTTATGCCTGCGATTTACAGGTAAAAATACACACACGGTATCCTTTGGAGTTTTAATTGAAATTACGTCATTTCTCACAATTAAGTGTGGCTGTTGTAGCTGCCTTATCTTCATCAGCTTTCGCTGAGCAAGAAAAAACCACCGCGAAACAAGATGCATTCGAAAAAATAGAAGTCACAGCTCGCAAACGCACAGAAAGTATTTTTGAGTCGCCAACAGCGGTTACTTCAATCGGTGAAAACCTGATTGATAAAGCCAATATGAGCAACTTAGAAGATATTGGTAAATACGTGCCTAATTTAAATATTACCCGTTATGGTGTGGGTAATGCAGCGCATGCCTCTGTGTTTATTCGCGGTATTGGTTTACAAGATCACGTGATCACCACAGATCCTGGCGTAGGCGTATACTTAGATGGTGTCTACCTTGGGCGTCAAATGGGCTCAAACTTATCACTCCCGAATGTAGAGCGTGTTGAGGTGTTGCGAGGCCCACAAGGTACTTTATATGGCCGTAATACACTTGGTGGTGCAGTTAACATTATTACTAAACAACCTGGTGACGAAGGGATTGTAACCACAACGGCTAAAGTTGGAAGTCGCAATCGTTTAGCGGGTGATGTTTATTTTAATAACAGCCTTACAGACACTGTCAGCATGTCGGCCAGTGTGTCGTACAAACAACGTGATGGAGTCGGTGAGGCAATTAACCTTGTTAATCCAGCAAACGAAATTGGTGAAGAGCAAGAGCTAAGTGGTCGTATGGCGTTGAAATGGCAAGCTAACAGCGACTTATCTTTTGTTTTCTCTGTTGATGGCGTCGACAATGAATCAGGTCAATCACCTTACACAATCGAGTTAACGGCACCGTTGGACGCTAATGATCCATTTAATGGTGATTTTCCACTTTTAACTGAAGACATGCTACCAAGTAATCCAGATGATTTAGCAACGACTGTCGCAGGAATCGAATCAACGGCTTACTCAGGCTGGGGGACATCATTATCAGCACATTGGGACATTAATAATACTTACACGACTAAATTTATCACCAGTTACCGCAGCTCAGAATATGAAGGCGGCCTTGATGATGATGCCGTGGCACTTAATTTATCTGAATTCCCAGAAGAGGGGGGGGCCGATCAGTATTCTTTCGAAATCCAGTTAAACGGTAGCTACGATAATATGGATTTTGTGTCTGGTTTGTATTTCTTTAATGAAGATGGATTTACAAGCTCAGGGCCTTTTGTATTTAGCCCATTCAACACGCCAGACGGATTATTGAATGATGGTACAACGGCTTCATTTGGTAATTATGGTTATTTTGATATTAACCAAGAAACAAATTCATACGCAGCGTATATCAACGCAAGTTACGATTTAAGTGACGACTTAACAGTAGGCGGTGGTCTTCGTTATTCAAAAGACAAAAAAGAAGCCGATGCACAATTTCCAAGCTTTGCAACGCGTAAATACGTAAGTGCTGACTTTGATGCGGTAACATGGGACGTAAACGCGTCTTACCAGCTCAGCAATAACATGAACCTGTATGGGCAAATTCAAAAAGGCTATCAAACAGGTGGCTTTCCGCCACGTCCATTTGGTGGTCCTGATCAATTTGTCTCATTTGATGAAACAAAAGCGATTAACTATGAGCTAGGCCTTAAAGGTCAAGTGCATGAAGATATTTCTATGATGCTTGCTGTTTTTGTCACAGATTATACCGATTTAGCACTGCCATTCTCTGATCCAACAGCCGGGGGGGGGTTTGTAACGATTGTTGAAAATGCTGGCGAGTCAAAAGCACAAGGTATCGAGCTTGAAACAACGATAGCATTTACGGATGACTTTACACTGCGTAGTGCGATTGGCTACTTAGATTCAGAGATCACCGAGGTTGACGAAGGAGTGCAAGGCATTGGTAAAGGTGACTCACCTGCATTAACTCCGCGCTGGACTGTTATGCTTGCCCCATCGTACTTTGTTGACTTAAGCAACGGTGGTACGGTGGCGATTAACGCAAACTATTCGTACCGCAGTGACATGCAAGGCCAATCAGTTTACAACCAAAGTGAACATATTGAATCGCGTGAACTTGTTGGGTTTAACATTTCTTATTTAAACCCTAATGGCGACTTTGAAGTGACGCTATACGGTGAAAACGTATTGAATGAAGTTTACGATGTTGGTCGTTTACAGCAGTCAGGTTTTGTTGGTGTTATGCGCAGTAATGACCGCAGTGAATTTGGCTTAAAGTTCAAAAAAGAATTTGAGCTTTAATCGCAAGGTGAATGAAAAAGGGTAAGCATGGCTTACCCTTTTATTTTTTACAGTTTAATTCTTTTCTTGTTCAAGCTTTTCGCGGGCTGCTTTTAATTCTTCAGCCAACTCTTTTGCTTTTTGCTTGGTTTTTTCAGAAAGTTCACCAGCGGCTTCTTTACTCTCGATCCATGCATCTATGGCAATTTCTTTACCGTCGTCATACATGCTTAAACCCATTTCTTTGCTTTCTGCTAGCAGTGCTTGTAATGAGTCATCGTTAAACTCACTGGTTGCCTCTTTTACATCTTTCCATGCATCATTGACAGCTTGCTTAACTTCTTCTTTCGCTTCGGCTGCGTCTTTTTTTGCTTCATCAGCATCTTCACACCCCGTTAGGGCAATACATCCTAGTAAAACTAAACTTGCTAATTTTTTCATATTTTTCTCTAATGGTTAATTAACACCATAAGCAGTATAAGCATTTAAAAATGAATATAGCTAGAACAACACGGCTAAGTTTTCGTTTAATGGACGAAAATGATGCAGAATTATTATATGAGCTTGATAACGATCCTCAGGTAATGAAATATTTAACCCGTGGCAAAGTATCAACAATGCAAACAATTAAAAACACTTTTATTCCCCGTTTAAATGCTTTTCGCAATGAACAAAAGGGCTGGGGGCTATGGCAGGTAAGCGTTACCGACAACAACATGTTTATTGGCTGGGTGTTAGTGAGGCCAATGGGATTTTTTGATAAGCCAGATTATAGCGACCTTGAAATTGGTTGGCGTTTTAAACGTGTTAGTTGGGGGCAGGGTTATGCATCTGAAGCCGCTTTGAGTGTTGCATTGGCGGTTAGTCAACACCCCGAAGTTAAAACACTCTCAGCAACAGCCCCTAAAAGACAACCTTGCATCGATTAGTGTAATGAAAAAGCTAGGGCTAAAATTTATAAAAGAATACTTGCACCAAGATGAACACGGAGAATTACCAGCGGTGCTTTATTCATGTCCGAAAGCAGAATTAACCTCACTTAAGCGTAACTAATTGACCTTAGTAGTTTGGCATGTATAAATGAGTATAAAAACGTCAAAAGGAATTAGTATGCGAACTTTAATAAAATACACGGTCAGTGTCTCGCTTCTCGTTGTATTATTTTTTCATCCGCCATTATTAGCCAAACAAGCGGCTGTGGCGATGCCAGACAGTTACAGTAGCGATACTGCACGGGCAATTTTAGAGCAAGGCGGGAATGCCATTGATGCAGCCATAGCAGCCCAATTTGTGTTGGCTGTCACGTTACCTGAGGCCGGTAATATTGGGGGCGGCGGTTTTATGCTGATTCAAAAAGACGGCAAAGGTGACTTTATAGATTACCGTGAAACTGCCCCCGCAGCAGCTCATCGCGATATGTATCTCGATGAAAAAGGGAATGTGATAGACAACATGTCAGTGTATGGTATTCACGCAAGTGGTGTGCCGGGCAGTGTTGCCGGAATGTGGCTAGCACACCAAAAGCATGGCAGCTTAGAGTGGAAAACCCTCGTAGATCCTGCGGTAAAGTTGGCAGAAGACGGTTTTATTGTGCACCCGAAACTTGTTTCAAGTATCCAAAAATATATTTCGCGAATGCAGAAAAAGTCGATAAAAGTTAACTTTGCTGATTATTTTTCTGATGCTAAAGCTAATAAAACCTTTAAGCAACCAGAGCTTGCGGCAACGCTTAAGCGCATTCGTGATAATGGCAAGGCGGGTTTTTATGAAGGCGAGACAGCTAAAATAATTGCCACGTTTATGAAACAGCATGGCGGTATCATTTCAGAGCAAGACCTTAAAGACTATCAGGCCAAATCGCGTATGCCTATTAAAGGTCATTGGCGTGGTTTTGAAGTGCTTACTTCACCGCCACCCAGTTCAGGGGGCATTGCTATTTTACAATGGCTAAAAATGTATGATCTTGCTAAACCAACAGGCCCTTTAGAGCATAACTCGACCCGCTATGTGCACATTCTTGCAGAAGTCGGCAAACGAGTCTTTGCTGATAGAGCAGAGTATTTAGGCGATCCTGATTTTTACGATGTACCAAAAACAGCCTTACTCGCGGATGATTATCTCGCTAAACGTGCAACGGGTATTCGTAATGATGTAATTTCGACAACTGAAAACATCAAACCAGGTTTACATGAAAGTGAGCAAACAACACATTTCTCAATTATTGATCAGTGGGGTAATGCGGTCGCAAACACAACAACAATCAACTTAAGCTTTGGCAGCGGTGTGGTTGTTTCTGGAGCAGGCTTTATTCTTAATGATGAAATGGATGACTTTAGTGCTAAACCAGGTGTTATGAATGTTTTCGGTGCATTAGGCGGTGAGGCCAACGAAATTCAACCACACAAACGGATGTTAAGCTCAATGACACCCACCATTTTATTACAAGACAATAAAGTGAAAATGGTAACCGGTTCACCGGGCGGCACCACCATTATTAGTTCAGTGTATGAATCAATCTTAAATGCGGTAGAGTTTAATATGTCTGCTGAGCAAGTCGTAAATAGCCCGCGATTTCATCATCAACTGTGGCCTAAAAACGTGATAAGACACCATAAAGGGCTTGAGCCAAAGGTTATTAAAGCGCTTGAAAAAATGGGCTACAAACTTGATGAGCGTCACTTTGGTGATATGCATGTGATCATCAATAAAGATGGCAAGCTCGATGCCGCATCTGAAGAATCTGGTCGTGGTAAAGCGATGGTATTTGATACCCTTAATTCGTCTAATTAAGTGAGCAATTTTTAACGCAGGTAGCGACCCGTTTAATCCCTCAAAATAATGAAAACAGGCACCAAAGGTGCCTTTTTTCAGTGTGTGATTTTTATTAACCAATAGCAGGGATTACACCAGCCATCTGTAAACCTTGGGCGCTAATGATTAGCACACCAAATAAAGCCGCCAGTACTAAACCAACATTACCCCCTTTTACTTGGTAACCTGTTTCAGGTTGGCTTCGGCGTTGTTTGTAAACCATGGCGACAGGCAAAAATACGGCCAGAATAACCAAAGCAATCGCAGCGTAGCCAAGGGCCATAATAAAACCTTGTGGGTAAAATAATGCGAAACCAAGGGGCGGTACAAAGGTAATTAATGCCGTTTTAATACGGTCTTTGCTGCCATCACCTTTTTTAAAGGCATCGGCAAAAAAATCAAATAAACCCAAGCTCACACCTAAAAATGACGTGGCGAGTGCTAAATCTGCGAAAACATTGACCGCAGTCGCAACATGAGGGTTATGTGCAATACTTGCTACACTGCTAACAAAGCCAGATAAACCTTGGCTTTGCATTAAGTCATTTTGGCTCATTATGCCTTGGCTCAACAGTTGCCAAAAAATGTAAATGACAAGCGGTAATGCGGCACCTGCCACCATGACTCTTCGTAAAGCCTTAATGTCGAGACCCACATATTTAACAATCGATGGAATGGAGCCATGAAAGCCAAAAGATGTAAATACCACCGGAATAGCTGAAAGAATTAAACCTTGTTCAATAGGCATTTCGAGTAGGTGCTGCCCATGCACATACGGTGTGAGCATATAAAATAAGCTTGCCAGTACGCACACTTTAATTGTGAAAAGCACTCTATTAAGCTTATCAACCTTACTTGTGCCAAGCGTTACTACGGTACCAATGACCACGGCTAAAATAATGGAGCCAACTTGGGGGGCCAGCGAGAGTGACAAGCCATTATTTAGCTTTTCTTGCAACTGTGCACCACCGCCTGCTATGTATGCGGCGCATAGGGCATAGAACAAGAACATAACTGAAAAGTTAGCCACCCATTGCCCTCGCTTGCCCAACCAAGATTTAGCCAAGGTGTTGAGTGTCGCGTCTCTGTCTGCATATTGATGAAGCTCTAACATTAATAGAGCCGTGTAAGTCATTAAAAACCAAATTAATAAAATGAGTGACAGCGCGGTGGTGAATCCAAGCCCCGCAGAGGCGATGGGCAATGCCAGCATCCCTGCTCCTATGGTGGTGCCAGCAACAATTAACATGCTACCTATTGTTTTATTTTTAAGCACTTTTTGACCCTTAAACTTCGTGAGAGGCATGCAAGATATAACTTGTTTAATAAAACTTAAATAGTTTTGTTATAAATCAAAGAAACTTATTGTAACTTATGATTTACAAGCACGGTTAGGCGCGTAAATATTAGGCTTAATTTTATTCTACATTGTCGTAATTTTGAGTTGACAAAATAATCATATAGGCAGATTCTTAACGCTCTTCTACTTACTTTTTTATGATGATGATGCAGCTAAATAAACGACCAAATAATCGCAGTATGCGTCTGGCAACGCCAGCCGTGTGGTCAGTTATGTGCTGCGGTTAATTAAGTAAGTTTTACTAACCGCGTTCAAAGCGGTTGGCCATTCTTTGTTTTTTTCCTCCGCTTTTTTCGCCTTATTAAAGGAATAAGCTTGTGCCAGTTAAAGCCTCATATTTTTTAATGGTGGTGATTTGGTCTACAACCCCTCTAGGTATTGTTTGGAGTAGTGAAACCGTTGCGCCCACATTGGCAGTCTTGTTAAGAATGCTGGTGGGTCTTGTGCTTGCTGCATTGGTGGTTGCTATCGCTAATATCCGAGTGCCTTGGCATCGTCGCGCCTTATTCTTATATGCATACTCGAGTATCGGCATATTTGGGGGCATGCTACTGAGCTATATGGCCGCCAAAACAGTGCCTTCTGGCTTAATATCGTTAATGTTTGGTTTGGCACCTATTTTATCGGGATTACTGGCGCAGAAAATTTTAAATGAGCCAAAATTCAGCACACTAAAACTCGCTTCACTTGGGTGTGCACTAATCGGTCTTTTTTTAGTAAGCCAGCGTCATATTCAAGGTGGGGTAGAGCAGCTAAGTGGGTTGCTGTATGTATTTATGGCGGTGTGTTTTTTCAGCCTAAGCGGGGTGATGATCAAACGTGTTCGAATCGCTATTCACCCAATGGCGACGACATTCGGTGCTTTAGTCTTTGTAACGCCTTTATTTTTTATAACCTGGTTATTGGTTGATGGTCAACTCAATAGCGAGCTTTGGAGCGTAAAGTCGCTTTACTCGATTGTGTACTTAGGGGTGTTTGGATCGTTAATCGGTGCATTGGCGTATTTTCATGTTTTGCAAAAACTGAATGCCAGCACGGTAGCCTTGACCACCTTAATTACACCAAGTTTTGCTATTGCAATTGGCGGCATATTTAATAATGAGCCGATTGATCAAGCACTGATTGTTGGCGCAACTGTCATTATGATTAGCTTGGCGTTTTTTCAATTTGGTGACAAGTGGCTTAAGCGCTTTAAACGCGTTAAGCCAATTAAAATGAATTAGCAGTGTAGTCGCCGTATAGCGGCGACTACATTTTTGCAATTTGAATAACCAAGCGACGGTTTGTATTTCGCCCTAAAATATTGTCATTAGTGGCAACATGGCGTTTTTCACCAAACCCTTCGGTATCCACTTTATTTTCATCGATGCCTAAGCTCACAATATACTCTTTGATTGCTTTAGCCCGCTTTTTAGAAAGCTCAAGGTTATTCCAACGACCACCGTAGCTATCGGTATAAGATGAAATTGAAATAGCAGAAATACTGGTGTCATATTTGAGGTATTCGGCTATTTTATCTAAGCGTTTTTGAGATGATTTTGTCAGCTTACTGGAGTTAGGTTCATAGTTCATTACCGTGAATGAGATATCTTCAAAGCTGTAAGGCAGCATGGCATCTCGGCATTGTAAAAAAGCCCAATAGGCTTGTTTAAAATTAACACTCGACAAGCCTACGGCAATTTTATCGGCACGGTTTTGCCAATCTTGGTAATAAAAAGTAGGCTGATAGCCTTTTTCGAGCTCTGTCAGCATTTCCCAAGCCGTTTTATTGCCTAGCTCACCGTCAAATTTACGTAATAATTTCATATTCGCAATATCGCGTGCTGGTAGGCCTGCACGCCAACTGGGCGGCACAGCTTTTAAACCAGCAATACTGTAATTTTCTGGACGTACAACCATGTCGAGATTAAAGTTGACGTCTTTATTCTTGCTGGCAGAAGTGCTAAAAATGGCTTCGCCATAAAAAGGAACTTCATGATTTAATTGGCATTCTAAGCGCGATGTTTTAACCATTTGCCAATTTGAAGTATCTGCGGTAGCAGTGTATTCGCGCATGGCACTGCTTGCATGCGTGGCTGCAAACGTTGTTAAAAGGCCGAGGCTTAAAGAAAGTAATGAAAGCTTCATCACAGTAAATCTCCAACAAATCATCAATGCCAAATAATTGGCAAGTTTTATAGCAAGCAGTCCAAAACTGCCTGACAGCGTGTTAGCTCATTAAGTTAAAGCAATTATTGTGCCTAAAAACCCTGTAAGAATCTGTGATTTAATCGCTTTTGCTCTAGCAGAGCAGCTGTGGTTTTTGACATAATAGCCAGCTTACACTGGCAAACCAAGAAGACTATGGAAAATACTGAACAAACTCTTTTCGCAAAACGCTTTCGTGGCTTTTTCCCCGTGGTTATTGATGTTGAAACGGCAGGGTTTAATAAAGACACTGATGCGTTACTTGAAATCGCTGCTTCTGTTTTAAAAATGGATGACGATGGAGTGTTAAGCATTGACCATACGGTGCATTTTCATGTTGAGCCATTTGAAGGCGCGAATATAGAGCAGGCCGCGATTGATTTTAATGGCATAGACCCATTTTCGGCGTTACGCGGTGCGGTGCCTGAAGAAGAGGCCATTAAAGAAATCTGTAAAGCCGTACGTAAAGCACAAAAAGCGGCAGGTTGTCAGCGCTCAGTGGTGGTTGCGCATAATGCGGCTTTTGATCATGGCTTTTTAAATGCGGCGATTGAGCGTTGTAAAATTAAACGCACACCTTTTCATCCGTTCGTGAGTTTTGATACGACCTCACTAGCGGGGCTTGCGTTGGGGCAAACTGTATTAGCGAAAGCCTGTCGTGCAGCGGGTATTGAGTTTGATAATAAACAAGCCCACTCAGCGCTCTATGATACAGAGCGCACAGCAGAATTATTCTGTCTAATTGTTAATCGTTGGCAACAACTAGGCGGATGGCCATTGCCAGAGCAAGCTGAAGAGAATGAAAAGCCAGACTCAGCCGCTAAAACGACTGAGTAATTTTCCCTTCGAAGTATCGCACTAAGTGGGGAGGGTAAATACGTGAAAAATGTTTACTCTCTTGTGCTATTTTCAGCTCAACGCCCGGATGCATTAACTCATTCACTTTTAAGCGACTGGTTGCCAACAAACGCGCAATCTTTTGCTTAACAAGGTATTTCTTTTTCTTAGTGCTTGCGGTTTTAATTTTTATTTGTTGTTCACTGGCTGTTATTTTATTGATGTAATGCGCACGTTGAGCTGCATTGGTTATTTTATTCGCTTTTTTTCGAGCTTGTTGTAAGGCGGCTGCTTTACTGGCAAGCAGCTTTTCAAAGTCATTGATTTGTTGTTGCTTTTGTCTTAAATCATGCCAGTACTGCGCTATAAAGACACGGGTTTTAGTGCCTGATGGCGCACCTAGCTCACCGGTTTCGATACGCATTGCATCTAAAATATTCCCGCCAATAATTTTGCCGCGAGGGTTATTCGCTTTACCGACACGAATTAGACGACGTGCACTTAAATCACAGTGCAGAGCTTGACGCTCTATAAACAGATCTTGCTCACTTTTAATATGGCAAAACTGTGCATACCCAACCGAAATAGTGCGTGTTGCGCTTATATTGCATGTAAAGTGATCTTCATTTTCACGGTGCCGGCCAATGGCCCCGAGCATAATAGTGACTTCGCTTTTACTTTCGATTGTTGCTGATTCAACAAATCCCAGTACTGTAATATCACCTGTAGCTTTAACGCACATACCATCTTTAACATCGCCACTAATGATAACACTGCCATCAAACTCAACATGGCCTGTACTGATATCAACATGATGAAAGCACAACACATCGTCTACGCGCATGCCGCGGGGCAGTGCAACGGGCACTCCTTTGGTGTCGGCAATGAGTAAATTACTGTTCATCGGATCAAGACGGGTCCCTTCAAAGGGCTCTAGGGGGTAATCTTTACCTGCTTGCGCGGGTAAAGTATCGCCAAATACAGTAAAGCCATTTTCACCCGCAGTTGCAGGAATACGTTGCATAAGTGGCGCACCGGGCTTAACCGTGATAATCGCGCCCAAGTTTCGCATATCAACTTTGCCACCCGATGTGGCTTGTGGGCTAAGAACGCGATCTTGTGCTGTTGAACATAATCGGACAAACCGTGCATCGTTCCCATCTTTTGGGTTACGGCCATGCGCAACAATAGCACTGTAGTGCGCACCAGCAGGTTGTTTAAACTGCTGACCTAAAAAAGTATCAAGCGCAGAGTGACTTATGCCGCGCTTAACTCCCGCAGCAGATAGCGCTGCTTGTGCATCATCCATACTCACAACTTTGCCACCACGTGCTGTTGTCAGGCTCGCTTCTGCAATCATATTTTTTTCATCAACGGTGATTTCAATATGTGCATCAACGGCTTTTGCAACAACCAATGATTGATTTTGATATTGACTGCTAGGTGTAAAAAGTTTGCCAATATTGGCATCAACAAGTTCACAGTCTGCGTAAGACGATTGCTCAATTAACTCAATGAGTTGTGAACTCGTTATGGGAAAGCCAGCATCGCGCGGATGCTCACACAAGGATACATATCCACTTTGCTCATCGAACAAAAACATCGACATCAAGTAAGTCCTGTAAAAGAGGCCTGTTATTATTATTTTTTCGTTGCTACAGGATTGTTTTAAGAAGAGGTAACAACGTCTCCCATTTCAGCACAACTTTTGTATGATGTTAAGAACTTGTATGCTTAATATGTGAAAATTCGTATAAAAACTGACTTTTCCTGTTTGGTTTTTCAGCACTCAAAGGGGTTATGCCAAAATAACCTGATTAATGCCTTGAGTATAAAGGGTTTACTCAGTTATACTTCACATACACTCTGAATGAGATACCAAATTCAGGGGCTGATTAGGATTCGACGGAATTCAAGACGCCCGAGGTGCATGTCGAGGTGCGGTTGGCCTCGTAAAAAAGCCGCAATTTAAAGTAATCGCAAACGACGATAACTACTCTCTAGCAGCTTAGGCTGGCTAGCGCTCCTTCCATGTATTCTTGTGGACTGGATTTTGGAGTGTCACCCTTACACATGATCGCGACGGAAACCCTGGCCGGGGTTGAAGCGTTAAAACTAAGCGGCCTCGCCTTTGCAGATCGTGTTCGTCCGAGCTGTAAAGGTTAACTAAAAGACGATACTAAGCATGTAGTACCAAAGGTCGAGGCTTTTCGGACGGGGGTTCAAATCCCCCCAGCTCCACCATTAAAAACCCTTGTAATTCAATGAGTTACGAGGGTTTTCTCTTTCTAATGGATCTGTATTGGATCAATTTAACCCTCCAGGTTAAAAATAATACTTGATATACTCCTTGCTATACCCTAGGATCGTACATATAAGCATCATAGTGTGCTTTAAAGTTGATGGTGTTAATGAGATAACCATATCTCTGGTTAATACGCATTCACCGACACTTATATGTAGGAGGTTACATGTTTAATAGTAATCAACAAGACCACATGCGAGAGTTTTCTCAAATGGTTGCGGCTACCGATAGGAGCAATCGAATCTATCTAAGTGGCACCAAGGATGAAAAAAAAGCAGCTTTAATAAGCGCGTTAGGAACTGTAAATATCACTAATGTCACAGCAAAACCCAGAAAAAAAAGAAATTGAAGATGCGACAGTTAACGAGTTATTTGCAGTGTTGTCAGCCGAGTTTGGTTATGACTACACTGAATGGCTTGATGAAATTGTAGCACTTCAAGAGCTTTGGCAAACACAAGGTTATGTCGAAGTTTATGAATCAAAGAGTCACAGACAATACGGCAGAATTAAAGATTCATCTCTCAAAGAAGGCGCTTCACCTTGGTATATAGGTATATACCACGCAAGATTACTCCCAAATGATGAAGAAAATGATCCTCTGGTAGTGGTTAAGTTCCACGAAACAGAAACTGGGGAGCTTGTAGATATGAAGTTAATGCTAGATCACAACGAGATTTTTGGTGATAAAGAAGATAAGCGTGACCCAAACAAAATGAAGCGAATAAGAATGCAAATTGACAAATTTGTACAAGAAGCTGATGCTAAATTAACTAAATGAAACCCGCTCAATTAGCGGGTTTTTTTGTGCCTGAGTATTTATGGATTAGCTGGCTTAGTTTTTCGTTGGTGACTTTGGCTTGAGAATATCTTTGATACTCTCGCGGCCATGTCGGGTATTTCTTCGTTCATCCATTTACCGTAATGCTTTTCTAACATGGTGATGGATGTGTGGCCCATTTGGCGAGCTATCCAACGTTCAGCTACACCTTTGGTAAGCAGCTGGCTGGCAAATGTGTGGCGAGCTTGGTTTATAGCGCGGTAGCGAATGCCACATTTTTTTAAATGTTTTTGTAAAAATCGTTTATTAACGTTTTGGCCATCAGTATGTGGCTTTTGGTTTAGGGTATTAATAAACACAAATCTAAGCTCTGCTTTTTCATAGCTGCGGTTGTCATCTTTTAACACATCGACCTTGATTGCCGGCATTGCAAATGAAAGTGCCTTTTGACGAATTAATATGTCGTATGCCTGGTCTAGTAGGTCGATGGTTCTGTAGCTGCCGTCATTTTTAGTGTAAGCATAATCGCCTTTAGTAACACCACGCCTAATTTTTATTTGTCGTTTTACAAAATCAATGTCTTCCCATGCAAGCGCGTAGCACTCAGATGCACGTAAACCTGTCCAACAAGCAAATAAAAACCCATTAAGCTCACTTTGATCAGCGGTTGGCTGCGACTCTATCAACTGCAGTTCGTCTAAGGTGAACGGGTCACAATTTTCTGAGCGGCTTCTTTTTAAATTTGGTAAATGGTCGAGTGGATTAAAGTCTATTAACCTATCTGCCATTGCATCTTTGAATATGCCACGTAGGGGAATAAACACATCGTTAATTGTTTTATTCGATAAAAACGTGGTGAGTGTTAAATCGCGCCAGTCTCGGATCATGGTTAAGGTGACTTTGTCTAACTTTAACTCGCCAAATTGCGGGCGAATGTATAATTTGCACCTGGCTAAATTGTGCTTGTAGTTATCTGCCCGGGTGTTGGCCTTGTTTCTTTCTAGCCATTTGTCTAAAGCAGTGTTCACTGTTGGTACTGCACCTTTCCCCTCAAACAACCTTACCTTTGCTGAATCAGGAAAATGCTTAGCGTAGTTAAATTGGTTGGTTGCAATCTCATGTAATATTGCGGTGCGTTTATTCGATGCAAATTTGATATTTGACTTAGATATCAAAATTCCTTTAAGTGGCTCTATGCAACGCACACCACGGTAACTGAACATAATACGTATGTTTTTACCGTGGATAGTGACACCCTCATACTTTTTACAAAACTCAAGCAGCGATGCCGTCATTATCAAAATACTCGTCTAATTTTTCATAGTTATACACAACAACACCGCGCACTTTTTTCCAGTGCACACCCTCTACGATTTTACCCGTTTGGCGCATTCTATTGAGTGCATCATCGGTAAAGCCTTTATGCTGTTCGATGATTTTCGCTTTCACCCAGCCAAGTTTTACATATGTAACGGTCATGGTTATTCTCCAGCTTGCAGTTCATCTAAGTGGGGAAGTGTTTCTAGTGCTTCGTCTAGGTCTTCACATTCATAACTTACTCGACGGCCATTGGTGCGAATTTCAATAACGACGCCATCGGCCTCTTCTAAAATAGTGATTACTTTCTTAGCCATGACTACCTCCTAAAAGTTAGATATTTTAAGGCTTTCTTCGCCTTCGATTTGACGTTCAAGACTCACTTTGTTACCAGCTTCTTCACCTTTTAGGTATGAGTGCATTTCTTGAAATGATGGTTTGCGTAATGGCTTAGATTTCATTGGTTTTAATTCACCAAAATGTGCCACGATCATTGATTCTTTGAGCGGTACTAAAGCCGTACCAGATGAACTTACGAATGTCTGCTCTCGTTCTGACTTGATATCCATCGCTCGGCGGTGAATTGCTTCAGCAAACCCGATTCGGAAAAAGTTTTTTTCTGAAGCTCCTTTAACTTGTGATTTTTCACACTGCCTATTGCAAGCCTCAATCAAGTAGTCAAATGTTAGCTTGGCTACGACTGCATCAGATTTGAAACCTCTAAATAAATACTTAACTACAGGAGCGTGGGTTACAGCCCCAACACAGTCGTTTAAACTGGCCGCAGATCTTTGCAATATCAAAACCCAGCGCAAACGTTTAGAGGTAATATTGTCACCTTGTGATTCTAAGAATTGATCGCCTGTTTGTTTCTCAATATCCAGCTTTGTAAGTTGGTATTTATCCATGAGGCTTCTAGCTCTTTTAGCTGCTATTAATGCTTCATTGGGACTGGATGTATCAGCGGCCATCGCCAATAACTTTTTGATTTTATCAATCACTTTATCTAGGTCATTCATAAGTCACCTACAGTTAAAACAATAAACATTCTTGCCTTGGCTGTTTAGCCTCAGGCCTATTATCAGCATCAACCACTTCTATAAATGGCTCTTGCTGATATTGGTTACAAAGCTCTGTTATGAACACTTGGGTTTTGTGTACTTGGCAGTGGCCATAACGGGTTTTTGTTTTAGCTTGCCCGCGCCAGTCGGTATGCGGGCAGTGCGGATCGTCGCTTTTACCAATGTGTTTATAGGCCTGACAGCTAATACAGGCCTTTGGCATGGTGATAGCGTTCATTTAACTGAATCCACGTTTTGTTTAATTAACACCAGATTTGGCATAGAGCAAATCCACTTAAGAGCCTCTTCGGTGGTATCGATTTCATTTACTGTACTGATATTGGAAAAGCCAGCTTCAAACAGTCTATCCTCTGTTGCTTCGCTTATTTCTATATCCCAACCGTTAGCATATCCGCTAGGAGTAGGGCATCCGCGTACATACTCAACCCTTACAAAAGGAATATTTTTTCTTTTTAATGCTGAAACAATTTTTCTTTTGCTCATTGCTAAATACCACACAATTCATTAAGTTCACGTTCTAGGCGGTGTTGGTCTAGTCGGTCTTCTAGTTGTTCGCGTGGCGATTTGGTTCGTTCTTCATAAGCAACGGGTACGGCTTTTTTTAGTGCCGCTGGTTTTTGCTTGGGTACTTTAGCCGGCTGTTTTTTTACTTTGCGTGGTGTATTGCTGGCTTGGTAGCTTTTACGTACACAACCACAGCCGGTAACTTTGCCTAAGTTACCTTTTTTAACTGAACGCTCAGTGCCACAAATACAGCGACATAAAAAGTATTGGCCACAAGCTTCTTCAGATAGCACTGTCCAATTGTTGAATACATCGCCAGCTGTTATTTGTATTTTGCTTTTGGCCATGATGACTCCTTTTGTTTCTCAGCCTGGTTTTTACGTTGATAGTATTGACGTATACGGGCCCGTTGTTGGGCCACGCAGTTGCGTTTAAATTTGTGCATCCCAATACCCTGGTTTAAATTGGTGATATATGTCGCTAATGTATTTAGCCTGGTGTTTTGCATCATCTAATGCGTTGTGTGGGTTACCTTTAAATGCATTTGATTTTTTAGGGTCAATACCGAGTACTCGACGGCCAACATCAACCATGGTGCGAACATCACGGTCATTGCTAAAATGCCATGGTTTAGTCATATTGGTGGCTTTATAGGCGTTGGTTAAAATGGTGTTGTCGAATGTGGCGCCATTACCCCAAACAACACGATTTCTAAACCCTTCGATTTGGTACATCCATTCGTTGAATTCGAGCAGGGCATCTTTAAGCGGCATGGTGTCATTGGTGTTAAAAATCGAACGGGCATCATCGTTTTGCTTCATCCACCATTTAAGTGTTGAGCCATCTACCTTGCCGTATTTCATGGCATCTTCTATGTCGATGACTTGGTAAAATTCTGCACCAATATTGCCTGTAAGTGGGTTAAAGAATACGGCGCCTATTGATACGATCACCGCATTAGAATGTTGGCCAATAGTTTCTAGGTCGAGCATGACATCGTTGAGTTCTGTATTCATGGTGTTTCCTGTTATGTCCAAGGGACTAAGCCCAGTTGTTGACGTTTATCGTTCCACTTTTTAACCAGTTGGCAGGCTTCTTTTTGAAGCTTTTTGCTAGTTAGTAAGCGGCTGATCTCTTTTTGGTCTTTGGCTTTAAAGCTGACCAGGGTTTCAAGCGTGGCTTGCTCAAAGCTGTTCATCTTCATTGCTTAAAGTAAGTAGATCTGTAGCTGTTAGGTCCCAGTTGTTGGCTTTAACACGGCGTAACCAGTTACCACAGAGCTCTAAGGTGTCTTTTTTCGGGCGCAAGCCGCCTTTAGGGGCTTCGACTAATTCGGCTTCATCATCTTTGTTGAGGATGATTAAACCACCACGGCCACTTTGGTGTAGGTAGAGTAGTGGTGTTTGCCTTGCGTCGTGGCCTTCGACCATGCCACCAATGTGATACGGGTAGGTTTGTACAATGTCGGTATCACCACGGTAGATTTGCACTATGTCAGCGGCAGCTAAACGATTTTTAAGTTCGCTTATTTCGGTTTTAAGCTCAGCTGTTGTTTTGCGTTCGCTTTGATAAAGGCGTTTTTGTTGCTCAGTCGCTAAGCGCTGGCTTTCTAGCTTGTCTTTGTAGCTTTTTATTCTGTCGCGTAGCTTTTTAGGTGTGCCGGCTATTTCTTTATACGCGGTTAGCGTAATCGTTAAGTCTTTTACTTTAGCTAATGCTTGATCGCGTTCTCTTTGTGCTTGCGCCAGCTGTTGATCGGCACTTTTTGCATTTTTAAGTACAACTGCAGCTCCTTGCTCATAGTCTTTTACCAAAGCAGTAAGCTTGTCATTTTGTATTTGTAGCTGCTGTTCGTTTTCAACCATTTGGTCAAACTCAGCAACCTCTTGGTTATAAGCCGCAACTAAGTTTTCGATTGCATCTACGACTGATAAAGGGTGATTACTCATGGTATTTATCCTGGTGTTGTAATAACTTCAATTCAGCCCACTTTTTAAATGAGCTGTCAGAAACTACTGCTTACCAATCAGTATCTGGGTGTAAGCGAAGCTCTAAGAGGTCTTCATCAAAGTCAGCTAAACCAGTAATGACCATTGAGGAAGCGTAAGCTTTAATAATTAGGCTATCTTCGCCATGAAGAATGGTAGGGTTCCATGTGTGTCGAAGTCTGATATCACCGCCCTCACCGATGTACAAACTTACTTCAGAGGAGTTTTTAGATTTCGAGTAATAACCAGATTCACGCTGTTTCCAAATTTGTAAATTGTAACCACCAAGTACGCTGTCATTCTCTTTAAGTTCAACTGTGGCATATTCATCGGTGTTATCTATGTCGTAGTGATCTTCTACTTTCCAGTGCGCTACTATTTTGTTTATAAATTCGTGAATATCCATTGATTCAGGCAGTGGAGCAAATAGCTTGTTCATGCCTTCCATGAGTTTGGCTGCAGCTTTACTTTCAAAAAACTCACCAATTTTTTGTTCAATGGCTTTTAGCATTACGTCGTTGTAAGTAGGTATATCTAATTGTGATGGGTCAATTTTTAGCTTTTCATCAAGCAGTTTATCTAACTGTTTGGTGATGTTGCCATATGACTCAAATTGGCGACGGATTGACTCGTTAATTGATTTCTCGATCCCTAATTCAATTGACTTCTCAATCTCGCCACTTTGAATCAAGTCAGCGACTTTCTTGTCAACTAGTGCGTGTAATTCTTGCATTGGTTTGTTCCTGTGTTGTTAAACCCAGCTTTCTAGGTTCTGTTCAAAAATCAGCAATGCGATTAATAACGTGATGAATAGCATTGCTGATAGGGCTTTCTTAAGGGGTTTCATGCTGCCAAAACTGTTCTTGGAATGCGTGTGTTTTCAATCAGGCTTAAAAAGGCTTTAGTCATGCATAAATCACGTCTGGCGCTAGCATTTAAGGCTATTGAACCAAGTACGGTATGAGTGTTCGTATCAACCAGAACAATCAAACAATATTTTGTGTTCGACTCGTAAATGCGTAGCTCTTCACCATGCATGCGTTGGTTCATGAAGTTAATGCGTTGTTTGAGCTGGTTGATCACCAGTGATGTGAATACGTTTAACATAGCTTTTTCCTTTTCCTGTTGTGTTGTTTTAGTTGCTTACGGCAACCACTCGGCTGGTTTGGTTGGGCAAGTGCGTACCAGCGAACTGTGAAACCTTGCTTTAGGCCGCTTGTGGCGGTGGCTCTGGCGGCGGGTTGTTTGCCGCTTTTAGCTCTGGCACCACTAATTCAAAAGGGCTAATGCGCTGAGCTTGTTTTAGCTTGTGTAATAACGGGGCTGTTGCTGCGTTATTGCGTGCTGTTGGGAATATAAATACTTTGGTCATATTCACTCTCCTTGGCCTTAGGCTGCTAGTAAGTCGTTTTGCAGTTCACGCAGTCGGCGTAAACGGGTGGTGCGAACAGTTCGGGTTACTCGAATCGTTCTAAAACTGCGCTCAACGTCACTATTGGTTGCACTTAACAACACAAGCACTAGGCACATGGTGTAACGCAACACACCTTGCTTAATTGCTTGGTGTACCGTTTGGCGCATTGAATGGGTGTTAAATTTAAAGCTGAGTTCATTACAGGCTTGGCGAACTGTGGTGGGTTTTACACCCAATGATTCAGCAATTGACTTTTGTGTTAGCCCTTTTGCTACGAGCAACAGCGTACGTGCTTGCTGTGCAGGTAAGCGAGAATGGGGCTTTGCACTTACGTGCATATCGTCAAGCTGGTATCCAGTTTCTGTGCGTAATGGGTTCATGGTTTTAAATAACAATTAAATTTGTTATTTAAAGATACAATAAAAACTGTTAGTGTCAATAATAAATACAATTAATATTGTATTTTGTTTTTGATAGGCATAAAAAAACCGCCAACAGGCGGTTGAGAATAGTCTTGAATGAGGGCTTATAATTTATCAAGATTCTCCTTTTCCCTCTGCTTTTCTATATCCTTGCCAAGTTTCTTAGCTGAAAACTCAATAACATGGGAGACTTTGAAATTTTCACCTGTTACAGTGTGATAAATTTCAGTTTTATCTAGATCCCATTTACTGTATTTCATCAAAGAACCTGTTGCGAGTGCTGTGCCATAGTGTTGAGGGTCATTTTTATATAGGTCATTAGCCCATAACTCTCTGGATTCTATTGGCTGACCATACTTCTTTGTTAGTAAAGAGTTAATTGATTTGAAGTCTGTAATGTAACCATTGTTATTAACTCTTTTGTTATCAAATTTAATTACACCCTTACCGAGCTTTCCGCTTGTGAAATAATAGACAAGCAAAATTTCGTCACCATTAAGTTTATCGGTGTAACCAATCATGTTGTCTTTTTCTAATATAAATTTTGCTGTCTCAGCTTTTTTTACTTCATCTACAGTCATGCCCCATTCGACATTTCTCATTTCAGCACTTTGAGCCATTGTTGTAATAATGCATAACGCTAAAGCTATAACTTTTCTCATATTCACATCCTTTATGTTGATTAAATTCTTTTTCTGTAACTACCAATTACAACACCGCAGACTGTTGCGTCCGGTAGCATCTCAATTATAGGTTTAGGCCAATTTGGATTTAGTGCTTTAAGGTATTTTTGGCTTCCATCAATAATGAGCTGTTTAAAGGTAGCTTCTAAGTTACCGTTTTGTCTAACAACGACACAGGAACCATTTCTTGCTTCAACCTCTGGATCCACAAAAATAATTTCTCCATTAACGAAATCAGGTGACATAGATTCGCCTACGACTTGTAAAGCAAAGGTGCGACTACTATGTTTCTCCGGGCAAGGATAAAATTCATCGACTTCTGACAGTTGGAGCGCCTCACATATCTCACTCCAAGCGCCCGCTTGAACCCAGCTAATGAGAGGAACATCAGATTTATGCTGAGAAATAGTTAATGTATTACTTTCCGAAAGGCTCATTAAACCATCGCCTGATTCTAACCAATCAGCAGATACGTTTAAAAATCGAGCAATAGCGAGAAGGTTTCTTGGTTTTAAGGTTTTCCCTGCACAAATTCCCTGAATCGATTGCTGGCTAGAACCTACAGCTGTAGCAACTTGTTCTTGTGTTAGTCCTTTTTCCTTTAAAACGTAGTTTAAACGTTGAGCTAAAGTGTTCATAAGTATTGGCTATGTTCTTTTTAGCTAGTTTACAAAATAATTTGTACAATAAAAAACAATATAAATTGTTGTAAAATACAATTTAAGTTGTATGCTATGCGAAGGTTATACAAAAATAGGTATTAAAATGAGCACTCATCCAGCATTACAAAAAGCCATTGCCGCGCTAGGTGGTCAAGTGAAACTTGCAAATGCAATTAATACTTCCCAGCAAAATATTTCTAATTGGCTAAGAACCGGCAAAGTGGCCCCAGATAAAGTTATTTTGATTGAGAGAGTGACGGGTGTTTCTCGTCATGAGTTGAGACCTGACATTTATCCGCCAGAGGATACAAAACAAGCTGCTTGATTGGATTGTTTTCATGGTTTGGTTCCTGTGTTGTTGAGCTTTTAGATTAGCCATTCAGTAACTGGGAATTTAGCTAAACGAATATATGTTTTTTTGTACAGGTGATTTATGGCTCAGGTCTCAGACGTAAAAATAGATTTTAGCGTTGATAACGATGCTGTTATTCCGCTTATTGAACGCTTGCAAGGGGCGTTAAGTAAACTTGATAAGCATGTTGCTAACTTGGTCAGTACGCGCATAGAGGAACTACACCAAGCTAACGACTTGATCTTTCATATTACAGATTTCCATAAATCTGACATGCATATCCAAGTATTTTCTTACCCTACAGAGAGCTTTTTACACATGGCTCAAGCTGTGTTTTCTAAAAATTATAAAGCGCTTTTACCTCAAAGCCTTTCACCACCTGAAATAGAATAAGCAGGAACCCAAGGAGCTAATAAGATGCAAACAAAGAAAACAAATAAGACAGTTTCAGATGTGATTACAGATAAAGATCAGTTGCTAATTCACTTAAAAGAATCAGCTGAGCAAGGCACTAAAGAATGTGACGCTAATTACAAGGGAGCGTTTTTAAGACTCCCTTATACGAGTGAATTAATTAGCTGTGATGAGCTATTTAATCAGTTTCGCGCGCAAGCTCTTTGATTAGTCGATCAATAACTGGGAATTTAGCTAAACGAATATATGTTTTTTATACAGGTGATTTATGAATAACGGTAAATGTGAATGTATTGGTGTTGCAACTTTTAACATCGATGGCGAAACAAAGCAGTTTGGGTTAACACAGAATGACTTTGGTCTTTTTAAAGAAAGAGAAGAGAAGCTCCAAGAACGAATTGATAATACATCAAAGCACCTAGAGCAACTAGCTGAAGAAAAAGCTAAGTTAGAAAATAAACTTGCTGTTCTTAATCAGTCGGTAGCCAGTTCTCAGGTAAAAGTTTGAGGGCGGGGCCTGTGCATTTGAGTTCAATCTCTCTACCACTTTCATTTTCTTTAAAAGAGTATCCGTCATCTTTTGCTGTTGTGAAATCGGTATACGGAAATTTTAGTGGTTGCATTTTATATTCGATGCTCTTTAAGCCTTTTTCGGTAATGGTATAGGTATTTTTTTTATCAGCCGATTTTCGAATATAACCTTCGTCTGATAACCATATGATAGTGGCGGGGATTACTTCACTTAATGTTTCAAAGTAATCAGCAATCCCATGGCGGCGAAGCGATTTAGCTAAGTTTTCATCTGACAGCTCGAAGCTGAGAGGGAAGTGTTTAGCGGTGTAGGTAAGTATTAAAGAGCTTATTAGAACAAAGTGGTTTTGATTATCAACTTTAAGTGACATGTTTTGCTTCCTTATTTTAGTTTGTTGGTTTGGTCGCTAAACATACTAATTTAGGGAAGCGTTTTTTAACAGGAATTTTAATTATGCAGCAGGCAATGTTAGATGATGTAAAGAGAACAACTCTGACAGAGTTTGTTGAGTTGATTGAAAAACGTGAGGCATCAAAATGACTGAAATTGAGCTATTAGAAAAATTACGCAATATCAATCCTGTTGTGTTGGCTAATTTGTTGAACCCTAACCCTGGCAAGCTACACGAACTTAAAGTCGTTGTACCAAAGCCGACATTAGAACAAAAGGTTAGGGCTGCTGTTTGGGTAAGTAGTATGGGAATTCATCAGGCTGGTGTTGATACACAAGCAAGACTTATGTGGCCGCTGACAAAATTTAGTGAATTAGAAGTCTCGAAAGAGGCTGCTAGAACTTTAGGGGGTGTTCTAGTTGCTCTCTTAGAAGTTCTGCCTCATCAGCAGATTGAGCAGATTTGGACAGATCAAGGCGAACGCCTGTCTTTTGTTGAAGAACCTGAGTTACTTGATGATAAAAACCATTTTCAAGTTCAATCACATCACCCACTTGCACAGGGTTAGTTGATGTATATGTTTTTGGGGTCATGTCTCCCTCTCCACACAAGTAGTAAAGACGGTATTTATACATATTCAGCTTCCTTATTTTAGTTTGTTGGTTTGGTCGCTAAACATACTAATTTAGGGAAGCATTTTTTAACAGGAATTTTGATTATGCAGCAGGCAACGCTACAAGATGTACAAGACGCTTTGCAGTATCTTGACCCAAATTTAGATCGTGATACCTGGGTTAGGATTGCCATGGGCATTAAAAATGAGTTTGCCGATGCAGGCTTTGATATTTTTGATTCGTGGAGCGCTGGCGGTGAACGTTATAAGCCAAGCGATGTTAAAAGCATGTGGCGCAGCGTAAAAGCGGGCGGCGGTGTTACGATTGGTACTGTAATTGGCATGGCTAAAGAGAAGGGCTTTACGTTTAGCCGTAAACCTATGACGGCTGAGCAACAAGCCAAACTCAACGCTGATTACGCTAAACGAGCAAAAGAGCGCGAAGCGAAAGAAGCAGAGGATGAAGCCGCGCGCCAGCGTTGGCATGGGGTAATTAGTGATTTTTCCAAATACATCATTGAAAACTTCACTATACCGATAAAATCAAATAAGTACTTAAGCGATAAAAAAGTAAATGCCTATGGGGTGTTAGGTTTTAAAAAGTCGTTTATTTTGATTATTCGCGATAACTTTACTACTGAGTTAGTTGAAGGTGGTAAAGAGATAAAAGCCTTCTTTGATACTTTACCTAGCGAAGATGAAGGTAGAGACTTTTCGTTTTTACATATCAAGCGTGGCAGTCTGGCCATTCCCCTCATGGATATTAATAAGCAGATTTGGAACATCCAAGTAATCAACAATACTGGTACCAAGTTATTTTTAAAGCATGGCCGTAAATCAGGGATGTTTCACTTTATTGGTAAAGCAAATAGCTGTAATGTTTTGGCTGTTTGTGAAGGGTATGCAACGGGCGCGAGCATTCATATGGCGACTGGTTGGCCGTGTGCGGTGGCGCTTGATGCGGGTAATTTGTTACCTGTGGCTTTGGCATTTGCAGAAAAGCTAAAAGATAAGACCTTTTTGTTTTGTGCAGATAACGACATTAATACAAAGGGTAATCCTGGTATTACTAAAGCGAATGAAGCAGCAGCTGCGGTTAATGGCCTTGTTGCTGCACCTGATTTTTCTGGTATTTTAAATAAGGAGGCTGCTTGATGGCCTCACGTTCTTTAACAGATTGGAATGACTTACATGTAAGTGCTGGTTTAGCTGAGGTTAAAAAGCAGCTATCTGCTGTTGTTGATAAGCCTAGCGCTAATGATGGTGATAACCCGCCACCGAAAAACGCTGACGCGCGGGAGCGTTCACTGGGGGATGAGCCGTGGCAACGGCTTTTCCAAAGAACCAATGCTGGCAATCCGCAAGCGAATATTAGTAATACGAAGCTGGTTTTAGAACACGATCCTGCTTTTGATGGTGTTTTAGGTTATTGCAATTTTAGCTATCGGATCATTAAGCGTAAGTTGCCACCGTTTAAAATGGCAAAGCTTGGTGAATGGACAGATGCCGATACCGAGCGCTTACGTATTTACTTATCTGAAAGCTATGGTTTTACACCTAAACCCAGTGATGTACTTGGTGCTATTTTGGTTCATTCAGAAGAGCATGCCTTTCATCCAGTTCAGGACTATTTAACGTCAATAAAGTGGGATGGTAAGCCACGGGTGGCTATGTGGTTACATGATTACTTAGGTGTAGAGGACTCAGATTATGCGGCCATGGTTGGCACATTCTTTTTGGTTTCTGCTGTAGTTCGGGTAATGCGACCACCTGTAAAAGTTGACTCGGTGTTGATTTTAGAGGGTTTGCAGGGGCTGGGTAAATCCACGATGTGCCACAACCTATTTGGCGACTGGTTCACCGATACCCCTATGGCTTTGGGTGAAAAAGATACGTTTCAACAAATGCAGGGGATGTGGGGAATTGAACTTGCTGAGCTTGATGCGTTTAATAAGGCTGAAAACACCAAAGCTAAACAGTTCTTTGGTTCACAGGTTGATAGGTATCGCCCCAGTTATGGGCGTATGGTGCAAGAGTTCCCGCGGCAGTGTGTTTTTATTGGTACCACAAACCAAGATAGATATTTAAAAGACTCAACGGGTAATCGGCGCTATTGGCCTGTGATGTGTACGAAGATATGCCAAGAGGCCATAAAACGAGATAGAGATCAGTTATGGGCAGAGGCTGTTCACTTATTAAATGAGGGTACACCTTGGTGGCCTACGGATGAATACAAGCACCTGTTTGAAGAGCAACAAGAGGATAGGTTCGACTCCGATGTATGGGAGGGGCTTATTTATGACTGGCTACAAAAGAACATGCGTTCTGATTATTCAATCGCTGACATTATGGGGGAAGCATTGAGTATGGACCCACATGCTATGCGGCCACCTGAACAAAAACGTGTTGGCCAAATTATGCATCGCCTTGGTTTTGAGAAAAAGAAAAAGCGCGTAAATGGCAAACGACCTGCCTTTTATTACCCGCCGGAGGGCTTTTGGGATGCTAGATAGTCTTTTTACTATGACCATGACCGCAAGGGGTGACCTCTGTAAGCCGCGTTTTTACTGGATTGGTCATGGTGGTCACGGTGGTCACGGTGTTTTCACGCACACATACGCGCGCGCGTGCGAGCGGACGCATCTGATATCTATATTCTATTTAATAATGTTACTTCCTAATGTATGTAAAAACACTATGACCACTATGACCAGTATGACCATAGTAGTATTTATAAGGGTTGTAGCGGTCACGGTGGGTGGTCACGGTAAAAAACAGGGTGACCAAAACAGTTTTAAAGTTATTAGCAATACGGCGGGTATGTAAGATGCAATTAGATCTGAGAGAACAAGCTGAGAATGATTTAGCACAATGGGGGCTTTGGGCGAGAGAGAAGAACTTACCAACGCTTAAGTCTCAAAACCTCGTTACATCACGTTCTGTTAAGCTAGATATTAACGGTTGCCCTTTAGTGATTAAAGATGACTATGCACAGGTGCTTGATGCCAGTATTGCGAGAATGAGGCATTTAGATCCTACTTACCCGCTTATTGCCCGCCAGTACTTTAGCTTGGGTTTGAGCTGTAGAGTGATTGCACAGAGCACTAAAATTAATAAGGATAAGGTATCTTCGATAGTGGGTGAGATAGTTAGCTGGGTAGCTTGCGATCTTATCAAAGCGGCCTAGATCTTTTTTTCAAAAACTATTGCTTTTGTCTAGACAGAAACTATACTGATTCAGGTAAGCTTAGCAAAGCTACAACATAAAGCCCGAGGTTAACGCCTCGGGCTTTTTTAGTTTCTGCTTTTTAGCTCACGTTCCTGTTGTTGACCCGCTTTGGCTTTGCCTGAGCGGGTTTTTTCGTTAGAGGCCCTTATGAAAGTAAACAAGCTATTAGCCGCTGGTGTTACCGGTGTACTTGCGCTTGCAGGCGTTACGATTGCACAGTTTGAAGGTGAGGTAAGAACGGGCTATGTCGATCCTGTTGGTGTGGTTACCGCTTGCTTTGGCCACACAGCGACAGCTGAGCTAGGCAAGAGCTACACAGAGAACGAATGTTTAAGTTTGTTTGCTAAAGACTTAGGTGAACATAACAAGCAGCTGCTAAGAGCTGTTAGCGTATCAATGTCAGCAAGCGAACATGCTGCTTACTTGTCATTTCATTACAACGTGGGTGCTGGGAACTTTCGTAGTAGCACGTTATTAAAACTTTTGAACAATGACCAACGAGTGAAAGCGTGTAATGAGTTACCGCGTTGGGTTTACGCTGATGGCCAGAAGTTACCAGGCTTAATTAAGCGCCGTGAAGCAGAGCGCCAGTTGTGCTTAAGCGAGCTTAGCGATGTTTAGTTTAAACAAAGTATTGTTTTCAGGCTTGGGAGTGATGCTTGCGATATCAGTGTTTCGATATGTGGGCGTTAGCGCTGAGCTTGATGAAGCGCGTGAAAGTAACGAACAGCTACTCGGCACTATTCAGAGCTATAAGAATCAGGTTGAGATGCTGGCTAACAACTTAGTGAATGCTGAGAAGCAAAATAAGCGATTACTAAAAGAGCGCACTTTACTAGAACAAATTCGTGCAAAGCACCAAGCACAACTTACCTCTATCGAAAATAAGCTTCAAACAACTAACTCACAACTTGATGCATTAAGGCTATCGACTAATGAAACAACTAAGAACTGGGCTAATGACTGTGTGCCTAGCGCTGTTATCAGCGTGTTCAAGTACGCCAACGCTAGAGCCTGTAATCAAAACAGTCGTACAAACTGAGTATAAGTTTGTACAGATGCCTAACGAGTTCATTAAACCTTGTGAGGTTAGTATTCAAGCTGTTGGAGATAATACATCCCACAGTCAGTACACAGTGTATTTAGAGACCGTTATTGATACCTGCAATGAGCAGCTATTAAGAGCGCGAGAGTGGAACAATGCGAATAGAAACAAGTGATATAGCTGTGCAAAAGGCCGTCAGTGTAACGACCTACAGCGCAAGCTTAGGCACTGCAGCTGGAGGGATATTTAGCTTGAATGAGTGGGCTATATTACTGGGGATTATATTCGCAGCATTAACATTCTTAGTTAATGCGTGGTTTCAACATAAGCGTGACGAACGTGAAGCGCGTAAGCATGAAGATGATAGAGAGTTCCATCGAGCAAGAATGGAAGCACTACAGCAAAGCGACCATGCACAGCTGTTATGCCAGGACAACATAGATGGCTAACAAACCTGGTAGCTGGTGTAGTAAGTGTCGCAAGGTACATCATGACGAGCCTTGCCCACACCGTAAAGCATTTGGACGTAAGCGTGACAGTCATCAGCAATCAGGACGTGGTGGTCGTGTGTGGCAACGAACAAGAGAATATATATTTCATCGCGATAACTTCCTTTGCCAGATATGTAAGAGCAAAGGGGTACTAACATCAGTAGAGCTGCATGGCCCTTATCATGGGGTATGTGATCATATCGTTCCCTTGTCTCAAGGCGGCGATGACAAAATAGAAAACCTTCAGACCATTTGCCAGTCTTGTGACAAAGAAAAAACGGCAAGTGAGTCAAGACACAGCACTCACCCGGGGGCATCAAAAGTCTAGGGGGGTGCTCTGTACACCGCCGCCCTAATGAGATTTTTATGCGGGCTATAAATGAAATGAAAAAGCCCACTTTATAGAGAGTTAGCTAGTTTATGTCAGGTAGATACCCATCAGTAGCAGAGAAGAATGACGATAAGGTTGTTCAGTTTCCTGGTACCGAAGAAAAAGCGGAAATGAGCGATAAGGAAGCGAAAAAAATCGCGATCCAATCGCGTCCGCGTGGTATGTCAAAACCTGAACAAAAAGTGTGGGAAATGGATGTTCCGGCTTATGTGAAAATTAATCGTTTTAAACCACACTTCACACGGTTCTTTAGAGAGTACTGTGTTGTTATCGCTCGCATGGAAGAAACAAAAGCGTTCTTAGACCAAGAGGATGTTGGTTGGACCTACACAACAGTTGGACGCAATGGTGCGCAACATAAGAATCGTCCTGAGGTGGCTCAGTACAACGATGATTGGCGAAAGCTAAACAGCTTAATTAATCAGATTGGTGGTAGTCCAGCAACGGACCAAAGGTTTAACAATTTACAACCTGGCCTGTTTGATGACTTGTATTAGATGCGGAAAAACTACCCAACGTTTCAGCGTGATCACCTTGCTGATATAGAGCAGTACGCTAACGATGTTATAAGCGGTAAACGCCTTGCAAATCGTTATGAGAAACTAGCTGTTGAGCGTGAAAGTCGAGATTTAGAACGCGCTGGTACAAAAGATTTTCCATATTACTTTGATGTAGAGGCTGCACTAAAAGCCATAAGGTTTATTGAAACCTTTAGTCATGTAAAGGGAAAGTGGGCAAGGGCGAAAGGGCAGGACGCTTTAATTGCTTTAAGCCCTTGGCAGAAGTGGATAACAGCCCAGGTCTTTGGTTGGAAGCATATCATCAGTAAGCGCAGACGTTTTAGATCTGCAGCTGTTTATGTTCCAAGGAAAAATGGCAAGTCAACGTGGATTGCACCTATTGGGCTGTACATGTTGTCGAACGATGATGAGCCAGGCGCTGAAGTTTATTGTGGTGCAACCAACCAGAAGCAAGCTAATGAGGTTTTTCAACCAGCCCATAAAATGGCCACGAGGCAACCTGCTTATCGTCGGCAATTTAAGGTCGAATTATTAGCTCAGCAAATTTCTAGTACATCAGACGGCGGTAAGTTTGAACGTTTGATAGGTGATCCTGGTGATGGTGGTTCGCCGAGTTGTTACCTCTGTGATGAATATCACGAACACCCTGATGACAGGCAACGAGATACCATGGTCACTGGGATGGGGGCTAGAGAACAACCACTCGAATTTATAATTTCAACAGCCGGCTCTAATTGGTTTGGGCCATGTGGTCAACATTGGAAAGAATGCCAAGAAATATTAGAGGGCACTCGGGTTGATGAAACAACATTCTGTATTATCTACGCAGCAGATAAAGATGATGATTGGCAAGATGAAAATACATTAATAAAAGCCAATCCTAACTATGGTATTTCAGTTGATGTTGATGGTTTAAAAAACCAACTTAACAAAGCTAAACAATCAGCACGTAAGCAAAATGCATTTAAAACAAAACATTTAAATTTATGGGTGGGCGCAAAAGAAAGCTGGCTTAATATGGAAGATTGGAAAGCAGCTGCCGATCACTCAATTAGCATGGATGAGTTCTTGGGAGATGAGGGAACAAAAGGCGTCGATTTATCTGAATCGGATGATTTAACAGCCGACGTAACATGCTTTACCCGCACAATTGATGGCAAACTTCACTACTACTTGTTTGCTAAAACCTATGTCACTGCAGCGAAAGCAAGCGAAATTGATATTTACCGAGACTGGGTTGATCAAGGTGACCTCTTAGAGTGCGATGGAACAAGCATTGATTACGATGAAGTCGAACGCGCGATTGAAACTGATAACGAAAATTATCAAATTACTGGCTTGTTCTACGACCCAGCAGGCGCAGCGCCTATCGCACAGCGTGTTCAAAACAACACTGGCATCGAGCCAATAAAAGTCGCGCAAAACTACACCAATTTTTCACCGGCTATGCGTGAGTTTGAAACCTTACTAAGGCAGGGCCGCATTCACCACAATGGTGATCCTGTTCTTACCTGGTGTTTAGGAAACGTAATCGCGAAAGAAACCATGGACGGCAAATATATTCGTCCAGTCAAAGAGCATAAAGACAATAAGATTGATACCGCGGTTGCTATGTTACTCGCCTTTATAGGCTCATGGCAGCCTGAAGAAGATGATGGTTCTAACCAAGAGTTTTTGGAATTCTAATGTTTAAAATCCCTTTTTTAAGTCGTTCAAGCAGCAAAAGCACGACACAAGTAAGCAATACTGCTGAGCAAAACGACATATCAGTACAAGATATTAATTCCTTGGCTGATCTATTTGGGGTAATGCCTTCATTTGCAGGCCCAGCTGTTACACCAAAAACATCCATGAAAGTATCCATCGTTTTTGCTTGTGTGCGATTAATTGCCGGCGCTATTGCTCAGATGCCCGTTCATATCTTTGAACAAAGTGAAAAGAACGATAAACAACGAGTCCCTAACCATAGTTTAGCTAACTTATTTAACTTACAGCCAACACCCGCGTGGAGTGCAGCTGCATTTTGGGAGTTTATAGTATCGAGCATGCTGCTTCATGGTGATGGGTATGCTGTTCTACTTAGAGATAGAAACGGTGATGTAGAAGAAATACTACCAATCAGCCCTGTAGGTATGAATGTAGTTAATAACAATGGGCGTTTAAATTACTTTTTTACACTTGATGGTACTGCTCGTGGCTTTGATCAAGATGATATTTTGCACTTTCCTGGCTTTGGTTTTAATGGTCTTAAGTCTATGTCGGTTATTCAATGGGGCGCATTTAACAGTATTGGCCTTGAGCTTGCCATGGAGCAACACAGTGGCGAGTTTTTCAAATCAGGATCAACACAACGCGTAGCTGTTGTAAAAAAAGGCAAATGGGATGAACAACAAAAGGAAAAGTTTCGCACGGCATGGGTTAAAGCTTATGGCGGTGTAGAAAACGCTAAGTTTCCTTTAGTACTTGATGAAAGCACTGATGTTAAAGCATTAAGCTTATCAGCTAAAGATTCACAGCTACTTGAATCACGCGAATTTCAAATCACAGACATAGCACGAGCGTTTGGTCTGCCTAGCTTTATGGTAAATCAAGAACAAAAGACAACATCCTGGGGCAGTGGCATCGGTGAGATTGGCTTATCGTTCTTGCGTTTTACGCTAGGACCCCACCTCAACCGCTTTGAACAAGAAGTAAACCGCAAACTCTTTTTGAAAAAGCCCATGTTTGCTGAATTTATCGCTGCTAATTTAATGCGTTTAACCTTAAAAGATCGCAACGAAGCATACCGTCAAGCGATTGGGGGCTCACAAGGCCCTGGCTGGATGAGCATTGATGAAGTGAGAAAGCTTGAAAATCTACCAGAACTGGGTGGCCGTTACGCGTTACCTTACGATGCAACTGCTTCAAACAACCAACAAACGGACATTTAACTATGAGAAACAGCCGAAAACTAATGCAGTTGATTAAAAACAACTGCCAAAACCGTGAACAAGTTGGCTATCAAATTAAACAACAGTCACCGTTAGCTAATGCAGGTGAAAACCGCCCCGCATTTTTAATTTACGATGTAATTGACTCTTGGTGGGGCGTATCTGCAGAAATGATTAAACGTGATTTGCTCACAGTAAGTGATGCCACGGACATCGATGTTTACATAAATAGCCCAGGTGGTGATGTATTTGAAGCGACGGCAATTTATTCAAGTTTAAAAGCGCATCCTGCAAAAATTCATGTTCATATTGATGGTATAGCTGCAAGCGCTGCAACACGTATTGCATTAGCCGGCGATACAATTGAGATTGCTGATTCAGGCTTTTATATGATCCATTACGCCTGGACACTTGCTTTGGGTAATGCACAAGAAATTCGTGATACAGCAGACATGCTCGATAAAGTTGATAACACCATTGTAAATGACTACGAAAAGCGTACAGAAGCTGGTGAAGAACAAGTTCGTAACTGGATGCAAGCTGAAACATGGTTTACCGCACAAGAAGCCTTAGAACACGGCTTTGTTGATAGCATTATGCAAGATGAAAGCACAGATAAAACTACCAATAAAGCTTGGGATTTAACAACGTATCAAAACGCACCTGAACCCGAAGCCCCTGAAAATATATTTCCGCAGCGTGAAAGGCTAGAACGATTTGCCAACATGTTGCTGGCAACTAGCTAGCTCCGCTGGCACAACTATCGAAAGCACCGAAAGGTGCTTTTTTTATACTTAAAATTGAGGAATACATTATGCCTAGCATTCAAGATAAGCGGGAGCAGCGCAAAGGTTTAGCTGTCACCCTAAACCAATTAGTCACAGATCATCCAAAAGATGAAGCTTGGACTGATGATAAGCAGAAAAAATATGATGATCTGGTTAATAAAATCGATGCATTAGACGGTGAGCTTGACCGTCATCAAAAAGTGCTCGATTTACAGGCTAAGTCAAAGCAAACCATTCAAGATCGTGCAGACCAAAACGGCATCTCTACTGATGAAGCTGAGCACCAAATTCAGCAAGAAAAAGCAGCGTACGCAACATGGCTACGTGGTGGTATGTCGGCGCTTAATGAAGAACAACGCGCAGCAGTACAAGCTCGTATTGATAGCCCTAAAAATACGATGAGCACTGGTCAAGGTTCAGAGGGGGGTTACCTCACTGCTGATGAAATTGCACCTGGTATTTCACAGGCATTAAAAGCTTATGGTGGCATGCGTGAACTGGCTACTGTGGTACCTACACAAACAGGTTCTACAATTCCTTGGCCTACAGCAAACGCAACCGCTGAGCAAGGTGAATGGTTAGCAGAAAATGCCACAGCAGATGACGAAGATACTTCATTCGGTGTGCGTAACATTGATACGCATATGATCAGCTCAAAAGTCATTGCAGTGCCATTCCAATTGTTGCAAGACACTCAATTTGACCTTGAGGGTTACATTAACAACTTAATCGGCCAGCGTATTGGCCGCACATCAGAAGATGCATTTATTAATGGTGATGGAACGGGTAAGCCACACGGTATTCTGGCAGATATCACTGCAGGTAAAGTGGGCGGTTCAGGCCAAATTGCAACAATTACTGTTGATGACCTTATTGATCTGGAACACAGCGTTGATCCTGCTTATCGCCGTAGCATGAAGTGCGGTTACATGATGAACGACTCTTCAATCAAAATTGTTAAGAAGCTTAAAGACAGCCAAGGGCGACCACTTTGGTTACCTGGTATTGAGTCAGCTGAACCAAATACAATTTTGGGCAAGCCATATGCTACTAACCAACACATTCCAGCTATGGCAGCAAACGCTAAGTCTGTGTTGTTTGGTGATTTCTCTAAATACATTGTGCGTGATGTATCACAAATGCTGTTCTTCCGCTTCACAGACAGTGCGTATAGCCGCAAAGGCCAAGTTGGTTTCTTAGCGTTTATGCGTACAGGTGGCCGCTGCATCGATGTAGGTGGTGCTGTTAAGTACTACCAAAATGCAGCCGCTTAATTGATGCTCCAATTGCCCCTGAAAAGGGGCTTTTTTATTTAAGTAAGGACTTAACCATGGCAGCTAAAAAACAAATTACTGCACGTGTACTGGTTGCATGCGTGATTGCTGATCAACTTTTTGAACCAAACGCACTTGTAAAAGGTGATGCTGAGTTACTTGAACCCCTTATAAAGGTTGGTGAGTTATCGAGTGACAAAGCAGCGGTAGAGTATTGCAGCAAAGAGCTACAAGTTGAAGTTGTTGATCTTAATGTGACAGGTGAAGACGCAGAGAGTGACACTGGCGACAATACTGACGGCGAAGAGTAACAACAATGAAAATGCTCCGAAAGCTAATCCAGGCGCCTTTGATTGAGCCATTCACCGTAGAAGAATTGGCAGCACATACTTATGCAGATGAAGATCACCATGATTATTTGCAAACCTTGGTACCGAGAGCGCGAAAACGGTTTGAACAACGCACTGGCCGTTTACTCGTAGAACAAACATGGCAATTTGCTATGCCTAAATTCTGTAAGGAAATTGTTTTACCTACCGCGCCGCTTAGGAGCATCACATCAATTAAATACATAAATACATTGGGCCAATATGTAACGCTTGAGCCAACAGAGTATCGCGTTGTAGAACATGGCTTAACAGCCACCATTACACCTAAATTAGGCGGAAATTGGCCAGCTGTCGGCTTTAAAGTAGCTGATGCAGTACAAATAGAATGCATCATGGGTCATACAGCTGTGGTGAATGATGCAATTGACGCAAATATGTTAATTGACAAAGACAAATACGACCTTGCTAAACAAGCCATTTTAATTTTAGTGGCAGATTGGTTTAGAAACCGTGAAGACACCGCACCCGTGCAGCTTTATGACATGCCAAATGCATTTAAAGCAATCGCAAACGAATTAGCGGTAGAACTATTATGAAAACCATGCCAGCCGCTAAATACAATTGCAAAGTAAGTTTTGGTAAAAATACCAAGTCAGATGACGGCTACAATACGGACTATTTCGCGCATGAATTTTTTAAGTGGGTGAACATTCATACTGGAGCGTCTAAAGAACTAGAGCAAAGCGGCCAGTTAATGGGGGAGGTTACCCATACAATCACCTGTCGTTATAGCAGTAAAATTAAAGCAACCCACCAAATCACATTTAAGCAGCGCCAATTTGAAATTATTGGTGAACCAATAAATCAAGATTTCGAAAATATTCAAACCATTATTGCTGTAAAGGAGATCACCAATGCTTGATGCAGGAATTGATATCTCGGGTTTAAAGCAAATGGAACAAGCATTACAGGATATTTCTAAAGAGATAGGTGCTAAAAAAGCGACAGGTATTATGACAAGCGCTATACGTGATGGTGCTGTGAAATATCAACAAGGTATGCAACGTAATGCACCTGAATCTGAACTTGCCCGCATAGTTAAAACTAAAAGCGGCCAAAAAGTAGAAATCCGTCCTGGCTTTTTAAAATCTCGCATTAAAATTCGTGCCAGCACAAATCGCACAGGTGCAGAAACAAAACGCTTTGGTAAAGGCGTTGTATCACTTGTAAAAGTAGGGGTTTTTAGAGTCCCTTATATAGTGCAGGTTGAATACGGGACTACTAATCAAAAGGCTCAACCATTTATTCGCCAAGCATTCCAAAAGCGGACAAACCAGGTCGTGGTAGTTATCAATCACCGCTTAGCAAAACGAATTCAAATGGCGCAACGCCGTATAGCTAAAAAGAACAAAGCACAATGATAGAAAATAGCATAAGAACAAAAGCTTTATCATCACAAGGTTTGGTGGCGCTTATTGGTGAAAACTTCCATCTGACGGAAAACCACAACAGCAAAGATAACTATATTTTGCTGACTGTGATTGATGATGACACGCCTATAGAAATTCACATGGAAGATAACCAAAGCGAAGCACTTGTGCAATTTGATTGCTACAGCAAATTACCAGTTAACGCTAAAGCAATAGCGAAAGAAATTGAATCAACTTTCAACAAAAAAGGGTTTGTCGATACGGATGTGAAAGTGCAATTAGCACTAAAAAATCGCCGCATACCCGACTTCGATACTGGCTCAAAGTTATACCGTGAGTCATACGAATACATTTTTCATTATCACAACATAATTAACGAGGTGTAAAATGCCAGATCCAATTCCAGCAACTGGCCTAGCAGCTGATACTGTTGACTCACATGGTTCAACACTGCAATTTTGTTCAACAGGAGAGCAAGCTGTTGACAAGTTTTTACCAGGGATTGACGTAATCCCTCAGGTAAACTCAGGCAAACAATGGGAAGATGATACCGATATTGGCGCTACAAGGCGTTCATACTTCGATAAAGCGCTTCCTGAAGATCAAGACTTTGAATTAGTCATGCGAGATATTCCTGGTAATGCAGACCAAAAAGCATTTACTGATCAGGTTGAAGCTTTCACAAATATCAGCATGAAAATTACTCGTGCTAGCGGTCGTGTTATTAACTTTGTATTTGTTCCTCAAGATTACTTTTCGGGAGAATCAGGCAAAGAGACTGGTAAGCAAATGTTTGCATGTATTGGCAAACTGCAAGAAGTTAATTTTGATACTGTTGGGGCTGGTGCCTAATGATTACAGCAGCAGAAATCATGGCGGGTAAACTCGCCACATCCACACGTGTGTTTGACGTAAAAGGTGTGGGTAAAATTGAATTACATCGATTGCCGGCTACTGATGAAGTGAAAGCAAGAGATGTGTTCTCCGATAAAAATGCTGATCCTAAAAAGCTGGAAAAGCTAGCTCAGCGAAACACTTATTACATGCTTCACGGTAAGTATGATGACAAAGAAGCTGCAAAACTACCTCAACTAATGGATGTAGAGCAGCTTGGAATGATCCACACAACAGGTTTGTTCTTTACAAACCTATCTCAAGATAATCTTGAAGCTATTGAAAAAAACTAAAAAAGCAGCCTGAGTTACATGCGCTCTGCAATTTAGCAGATAACTTAGGTTGCTCAATCTACGAATTACATTCACGTTTGCCAGCTGAAGAACTAGAGCTTCGTTTAGTCCATCAAGGATTAAACATGGGGCTAACGTTCGACCGTTCAGAGCAGCGCAAAATTGAACAAAGTAAAAAGCAACGTGAAACAGAAGCGTTTTTAAATACCTGTCCTTGGCGCCAACGTAAGAGAACTTAACTATGTCATCAATTGCAACACTCACTATCGACTTGATCGGTAAAAGTGGCAAGTTGTCGGCTGAGCTGAAGAAAGCCACCAAGAATACTCAATCATGGGCTGATAAAACTCGAAAATTGGTGGGTACAAGTACAAAAGCAATGGTTGGCTTTGGTGCTGCGGGTGTTGCTGCGTATGCCTCTATATATGCTAAAAATGCTGAATTTATAGACTTGCAAGCAAAAACCGCTGATAGATTAGGGGTAACTACACAAGCACTTGGTGGGTTACAGCATGCGGCAAACTTATATGGCGCAAGCAATGAAGAATTAACCAAGTCATTGCAGCGTATGCAACAGGGTCTAGGTCAAGTAGCCCAAACAGGCACTGGTGAAGCTAAATATGCTTTAGAGGGGCTAGGCCTAGCAATTGAAGATTTACAAGGTTTAGCGCCAGAAGAACAATTTAAAGTTATTGCTGACAAACTCAAAGATGTAGAAGACCAAAGTCAAAAGGTTTATATCGCGCAAAGCCTAATGGGTAAGTCAGGGGTTAAGATGATTAACCTTATGGATGCTGGCGCTGATGGTATTAGCGCGATGATGCAAGAAGCAGAAGATTTAGGCATGACCTTTGACCGTATCGATGCAGCTAAAGTCGAAATGGCAAATGATGCATTTGATAAAGCCCAAAAAACCACGCATAGCTTTGGCCAAACGCTAGCTATTGAAACAGCACCTATTATTGGCGCTATCTCTGATATGTGGACAGAATCAGCCAAAGAAGCCGGTGGTTTTGGCTCAATTGCGCAGCAAGTCGTCACAAAAGTAGCTTCAGGTATTGGCTTTCTGGCTGATATGGGTCGAGGCTTACAAGTTATATTTCTACTGTTACGCCAAGGGGTAGCAGAATTAGCTAACGTTGCAGTTCAAAGGTTTGCTGATGTAGCCCGAGCAATCAATCCAGTCCTAGAAGCTTTAGATATGGAATCGTCAGGGCTTAAGCAATTAGAAGAATTTGGAGATTCATTCTCTGCTACTACTGCTAACTTAGCAAAAGAACTAAGTGAATTGGCCATGGAGCCAATGCCATCGGAAAAAATAAAAACATGGATAGCCGATGTACAAACCAAGTTTGAGGCAGCAGCTCAAGAGCAAGTAAATAACCCTGATAAAAAAGATTTAAGTGACTTATTAATAAATTCAGATCCAAAAGTTACTGATGAAAAAGCGCAGCGATTAATTGATTCTGCTCGAAATCAATATCAGCAAATTTTTGATGCTCAACTAGAAGCTGAAGGCAAAGAGGTCGAACTTGAAAATAAACGCTTTGAACGTAAACAAGCTGAAATGGAGCGTGAGTTTCAACTACTTCGAGATAAAAACCTAATTACCGCTGAAATTGAAGCCGAATACCACATAGCTAAAGAACAAGCACTTTCCCAGCATGAGCAAAGGGTAAGCGAAATAAAGAAAGAGCAGCTTGAATTACGCGCTGAAAAAGAAAAAGAACACCAACAAAAGCTTGCAGACATTGAAACTGATAGAAAAAAAATGATGCAAGAAGGTTATGGTGGTCTTTTGGATGTGATGGGCGGATATTTTGATGGCATGGAAGGTAAAAATGCTAGTTATGCTAAGTCTGCAATGGCAATAGGCGAAACGATGCTCGATGAAGAGAAAAGAAATTCTTTACAGAGTATTTGGACCAATACTTATGACACTGCAATGAAAGCTTATAACGCGCTTGCAGATATTCCTTACGTTGGGCCTGTTCTCGGCGCCGCAGCTGCAGGTGTTGTTATTGCTGCCGGTGGTATGTACGCGGGTAAAGTGAGTGGCTTAGCATCTTTCGATGGTGGTGGTTATACCTGGGATGGACCAAGAACTGGTGGCCTCGATGGAAAAGGTGGCCAATTAGCTATGCTTCATCCTCAAGAGACTGTTGTTGATCACACAAAAGGACAGAGCTTAGGTTCAAATGTAACGGTGAATTTGTATGAAGATGCAAGTAGAGCAGGTTCGACAACACGTAGTTCAGGGCCATCAGGTGAAGAAGTAATCAATATATTTGTGACGAGTATACGCCAAGGAGGTGAAGCTTCAATGGTTCTTGAAAATACCTATGGCTTACAAAGGCAGGGGTTCTAAGTATGTTAGTTCGTTACCCCAAAGACCTAAAACTTCCCCTTGTTTCAACTCACCGATTATCTCAAAACCCTAATTTATTAAGAACTGAAATGGCGAGCGGCCGAGCTCGGCAGCGCAAGCGCTTTCAATCAGTGCCAACGACGATGGCTGCAACGTGGAAACTAAAGGCTGACCAGGCCGTTATTTTAGAAGGGTTTGTAAAACACGGTACCAACGATGCGGTTAACTGGTTTGTTATGCCAATTCGCACCCCCCAAGGCTTAATTGATCACGATGTACGTTTCAAACAAAGCCCACTGGAGTCATGCAGTTTCAATGGCGGGTTTTGGAGTTATAGCGCGAATATCGAAATTAAAGAGAGGCAGGTAGTGAGTGAAGAAGCTACTGCTAATAACTTATTAGAACCAAACACCTTAGATGAATTTGTTAATGGCGTTTCTGACGCTTTAGATACTTACCAGGAGAATTAGAGTGGCCAAGTCATTTTTTAGTTTAGTTACAGAGCTTGAGACCTTACTTGGTCAATTGAATACTATTTTAGCAGGTGCTGATGATGAAACAGTGCAAGTAAACGGTGTCACAAAAGATAGTATATCTAAAGCAATTAAATCTAATTTTGAATCATTAAGAACTATGGTTAGTGGTAAAAAAAGCTTTTCAACACTTTCTGAACTAAATGCAGACTTAGTTCACCCTAAAGATACATTAGCGGAAGTTTGGAACGACCCTACAGAAAGTAATAATGGGGTTTATGGTAAAATTGGAGATAGTGGAACAGGATCTTGGCAAAAATCAAAGTTTGATTCTTTTAATCAGCTATATAATCAAATATTTACTGCTAGCATTAAGTTTAAGTCACCACTTTTGACTCAGGGTGAAGTATTTAATGGTGCTTCTCCTTTTGACGGTGAAAATGTATCACAAGATACAAGCGTAGGTGGTTGGATAATTCCCCAAGGCGAAACTGGTGGTAGTACATACAATCGCTATATATTTGACTTTTTAGCAAATGATTCCGCAAGTTATTCAGGCAGAAAAGCAAGATTTATTGTGGTTCTTGAAACAAGCCAAAATATATTAGAGTCAATACCAAACTGGGTTCATCAAGTTAACACAATTGGTACGACCGGGAAAATCACCAACAAAACATACTATCAAGAATCAGATAGAAAGCTAGTTATTTTATTTGACTATGAATTTTCTGGCGATGAAACGCGTGTCTCTACATATTTGCAAGTTTCTAATTCAAACCCTGCTGTAGGAAATGACGTATGGGTTAAACTTTTATCGCAAAACTGGTCGTTTATTGATGCACAGTCAGGTAGTGATGTTTTAAATAAAGAATTGACCGCTGTAAAAGATGACATCTCATCTCTTTCAAACAAGTTAAGTAGCAACAATATAACTTCTGGCGAATTATTTCCTTATACAACATTTCAGTCTCAGTTATTTAATGGTGCTGAACTTTTAGAAGATGGTAATGGTTTATTTTTACCTGCGGGTTCAAATGGTGTTAATTCATATATTACTTTTTTATTGCCACTTGATAATTTTGCATCTAATTCAGGCACGAAAGTTAGGTTGCGGTTAGAAATAACAACATCTGATAACTTATTAGACTACTTAACATTAGCATCGAATGTAAACGGTACTGAAGGAATTGCCCAAGCAGTAGCTGGAAGTATTAAGAAAGAGCTGATAGATCAAAACACAATTTTAGTTACAGCTGATTATATTTTGAGAGGCAGTACAAATGAAAGAATGGGTATCTATGTTCAAGTTGCAAGCACTATCAATACAAGTGAAGATAGATTTTTTCATTTGAAATCGAACAGTTTTCAAATAGTTGAAAGTGACAATGATTTAGAGACTCCGAATGACATCGCATTAAAAGATAAGCTTGATAAATTAAATGTCTCATCAGGAGACTTAACAAATATTTTAAGTCTACAGGGGCAGCTATTTAATGGCTCTTCATTTATTAATGATAGTCGCGGACTTCTTATACCAGCTGGTTCTTCAGGCCAGTCAAGTTATTGCCGTTATTTATTCCCTATTGATTCACTAAATAAGTACAAGGGAGCAAAATTACAAATAGACTTGTTAGTAGACACCTCAGATAAACTAACTGATGAAACAAACCTAGCCTCTGCATTGTCAGTTTTCAAAAATGATGGAACCGCCAACTATAATGCAGTTTATGCATCTAAAGTAGTTCTAAGTGACTCACTGATGTTACTTAGATTTACTTGGGAATTAACAGGTGACGAGAAGCAACTAGGACCCTATTTCCAAATAGCCGGTTCATCGTTAAGATCAACCGATGGGTTCATTAACCTAAGAGATCTTAGATTTAAAGTAATCGATTCTAACTCTAAAGATGTATCAACACTTGAGGTAATAACGGACTTTCGAGAGGAGATTTCTAAATTACTATCAGAAGTAGTAACTGAGCCTACTTACTTTAAGGTTGTGACTGTTAAAAAGGATGGTAGTGGTGATTACGTGTCTTTAAAAGATGCTTGCGCCATAGAATCAGGGAAATCTAATTTAGAAAGAGTGAAAATTGAACTACATGAAGGGGTTTATTCAGAAAGCAATTATCACATTCCTAATTTTGTTGATGTAGTTGGCATAGGAGATAGAGATAGAATTTGGTTAAAGGGTGAATTGCCAAATGATGTTGAAGTATCAAGCATTCCAACATTCCAAACAATTTGGATGAATCGAACAAGCAAGTTAATCAATATTAAAATTACGGCCAAAAATATGCGGTACCCTATACATTCGGATAGTGGAGCAAGCCCATATAAAGCTTTGCAACACATAATAGATTGTTATGTTGAACACTTTGGTAATCAAGATGCACGAGATTATCAAGAGAGCATAGGAGGTGATGCAAACTCTGTTTGGGGAGCTGAGCATGCTTGGGGTTGCGGTACTCATTCTGGGCAACAGATATATAGCATAAGAACAATTTGGGTAAGTAAAACGAGCCCGTTTTATTTCCATACAAATAAAGACTTTAAAGAGCCTTGCTATGTTGAGCTTAATAATTCTAAATCGATCTGTACAACAGATGATGGTCATGCAATTGTTCTTCAGGCGCTAGGTTCTGGCCAGCCAGATAGATTAGTAATAAAAGACAGTGAACTAAGAGGCCATTTGAGAATGAATGATGCTCCTTGGTTGTCTACTAAGCAAGAAAATCAAAAAGCGAATAGAATGGAGATAGAAGTTCATATCTCTGGTTCTACGAATGTCGCATGGGCAGCTACTCAAACGGCTCAAACTCTAGAGTTACGCTCAATAGAAGGTGCCAATTCATCGGTTCTTGTTGATGGTTCCGCAGCAGATGCTTTATTTGGAATTCCTGATTATAGAGTTGGCTCTATTGGGCTACCAGCAAAAGTTTATAGTCAATGGTCTATTGTTGGCAGTATTGAAGGTGTTTCTTTAGGGCAGCGGCTTGGCGATTGTACTTCAGCACATAAAGTTTTGAACATTACATTTGATAGTGTTGAGAATACAAGCTTAATACTTGATCAAGACTATTCACAAATGAGTAATTCCACGGTATTAGCGGAATTAAACAATGCTTTAAATGATAATGAGCGTGCGTTTTATATATCTAATCCTTTCGAAAATGTAGCGAAAATTTACCAGCCAGAGCACGAAGTAACTGTTAAAAATGTTTCAAACTCTGGAATTAAGAGAGGTGATGGCATAGCTATGGAAGGGAGTATGTTAAACGCTCGCTTAATGAAATCTAGTGATGATAAAGACTTGTTTTTAGGTATTGCATTAGAAGATATACCTGCTGGCCAGCTAGGACGAGTTCAAAAATCAGGTGCAATAAATATTAATCACATTAATGTTGAAAATATTGAAAATATTAACTTTAGAGACCAGGTTGAGATTTCTGATATAGACGGCACCTTTAGAAAAGGTACTACAACTCCACTTCTTTTCTGTAGTGAGATAAAAAACTCAAGCTATGTTGGAAAGGTTATGGAGTTTAAATGAGTGAAGTACTCCAACGCATCTACGCAAGTGCCCCAGTTAACGACATTCCTATTCACACACTAGAACTTAAGGCTGCCGATTTATGGGAACTTAGGATTTGTGATGGCTTTGATGAACTAATTGCCGGTATTGAAAATGGCGACATGGTTACATTTAAAGCCAGCGGTATGGGAGTGTCGTTACCGCAACGAGGTGTGAAAGGGCGCCAGGACTTACAATTTCAAATTGATAATGTATCTGGTGAAGCACTTGCACTGATTGATCAGGCAATTGATGCGGGCGTAAAAATTGATGTAATTTACCGGGTCTATGTATCGAGTGACTTAAGCGAACCTGCAGAGCCGGCAGTTACAATGAAAGCTGCTGACGTTCAAGCTACTTCACAGAGCATCAATGTAGTTGCATCATTTAATGATCTTGTAAATAAAGCTTGGCCTAACAAGCGCTATACACCTTCCATTGCCCCTGGGCTCAAATACTTCAGTTAATAATGTCATACACAATTAATGATTATTTAAGTGTTCCCTATGTGAATGAGGGGAGAGATATGTTTGGTTTTGACTGTTGGGGTCAAACTCGGCATCGCCTCCATCACTATTATGGTCAACCATTGTTCGAATCGTTTGGCCATATTCACCCCGACGATAAAAGTTTGCTTACTGAAGCGTATCAACAAATTGTTTCTAGCTTTAGACCCTGCGAGCCATCACCCGGTGCAGTGGTGTGTGGTTTTAAGTTTGGTAGCTTAATTCATATCGGCACAGTTGAACTGATCGACGGTAAGCTTGAAATACTGCACACATCCCGCCGTAAAGGGCCATCCATTGACAGCATCGATGACTTCAAACGGTTATTTAAAGAGGTTAAATTTTATGAATACGTGGGTTGATATCAAGGTTTACCCAAACAAATTAGACCCGTCTTTAATGGAGCCTTGCAAATGTAAGGTAGGTTCGACACTTCATCAATGGCTGACTGAAAATGTCCCTGCTTATTATGAAAGTGAAGAACCACTATTTACTGTGCTTATTAATAAGCAGATCTTATTACCTACAAATTGGAAGACTTATCAATTTAAGGCGTGGGATGATGTAAATATTATTGTTGAGCCAAAAGAGCCTGCCACTATCGCTTATGCGGTTATTGCTGTAATCGCTGTGGGTTATGCCGTATACACTGCAAACCAAATCCCCGATAACTATAACTCGACGACTCCCGATGGCAGCAGTATTTATGATGTAAATACCCAAGGAAATAAGCCCAGGCTTATGGGCATTATCCCTGAAGGAGCAGGGCGCCATAAAATTTACCCTGACTATTTAACAATGCCACGACGAGAATATATTGATAATGAGCAATGGCTTTATTTAATGTTAAGCGTAGGTGTTGGGCGATATGAAATATTATCCAATGAAATGTTTATCGGTAATACTCCAACAACAAGTTATGCCGGCGATATTGATATACAGGTGTTTGAACCAGGCGAAAACGTAACAGGCCATGAAGCATTCAGAAATGTTTATACCTCAAGTGAAGTAGGTTCAACTTCAGGAAGTACCGGTATTGAATTAAAAGGGCGCGTTACTTCAACAGGGGGCGATAATGGCTCTTATGAGTACTCTTTCGCTGGTGATGAGCTATTAGTTCATTATGTTGAGTGGGATGCTGAGCTTGGTAGGCCTCTTCGCTTTAAATCAGTTCCACCATTTTCAGTTGGCGAAGTTCTTTCAATAACAGGCTCTTTAAATGGCCAAAACGATGGGTATTTTGAGCTGCTAAACAAAGATTCAGATGGTAGCCAGGTGAATAAGGTTGATGGGCAGTCCCAAGATGACCCAACATGGACAAGTTTTGTAACTGAAAGTACATCGAGTGCAACGGTTATCGTCGAAGATGGTGGCGGCGATGGTCAATTTAACGGGCCCTTTTTTGCGTGCCCAGCAGGTGAAGTTACTGACAAACTTTGGTTCGATTTTCGTTTACCACAAGGTTTAGGTGAACTTGATGATGATGGTAATTTTTTAAGTCGCACAGTCACCGTTCAAATAGAATACCGTGCTGAAGGTGCTCAAGACTGGACTGCAGTTGATGACGAAGTATTTACCAGCTCTACAAATGATGAACTAGGGCGAACGGTACCAGTTACATTACCATCTAAAATAAGGCCTGAGGTAAGAGTAAAAAGGGCCACTGCAGCAACTGACGATACGCGTATTTATGACGATATATTTTGGACTGCCCTTAAGGCCGAATTAAACAGCGCGACTAGTTATGATGGTTTAACCACCATAGCAATTAAGATCCGTGGCACAAATGCTTTAGCCGGCACAGCTGAAAATAAATTTAATGTTATTGGTACCCGTATTTTGCCTGTGTATGAAAATGGCGCTTGGAGTGCACCAAGGCCAACAACTGATATAGCACCATTCTTTGCACATGTATTAAAAAGTGCAGGGCATAGCGATGACAAAATTGGTTTAGAATCACTAAATACATTACATCCTATTTGGCATGGCCGTGCAGATGAATTTAATGCTGTGTTTGACAGTGAGAGTACTGTTTTTGAAGTTCTTAAACGTGTTCTTGCCGTCGGTTTTGCTGAGCCCACGATTGATTATGGGAAAATCACACCTGTACGAGATCAAAAGCGAACAATCTTCCGTCATATGTATCAACCCGATAACTATGTTGGCATGCTTAAGCGCTCTATCAAACTAATGGACGATGATGAACCTGATGGCATCGAAGTCGAGTACTTCGACCCAGTTACTTGGAAGTCAGAAACGATACTTTGCTTGTTAGCGGGTGACGAAGGCGCTAATCCTGAAAAAATCAGAGCTTTTGGAATAACAAACCGCGACAAAGCGTATCAGTTTGGTATGCGAAAACGCCGCATTCGTCGTTATCGTCGTACTCGGTTTGATTTCAAAACTGAAATGGATGCGCTGAATTCAAAGTACTTAGACTATAGCGCAGTTGCTGATGATATTCCTGGATATGAACAAACGGGTACTGTTGTAGGGCATGTTGGTCGCTCTATCTACCTTGATAACCCTGAACTGAAATGGCAAACAGGGCAAACACATATTCTAGCGTTAAGAAAGCCAGACGGCACTCTATCAGGCCCTTACAATGCTTCACTTGGGACTGAGTCCAATGAAGTCGTCATCGATGCTGATTTAGACTTTACACCGGTACTAGACGGTTCAATTGAACCACCCCTTTATATGTTTGGGATCAGTACACGATGGTGTAATGGTGTGCTTATAAAAGATATTAAGCCGTCATCAACAAATCAGGTTTCAGTAACCGCTGAGCTTGATGATGAACGAGTTTACCTAGATGATGATAGCCCGGCGCCAACAACAACAAGCATCACAATTCCAAATATTTATTTTTAATTTAATTGCAATTTAATGGCTTAAGATTGATAGTTGTTCTTCAAATATAGAGGGATTGAGTTTGAAAAATAAGGTTTTAATCGGGCTAGGTGTATTTGTTTCATGCACCATTCTAGTGATTTGTTTGCGATTTGCATTTAATTTTGGTGTTGATTTAGGAAATCAAAATGCAGAACGTTGGTTAACGGTAGCTAGTTTTTATAATAATGCTTTAAGCCCTGGGCTTTTGATTATTTCAATAATACTAATTTTCTTTACTTGGCAAACAAGTAAAAAGGAACTTGAAGCTACACGTGAGTACATTCATGACTCAAGAAGCTTTGACCTATTTAAAGTGCACTTGAGAGAGTTTTGTGAGGATTTATCAAACCCTTTATCCAAAGAATTAGTCGAAAATTCAGTAGATACATTTATAGAGTATGGAAAAGAAAGACTAATGAAAGATATTGAGCAGTATTTCAGAGAAAACAAACTTACTTTTCCTGAAAGAATTGATGCAAGGTTGTATAAAAGAGAGTTAACGAGAAAGCTTGGTGATTGTAATTTTGGCCAGGTTATTTTGTGTACTTTACATACTGAAAGAAAAAAAGCATATCAGCAGTTTTTAACGCTTAAATCTTTATCTAAAGAGCTTTTTAAAAGTGATCAAACGCTATATGCAGAGTCTATTTTTACTCACAAGTTCACTGAATTGTTGAGAGATATTAGTTTGGTTAAGGATAAAGAGACGTTTATAAAAGAACTGATTTTTTGTGTAGGAAAATATAGATTACCGAGTCTAATTGAGCTAATTGAAGGTGAAGATCCTAAAGTGAGTGCCATCGTAAGAGAGATAGAAAAACGTCTGAAATGATTTCACTGTACTAGCGTAGTAATACGCACCGCACATAACATAATTCACTTCACGAAATCCCGCCTTTAAATTATACTGTCTTTATATACAGTGTTTCGGTTTTTTCTATGTTAGTTATTCCTATTTATATCGAAGCAGGTATCACGGGTTTTGAATCTCCTGCAGCTCAATACAAAGAGCTAGGACTATCGCTTGATCAGCTCTTAATTAAGCATCCTGATGCTACGTTCATTGGCATGGCTTCAGGGCAGTCTATGCAGGGAGTAGGTATTTTTGATGGGGACTTGCTGTTAGTTGATAGAGCTGTTGATGCGAGTAATGGTGATATTGTTGTTGCTAGTTACAACGGTTGCTTTGTATGTAAGATCATAGATAAAGATAACCGGTTGCTGTTATCAGCCTCTGATGAGTTTAAACCTGTATATGTTTCACCAGAGGATGATTTCTGTTTAGAAGGGGTTGTAACCAGAAGCATTCGCTTGCATAAGCCTTGTGCTGAGTTTTTATCAAAATGATAAATACTTGTTTTACAAAAGAGTAAAAGGACTTTTAAATTAAGCTGGATTATTTAGTATGTTGTTAGCAACAAAAATAATACCGTTAAATGGTTGTTGAGTCCTGTCGATTGTACTATCTCATTAAGGAAGTTTTTTATGGCAGTTTTAGAGTGTGCTTTATGTGGTAAGCCTACGGAAAAGTTAACAAAAGAGCATTTACCACAAAAAGCGCTTTACCCTAAAGAGTTAAGGAAAACGATTCCAAACTTACATACGGTTAAAGCCTGTGAATCATGTAATAATGGCTCTTCAGAGAATGATGAGGTCTTTAAAGTGTTTATTGGCTTTATGGCTAACCTGAATGGAAATACGCTGTTTAATAGTGTCAGTAAAACACTTGAAAAAAACCACAAATTAAAAAGAAGTCTTTTAGAAAATTTAAATATAGAAGAACGTTACGGGCAAAAAATAAGGCTATGGAATGCAAGAGAGCATACACAAATAGTTTTAGATTCAGCTGAAAAATGTGCTAAAGGGCTTTATTTTAAGGAGTTTGGCGAGGTACTAATTAATAGTAAATCAATTTCACTTGTTCCAACACCTTTTGTTTATGAAAAAGATAAAGTAGAAGTTGAAGATAGACTAAAGGATGCTGAGTGGCTTAGTGTGAACGGTCAGACAGTAAACTATACTTTTGTAGAGATGAAAAATACTGACATATATATCATCATAAACTTTTTTTATACGGCTGAATTTGTATTTTGCATAAGAGATAAAGACTATGACAAAAAGGTCAAACAAGGCTTAATAAATTTATATCAGTAGATAAATTTATCATCATAGTGCTTTTAGCTATATTTGCTACAGGGTTTGCTAAAAGCTTTTTATGACAGATTCAATTAAAGATACTTAATTATCACCCGCTAATAAAGCGGGCTTTTAGGCACTGAAATTGTCCTCACACTTCGTTTTATCTTTTCTATATTCTCAGATAGCACCCATAACATGCCTGCGAGGGTATCTTTATCCATTGCCTCAAAGTGGTCTTCAATACACAGTGCATTGATTGCTGCTTCTGCTTGATAAATATTTTTATCTAGTTCGTTTTTTAGTTGTAGCGCTTTGTTGTTTTGCATTTGGTATTTCCTGATGTTTTCGTTGAGGAAAAGATACAAGTGATTTTGTAAGGTAAAAAGTGAAAATATTTACGTCCTATGGTACAAATTACGTCCTAAGATACGTATTTGGCTGTTATTAGATTAAAAGGACGTAGTAAATGAACCAAATAACACCAGAAAACTTAAGAGCTTTGCGTAAAAAATTAGGGTTATCAAGTCAACAAGCAGCTGATAGTGTTTATAAGAACCTAAGGTTATGGCAAAGATACGAAGCTCCGTTATCAGCAAGTAGCAGTTTGAGAATACCCCCAGCGACATTGGAGCTATTTTGTTTGAAACATGGTTTACCTTACCCACCAAACAAACAAGGCAAATTAGGTAAATTAGTTAGCTTTTATGGCGGCCAAGGAGGGGCAGGACATACTCTACTTACAATTGATATAAGTATTGCTCTTATGGCAGATGGATATGAAGTTTTAGTAATATCGGATCGAAATGGAAGTGCAATGTTTGGTGAAATGTCAGTTAAGCATAACTACCCATTCCCAAGAACTATCCAAGTTGATGAATCAAATAATATGAGATTCACAAATGATTTGAATATTCCTTACTCTTCGTCTCCAAAATCACTAAAACATATTATAGAAAATTATGATTTTGTTTTCCTTGATATTAACCGTACGCTTGCGATGGATTATTTTGACGAACTTGAACCAGACTTGATCATAGCTCCAGCTAAAATTAATGAAGACAATATTCGCAATAGAACGGCATTCAATAATGTTAATAATTTATCCAGTAGGTTAGCAGAGCGAAAAAATGTTAAGACAAAACTTGCCTTGTTGATGGTTGCTGTATCAACGGACTATGCCTTTAGTCCAAGTTATCATGGTTTGTTAGATGAAAATGCAGATGATTATGAGGAAGTGAGAGATTATTTCTATCATCAACAAGAAAAAGATCAACAAGACCAAGAAGAACTTTTAGAGCTATTTAATAGTTTGGGGAAGCTGGCCAATGTTCAATTTATGAATAGCTATACATCAGATGCATATGATAACTATCGGGAAAGATATGCTAAGGGGTATAGTATATTTCATAAAGCACCGAATTCACTTCCAGCTCATGAATTACGAAGTGTAAAAAATGAAATGTTAAGGATGCTAGGTATACCGGATAAAAATTTATAAATTTTGTCAGCCTTAAACTTTATATAGATTAGTTTTGATTTTTTAATTAGTATGATTTTTATACATAAAACTTAAGGAGAGAAATATGAAGGACCAACTATTTGAAGCGCTGAGATGTTGGGCTCGAAAACCAACTTGGTTTACTGGTCATCCAAGTGATGAAAGTAATTTTAAGTTAGCGGTATCCAATGTAAAAAAGTTACCATTTACACCGACAAAAGATGAGATTTGTGAAGCAATTTTAGAACATCAAAAAGACGCCCCAGCAGTTCTTGGTACACCAAAAGATATAAGACCTCAAGCTGAACAGTTCGCTATAAAAATAGCTAAGAAGCTTTAGTCCAAAGCGCAGTTTTGGATCTATTTTGGATCAGTTTGATAAATAAAAGAGACTACACCAGACCTTAACGGCATAGTAAATAATACCCCTGTGTAGTCTGCATCCATTCTATCAGGGGTTCAAATCCCCCCAGCTCCACCAATACAGTGTTCGGTTACCACCGAAGACGACCTGAAACCCCTTAAACCTTCTAGGTTTGAGGGGTTTTTTGTATCTGTACTGTTCGACGTTGTTTTGCACTTTTCGGGTAACGATGTACCATAGAGTGGCCCACCAAATTGATAGGCCAAAAGCCATGGGCCATAAATTCAAAGTGACCACATTCAGCAGGTGCAGACAATGCCTAAAGTAGCGACTCGATTAAATGATACTCAAATAAAAAGAGCTAAAGCTTCAGATAAAAATTATGAGCTATCAGATGGCGAAGGTTTAATTTTAAGAGTTCTTACATCAGGAACTAAATCTTGGATCTTTCGATATAGTCCTCCCTATACCAAAAAAAGAACAAATATTAGCTTTGGTACTTACCCACTAATTACTCTAAAAGAAGCTAGGCAATTAAGAGAAGAAGCTCGCACATTACTCGCAAAAAACATTGATCCAAAAGAACACAAAAAACAGGCTGAGGCATTTGAAATAAGCGAAGCTCAAAATACTTTTAGGCTGGTGGCTCAAAAGTGGTTCGAAATAAAAAAGACTACTGTGACAGAAGGCTATGCTGAGGATTTATGGAGTTCTTTAGAAAACCACTTATTTCCTCGACTAGGAGATAGAGCAATAAGAGACTTAACCGCGCCTTTAGTTATTGAAGTGATGCAACCTTTAGCAGCGCGAGGAGTGTATGAGCAAATAAGACGTCTTTGCCAACGTGTAAATGAGATCATGACGTATGCCGTTAATACGGGAATTATCCATGCTAATCCATTAGCTGGAATTAAGAGTGCCTTTCAGTCTCCTAAACGTAATCACATGAATACCATTGAACCAGAAAGGTTACCTGAATTATTAGAACGACTAAATCGTGCAAGTATAAAATATACAACGCGTTGCCTCATCGAGTGGCAACTACATACATTATGCAGGCCTTCAGAAGCAGCTTGTGCTAAATGGTCTGAAATAGATTTTGAAAATGAAATTTGGACTATTCCTGCAGAAAGAATGAAAGCAAGGAAGGAGCATAAAATTCCTTTAACTAAGCAATCTCTACACTTGCTTGAGCTTATGAAACCAATAAGTGCTCATTTAGAATATATATTTCCTGCGGACCGAAATCCTAGAACTCACACCAATCCACAAACAGCAAATGCTGCATTAAAAAGAATGGGCTTTCAAAACATTCTAGTCGCTCATGGCTTAAGAGCTTTAGGTAGTACAATCCTTAATGAAAAGGGCTTCGACCCTGATTTGATTGAAAGCGCATTGGCCCATACTGATAAAAATGAGGTTAGGCGAGCATATAACCGAGCTCAATATTTGGCTCGCAGAAAGGAAATGATGGAGTGGTGGAGTGAGCATTTGATGGATTGTTTTTGAGTTGAAGCGTATTTTCGGTACTTGAACATGATTGAAGATAACAAACATTCTCAGTTTACCCTGTGGCTTGCCCCTTAGTGAGTCTAAATGAAGCTGACTAAGGGGGAAGCTTTCCTCAATAGATTAGCTATGGAATTGATTGCACTTACAGCTATTTTTTTACTATATTCAATGTTTTTATACTCGTAGCAAATTCATTGCTTACTAGAAACAATAAAAGGTATTTTAGATATGATCAATGCTTGTCTGGCTTTACAAGCATACTAAACCACAGGATGTAAGAGTAAATACAATGAATTTAGTAAATTAACATGTTTGGTTTCAATCTAAAATTAAGGGTTTAAAGGGGAAACCCTAATTTTATCTTATTTTATTTGAAATAAACTCTTAATTTGCTAAGAATAGTTAAAAAGGGATTCAGAAATATTATTTACTGTAATTGCGGGAAATAATTATTTCTTATTGCAAGGATGTTACATGCCATTTGATCTTTCCAACACACTCGTTGTAGGTATTTCTGCAACCGCACTATTCGATATGAGTGAGTCCGATAAAATTTTTAGTGAAACTAAAAATTTGGATCCTGATAAAGCAATAGAGCTATTTCGGGAGTACATGAAAAAACATGAATCTGAACCTTTAGAACCAGGTACAGGTTTCCCCTTAGTAAGAGCTCTATTAGGGCTTAATAAATTCATGCAGAGCACGGATAAATCTCCCTTAGTTGAAGTTGTAGTTATGTCTAGAAATAGCCCTGATACCGGTTTAAGAGTTTTAAATAGCATTCGGCATGAAAAATTAAATATTACAAGGTCTGCTTTTACTGCAGGTGAATCAGCTGCTGACTACGTTGAAGCTTTTGATGTCGATTTATTTCTAACTACTGATATTGCAGATGCACAACAAGTTATTGATTCTAAGCACTCTGCTGCAGCCATTTTAAAAACTCCACCCAAAGAAGAATCTAGTATTCCTGATGGGCAGGTAAGGTTGGCCTTCGATGGAGATGCAGTATTGTTTTCTGATAAGAGTGAGTTAGTTTATAAATCCCAAGGAATGGAAGCTTTTCATGCACAAGAGGATGCGATGCAAGATACTCCTATGGAAGAAGGCCCTTATGCTACTTTGTTAAAAAAATTAGCAACTTTACAAGATCGCCTACCAATGAGAGTCGAGTATTCGCCTGTTAGGATCGCTATTGTTACCGCAAGAAATAGTCCATCAGAGATGCGTGTCATAAAGACTCTGAGAGCATGGGGGGTGTATGTAGATGAAGCATTTTTCCTTGGAGGCTTGGAAAAGGGAAAAGTACTGAAAGCTTTTAGGCCACATATTTTTTTTGATGATCAAGATATACATCTCGAAGCTGCAGCAAACTTGGTACCATCGGGGAAGGTTCCCTATTTGAGTAATTCACAATTAAAGAATACATAAGTTTAAGTATACCAATAGAAGGAAATAAGAAGGATGCTACCAATAATTATAGGTGGAGTTGCTGCTGTTACAGCTATAGGAGCAGGGCTATATGCAAGAGCTAACAACAAAAAGAGAAGCACTATTTCATTAGGAACTTTTGCTATATGGGGTAGACCCAATAGTGGAAAAACGACTTTTGTGTATCAATTACAACAAAAAGAGTTACCAAAAGAAAAAAGAGCAACTACTGAAATGATTCGCTTTAAGGATATAAAACCATTAACTTATGAAGATAAGAGTTTCAAAATTGAGGAAATTACAGATTTCCCAGGAACTGATGATAGAAAAAGATCATGGAAAAAGTTGGTAAAAGAAAAACAGCATATCTTTTACCTTATAAATTTATCAAAGCTTGAGGATAAAGAATATATACTAAATGTTAAAAATGACTTAAAACTTACTGTTGAAGCAATTAGTAATACAGGTATAAATAGCATTAAACCCGTTAACATAATTTGTACCCACCTTGATAAATCTACATTTAAAGATATAAACCCTTCTGAAGTTAATAACAAAATCCAAGATAGTAGTGATTTTAAAATAATCTTTGAAAAACTTGAGAGCTTAGGGGAGGAACTGGTGAACTCAGAAGGTATTGTTGGTCATGTTTATTCTGCAAATCTTATAGACAAAAAAAGCTTTAGGAACATGTTAAAGAGTATTTCTTATGATATTTATGGGCAATAAAAGATTATTCAAAACATATTTTTATACTCAAACATTAGATGGTGCTGGGGGTACGCAGTATTTTAAATTAGAACGGAGATCTTGCCGGATTTTTCACCTAAACTCTTCCTCAAATGAGGGGGAGCTTATAAGGCAAGTTCTAGATAGTTTTTCTGATACTGGCAGGCAATGGAGAATAGCTAATCACACTATAAATTGCAAAGTCACGTTTTATGGAGATTGTCTAATTTGTCTAGAGCCGGACACTAGAGATGAAAGTGGTAGAATATCACCCATTATGATGTTACTTAATGTCTATGATAAAAAACTAAATTTGGACACTGAGCTAGTTGAGAATTTAGAGAGGTTAACAAATAGGAAGTTTAATGAATACTATAAGAGTAATATTAAGCACCTTTTTGATTTTTTAAATGGAAATAAATTTTATTTGTTTTTTCATATATTATTTAATAGTAAAGGTTTTTAATGATAAATCATTATACAAAGAAAGTTTTAATAGTTGATGATAACTTCATGAATGAGCTTAAAGTAAGTTCGCAAACAGATTTTAACAAATTTAATGAAAGTCAGCTGGATACAGAGATAGTTATTTTGCCTGTTGCTAATGAAAAGCTTGATAGTTTAATTAAAGTAACAAATCCATCAAATATAAAGCCAGGTGAGATACTTGTTAAAGGGGATTATAGTAATCAGTTTAATACAATAGATAGCTTTGCAGAAGATAGCACCCTAAAAAAATACAGGATTTGGGTAAATTTGTGCGTAGCATTAGGAGCAAAGTCAATAACTATTCAAAATATTGAGAATTTGAAATCTGCTAAAAGTAATAATGATTCATTTAAATTAGATATTAAAGCTGAACAAGCGGTAACAGCTAAGGCTAGCGCTAAATTCAAATCTGAAAATAACAATTATTTTGATGGTGTCGAAAGTAAGATTATGAATATGAATATCATAGCTTCAGGTTGCGAGCCTGACTTCGATGCTGCAAATAAAATTATGCAAAGATACAATCTATTTCATGATGACATGTTTACAAGTATTTTAGAACTACGAGAATTAACATTTAATCCTATCAGTAAGCATGAATTTGAGCTTGACTTCTCAAAGGATTTTAATCAAGTGTTTGACTCAACATTAAATGCGCAATTAGATTTGATGTGTAAGTTTGCTAAAGGTAAAACATCACTAGAGAAAGTCAGAAACTCTTATGAGGAAATTAAATCTGCTATAAAGGTTAATGTTATTGTTGAGTTTTAAAAAAAACTTAATTTTTATAAAGGGGGTGAGAGTGTTAAAGTAAATTTTATTTAAACTTTAATTATTTTTAGTATCTTCAGACATAAAATATTGCGCTCAACCTATCTTAAATTTAGTTATTTAACTCTAGGTTGAGCTATACATTTATTCAAATAATACGACTTATTTTGTTAGTCCAAAGATATTACTCCAGGTAAAGATGCACCAACTTCAGCTAACTTAATTTTTAAATTTTGTTTATCAATTTCATCTTCTATGTTGAGGGCTTTAAAGATAATCATTAAATCCTCAATTATTTTTGTACCATCTAGTTTCACAAGGCACTTTCTTTTTTGGGTTTTTAAAATTGAGCTAGTATCAAAAATTTTAATTTCTGCATAATATTCCAAGTTATTAGTTTGATAGATGGTCAAACTATACTCAGATAAATTCAAAGAAGAGTCATACTCTGTCCGGTCCTTTACTTTGGCTTCTGGATACGAGAATGGAAAACAATTCAAGTGCTTTTTTAAACTATATTGTTTGAAAAATTTATAAGTATCTAATAGCTTTTTATTTTTTAATTGGCCAGACAAGTTCATGATGCTACTTCCCCTGATAACGTATTCCTCTTCGATTGGTAAATTTTTTAACGAAAAAACCGTGTTTTCGAAATTAAATTCTTTTAACCCGCAAAGGCCATATGCCATATGGCCTAATCGTTGGAAAAATGTTATGTAAATTTCATCCTTAGTCGCTACATGGATTTTATAAAGAGCTAATATTTCTTTTAGACTTGGGCCTTGATATGCAATATTTGACTCTTTTTGAGATAGTGGGAAGGTGAATGTTAATGATTGAGGTTCATATAAATCGAACCATTCTTTAAAGGCCTCATCAGCTAATAATTCATGCAATTGGCTCTTTAGATTCAATTCATCGTAAGGCTCCGCATCGTTATTTAGCAGAATCATTTGTATTGTTTTCAAAAAGGCTGGGCAGCACCAAACCTCATTAAGCTTCTGTGCAAATAGAATATCGTTTACAAGGTTATATGATTTTTTAAACTCAGAAGTAGTGTTGAGCTTTTCGGCCTTAATGTAAATACCAGCGGCAAGACTATTTGGTCTGCCATAATGACTTGTTAGCATATCTAGAGTTTCATTTTGAAGTTTTCGCTCTCCTTTCTTTGCTCTTGATAGCAGTGATGGGTCAATATCAAACTCTTCGCATATCTCCGCTTGAGATTCGCCTCTTCTTTCTGCAACCTTGATCGAATGAACAACAATTAACTGTGACTCAAGCTTCGTATAACTACCCATATAATTTCTCCGTTGGTTAAGGTTGGAAAGAGTATTTATCAAATTGTTTTATTAGTCATTGTCAATTACTGTCAATTTTTGTCAATTTATTTTTTGGTGACTCTTTCCACGCACTCTTTCGATGGGATCAAATATTTCTATCATGCCAAGCTTATTTTTACGGATTGCACTCAGAAACATGCGTGACGACAAAGTTATGACAGTTTCTTTTTATGTCGCGCATATGTCATATGTTCCACGGATATTGATAATTATAACGTACTGTTTTTAATTGATTAATTTCTTTGTGGTGTAAACGTATACATCTTTATATTATTTAAAATAATTATGAAAAACGCCTCAATTGATAACGCCAAAGCTGATTTATGTCGCACTGTGACCGCTTGTTAAGTGAGCTTTTTTGGTTGAAATTATTGAATTTAGAAAATGTCTTTACATATTATTTTCTCTATTAGCAGCTAAACCCTTTAAATATACATTATCGGTAAGTCATGAGTCCGCTTCTAATCTAGCGAGAATCTAGCAAATTTGAAGATTAAAATTTTTGTTCGGCCTGCTTATTTTTAAAAGGCAATTATTTGTTTAACTTAAGTCTAAGAACCTAAATTGTTAGGATGTTTCTAAGGTATTCTACATTTCCTCTATACATAGCTTTACGGATAACATAGTGTAGCAATATTAAAGTAGGAATTTATTAGCTGATTTAAAGTGCTTCAGCAAAAGCCATTGAGCTTGGTTGAAGCTTATTTAGATAGTGAATAAAACTCTCAATCTAACTTAAAAAGTATTGATTGTTCTTGTGAGTACAGTTGGGTTAGCGAATAACCTGCAATGTAACGACCACATGAAGAACTGGCTTCCATTTTTCAACCCTTTATAAATAAAAAATAAGAAATATGAGCTACGCAGGGATAGGGAAACGCGCGATTTACTCGCTAATTATATGCTAAGCGAAGGGAGATATGATGAAGTTAAGCAACGGAAACTTTGTTGACGCAAAGGGTAAAACGACATTTGTTAGTATCAAAGCATTTGCATCAGAAGTTTGCAACTCAGATGTATGTTTTATATGTACTAAAGTATTGAAGTCAGGCAACTACAACAAGGAACATGTAATACCAAATTGGATTCTTAAAAAATTTAACCTGCACAATGAAAACGTCAATTTGCCAAATGATACAAAACTGAAATATGGTCAGTATGTTGTTCCTTGCTGTATAGAATGCAATAGTTTATTGAGTGAAGAGCTAGAGGTTCCATTGAGTAAAGCTTTCTCTGGTGGCTTTGAAGGCGTTATGGAATATCTTAAACAAGATGGCAATTTAAAATTGTATCTATGGCTAGCTGTAATTTTTGTTAAAACACATATCAAAGACCAATCATTACGGATGTATTTAAACAAGAGTTTTGAACATAAATCGATTGCAGAAGGTGTTGGGTACGAGTGGGAAATTTTTCATCATATATATTGTTTGAGCCGTGTGCCATACACAAAATCTAACTTGGACTCACATTGTATTGGTTCTTTGTTTATTATAGAAATAGATAACGTTGATAATGAGAAAGACTTTGATTATGTGGATGTATCCTTTGCAAATACGTCAGGAATAATCGTCAATAACGTAGGCGCTATCGCTGTCTTTGGTGATGCAGGTGCCGTTGAAAATGAACTGCGATATTCGATCTTACCAATGTTAGGTCAAACTGTCACAAGTATGCAATTTCGTGAACTGGTGGCAAACTTTGCTTGTTGCAATTTACACTTAAAGAATCCACCCAATCACTCTACAATTTCTGATAAGTCAGGAATCGAACCTCCAAAAATGATATGTAAATTCAATGGTTCAAAACCTGTCTTTGAGCCATTTAAGCAAGATCTCTTTGGTAAAATAATGGATATGTTACTAGGTGATCTACTAGATGGGAAAGTCGCCATTGACAATTTTAGGGAAAGGCTAAAAAAAGGAGAAGTCTCAATACTTTTTGACAGTTCAGGTCAGTTGATTTCGCCTAAAAAGTTGCTTAAAAGTGATAGGTAACGCGTGGTATTTTAATTTGCAATAGCTTATGTGATTAAGGCGTTGTACGGTAACTTTTGTATTGCGTTACTCACACTTTAGCAAGGTATTAAGTTTACATATCAGCTATCGAGGAGTATATGAATAAAACATTTATATATTTGCCAAAGAAAATTCTTGAAGAAGCAAATGATGCTTCTATCCGAGAGGGTAGAAATCAAAATTTAGAACCTAAATGGATAAAGGCGCTAGATGATAACTTTAATGCTATAGTGATGTTTGAACACTATCAAACTAGAGATGAAATAAGACTGGTGCTAATGCTTTCACCCGGAGGGCCTCCAGTCTTTTTAGATGTAAGTAGAATACGTTTCCAAAGCCTCCCTCGTGCTACTGTCGATGAGGACGGAAACTACACATATGAGTCAGAGGAAGAACTTCAAAAACGACGTCCTTATCCAAATGGAAGAGAATGGCAGGAATCTGTAGTAAAGAAACCAGTCAGAAAACAGGCCTCATTTAGAAAACAAGTTCTTGAAGCATACGGTAATAAATGTGCATTGTGTTCAATCGAGGAGGCATCTTTATTGCGTGCTGCGCACATTATGGATGTAGTAAATGGGGGCCCTGACTGTGTGAGTAACGGTATTTGTTTGTGTGTAAATCATGAAATTGCATTTGATAGAGGTTTAATTGTAATAGAGCCTGATTATTCAGTTATTCATAGTAGTATAAGTGAAACAGCTTTGTTTTTTCGCGCACCTTCGGACCTAGAGAACCAGCCAAACGCTGAATATTTGAAATTAAAATTGAGTAAGCTTAAGTAAACTCCAATTTTTTCTGGGCTACTTCCCGCGACTGGTAAGTCATAAACTAAGCAAACAATTTAAGAGTGATTCAAACGCTTGGCATTATTGCTTTGGGTCTGTTTTTGTATTTATAGCGTTCAATTTGAGAACAGTGGTCATATGGCTCTCACCTTAATGAGGTGTTGATAACCCATGTAAATGCTGGTGTATTGATTTATATCTCTTTTAAATATGGTTCTGGTAGCAGAGAAGTGAAAGGAAAAATTTACAGATATAAATGAATCCAATCTTGTGTGTTTTAGCTAAAAAATCGTGGTTCAAAAGATATTTTATGGATGGCAGAAATTAATAGACCTGGACGAAATGGCAAGAGCTAAATGCGATTGCTCAAAACCCATCAAATTATATCGTGAAATATAAGGATTTAATTAAGTGACTAATTTTCTGAACCAATTTTTATTAGTTATTCAAAATAGCAGCGTCGATAATACCTATAAAATGGCTTGGGCCAGAGCAATTGTTGAGTTGTCAATTAATAGAACCGAACCTCGGATCTATTTAGAAGAAATAGCTAAGGTGATGCTTCGGAATTACTGGAATCAAACAATTTTCTTTGATTTAGTACAAGGGAGTAACCCTTCAAAACCTCCCGAGTTTATTAAAGAAGTAAAATACTTAATTAACTCTTTTTATGTGATTCAAGGAACGCAAATTCCCAAACGATTTGAGCTAGTAGAGCATTTATTAGACATCAACTATAAAAAATTGGTGAGCATTTTGAAAAGGGATGTTAGTTGGCGTTTTTTAAATTTAGGCAATGAAAAGGCTGAACTCTATTTTTATGAACAAGGAGCTGACTTTATCTTATTAGAAAATATACAGGTCCTTGCTCAAAACTCTTCACTCTTGTTTGATTCTATTAACTTTCGTTGGACTCAGATCTTAGAGCAGTTTAATACATCTCCTCGAGTTGCTAAAAAAGTGAAATCAATGGATTTAGGAGAGTCAATTAGGCGAAAATCTTTGCGGCCTTTTTGGCCTTACCTTGATGTTACAAATAGTAAAAGAATATGCTTTATTTGTCGCAACCCAATTCATGAAGACCAATTAAGTATCGATCATGTGATCCCTTGGTCATTTATGTATAGCGATGATCTATGGAATTTAGTTTATGCTCACAAAGGCTGTAACTCTCAAAAACTAAATGTTATCCCCTCCCAACTTGATATTGAACGATTGAATTCAAGAAACGAGAAGCTATTAAAACAGTTGAAACAAACGGAACTAGCTAACAAAAAACACACTCATGAACTTGAATTAGCAATTAATCAAAATTACGTTGAAAAGTTTTGGATAAGTGCCAAGTAATTAAGCAATTAGCAAGCTATTAATTTATTACAAGACTTAAGGAAGTACTGTGTTTGAAATTGGCAAAGAATATAAAAGAAAAGAAGAAATTCATGGTGTATATGGTGGCCAGGCTCAAGGTGGAATATCTACACCGAAAAATCACCCAGTGGTTTTTATTTTCACCTCTGACTCGGGCGAACAGCATGGCTATCGAGATGAGTATCACGACGATGGTTTATTCTGGTATACAGGCGAAGGGCAAATCGGTGACATGAAAATGGTGTCTGGTAATAAAGCCATTTTTGAGCATGCAATAAGTGGTAAAGCCATTCACGTATTTGAATATATTCGAAAAGCATACGTGCGTTACATAGGTTCAGCAGAGTGTTTGGGCTATCATGAGGAAGATCGTCCTGACCGAGAAGGAAACAATAGAACAGCCTTCGTCTTTCACCTAGATATAGATTCATCTGGCAATGAAAATACCGCCGCAGAACCGAAAGCTATCTTTTCTCCAGAGAGTCCGAAGCAGCTTAAGAACAAAAGCATTAAAGATTTACGTAAAGCTGCCTTAAGCCAAAGCTATAGAACAAGTACACCCAAAGAAAAACAAGAAATTGCTTTTTATCGCTCACTAGCACTAAAGCTTTACGTTATCGCTAGATCAAAGGGAATATGCGAAGGGTGTGGAGCAAGCGCTCCCTTTCAGACTAAAAGCGGGCCATATCTTGAGTGCCATCATGTTCATAGGCTCGCAGACGGTGGGCCGGACCACCCTGAGAACGTAGTAGCTCTTTGCCCTAACTGCCATAGGCGTGCACATTTTTCCAATGACGCACAAGCCTATAATGAAACACTTAAAAAAGTAGCCCACGAGGCTGAGCAAAATTCTTTGTAATAAGTTAATTAACTTCGCGCATTTCAGGTGGCGGGGCAGCAAAGCTGCGCCGGTTATTAAGGTGATAGGTCATAAAAACTTCTATAGGAATACGCCTAATACTGCCAACTTCCTAAAACTTTTTTGTTTAATGGAGGGTTTTGAATATAACTCGTTTTTGTCCCAAAGTTTGTTGGCACCTGGTCGGTGGAGCAGTTAAGAGCAGACTTTATTGCCTAGAAATTTTCATCCAATTCACTCAAACTATGCAATTCTTTGAAATGCCTAAAAGCTGGACAGGCATACAGTCATATTGAAATCATGACGATTTTTATCCCAACTTCGTGCGCGTTTTCACGTTTCAACCTTGGAAAATATCATTAAAATCATTCAATTATAAACCCTATGGGTTAGATAATAGGTTTGGGAAACGCGCATGCGTGTTTTTCTTGATGGTATATTTAGCAAAATACTGATAAGTTCATTGTATACAAATAGTTAACTTTGCCCGTTTTCACTGGTCCAATGAGGTAAACGCGCATGCGCACTAATAAGCTGTTACGTGCTCAAAGTTCATCAGGAGATATGAATGACCGACTCAATACTTAAGGTTTATGAAGGGAATTACTTGGCCGGTTTTGGCATGCCTACAGTGATCATTACTGCTGATCAAGTTATTAAAGCAACACTGTATAGTGAATACTTTGTGTTCATCGAGGGGGAAAATAACCTCTTTTGGGGTGGTCAAATATCGGTTGATACAAATGGCGCTCCCGAGCATGTTATAAGCAGTGAGATAAGCACCGCTATTGACGAAGCTCTACTCCAAGCTAAAACAACTATTTCACTAAGACAAGCTGATCTCTATCGTGAAATGAAAATTGATTTATGGCAACGAGACAAAGTCGATCTTAATGAAAGAGATAAGGTTGTAATAGCTAGGCTGTGGAGGTCTGGAAAGTTTAATCAACAGTTAAAGTCAGTCAAAGAGAAATCTAAATGTGAGCCATTGCAGGCTTATATTTCACTCTTAGAGAGGACAAAATTTTACTCATACAGTGAGTTTGAGTAAGCCACGTAACAAGGCTAGCCAGAGGGATGACAAAACCGCCGCTTCGCTTCTGGTTTTGTCACCCCTGCTGGCGGCGTTATGTGTTAAAGCGAAACCTATGCGTACTCCAGATGGTAAAGTGAGTATTGATTTTTTTATGCGCTTTATCTTTAAAGTGAAACATTTAATTTTTGAACACAAAAATACTTTATAAATCTAGGTGCATTAAATGAGTCAGAATCTTGCAATTCTTATAGGCAATACAAAGTACGATGAGTTGGCGGCGCTAAATTGTTGTGCTAACGATGTAGAAAAAATGCGTGAATTGCTTTTGGCTACTAAAAAATTTAGTAGTATCAAGGTGTATATAGATAAACCAGTTAATTTAGTTAAAGATGAGCTCAGAGTGTTAGCGGAGTCTAGTGATGGAGTTGAAGAGATATTTTTGTACTTCTCTGGCCATGGCCTCTCAAATTCTGATGACTTTTTCATGTGCTTTTCAAGTTTTAAGGAGTCGTCGCCAAATACCACTGGCCTATCGAGAAACGAAGCATTTGACTTGATTCGTCTGTTTAAATCTGAATTGTCAGTGGTTGTGATAGATGCATGCGAAGCTGGGCGCAGCATAATCAAAAACCAAGCGACTCCACTGTCATACACCTTGAAGAGCGGGATTTCCAATTTTGTACAGTTTTCATCTTGCACTGAAAACCAGTTTTCGCTTGCAGGCGACCACATCAGTCTTTTTACTGACGAATTTATCAAGGCTTGCCTGAATAAAGAGAAAGGTCCAGTCTATTATTCTGATGTTGAGAGCGCCCTACGAGATGCTTTCATAAACCACCCCAGCCAAACACCGCACTTCATACGTCAGAGCACTTCTCAAGAAAAATTTTGTTCCGATGCGCTGCACTTAAACGACTTTAGAAACTCCTATTTTGTCGTTTCTGATGGCGATCAACAAGTGGCTTCACCTCCTGCAACAGAATTTGCTCTAGCAAAAGAGGCTATTGAAAGTATTGAAGCATTAATTCCACAGATGGCAAAAGCGCAGGAATTTATAGATAGTGTGTTCGAACATACTTTAAGCGCGTCAGAGAAAATGTCAGAAATATCTGAATTTTTTGAGGTTCGGACTGTGAAATACGACGACTTTGAACTTGTTCAGAATAAGCGCTCAGTGATTGATCTATTGTCACGTCGAAGCGGATCGGATTCGCTCGTTGAAAGTGATATAGAGAGAATTAAGCGGCGGAATCCATTCGGAATTAGTAGTGCAGTTCTTTCAGCCTTCGTTACAGAAGATGAATATGATACGAAGTATAATATATGGAATCATAGCAAACTAAAATCTGTTCATGTCGGAATTTATTTTGAACCGAAGTCTATGGCTCTTAATCGCATTTTTTCTGAAATAGTGTTCCTTCCTCGTTTGACAGAATGCTTGATTCTAACGTGTAACTCTTATGAGAAAAGAGCCAATTGGGATTCATTTAACGAATTCGAAGGAACAAAAAAGTGGAAATGGTCTCACCACTCTTGGTTTGATGAGCCTGCCGACATTTCGGAAGCTTATGTGTCAGATCCATATGACTTCGCAAAAAAATATTTAATTTCATTTTCTGGAAGTAAAAATTAACTTGAATAAAATAGCTGACTGCAATCGATAGACTTATTCAATTAAAGCAGAATGTCATTGATACTGCTGATTTCCCAAATAGATGTTTATTAATAGTTGAGCTAAATAAACACATAACAAGCCACTGAAATCTGACGCCACAAAGTGGCGCAGTTTAGTGGGGCGTTAGCCATAGAAATATTAATCTTAAACTCACATAGTAGAGCAAAAGTCCTAACTCAAAAATGTCCAAATATGAGTTAGGCTAATGTCCGCTTTGTCGAATAAGCAGTCAGAAATAGAAATGGATTTAACTTCCGTTCATCGCTCGTAGCTGCCTGTCAGATAAAATGTAAACTAATTCGTCAAAACTGTAAGATCAGATATGAGCAACTACAACTAGTTCACATATTTTAAGTTATTTTGTAGAGATTACCGCTGTCATCAAGCGAATAACCACTGTAGTTTCCTCGCACTATTTGCATAGCAACATCAACAGCTCGATCTAACGAAATATCAAACCATTCCCTAGCTGTAATAGTCCTTCCAGTTTTTTTACTGGATAAAACAATTTCTTTTCTAAAGTCATTTAAAGCTGTATGGATTAGTGTTTCAAGGCCAACAACATTCATGTTGTAACATGGAATAATTTTTAAAATTCGTACAGGTGCAAATAAGTAAGTTGATTCAGTTTCTGCATTTCTAGTACGTAATGGAGTAGTATTTTCAGTTACGCCAATCTTAATTAAGTTGTCGTATCTTATAACTTCCGGATTAGTAGAATGTGAAGCGAGGAAATATATTTCCCCTGTTTTTTTACCATATCTTTCCTCAAGAGGCTTGCTTAAATTACCTAATAAGCTATCTACTCTTCTGGAAATACGCCTTGTACCATTAGATCGATACATCCCTTGGCTGAAGGATTGCTTTAATATATTGGCGTGAGAGCCATTATCAAAGATAACTCGTAAGCGAGGGTTGGGCTTTCCTTGAGCATCTAACTCCATTTTTAATTCTTCAGCAACAAAGCAAGTAATACCGTCCCAAATGAATGCATCACCTATATTAATTACGTTCCCTCGTCTAAACGGTTCGATTACTGATTCTCTAGAGTCGATCATTTTCTTAATCTGATTGAATACAGGTATATAGGTATGAAAATCAGGACAAGGAGTTCTTTTACCGTAGGTTTCTTGTGTATTTTTGACTTTAGCTTGCTTGAGTTTACTAGTATTAAACAGACTATCATGCTTCCCGCCTCCGAAGAGGCTCAAGATGCTATTGGCAAGTGTTTTATCGTTAGTTTTGTCGAGCTTGGATGAAGCTTTTTCCTCTTTGACTTCATCTTTTTCTTTCGAAACTTCATGATGCTCAACATGTTTTACAGACAATAGACCGTACAAATCTGCATCTTGAGTGTCAGTTCTATCGTTAATCTTTCGAAGCTTGGCTAATGCTCTAGCAAGTTTTTTCTCTTCAAATGGACCTTCATTAGAAGGTTCGCGCTTATTCGTTTCAAAGAATTCATTGATTTCTAAAAGAGATTGTACAGCAGGACTTCCAGATGTATTGTAGCTTCTCTTTTTAGGCTTCACATCTTTGAATAATCGGCTTTTTTCTTTGGCCCAAAATTCATCCATTGAGAGCTTTTTGGCTTCAATTTTATTTTTTCTAGTTTTACGTCCTTCGCTCATTATTGATCCTTAAATTAAAGCTCTTCCCTAAAGGACATTTGTTCCTGACCTTCTTCAACTTCTTTATTTGCTTGCTCCTGTGCCCAAACCATCAACTTTTGGAGTGCAATCGCTAGTCTATGCTCAATATCATCATGGCTCCCGGTTTGTGGGGCTCTTCCATGTTCATCTTTAAATTCAACAATTCTGTCAGCGAGAAGCATAGCTTCTTCAATATCCATATCCGATTGCATTGCTCTAACTTGATCTTGAATTATTCGAAGTAAGTCAGCATCGACTTCCCTAGAAATAACTTCATAAGCTTTTTGGAATGGATTGATACCAGCAATAAGGTTGATGTTTAGGTCATCAATAGCTACAAACTTGTTACCTAATAATAAGAATTTCTTATCTGGCTCCGCTTCAGCACCTGTCTCTGGCCCTGTATATGGTTCGTTATCATCTTCTGGCACAAATGGTTTCGCATCATCAGGTAATTCTTTTCCTGTTACTACTTTGCCACCAACAGCAGGAACTGTCATAGCTGTCAGAAATATTTCCGACAGTCTTACGATCTCATCATCTTCTATTTCAGGATATTTATCTCTTAGCAACTTAGGGATGTGATGGTTTAGCCAAACTTCAGGCTCATACTCTCCCGTAAGAGCAGAATGTAGCTTCTTAGTATCATTGGTAAGTTCGGCAATAATTGTATCTCTGTTTTCTAACGCTTTTTTTGCATGATCACTGGGTGGCTTATCCCAAGTGTTTATTTCAATAACATAATCACCTTCGTCATCAACTATTTCCCCACGAATATTGAAGTTAACTTTTGGGGCTAATACTTGTTCCATTAATAAAGATACACTGATTGCTTTGAGCATGTTATTCACTGCCCATGCAGCCTCTTCGGATGAAGCATCAGGCTCCGCAATCAAATTAGTGAACTGCGCATGTTCTTTGCCTTCACAGTCTCTAGTTGCTCTTCCGATTATTTGTATCTTTTGCGTTAAGCTTGAGCGGAAACCTATTGTTAAAGCATGTTCACAGTAAATCCAGTCAAAACCTTCTTGAGCCATATTCAGAGCTATAATTATATCAAGGTCATCAGGGCTACTAATGTTGTCTAAATAAGACTGAATTTTAGGGCGATCCTGACCGTCATCAACTAAATCTGCAACTTTTAGAGTTTTATGAGTGCCATCGGGTAAGATTGTTGGAACGTGGTAAATACCATTTGCATCCCTAGATAATTCGCCATCAGCACCACCTCTAATAACATCAAGAATCGCATCAGTTTCCCCATATTTGTCACCTGTTGATTCTCTGGAGTTTACGTTAGGTATGTGGATTATCGTTTTCTTGGAAACATCCAGTACTTCACCTAATCCAGACAAATAGCCGTCACGATAAAAATGGTAACCAATGCCTAATGATTTTAAATGTTTGTAAGACTGTATTTGCTCGTAATAAGAGTATGAAACGTGCTTAAACTTAGCTTCATCTTCTGTGCTCAATATTTTTAAGGTATCACCTCTAAAATATGACCCCGTCATTGCTGTAATATGAGCATTGGTATTTCTCATAACCACATCTAGACAGTTACCTAATTGGTTATCGCCTGATTCCGAAACGTGATGAAACTCGTCAATAGCAATTAGTGTATTGTTTAGTAAATCGACATCTAAGTCTTTAAGAGTTAGCCGAAACGTTGCATGAGTACATAACAGAACTTTAGCTGAACAGTTAGTAAGAAACTCTCGAAAAACTGAGGCTTTACCGTGGCTACCACTTTGACAAAGATTATATTTCTCATCCATTTCCCAGTTTGCAAAGAAACCATGACTCATTAAATCTGTTGTCTTAAATGAACTACCAATAGACATTTCTGGCACGGCAACAATCACTTTTTTAATACCTTGATTTATTAACTTATCAAGACCAACGAACATTAGTGCTCTTGATTTTCCTGATGCTGGAGGTGCTTTAACCAATAGGTATTGTTCGTTACGCTTTTCAAAAACACGAGCCTGCATAGGTCTCATACCGAGCTTACTGTCATCATCGATTGATTGATTGTCAAACTTTACGTTTACTAAATTAGGCATTATTTCCCTCCTTAGAAATTAATTCTTCATATCTTTTAAATAAAAACTCCACTCTTTCTGCTTCGTTTTCAAATGGTTTATTTCGATATAACCTTTCAACGGCAATATCTAATTCTTTATGAGCTTCTCGTAAGTCCTCAGGCATTTTATCTGGGTCATACATTTGGGATAGAGTTTTTTCAACATGATCAGCTCTTACTAATAACACTTCTTCAGCCAATTTCTCGATATTTTCTTTTTGTTTTTCATTAACACCAGGCCAAGGAAAGGTGTTATAAACTAAAGAAGCTGAATAGCGATAATCGCTTTTTAATCGACCTGCAACAGTTCTCATCCAATCATTGTGCATTTCTGACGCTAAAATCCCGAAGTCAAACAAATTTGAATTTGTGACCATCAAAACTTGATTAGTTGTGATCGTGTCATGAGGCAAAACATCAATTGGAACATACTTTCTTCGAGAAGATGTTACTCTGGGAACCACTAAATAATTTCCGTTTTTAGGTTGTCTTATTTCTGGAAAAAGGTGCGGTGTAAGAGAAGCTTTCTCTCTGGTTTCTTTCTTACTACTCTCAAGCCTTTCTTGCTTACAACGTTGTAAAATATTTTCTAAATAAGGGTGGCGTTCATTAACATCATAATCGACTAACCAAAAGCAATACCTCTCTTTATTGTTTAGAAACTCGTCTCCGCCTATGACTCTTTTTATATATTTTTTTAGTTCTGGATATTCGTTTTCTACAGTCAATTTCTTCTCTGGAGTTAGAAAGAGCTCCCCTGACTTGGTGTAGTTATTACCATCTTGCATTAATTTTGCTTCAGGTGATAAAGCTTTACTGCTTGAGGCTATTATAATATTTGCAGCATCAATAATATAGGGTGAAATATTTTTAGCCTTTCGTTTTATTACATTGTTGTCAGAACCAATTTCAAAAATATATTTTTCTTTTGCTGTAGATGCTAAACCAACAATTACGACATGAACTGCGGCTTTTCCTTTTGCACTGTTTGACCAACTGAAACTTCTGTAACCGAAAGCTATCTCAACATTTTGTTCGAGAACTTTTTCCCAAAGTAAACTAACCTGATCTCCCTGTATAATGCTATTAGTGGCAACAAACGCTAATTTCACATCAGTACCTTGTATATATTTAGCTCCTTTATAGAACCATGCACCCACGTAATCTATTTGTTTCCAATTGCCAGCCTGCGAGAACAATAATTCCATGTCTTTTGATTGCTCTTCACTTTTATTTCTTTCTTTAAATGAAATGAAGGGCGGATTCCCACAGACATATACTTCAAGCGGACCTGACGAGTCGAATTTAGGGCAGATTTTATCCCAATTAGCCCTAAGACTATTATCTCTATAAATATTTCCTGATGCCTTTAATGGTAGGTCTGGTTCTGAAACACCAAACTCAGCTTCGAACATTTTATTCATTTGGTTTTCTGCTAGCCAAAGTGATAACAGTGCAATCTCATGAGCAAAATCATCTATTTCAATACCATAGAACTGGCTAAGGCGAATACTCGACATAAACATGACTGATTGTTCTGCGTGACAATCTAGTGCTTTAAAAACTTCCATTTCAAGTTTTCTAAGTTCTTTATAAGCTATTATTAGGAAATTTCCGCTTCCAGCAGCAGGATCAAAGACTCTGACCCGTTGTAGGCGTATCAATAACTTATGGAGTTTGTGAACACTATTTCTAGAACGCTCCAGTTCAAGTCGTAAATCGTCAAGGAAAAGCGGTTTGATTACATTTAGAATATTTGGAACAGAAGTATAATGTTGCCCCAATGAGCCTCTTTGCTCAGGATCAATTACAGCCTGAAACATTGAGCCGAATATATCAGGGTTTATTTTATCCCAACTTAAAGCACCGATCTCAATGATCATCCTGCGAGCTTTATCAGTAAACTCTGGAATCCATTCCGTATCTGCAAATAAGCCACCATTAACATATTTAAAGTCTGTGAAGTGTGCTGGGTAACTATCACGTTCAGACGAATTTTTAGGTATGTTAAGAACCCTAAATAACGTACCAAAAAAGGTTTTGAGATCTTTTCCTGATTTTTCAGTAGTGTTCTGAATAGCCTTGATCATCTGATTTTCATCAAAGATACCAGTATCTTCAGCATAAAAGCAGAATAGTAATCTCGTTAGAAAAACATTAAAGGCGTGAGTCTTCTCTTCGGTATCAATCTGATTGTGCCGCCTAATAACATCACACAATTGCCCCATCTTGTATGATGCTTTTACATCTGCGGGATGTTCAGAAGTAACTTCAAATTTCTCAATCCCTGCCAATGGAAGGAAGAAAGCGTAGCTTTTCGGAAGATCTATAAATTCAATATCTAATGTATCTTTTGCTTTCGTGTCATAAGCCACGACATCTTCAAAGTCAGTAACAATAATAAAACGTATTTTATTCTTTAATATATGGCTTGATTTTTTAGATGATTCACAAAGGGCATGAAGGTTTTGTATTGGCTCACAAGTTTGAAAATGTATTTTATTTTTTAAGACCACACTTTCGTCTAAAAGACTACCAGCGGAGCCATAGCTATTCTTTAGCTTTGTTATAGTCGCCTTAGGGGAGCCAAACGCAAGTAGAAAATCATAAACAAACTCATCTTTGTTCAAGCCACTAACGATATTTTCTAATTTTTTAAATAACTTTGATTGATCAAACGCCACAATTCCCTCTTAAAGCTTTTCGCTTTTACTTTTTTCTAATTCAACATTCAAGAGCAACTCTTGCCTACATATTTGTACACATTTTCAGGTTAAAAATCTATTAAAAAGCAATTGGTTGTTATGTTGAATCACTACCATTTAATGTGATTTTGAATGAGAGCTTTTAACGTATATTCCAAATATGTATTGAATCATATCAAATTTAACAGTTCGCTAATAGCGAATTATTTTGACAGCATGGGTTATTGTATGTACAGTTATTGTGCTGATAGTTATAGAGAACCTCGCCAACCAATTGAATACCTCCGGGTGTTCGTGGAACGCTTAAACTTTCTGTCTTTTTCCCTGCGCAACTCCTGTTACTCTTGGTTGGTATCGTAAGAAATAATAGGATAGACACCGTGGGCGAAACACGGTGTGAAAATTAGGGGGTCACTGTTGGACACTCTCATTTTTCTAAATTGGGCGAAACTATTCCACAATTTGGTTGGATGGGAATTTAGAAATAAGGAGCTTTTATGCTTGAAGAAAATACTATCGTGTTCAACGACACTGCCGAAGAAAAAGCCTAACAAGGCTAAGTCTTTAATTTGGATACTTTCTAAAGGCGTAGTGTTCGTATTTAATCTTTTATTTAAGATATTACGATTCTTGGAAGATGACGACAGCTAGTGTTCCTTTTTTCTTTGAGGCCAATATGATAAATGTAGCATTGAAAGTAATTCGTCAGTTTCATGGTATGAAGCAAAATGAGCTAGCTGAGAACTTAGATATATCTAAGTCTTACTTATCTGAAATTGAAACTGGTAAAAAGCCAGCCAGTTTAGAGCTTTTAAATAAATACTCAGAAGTGTTTGATATACCTGTATCTTCTTTATTTTTCTTTTCAGAAAATTTAGGTAAAAAGGGAGTGACCTCTAGCAAGCTAAAAAACGCTGTCGCTGCTAAAGTCATAAATGTAATGGAATGGTTTGCTGAAAAGAATGACTCGAAAACTAAAGCCTGATATTGACCATCGACGTAGAAAATATACTTTAATTGAATCTCCTTTATACAAGCTGACAACTAAACGTAAATTAGCTGAATTGTAACGAGTAAAAACAAGTGAGCTAAAAAACCTAACTCAATATCAGGGAAATTATAGTGTTTTCCAACTAATAGGAAAATCTGGTAAACCAAGGGCCATTCAACACCCAAAAGATTCACTAAAATAGTTCATTGCAGGATCGCTTCCTTATTAGGATGAGTAGAACTTCCTGATTATTTCCACTCAGGTAGAAAAGAACATCCGCACATTTCAAATGCTAAAAAGCATTTGGGCCAACACAACGTTCTAGCAACTGACATTAAATCCTTTTTCCCTTCTACAACTCGGAAAATGGTGTTTGATTTATATTTTAATCTATTGAGATGCTCAGCAGATGTTGCGGACTTACTAGCATCTATTTCTACTTATAATTGTCATATTCCTACTGGCAGTCAGATTAGTATGCCGTTGGCGTTTTGGTCCAATACGTATGTTCGAACGATTATTTTCATTAGCTAAAAAGCATGATTCAGAAATGACTGTGTATGTCGATGATTTAACTTTTTCAGGTCATGCTGCACACAAACATTTTGCCTCAGTTGTTAAAAAAGTTATTCATACTAATGGTCACATTGCTCTTCCTGATAAAGCATGACTATATGCCAAAGGTGAAGTGAAAGTTATTACTGGCGTTGCAATTAAAGATAATAAAACTCGAATTACACATGACCCACATACTAAGATTTATGAAACTTTGGAGGTTTGGAAAGGTTGTCGAGATGAACCAATTATAGCAGAATTTATTAAGCCTAAGTTGTTAGGCTGGTTGAATACCCACCTTCAAATCGATACAAGAATCAGAGATAAGGTAAAGTCAATTACAAGCTATAAACCTAAATTCTCCACATGGGTATTTATAGCTTATTTTTATTTGCAATCTCCTCTAAGCTTTGTGAAATTTTTCTCTACTCTTCAAGTGTTTGTTGACTGTCTGTTGCTTCATTGTTTTTTTCTTTTTGCTCTGTATGCAATGCGTCATACCATGAAGTTACGCGTAGTAACGTAAAGGTTGCAACTAATGCGGAAAGCAAAGCATATATGAATACTAGATATGAAAAACCATAACCAATTATACAAGCTAGATGATAATACTTACGTAAAAAAATGTAGATAGGATTATCTGGATTAATTGGAAATGAATAAGCTTTTGCGATAAGAGCAAGTACTATAGATAATAATCGCAAGACAATAAAATGAAACTGAATAAGTCTTAACTTGAACTATCAAACTCGAACAATAGAACTCAATCAAATCTGACAGTTGCATATGTGCCGACAACATACTTTTGTTTCTTATTCTCTGATGGTGGCTTTGAGTCTGAAGAAGACATTGGAACTAAACTCATAATTGTCCCAAAATTAGTTAACATAAATACTAAAAGATCTATTTTCAGAGATAGCTAAACAATGAAGCTGGCTTAAAAAAGTTCATTGATTTCCAAAATTGAGCGACGAGTGCATTTTCTTTTTTCTAAAACATATTAGTTGGCAATGCATTACGTTATTTGTTAAAAGTATATTTATTAATGCATGCGCTATATCGGCAGAAAGACACGCGACGCGCACACTATAAGATTGTTAGCCATATTGGATCATCATGTATATTTATCATGTTTCTATAGATAAGCGTCTTCATAAAATAAGAGGCAACAAGTTTCGTGCTCTGGAGTATCATCCTGTATATGAACAGAAAATGCATAAAGAATTACATAAACTTTATGATGTTTTAAAAGAACAAAAATCTTCAGATTCCATTTTTAGGTTCTGTTTTTACGATACGCATAGAAAAGCGATTTATTCCTTAAACAATGATTTCAAACGGAAGCCTTCTCATATACTTCGATTTAAAAAAAGTGATATTGATAATAAAGGTTTTAACTGGCAGTGGGATGAAGGGTTTAATGTGGGTGAAGCTCACCTATATTGGGTTAAAGAAAAACCTAATAGCAACGGGTATAGTGAGCTTGGTATCGATTTTTCATTAATTGATATAGAGATTAATGGGCAATGGCTTCCACTAACTAATTATATCGACAGTATTAGAAAAACAATTCCCAATAGAGAGACAATTCAAACATTAAGTAAAAAAGAGTCAAAAGTAAGTAGCTTATCTAAAATGGTTAACAAGTTGTTTAAGCGGGATAAATAGCAGTTGGTTTTTCCGCTTCGCTTCACATTTTAGCCAACTACAATTTACCCCTTAACAGGGTGTTATTCGAATAGTAAATAAGGATGAGCTGCAAGATGGTTTCAAAGTATCAAATAAAATCAAATCTGTCAGAGGCTCAGGTAGAGTCAGATGTTGCAGGCTTTTTTGGGTGGATATCTAAAAATGCTCCATTCAGATTATATGATGTTAATGAACAACTAACAGGTGCAGACAAAAAATTCTATGATCGTGGCTTTGCATTTTTAATGCAGTTTAAAAAATCGGAAGGTTTGTATTCTGCTTCGCTAGTACCGGTATCAACTAGGAAGAATCGCAGTAAATTAGAAGGTATACGTGAGTTTCGGCAGCATCATGGTTTGCCCGATGATCCAACACTGTATTTTCCTTTGAGAAAAAAGGCTATTAAAGCTAATGACTTGCAACACAATGTGTTGTTAAAGTATGCCAATCAGCGATGTTCTCAAGCGTTTTATGTAGCGCCATTAGCCTTGGATAAGCAAAGTTATTATGATTCTCTGTTTGACAGCGTAACGAGATATCATTACTTTCCTTTTCGCAACAAACACTATCGACTTCACCGAAACGACTGGGTGTCTACAATTGGGTTTGTTCCATTTTTAAAAGAGCATATATCAATTATTCCTCATGAAAGAGTAACTACACATGAGCATTATTATTCCTTTTCTGGAACAGGAAGTGATATTGGTTGGCACTCTCCTGAAATAATTTCAAAATCACCAATTCGTTTAGCTGATCTATTAAGCTCGGAAATTCAGTCTTGCATCTCTGATAACAAATTCTTAGACCTAAATCACTTACCTAAAGTGTTAGAAATTGAACCTTATGAGTCAAATATGGACACGGATGGGCCGCTTGCTGCTTTAAGAGCTTGGGGAGAAGATATGTACAATTCTAATGGGATCAAAGTGTTTATTCTATTATCAAATAGTAGCTTTCTTGAAGAGTATCGCATGGAATTAGCATAACAAATCGTTCAAAAAGACAAATAACAATTGGCTTTTTCTCCTTCGTCGCTAATTTTAGCCAATTATTTTATAGCCTCTTAACGCGGAGTTATGTCTCTCAGGTGAAGTATTGAAGTACGGTGATTGGGTATTACTTGCAATGGTATTTATTGGATTAGGTACCCTGAAGCTTGCGCAGGATGAAGTATCCCAGATTGACCTAATTCAAAAGAACGGCAAGATTGAATCAGTAAGTTGTAACTCAGGCAATAAAGACGGATCACTGATGGTTGTATTGCAAAGCGATGGCATTAGTTCTTCCTATAAAGTATTAGATAAGTTTCACTGAGAACCGATTGTGATGACCAAAAACAAACTTTAATCGGTCGTTCGGTCATAGTTTCCATTCTGCCAAATAATAATGATTTTGCGATGGCTTATGAGTTTATCCTTGATGGAAATAAGATTTATTCATTGGAGGATATACCTCTTCTGACAAAGAAACAGCTTATCCGCTATTTTTAGTTGCCTTTGTGATGTTAGGCTCATTTTTTTCAATCGGCAAAAAGACACATAACAAACGCATTAATAATGGACGCCTAACGCTTGGCTGGCGCTCATTCTTCGCTAATTGTAGCCAAGCTAATCCGCCCATTATGCGGGCGTTTTCGAATAAATACATTAACTCATTTTTGTCCAAATATAAGTTAGGCGGAAAGCACTCTACTATGTCTTTTTCGCTTGCTTAAAGCTAATTGAAGATAGTTCTCGGTACTATACTAAGTTGAAATGAGTGCAAGCGTGGGCTTTAAAGTACAGTCAGATTTGATTAGATCATGAAATCAAACCTGACTGGTGAAGTTAAATTTATAGAGTTAGCTAACCATCATACTAAGAGGCAAACTCGGTTGAAATCTTTTTGCTGGTCTCATAGTTTTTTGTATTATCTCTTTTTCTGTCAACGTCTGTTTTGCAAATAATAGGGTAGGGCCATACTGTTTGCTTAGATTTTCTAGACCCCTATCCCTAACTGCATTACATCGCGTTTTTATCTCTCTTGCTATAGATCTTGCCTCAACGCCTTTAAGCATACATCGATAAACTTTTGGGTATGCATTTAAAAAATAACTATCAGGACATGTGAGAACATCACCAGGGATAATTATATTCTTGTTACCTCTTAGTCTAAGTTCATGCCTTGTCCATGATTGATACTCTCGTGAATCTTTTGGCAGCTGTAATTGTTTACCCTTCTCGTATATGACCATCTGTTTGCTGGCATTTTTTGAGCCAATATAGATAGTTCGTCCTGTTGATGAGCTAATGTTTTCTCTGGTTGGCTTTGGCCCAGAGGAAGGCGAAAAGCCACCAGAAGAATACTTTTTTTGTATAAAGCGGATATTGTAACGGCTTGAGAAGTCATCTAAAGCTATATCAACTCGTTTAATTTCAAAGCGGTTTCTTTCCATCAATTCTAAAAGCGGAAAGAAATAGCATTGACTAATATTAATCAATTCACACGCATAGCCTGTGAGTTCAACAATTATGAATTGCTTATCAGCATTCCATTTTATAGCCCCGCAATAGTGTACTTTTACATCAGTACTTTCTAGTAGGATGCCGTCATCAAAGTACTTTTTATTAAATTTATCTTTAGACACCTTAATTCTGAGGGTAGTTAACCATTGTTTGATTAAATAGATAGTTGACTCGAATTGTGCATCACTAGTTGTAAATAGTTTTAGAGTTAAATAATCAATTCGAGTTTTGAAATTATTATCTTCTAGAAAAGGACTATCTGTACTCTTTAACGGCATTAACTTCTCGTTGTGTAACTTACTGTTTTTTAATTCATTACTACTATGTGTTGTCTCACGTAATGGCTTAGTTATGATCTTAGGCTGCATTAATACGTTCCTCCATCCAGTTTTGAATGTCAGAAAGTCTCCATGCAACGGTTCGTGTATTCAGCTTTATACGTTTTGGAAATTTGTCTTCTTGCTCCATTTCATAACGAGTTGTTCTAGAGAGCCCAGTTAAGTGTTTACATTCTGCTTCACGCACAAAGCGATCAATTTGTGAATTGGTAGTATTCATCACGGATACCTTCCTATTATCATGGGCGATCGATATTGTTCGCCCTTGTCTGAGATGTATTTAACTGGAAATTTAAGAGTCTGAGAATCGTACCTAGCAGCTAGGCTCAGACTTTTTTATCTGCTGAGAATAATAGAAGTTTTTTACTGCTTGTGAGGTTTTGGGTTTCCATTCGTTATTTTTAATGAAGTGTGAGTAGTTAGAAATCCATTTTAAAATAGCTTCAGATTCTTCTGAAAATTCTGGTGTTACGCTTCTTAGATCGGCTCTTGATTTAATGAAATTGTTAACCTTATTTTTTATTATTTTCGCTATGTGGCTGCGGCTTAAAGTGCTTGTGCTGTAATTTGATACATATTCATTTAGTGCGAAATTAACAATACCTTGATACTTTTCAGCTTTAATCTGACCACCACTACGACCATTTTTACGAGCTTTGTCTTTTACTGCTTCTTCTTTTTGTACTTCTCCTTGAAGCTTTTCAATTTTAACTGTTAGTAAAGGTTTTATTTCTTGTTTTAATTGTCTAAATAAAATTTCATTCGCGATATCATGTAGTCCTAGGTTTGTGAGCATCTGAGGCAACATGTAGTAAAAATCAGAGTCCTCTAAGTCTTCGATTTTTTCTTTATTTGCTTCAGTCATTCTATTTGACTCTTCGACAAAGCGTTTTAATTCATCGCTATTAGGTAGAGTTGTTTTTGGAATTGATGGATTCTCAAAGTATTTATTTCTCATCCATTTTAGAAAATCTTTTTGTTCTTCTTCTAAAACTTTAAGAGCTTTCTTTTTAGAGCCGGAAATTTGAATCTGTTCTGAAATAAAATCGTTGGTTATTTCATGTGCATTAGTTGTTATTTCGTTTAGATGCATTTTGCCTCCACGTATTAATTTTAAAATTGAGGCATCCCTGCTATATTAGGTACTCATCGTACAATTTCGAACTTATCAGACAAAATACGATGCTGAAAGCATTAAAAAAGGGGAAAATTTCAAAATTTTTTCATCCCTGTTTTTGAGCAAAGTTGAACCCGGGGTTCAGAGATGGTTTGAGGCCCATGGTGTGGCCCATGGATTTTTTGTATTTCTAAATTTTCATTTAAAATCAAATGGTTGTTTGTTTGGTTTGACTCACCCCAGCTCCACCAAATATGAAAAAGGCTGCTCTAAGAGCGGCCTTTTTTATTGCCTAAAATACACCTCTTATTCATTGAGTCTGAAGGGGTTAATCACATTAAATCACACAACCAACTGAACGGCATCGATGATGGGTTTGTTTTCAACATCAATCGTTTCGATGATGTGTTTATGAAGGCGCTTTTTATGTTCGGCAAATATAGGGCGTTTTTTATCGAACTGGCTGGCAAATTCGAATGCGGTATTAAACAAGCTTTCGCTGTCGGGGCAGGCTTGTTCGATGACGTGGTCTGCAACAAGCTCGCTTGCGGTAACCCGGCGTCCTGTCAATTTCATTTCGTTAAAGCGGTAATAAGGCATCGATTTTTTTACAAATTCAATCATGCCTGGTAAAAACGGAATCGATAAATCAACTTCTGGAAAACAGAAAAAGCCACGGTTACTTTGCATAAATCTAAAATCGCAGGCGCACGCTAAAATAGCCCCATTACCAAATGCATGGCCATTAATAGCGGCAATGACTGGCATTGGGTAAAGTAACAAACGTTTAAATACGGCATCCATAGCGTGCATAAAACCACTTACTTCTTCATATTTTTGTGCTTTTAAAGCGGGCATTAGCCAGTCGGTGTCTATACCTAAACTCCACGATTTTTCATCACTTGAGGTAATAATCAGTGCTTTGTGTTCTGAGTTCGCTTCAATGTCATTAAGGCAATTTAAAAATGCTTCTGCAAACGTGGGGTTATGGCGGTTTTCACCTGCGGTCATAGTGAGAATAGCAACACTGCCTTGTGTGCTTACGGTTATGGGGGTCATGGTGTGCCTTTATCGTTTTCTTTTGTTATAGATATAGTTATATACCATCAGTTGCACAAAATAAACCTCTAGTCCGACCAGTTTGAGTGCTGAGGAGGTTCTCCGCTTTTAGTCGAAATGCAGTTTCAAACAGTCGCTAATACTATCTTGCCATGGTAATTTTAGTCTAAACACTCTATTTAAAGCGCGATAATGGAACTGGTAAGTTGGGATTTCTTTAGTGGGGGGTTGTTAAGCCCGATCAGCACAATTATCTTAATTATATTGGCAGGTTTTACCTCGATGGTGTCTGCTGCATTTGGTGCTGGTGGCGGGTTAATGTTGTTAGTCATTATGGCGTCACTGATGCCTATGAGTGTGGTGATCCCTGTGCACGGCTTAGTGCAGCTGGGCTCTAACGCGAACCGCTTTTTATATACTTTTAAGCATATCGATGGCGCTATGTTTTTATATTTCTCGTTGGGAGGAATCTTTGGTGCACTGGTAGCGTCAACTATAGTCACCGCTATTCCGCTTGAGTTAATGAAAATAGTGGTGGCAGCTTTTGTGCTCTATTTGCTTTGGGGTGTGACACCTAAGATCAGAGAAACATCAACGCTTTGGCGCATTTTAGCGGGGCTTTGGACCTCGTTTATTTCGATGTTTGTGGGTGCCAGTGGGCCGCTGGTTGGTAGTTGTTTGTATGTAAATAACTACAATAAGCTGCAATTTACCGCGACATTTTCGAGTTGTATGACGGTGCAGCATACTTTAAAGGCTATTTTGTATGGTGCTGTCGGGTTTGCATTTTGGCAGTGGTTGCCGCTTGTAATGTCGATGATTATGAGTGGTGCAATAGGCACTTGGCTGGGTTTGAAGCTATTGCACCGTATCTCATCAGATAAATTTAAACAAATTTTTCGTTTAGTACTGACATTACTTTCCCTGCAACTTGCGTGGCAGGGAATCTATTTTGTGTTTGCTTAGTTACCTGCTAATAGCTCGTCGAGTGGTTTGTCACCATTAAATAACTCGAATAGTTGCGATTTATCAGGTCTATGACTGGCGATATAAACCAGTGCATCAGCAACATCTTCTCGGTTTATCACAGCATCTTGGCGTGTTGCAGGACGATTTATGGTGAATAATCCAGACGCCGATTCGTTAAGGAGTGTGCCTGGTCTTACTATGCTGTAATGTAAGCCACTGTGTAGTAGATGCTCATCGGCCATGTGCTTAGCCACTAAATAAGGTTTGATGCTGCTTTCAATGCCATCGGGATCATCAGCGCCAATGGAGCTTACCATGATAAAGTGCTCAACCTGTGCATCAACTGCATAGTTAATTGCTTTTACCGCAGCCCATAAATCAATGAGCAAGGTTTTATCGGCACCGGTTGCACCACCAGAGCCGGCACTAAAAATAACTTGCTGTATCCCTGTAAGTGCGCGACTAAAATCATTTTCTAGATCCTGCTCAACAATGCTCAGGTTTGGGTGCTCAATATCAGTCAATTTGCTTTTATCACGTACTAATGCCACGACTTCATGCTCTTGAGCGAGCATTTTTTGGGTGGTCATTTTACCTATTTGTCCGCTTGCACCTATGATTAGGGTTTTCATACCAAACTCCTTCCAGTTGCGTTAACTTTTACGTGTAACTTACTACTTTGGGGTGTGATCTTAATTTTAAAGGGACAAATTAAACTAATTTGTAATCGGCTTGAAAAAGAAGGGGCCTTTTTAGCCCCCTGTCTTTTTAGATTTTATTACGAATTAGGTCGCGAATAATAAAGCGAGCAGGGTGAATTGCTTGGCTAACACGTTCGCTAAAAGGTCTGGGTTCATTGTTTAAGCAGGCGACCAAGTGTTCGGCACACAGTGGCGCACTGCACAGACCTCTTGCCCCAAACCCTGTAAGCACATGCAAGCCTTGTTGAGGTTTTGCTAAGGGCTGATATTGGTAACGTTTTCCGAGTCTTAAATTCGCAAAGGCATTGACATAATCGTCTTGCTCCGCCCACTCGCCAGCCATTGGTAGGTGATCAATAAAGCTGCATCTTACTGCTGCTTTGGCTGCGGTAATTTCGCCTAATGATGTGGCAAAGTCACTGTCTTTATAGAAGCTAAGCAGTTGTTCTCGGTTTGTTTGGTTATCTTGCTCTTTTACTTCGCGGCTTTTTGAGTTTTTCTCAAATGTTGCCCCCATGCAGTGATGCTCTTGAAACTCAGGGGTAAAATATCCTTTATGACACAGCACCGTTTTTAATTGTTTGGATTGCTCACTTGCCTCAACATGCGATACCTGACCACGCACACCCACAACGGGCAATGCCTGGGTTTGTTTAAATTGGTCGCTATGCTCGCCCGCACATATTATTACATCGCTAAATGGACCAAATTGCTGTGTTTTTGTATGTAACACCCAACCTGATTCTGTTTTTTCAAGTTGTTCAATATGGCAGTTAAAATGGGTTTCAATTGAATTGAGTGAGTATGCCTTATTAAAGAGGGCGGTCACTAAGGCAGGCGGGTTTACCCAGCCACCTTGTTCAAAGAATACGCCAGAGTAGCCTGTGTTTACTCCCGCAATATCATCGCCTTCAGTCGCACTGACATTGCGCATTAATTCAGTTGGCCAAAGCGCTTGGTCGGCTAAATTTTGGTGTTTATCAGCCAAGCCCTGTTTTACTGCGTGTTGCAATACACCACACCATTGGTGAGGGTAGTTGAAGCCGTCATCGAGTAATTGTTGATATAGGCGTTTTGCGTATAAAAAGCTATGCGCAAACATTTCGCTGTGCGGTGAGTTCTTGGCTTGCAGGTGCGGGTAAACAGCGCCCTGAACATTGTGTGAGGCTCCCATAGCAAGTGCGTCATCTTGGCAAAAAAGTGTCGTTGTAATGCCCCTTTTAGCTAAAGAGTACATCACACTACTACTGGCGATGCCGCCACCAATAACAGCAACGTTATTTAATGTACTTGCATGATGAGAAAAATACGCAGGGCCAGATTGCTGCTCTGTGGGTGTTGTTAAGGTGCCAATCAGCATTTCACGTTTTTTGCCGTAGCCTTTGGCTTTGGCCATAGCGAAACCGGCTTCATTTAAACCGCGTCTAACAAATCCTGCAGCTGTGAACGTAGCTAGGGTGGCATGTTCGCGTGAAATTGCACGCATCTTATTAAACACACTTTGCTGCCACATATCGGGGTTTTTACTCGGCGCGAAACCGTCTAAGTACCATGCATCAACAACGCCTTCACGTGGATAACTCATGGCATCAATGCTGTCTTGTACGTCACCAAAATAAAGGTCGAGCACGACTCGCCCGTCGGCAAATTCTAATCTGTGGCAGCCAGCAAGGTTAATGGGGTATTGAGCAATTAACTGGGCACTAAATGTGTGTAAGCTAGGCCACGCCTTTAGTGCATGGGCAAGGTCATCACGTTTAATTGGAAATTTTTCGAACGAGATAAAATGCAAGCGTCTAACCGAGCTATTGTCACTTTTATTTACACTAAGGTCGTGTTGATTTTGAACTTCTTGCTTGTCATGCTGCCTATCAAGGTGAGCAGCAAATTGCTGCCAGGTATTTAAAAAGTTAAGCCCTGTACCAAAACCCGTCTCGGCAATAACAAAATGCGCGCGGTCATGATTTTGTAACCGTTGCGAGATATTGTTTTGTTGATAAAACACATAATGCGACTCAGCTAAGCCATCGTCATTGGAGAAGTAAACATCGTCAAACTGATCGGCGACGGGTGTACCAAGGTGATTAAAATGTATATTTGCGTTTTTGATCATGGTTTAACTAAATAACTACAACTTTTTTTCATTATTTTACGTGTTTTCTTTGAAATAGTCTGGCGTTATTTATAAGCTACACATTCAGAGTACATGTGTACGCTAGAAAGCTGACCACTTAACGTGTATTTTCAGCGTAAAATAGAACACAATTTAGTATAGAGCTAAGGTAATTACCCATGAGAAGAGCCGTTATTACGGGCATCGGTGTTGTTTCAAGCATCGGTAACAACAAAGAAGAAGTATTAGAATCATTAAAACAAGGCCGTAGTGGTATCGCGTTCAACCAAGAGTTTGCTGATTACAACCTACGTAGCAACGTTTCAGGCAAAATCGATATTGATGTTAAAGAATTTGTTGATCGTAAAGCGATGCGTTTTATGGGCGATGCAGCAGCATATGCTTATATTTCAATGGCACAAGCAATTGAAGATGCAGGCCTTAATGAAGAGCAAGTTTCAAACGAACGCACTGGTTTATTAGTGGGTTCGGGTGGTGGTTCATCTAAATGGCAAGTTGAAGCCGCTGACATTCTGCGTGAAAAAGGCGTGAAGCGTGTAGGTCCATACATGGTACCGCGCACGATGGCGAGCACCACGTCGGCATGTCTTGCAACACCATTCAAAATTAAAGGTGTTAACTACTCAATTAGTTCTGCTTGTGCAACATCTGCACACTGTATTGGTCATGCGGTTGAGCAAATTCAACTTGGCAAGCAAGATGTGATCTTTGCGGGTGGTGGTGAAGAGCTTCACTGGACACTGGCGATGGAATTCGATGCAATGGGCGCATTGTCGACTAAATATAACGAAACTCCTGAGAAAGCATCGCGCACTTACGATGCAAACCGTGACGGTTTTGTTATCTCTGGTGGTGGCGGTATCGTTGTCGTTGAAGAACTTGAGCATGCACTTGCTCGTGGCGCACACATCTACGCTGAAATCACAGGGTATGGTGCAACTTCTGACGGTTACGACATGGTAGCACCATCAGGTGAAGGTGCGGTACGTTGTATGAAGCAAGCAATGCAAGGTCTTGAAGGCGGCATTGATTACTTAAATACGCACGGTACTTCAACCCCAGTTGGTGATGTTAAAGAGCTTGGCGCAATTCAAGAAGTGTTTGGCGGTAACTCACCGATGATCAGTGCAACAAAAGCAATGACGGGTCACGCATTAGGTGCGGCAGGCGTTCATGAGGCTATTTTCTCGTTGTTAATGCTAGAGCACAACTTTGTTGCACCTTCTATCAATATTGATGAGTTAGATGAGCAAGCAGAAGGTCTAAACATTGTTACTGAGCGTAAAGACGTTGAACTGAATACAGTAATGTCTAACAGCTTTGGTTTCGGTGGCACAAACGCCACACTAGTAATGAGCAAATATAAAGGTTAAACCTCTCCAGTATTTGCCAAAGCCGAGCGTTTGCTCGGCTTTTTCGTTTCTAACTCTGCACTGTATTCTTTGCCTTTTATATTTATTAAGCGTGAGTCTGTATGAGTAGTTACGCTATCCGTATAGCTATATTTTCGTTACAATAGCGCCACTTTTCTGCTTCTCGGACACACAGATGAAAATTCTTGCAGATCAAAATATGCCATTGGTTGAGCAGTACTTTGCCGATTTTGGTGATGTTGAGCGATTTGATGGCCGTAACTTACAACCTGAGCAGTTGGCTGGGGTTGATATACTATTAACTCGTTCAGTGACAAATGTTGATAACGCGTTATTAACTCAGGCAGATAAGTTGAAGTTTGTTGGTACGGCAACCATAGGTGTTGACCACATTGATACTGAACTACTGGCTGAGCGCAATATTGCATTTAGCAGTGCGCCGGGCTGTAATGCCGTTGCTGTAGCAGAATATGTTATTAGTAGTTTATATGCTTTATGCCAAGAAAATGCTGAGTCACTGCAAGGTAAAACCATTGGTATTGTTGGGGTAGGCAGCATTGGTAGTTGTCTGCGCGATAAGTTAAACCTACTGGGTATGAACGTATTGCTCTGCGATCCTCCTAAGCATGAGACCGGTGAATTAGTAGAACATACTGATTTTGATACCCTTCTTGACACTGCCGATATTATTACGTTTCACGTGCCGTTGGTGAAGCAGGGGCCGCATAAAACGTTGCATATGTTAAACAAACAACGTTTAGCGAAGCTTAAAGATGGCACGACGCTTATTAATGCAAGCCGTGGTGATGTTATCGATAATCAGGCTTTGCTAGAGTTATTTGAGCAAGGAGCGAAACTTGATTGCGTGCTTGATGTTTGGGAAAACGAGCCAAATATACTCACTCCGCTACTTAATTATGTGCGTTTTGCGAGTGTGCACATTGCAGGCCATACCCTTGAAGGAAAAGCCCGTGGTACTCAAATGTTGTACCAAAAAGTGTGCGAACTTGAGGGGGTTGCAGCACTGAAGTCGCTGGAAGATTTTTTACCTGAACCAATTAGCCATGCTGTCTCGCTCGGTGAAACCTTTACGTTAGATGACATAGGCCGCTTAGTACACCTTATTTACGATGTTCGTCGTGATGATGGCATCTTGCGTAGTAAGTTAAATCAAGAAGGGTTTGATAGCCTACGGAAAAATTACCCGCCACGACGTGAGTTTAATACACTGTCGGTGGCTGCAAACAGTGCCTGTGAAGCCGCTTTAGCTGCACTGGGATTTAGAATTAACGAATAAAGTCAGTACTTTATTCATATGAGGAAAACACATGTCGCAAAAATTTAATGTTGCTGTCTTAGGCGCCACAGGTTTAGTGGGTCGTCAAATTATCGAAACTTTAGAAGATCGTAAATTTCCGGTTGGCGAGTTGTTCTTGCTTGCAAGTAGCCGCAGTGCGGGTGAGGAAATACAATTCCGTGGTGAATCGATTGAAGTACTCGACGTAGAAGGATTTGACTTTAGCCAGGCACACATAGGTTTATTTTCAGCTGGGGGAAATGTTTCTGAAAAGTACGCTCCCATTGCTGCAGACGCAGGGTGTGTGGTGATTGATAATACCTCGCATTTTCGCAATGACTTCGATGTACCATTAGTGATACCTGAAGTGAATGCATCGAGCTTAGCGGATTTTAGAAACCGCAATATCATTGCAAATCCTAACTGCTCAACTATTCAAATGTTGGTCGCGTTAAAGCCTATTTACGATGCATACGGTATTGACCGTATTAATGTATCGACTTATCAGGCTGTGTCGGGTGCGGGCAAAGAGGCCGTTGATGAACTTGCTAAGCAAACCGCTAACCTAATGAATGCGCGTCCAATGGATAATGCTGTTTTTTCTAAGCAGATTGCCTTTAATGTCATCCCACAAATCGATACTTTTGAAGACAACGGTTATACCCGTGAAGAAATGAAAATGGTGAACGAGACACAAAAAATCTTAGGTGACACGAGTGTCGTGGTAAACCCAACGTGTGTTCGTGTTCCGGTTTTCTTTGGTCACAGTGAAGCGATTAATATTGAGACACGTATGCCAGTTGATCTTGAGCATGTAAAACAGTTACTGAATGATGCACCCGGTGTAGAACTGATTGATGACTTGGGTGATTACCCAACAGCGGTATCTGATGCAAGTGGTAATGACACTGTGTATGTTGGTCGTTTACGTGCAGACATTTCTCATCCACACGGCTTAAACATGTGGGTAGTGAGTGACAACACGCGTAAAGGGGCTGCAACGAACAGTGTGCAAATCGCTGAAGAGCTAATTGCAAACTACCTTTAAATCTGATGATTTTGACTGAGTCATTCAGTAAAGAGAGCGGCTAATTGCCGCTTTTTTTATGTTTTCAGTGCCAAATTATTGCCGCATACGCTGTAAAAGCGTATAAACTTAACATAACAATAAAAAAGTCTCTCAGCCGCTAATATTTAAGCTATTTACTATCAACGTGTTGCAATAGATATTGCTCACCAACTGGTTTATAGTTTGCAGCTGGAATAGAGCTTGCAAGAAAGCATAATTAAGAATCAATTCTGCAAGAATTACTTGATGTTTAAGCAACCAACGTTGCTGCGTTAACATTTAAAACATAAAGGATCAGCATGCGCGGTTTAGCAACACTCTTCATATTAGCGTCTGCCTTGGTGGTAACACCGACTTACTCTGATGAAGGCTCCACTCTTAAAGGCCCTAAAGGCGTCGATTATGGTGCGCAGGGGCGATCAATTGGTCCGATAAAACCGACTGATACTCTGTGGCGTATTGCCGCTAAAATTCGACCTGATAACTCTGTAAGCATTTATCAGGTTATGCAAGCATTGTACGACAAAAACCCGTCATCGTTTTTAGATCAAAACCTGAATCACATGCGTGATGGCGCGTATCTTAAAATTCCGACTATTGCAGAAATGCGTGCTGTTAACCCGACCCTAGCGAAAGCCCGATCTGAGCAAGACGATGAGCTGTGGGAGAAAAAGAAAAATGGCACATTAACAGTCGCCGAAATAAACGAATCGCAAAAAAAGGTGACGCAAGCTCGTAAAGTCGATTTAGACGAAGCAAAGCAAGAGCTTAAACAAGAAATAAACACAATCAAAACTGAGCAAGGCACGCAGCTTGTTGAATTGCAAAAGCAATTTAAAACATCGGTCGATAATGTTGAAGAAATTCTTGCCGAAAATAATAAGTTAAAACAACAGCTAACAGGTATTTCGAAAGAGCTAGAAACGGTTCGTGACCAACTCGGACAAGACAGTGAAATTCAAAAGCAACTTAAAGAGTTAATTGCCAAACAGAATGAGATTATAGAGCAGCAAAAAGCAAAAAAGATTGAAGAGGACAGTGGGCTTAACGTGTCGTCAATTTTAAGCAACCCATTTGTTCTCGGTGCTTTAATGTTCATTCCTGCGTTACTTATTATTGCGGCTGTTGTGTTGTTTTTGAAAAAAAGAAATAACAACGCGCCAGAAGCCAGCGATGACGATGAGTTTCTACCACAAAGCCCAACTTACACTGAAAATGATGAGTTAGACCCTCTAGTCGATAATGATCCGCTTATTCCTGACCCCGTTGAAGATAACGATGATCTGAGTGTTCGCTTAGATGATGACTTAGACCAAGATATGCTGCCAGATGATGACATTATCTTTGATGACAGTATTGATGATAGTTTTGACGACGATGACAGTGTTTTAAATCAAGATGAACTCGAAGGGCTTTTAAGTGACGATATTGTGTTTAATGATGAGTCAGAAGGCAGTGAAGATGATGATTTAGACGCATTTTTACAGCAAGATTTTGATCAATCTGATGACGACAGCTTAGGCGATGAAATTGATTTAGAAGGTGAACAATCACAAGTCGACTCTTCAGGCGATATTTTAAGTGCGGATGATATTGATGATCTATTCGCCAGCGACAACACCGATGATTCGCAAGACAGCAACAAAAACGATGATATGGCGGCATTAAGTGAAGAGCTTGCCGAAGACGATTTTGATATTGACAGCCTAATTGACGAGCAAAACAATAATACCAGCTCAGAGCAAAATGAAGACGTTAATTTAGATGACATTGACGACTTACTCGATGAAGAGGACGAGACCCCTGTAGGCACTATTGATGCTGAATTAATCGATGAAGATGATTTTGATATCGATAGCTTAATTGATGACGTGCAAACGGATGAGCAGCCAGCACACACATCGAACACAGTGGAAGAGGAATCGGTCGATGCTGACGATATTGATGCTTTATTAGATGAAGCGAGTGATGATGATGCGCTAGATGTTGATGACATTGACTCACTACTTGATGACGTTGCAATGGATGAAGCCGCAACAGAACAAACTCTCAGTGAAGAGCCTGAAGTTGATGACCAGCCTCAAACTGACGAACAGGTCGATGAAAACGAGCTAGTTGACGAAGATGAACTAGACGATTCACTCGATGTTGACGACATTGACTCACTCCTTGATGACGTTGCAACAGATGAAGCCTCAACTGATGAAGCTACGACTGAACAAACTCTCAGTGAAGAACCTGAAGAGGATGACCAGCCTCAAGTTGACGAGCTAGTTGATGAAAACGCGCTAGTTGACGAAGATGAACTAGACGATGCACTCGATGTTGATGATATTGACTCACTCCTTGATGACGTTGCAATGGATGAAGCCGCAACAGAACAAACTCTCAGTGAAGAGCCTGAAGTTGATGACCAGCCTCAAACTGACGAACAGGTCGATGAAAACGAGCTAGTTGACGAAGATGAACTAGACGATGCACTCGATGTTGACGACATTGACTCACTCCTTGATGACGTTGCAATGGATGAAGCTGCAACAGATGAAGTTACGACTGAACAAACACTCAGTGAAGAGCCTGAAGTTGATGACCAGCCTCAAACTGACGAACAGGTCGATGAAAACGAGCTAGTTGACGAAGATGAACTAGACGATGCACTAGATGTTGATGACATTGACTCACTCCTTGATGACGTTGCATTGGATGAAGCCTCAACTGATGAAGCTACGACTGAACAAACACTCAGTGAAGAGCCAGAAGAGGATGACCAGCCTCAAGCTGACGACCAACCTCAAGTTGACGATCTAGTTGATGAAGATGCGTTGGTTGATGAAAACGAGTCTGTTGACGAAGACGTGCTAGACGATGCACTTGATGTTGACGACATTGACTCACTACTTGATGAGGTTGCAACGGATGAAGCTGCAATTGAAGACGCGCAGAGTGAAGAGCCATTAGTCGATGAAGAACCTGAGTTCGATGAACAGGTTGATGAAAATGAGCTTGATGACGCGCTTGATATTGACGACATTGATTCATTACTTGATGAAGTCGAAACCGATCAAGATGAAGCCGATGAAGAGACAGGCGTCGATACACTTAATGATGAAGATGAGTTAGATGATTCGCTGATTACTGAAGACGATGATCTCGATGATATTGATGAACTCATTCAAGAAGCAAATGAGCTTAAGCAAGAGACAGAAGCGCAAATCTCTGACCTATCGAACGAAGAAGACAACAACGCGCAGCATAACGAAAATCTACAAGACTCATTAGCTGATCTTGCTGATGCTGATCAAGCAATTGATGACATGAATGTAGAATCAGTGGCATCTGAATTAGTTGATAGCACAGAAGAAGTAGACATTGATGAAGCTCTGCATCAGGAATTTAATGAAGACAGTGATGAGCTGTTAGACGAAGATGACCGCTTAGATGAATATGATGATCCGGCATTAAAAAGTGTTGATGAACTGCTCAACGAAATCGGTGAAGACGAAGACTATGTTGCCCCACCAGATTGGTCTATTGATGAACCCGAGCAGGACTTTGAAGAGGTTGAAATTGATTTAGGTGACGACCCGCTTGCCGAGGACGAGTTAACCGATGAATTTGATTTAGACATTGAAGACGAACCTTTAACGCAAGATACGGTGACACCAAGCCAAGAACTGGAGGAATACCCAGAACTTGAGTTAGATGAAGCAGGTTTTGAGTTAGATGATAATGACACAGAGCTCAAAAACGAAGATACGATAAAGCCGAGCCAAGCAGAGCAAGATCTAGCTAACTCACTCGCAGGTGGCAATGAACTTGACCAGCTTGAAGATGACTTTGATGATGATCTTTTGCTCGATAATGAATTCACTGAAGCTGATGCATTTGAGCCTGAAAGTGACTCTGCTGAACTTGAAAATAAAGTAACAGTAGATGACCCGCTACCAGAGCTTGATGATTTACAAGAGTTTGAGTTAGAAGAGGCTGAACTAGAAAGTGTTGCAGATAATGCGCAAACACTGGCTGATATTGAATCTACTCTTGCGGATAGTGACGGTATCGGTGAGCTGTCAGATGATGAAATCGATGATGATTTTATGGCAGATCTGACGCAAACAGATTTTGATGCATTGCTTAATGAGCTCGCCGAACCGGATGAAACAGACATAACGGATGCCAGTGAGTTCGACGTTGATTTCAATGCACTGTTAAATGAAGACCTGCAAGTTGAAGCCGCAGACGAAAGTGACTTTTCAACTGATATTGAACCCTCAGATGAACAAGCCTCTAAGCAAACAGACGATGAGTTTGTTGATATAGATTCATTGCTTGAACAGAGTGATGATGAAGCGCTTGATTTTGAACCATATGACGATGTTGATATGGATGTGGGTCTTAGCGATTTTAATGACTTGCTTGCAGGTGATAACCCTACAGATGTTGATGCTGAAAGTGGGGGCTACTCTGCCAAGCTTGATTTAGTGCGAGCGTATATCGAAATAGATGATTTTGATTCTGCGTTAGAGGCAATTGAAGATGTGATTGCCAATGGCCCAGAAGAAGTGCAAGAAGAGGCGCTATCTTTAAAAGCTAAAATTAAGTCATAAAGTATCAAAGTAAATAAACCGAGCTTAGTCGCTCGGTTTTTTTGTATTTAATATAGGGTATTACCTATCTTGTAAACGACGAGCCTTGAAATCAGACTCGGCTTTCCATTTTGGCCAATCACCGTTATTAGCAAGCTTGGCTGCAATATCAACAATCAGTTCAATGTCTTGTTTCACACCGCCCATTGACCATTGCGGCGAATAGTCGTCAGCTTCTTTATGGTATTTATGAGCAATATAGTCGGGGTCTGTATCGCCTAAGCTCATAAATAACAAGCTTGGCACGCCTTGTTTAGCCAATGAAAAATGATCTGAGCGGAAGAACAAGCCATTCTGTGGTCTTGGATCCATCTTTACGTGACGTCCTTGTGACTGTGCTGCCTCAGCTAGGTAGTCTTCCATTTCAGACATGCCTTTGCCGTATTGTAAAATGTAGTCAACGCCATCAAGTACGTTCATACCATCGATATTAAGCAGTGCCACCATTTGTTTGGTGGGGGCAATTTCGCCGGTAGCGAATTGCTCTGAACCAATTAGCCCCGTTTCTTCTGCGGTGAAATTTGCGAAGATTATTGAGCGTTTGAATGGCTTTTTCTTATGCATTTCACTCAAAATGCGGGCAATTTCAATAGTGGCTGCGGTGCCTGAAGCGTTATCGACAGCACCATTATAAATCTTCAGCCCCTCTTCGGTTTGCTTCGTACCAAAATGATCCCAGTGAGCGCCAATAACGATGTATTCATCAGGTGTTTCACTGCCTTTAAGTGTTGCTACAACATTATGCGATTGTGCTTGGGAGATATCACTTTTCAATGTCAGCTCCGCTTTCACTTTTAAATCAAGCGGCTTAAAATCAGCTTTTAATGCGTTGGCTTTTTCGGTTTGATAATCAAAGCCTGCTTGAGCAAAAATTTCATTTGCGGCCTGCTCATCAATCCATCCCATGACAGGAATGTCTGATGCATTATTGTCTTGGTCGATAAGTGTGTATTTACTGCCTGTGTTCGAGCTTTCAACAACTCCCCAAGGGTAAGCGGCTGGTGCTGTTTCGTGCACGATAAACACGGCTTTTGCACCTTGGCGTGCACCTTCTTCGTATTTGTAAGTCCAACGACCATAATAGGTCATGGCATTGCCTGTAAATAGCGTGTCGTCTTGAGTCGCAAATCCTGGGTCATTGACAAGTACAATAACTGTTTTGTCTTTTACATCAATGTCAGCAAAGTCATCCCAGTTATACTCTGGGGCATTAATACCATAGCCAACAAACACCACGTCAGAGCCAGCAATGTTGAACTCTGGATTAATTTGTTGCGTGCGTGCGGTAAAATCACTGCCAGCATTAAAGCTTAACTCGCCAACCTTTAGCGTCATATTCTGATCAGGCGTGAGTTTTGCCATTGTCACTGGCTGTAAAAAATTGCCATTAAAACTGCCCGTTAAGCCTAGCTTTTTGTATTCGTCAGCTAAGTAGTTAATGGTCAGAGTTTCGCCTTCTGTGAGTGGACCACGGCCTAAAAACTCATCAGAGGCAAGTGTTTTAATGTGTGAACGTACTTTGTCAATGTTGACGGCTTCAAGCGTGGATGTACTTAGTTTATCAGTGCTTGCTTCATCAGCGCTTGGGGTTGGTTGCTCAGAGCAACCTAATAAACCCACGGCAAGCGCTAAACTTGCGTATTTAAGGTAAGTTGTCATAGTTTTTCTGGTTGATTGTACAGAGTTTCACTATATGGGACGAGAAGAGGGCTGTCCAGAAAGACGCTACAAACAACTGATTATTCAGGATGAGTAGATAATCATTCAATTTTCAGCCATGAAAAATTTACCACCAGGTTTTGTTTATCGCAGGATCTTGAATACTGAATACCTCGCCAACTAGTGGGGTGCTTAGCGAGACATGCTCTTGTACAGCCTTTTTAGTCACGCGGTTGAGTGGTTCATACCAGGCGTGAAATGCTAAATCGAATGTGCCATTATGCACTGGGACCATGATATTTCCGTGTAAATCTAAATGCGCTTGAACAGATTGCTCTGGTGTCATGTGAATATTCGACCACTCTTGGTCGTAAGCCCCAGTTTCAATAAAGGTAATATCAAATGGCCCATAGCGTTTGCCAATTTCTTTAAAGCCCGCGAAATAACCAGAGTCACCACTAAAATAAAAGCGTTTGTCTTTTACTTTTATTGCCCATGAGCCCCACAGTGTTTTGTTTCTATCCGTTAAACCTCTGCCTGAAAAGTGCTGTGTGGGTGTAAAAACGATTTGGCTGTTTGTAGTCGTATGCTCTTGCCACCAATCAAAGCTAAGCACTTTTTGCTTTTTTACTCCCCATTTTATGAGTTCATTTTCTACACCGAGCGGAACATAAAAAGAGTCGGTTTTGTCGGCCAGTTGCTTGATAGCTGCTTTATCTAAATGATCATAATGGTTGTGCGAGATAAAAACCTTCGCAATGTGAGGTAACTGTTCAATGCGTATTGGCGTAGGTTGAAAACGCTTTGGTCCCATAAACGAAAATGGCGAAGCTCGCTCGGAAAATACAGGATCAAACAGCCAAAACTCACCATACACTTTAGCTAAAATTGATGAGTGGCCCAGTTTCACAAAATGGACGCTGTCATTCGATAAAGACGCAAGCTGCTGTGTTGATAAAGCATACATAGGCAGTTCGTGTTTGGGTTCTGCATCAATTTTCTTTTCTGTCATGAAACGTATGAAGATTCCCAGCGTTTTTCTAAAACCAGGCTGCTCAACCTTTGCATTATTATAGAAGGTGCCATCTACTAATTGAGCTGAGTGACTGTCATCACTTACGCCTTCAGCGGCAATTTGATTATTCATAATTAACACGCCGACCATGAAGCATACTGTGGCGATTACGAGCCATCTTAGAAATTTCATATCGTTACCATAAGTAAACTGAGTGGTGTAGTTTTTCATTGTTTGCTTTAAAAGTAAACTATCTAGTGCATTTTTTATTTTTGCGTTACACTATTGATGTCATGGGGGAAGTACATGAAATTATCACAAAGAAAACGACTCGATATTTTGAATGCAGCTGAAACGTTGTTTTTTCAACAAGGTTTTGAACAGACGAGTATGGATCAGGTTGCAAGCTTAGCGGGCGCTTCTAAACGCACTGTTTATAATCATTTTGAAAATAAAGGTGTGCTGTTTCAGGCTATTCTGGTGTTTATGTTTGAAAAAGTGCGTCAAGAAAAAGCCGTTATTTTTAATAAGCAACACCCTATTGCAGAGCAGTTAACACAAATTGCTGTGCAAGAGGTGGCTTTGCTTACCTCTGAAGAGTTTCTAAAAATAGCGAAAGTGGCTTTTATGCAAATGCTCCAACAGCCCGATTTAGCTAAGTCGCTCGCCAACAACAGTATGGGTTGCATGCAAGATTTAGTGGCTTTTTTAGAGGCGGCCAGTGACGCGCATGTGTTACATATTGACGATGCTGAATTTGCGGCTAAACAGTTTGTGTATCAATTAAAATCGCTGATCTTTTATCCTCTTTTGTATGGATTTGAGCGCCAAAATGGTGACACAGAAGAGAAAGTGATTAGCGAAACCGTGAAAATGTTTTTAGCGCGTTATCAACGATAGTATTTCTGATGAAAACGGCAATTGTAGTATTAGGCGCTCCAAATGAACCTGACGGCAGATTATCTGTTATTGCAAAAGCACGCTGTGATAAAGCCTACGCCGTTTTTCGCGATCATCAACATGCAAGTCTATTGTGTACAGGTGGCTTTGGCAGCTTTAATAAAAGTGCGTATCCGCATGGCGAATTAACCAAGCGTTATTTAGTTAAACAAGGTATTCCAGTATCTCGCTTTTTGGCGCATGCCCCAAGCCGTTTTACCTTTGAAGATGCGACACTTGCACAGCCTATTTTAGACCGTGCTGAGATTAAAAAAGTACTATTAGTCAGCTCTGAGTTTCATATTGAACGTGTTCATTATGTTTTTCGACACATTATGCCTTTGATGGAATTTGAGTGTGTGCCTGCAGTCACGCCTTTACCAGCCACTGAGCTTGCTTTGTTACGTGCTCATGAACAGCAGGCAATGTTAAGAGAAGAGCAAAATATTTTAATGTCTACAAAAAAGCCGCGCTATAAAATTTTATAGCGCGGCTTTTAAATGTTTAATAAGAAGTGTTATTTAACTTCTTTACCTGCTGCCTGTTGATCAGCATGGTAGCTTGAGCGAACAAACGGGCCACATGCAGCATGTGTGAAGCCAATTTCGTCAGCATAAGCTTTTAAACCATCAAACTCGGCTGGTGGCACGTAGCGTTTAACCGGTAAGTGGTGCTTTGAAGGCTGTAAGTATTGACCTACCGTGAGCATATCTACGTTATGTTCACGTAAATCGCGTAATACTTCTTCAATCTCACTGATTTCTTCGCCTAGACCGACCATTAGGCCAGACTTTGTTTTCACTTCTGGGTGCGCTTCTTTAAAGCGACGAAGTAGCTCTAATGACCATTTATAATCAGCCCCCGGACGCGCTAGTTTGTATAATCGTGGTGCCGTTTCTAAGTTGTGGTTGAACACATCTGGCGGCGTTTCAATTAAGATATCAAGCGCTCTGTCCATACGGCCACGAAAATCAGGTACTAGAATTTCAATGGTGATATTTGGGTTATGCTTACGAATTTCACGAATACAGTCAGCAAAGTGTTGTGCACCGCCATCACGTAGGTCATCACGGTCAACAGACGTAATAACAACATAGCTTAACTTCATATCTTTAATCGTTAGAGCTAGTTTTTCTGGCTCTGCCGCATCAGGCTTTAATGGACGCCCATGCGCAACATCACAAAACGGGCAGCGACGCGTACAAATTGCACCAAGAATCATAAAGGTTGCTGTACCGTGATTAAAGCATTCTGATAGGTTAGGGCACGATGCTTCTTCACACACAGAGTGTAAGCCGTGTTTACGCATGGCACTTTTAATACCATCAATACGCTCTGTTGATTTTGGCAAACGAATTTTAAGCCATTCTGGCTTACGTAACATTTCGTTCTTTTCTGTTGGTAAAACTTTCACTGGGATCAGCGCCATTTTCTCAGCATCACGCAGTTTTACGCCTGGTTCCATTTTGACTGGTTTATTCATTCGTTTTCAAACCCTTCAGTGTGCTTAACCACAGTAGCATTAAGCTTTTTAATCATGTGTTTAATAAGCCCTGAACCTGCTTGCTCTAGGTTCTGTGGGCCATTGAGATCGGTTGTCTGCACCATGTTCATACCAGCATAACCGCATGGATTGATACGTAAAAATGGGCTTAGGTCCATATTTACATTCAGTGCTAAACCATGGAAAGAGCAGCCGCGACGAACGCGTAAGCCTAACGATGCAACTTTACTGTCGTTAACATAAACGCCAGGTGCATCCGCCTTTGCATAGGCTTCAATATCATAATCTTTAAGTGTATCGATAATACACTCTTCCAACCAAGTGACGAGTTCACGAACGCCAATATTTAAACGGCGAAGGTTAAACAGCACGTACATCATTTGTTGACCCGGTCCGTGATAGGTCACTTGACCACCTCGGTCTACTTGAATCACTTCAATATCACCGGTGTTTAAAAGGTGCTCTGCCTTACCTGCCTGACCCTGTGTAAAAACAGGTTCGTGTTCCACAAGCCAAATTTCATCAGCTGTGTGCTCATCGCGGGTATCGGTAAATGATTGCATTTTTTGCCAAATTGGCATGTAACGCTGTCGCCCTAATTGGCGAACGATTAATTCTCTCTCGCTCACGACTTACTCCGTAATCAGTCTATAGCATATGACGTACGTCATCGATGTTGCTGATCACGTTATAGATTTCTTCGATGTGCTCTTTGCTTGTTACCGTAGCAACAAGTGTGACTGACTCATAATTCCCTTTACTGCTTGGTTTGATCTTAGGTGCGTAATCGCCCGGTGCAATGGGTTGCAGCTTTTCTAGGATCTGATCTGTCAGATTTACATTAGCTAAGCCCATGATTTTAAATGTGAATGGGCAAGGGAAATCTAAATACTCGTCAAACTTAGTATCTTTTACAGGTTGAACCACGACGGTGACTCCTCAAACAATGGTCTGCTTAATAGACGTTTTCTTTGCCATTTCTTGGCGTTAAGCAAACTGGATTACGACGCACTCGACCCAGCGCGACTGATATGGGGCGCATTCTATCATTTTTCAGGCAAAAAAAAACGCCTTGCAGTGCAAGGCGTTTATAATCTTTTTTACGGGTTTACATTATTTGTAAACGTAAGTAATCGTAAATTTTGCTAAAGAAGCTACCTTCTTCCACTTCTTCTAAGGTAACAAGTGGATATTGCGCAATTTCTTCACCTTCAAGCTGTAAGAAAAGTGTGCCTACTTTAGTGCCTTTCGCCAGTGGGGCTTCTAAGGTTTTATCAAGCTCAAAGTTCGCTTTTAAGTTTTTACGTTGACCGCGTGGGATAGTAATGGGTGTATCTTCTAAAATACCTAACGATACGTTTTCTTTATTACCCATCCAAATACGTTGCTCTGCAAAACTGTCACCTGCTTTATAGGGTGTGATTGTTTCGAAGAAACGGAAACCGTAGTTAAGTAGTTTTTTACTTTCTACCTTACGTGCACGCTCGCTTTCAGTTCCCATTACAACTGCAATTAAACGCATATCATCTTTGGTTGCTGAGGTAACTAAGCTATAACCCGCTTCTGAGGTATGGCCTGTTTTAATTCCGTCTACGTTTAAGCTCTCATCCCATAACAATGAGTTACGGTTGTATTGTTTAATGCCGTTATAAGTAAATGATTTTTTTGCATAAACTTCATATTCATCAGGTACGTCACGGATAAGTGCAGCGCCTAGTGTTGCCATATCACGTGGCGTGGTAAAGTGCTCGTTGGTATCTAAACCATGGCTATTAACAAAGTGACTGTTGCTCATGCCTAGTTTTTCAGCATGGGCATTCATTAAATCAGCAAATGCACTTTCGCTGCCTGCAATGTGCTCTGCCATTGCTACGCACGCATCATTTCCTGATTGGATTATGATACCGTGGTTAAGATCATCAACACTGATTTGTTTACCCACTTCGATAAACATTTTTGATGACTCTGGAAAGTTCTTTGCCCATGCTTTTTCGCTCACTGTTACCATATCGGTCGGTGAGATATTACCTGCTTTAATTTCTGTACCAATGACATAACTGGTCATCATTTTGGTCAGACTTGCTGGTGCTAGTTTTGTATCAGCTTCGCCTTCGGCAATTACTTTTCCTGTGGTGAAATCAACCAAAAAGTAACCTTTAGCATTAACTTGAGGTGGGGCGGGGATGATTTGGGCTGTTGCAGAAAATACGCTAGCAGTGCAAACAAGGCCACAAACGCCACTTAAGATTTTATATTTTATAGATTTCATCGTACTCATTAATGGTTGAAGTTAAACATGTCGCGTTAACCCATTCTAAAGGTCTTACTCACTGTAAAGCAAGAACGCGTTCTGAAATTGGTTTTGTTTTAATTTATCTAAAACGGATTGTGCTTCTGCAGCATCTTTAATTGGCCCTAGACGCAGACGATAGATCCCGTCTTTTTCAACAATGTTTGTTGGCACATGGTATTGCTGGCGAAGTTGAAACGCGAGCGCTTCGACATTAGAAAGAGTACTTCCCGCTGCAACCTGTATGTAACTTAAACGAGGGGCAGAATTTGCAAGTGTAATGGCTTCAACCTTAACACGGGCTGTACCTTGACGATAGTAGCCAAGCTTATATGCTGCAGAATAAGATAAATCGATCAGTCTATCGTCATGAAAAGGGCCGCGATCATTAACACGTACAATCACTGATTTGCCGTTATCTAAATTCGTGACGCGAGCAAAACTTGGCAGCGGCAGTGTTTTGTGAGCTGCAGTCATGGCAAACATATCGTATATTTCGCCGTTCGAAGTGTGGTAGTTGTGAAATTTTCGACCATACCAAGAAGCGATGCCTTCTTCTGAGTAGCCCGTTTCATCTAGCATGGGCGTGTAGCGCTTTCCTCTCACCTCGTAGGAGCGGCTTGCACTGGCGCTTTTGATAACAGCAGTGACCACAGCATCTTGCATTTCAAGCTCTGTCGGTGTTCGCAGTGGCGCTGCATCATGCTGCATTGCATAGCGCCCTTGTTGTGACGACGGTGAGCTACATGCGCTGAGCACAACACAGATAAGCGCGATTAAAAGGGCATTTATTAAGTGGGTCATTATTTTAACAGCATCCTTTTATCGGTGGCGATAGACATAATAATGCCAAATCCAGCCATCAGGGTCACCATAGAAGTCCCCCCGTAACTAATTAAGGGTAAGGGGACACCAACGACAGGTAATAGGCCAGAAACCATTCCTATATTCACAAACACATAGACAAAGAAAGTCAGGGTTAAGGCTCCAGCGAGTAGTTTACCAAATGCGTCTTGTGCATTTACGGCAATGTACAAGCCACGACCAATAATAAATAAATACATGCACAGCAGTAAGCAAACACCAAATAGACCAAATTCTTCACTGAGTACCGAAAAGATAAAGTCAGTATGGCGTTCGGGTAAAAACTCAAGTTGCGATTGGGTCCCTTGCAACCAGCCTTTACCTTCAATTCCCCCGGAACCAATGGCTATTTTTGATTGAATAATGTGATAACCCGAGCCTAAAGGATCACTTTCAGGGTCTAAAAAGGTGAGTACTCGCTGACGTTGATAGTCATGCATTCCGTAATGCCAAAATGGCCATGCAGCGAGTGCAACAACGGCTGAGAAAAAGCCAATTAAGCGCCAGCTTAAGCCTGATAAAAACAACACAAATATACCTGAACTGGCAATTAAGATTGACGTTCCTAGGTCTGGTTGTTCTTTAATTAAAATGGTCGGCACCATCACAATTACAAAACCAATGATTAAATGAATCGCGCGTGGTGGCAGGTGATTACGGCCAATGTACCAGGCAACCATCATTGGCACGGCTATTTTCATTAATTCGGAAGGCTGGAAACGCGTGATACCTAAATTAAGCCAACGTTGCGCGCCTTTGGAACTGACACCAAAGAACAACACGCCAACGAGCATTAATAAGCCCAAGCAATACAGAGGAATGACCATGCTTTTTAAGGTATTCGGTGAAAACTGCGCCAGAATAAACATGCCCAGTACAGCACCAAACATACGTGTAGCATGGCGGATCATCATTGCAGAATCTTGACCACTGGCACTGTATACAATAGCAAGGCTTGCGACCATCATGAGCATGAGCGCAATCAGCAAAGGTACATCAAGATGGAGGCGCTGCCAAATCGAGCGTTTTTTATTTAATGGGATCATGGCGCATCACTTTGAGCAAGTTTTATAGGGTTAGCAGAAAAGTAGTAATCCATTAATTGGCGCGCAATTGGCGCACCAACAGTACTTCCCCCACCGGTATTTTCGACGACCACCGACACCACAATTTGTGGGTCATTATAAGGGGCAAAGCCAACATATATTGCGTTATCTCGTTGGCGTTCTTTGAGTGATTCTGCATCATATCGCTCGCCTTGAGCAATACTGACTACCTGCGCCGTTCCGGTTTTACCGGCTGGGTCATAGGTTGCACCTTTAAACGCTTTGTGTGCTGTACCGGTTACTTTATGCACTGTGTTGTGCATTGCATCGAGGGCTATTTGCCAATGATGTGGGTTTTTAAGTTGTACAGGGGGCTTTTCATCATTATTGATTTGCGTTACTTCGTTTTCTTTTTTGGCTACTTGCACAAGGTGAGGTGGATGATCAATGCCTTTATTAACCAAAATGTTAGTTGCATTGGCTATTTGCATCGGGGTCGCGGTCCAATAACCTTGTCCGATACCCACCGAGATTGTATCGCCTCGCCACCATGATTCTCTGAAACGGGCTTCTTTCCATTCTTTAGATGGCATAATTGCCGTTGTTTCTTCATGAATATCAATACCAGAGAGCTCGCCAAAGCCAAATTGAGTCATAAAGTCACTGATTTTAGTGATGCCTAGTCGGTAGGCAACATCGTAAAAGTAGGTATCACATGACTCCTCAATCGCTTTGTAAACATCGACATGACCATGGCCCCAACGTCTCCAGTCACGCCATTTGTGTTCAACATTCGGAATTTGGAAAAAGCCCGGATCCCACATCTGTGTTTGTTCTGTTACCAAACCTTCTTCGAGGGCTAAAATGGCCATATGGGGCTTAACCGTCGATGCCGGAGCATAGCGACCCTGCGTAGTACGGTTAATAAGTGGGCGGTCTGGATTTAATAATTCTTTGTAGTTTTTACTGCTAATGCCATGCACAAATAAGTTTGGGTCATAACTTGGGTTTGAATACATTGCCAGCACGCCCCCATCTTTTGCATCAAGCACGACCACTGCGCCACGCATGTCTTTTAAGGCATGCTGGGCTATTTGTTGCAAGCCAATGTCCAAGGTTAACACTAAGTCATGGCCCGGCTCTGGCGGAGTCAGACTGAGAGTACGGATAACGCGACCACGGTTGTTTACTTCAACGCGTTGTGAGCCAACAACACCGTGTAGTAACTCTTCATAGTATTTTTCGATACCAAGCTTACCAATGTCATGAGTGGCGCGGTAATTCGTTGCTTGGTCTTCGGCTTCAAGTTTAGTGAGTTCTTTTTTGTTTAGCTTGGCAACATAACCTAAGGCATGAGTGAGTGTATCGCCATACGGGTAATAGCGTGCTAAACGCGCTTCAATACTGAACCCTGGAAATTTATGTTGGTTTACTGAAAACGTGGCTACTTCGGTTTCGTTTAACCGTGCTTTAAGCACTTGGCTTTTAAAGCGGCGATTATGTTTTATATCGTCTAAAAAGTCGGCTTTTTGTTGTTCGCTTATCGTAATTAGTTGCTCAACAGCAGCCAGTGCTTTGTCAAGATCATCAACTTCTTCAGGAATGACTTCAAGGTTGTAAACGGGTTTGTTCTCGGCAAGTAACACCCCATTTCTGTCGTAAATCAGGCCTCTATTAGGCGCAATTGGTATTACTTTTATGCGGTTGTCGTTTGAACGTGTTTGATAGTCTTGGTGATCAATAACCTGAATGTTATATAAATTTGATAACAAGACACCAATAAGCAGGGTAACAAACACAAAACCCACAAATGCTCGACGGGCAAATAAATTTGCTTCAGCCGAGTGGTCTCGAATGGTGGGTCTGTGTTTTCGCATGGGCTTTACTACTCGCGATGATAAGGGTGGTTGTTATTTAAGCTCCAGCCACGATAAAGGCTTTCAGCAACAATAATACGCACCAACGGATGCGGTAGCGTTAGGTTCGATAAAGACCATTTTTGCTCAGAGGCTGCTATACACTCAGGTGCAAGCCCTTCAGGACCGCCAATCAGTAGGCTGACATCTCGGCCATCAAGCTGCCATTTTTCCATACTTTTAGCGAGCTGATGCGTATCCATCGGCTTACCGGTTACTTCAAGTGTAACAATGCGGTTTCCTTTGGGGATAGCCGCCAATGTCTTTTCACCTTCAAGTTGTAAAATACGTTTGATATCCGCATTTTTACCACGCTTTCCTGCTGGGATTTCAATGAGTTCTAACGGCATATCACGCGGAAACCGGCGTTGATATTCCGTAAACCCTTTTTCTACCCATGCTGGCATTTTCGTGCCAACGGCAATCAATTGTATCTTCAAAATGCTTTACCTATGTCCTTGCTAAGGGTTAACCCCAAAGTTTTTCTAGATCATAGAAGTCGCGAGTTTGGTCTTGCATTACATGCACAACCACATCACCGAGGTCTACCAGTACCCATTCACCTTCATTTTGGCCTTCGTAGCCAAGTGGCTCTTCACCAGCATGGCGTGCTTCTTTCGCGACATGATCAGCAATAGACTGAACGTGGCGTTTAGAATTACCTGAACACACCACCATGTAGTCAGTAATGTCAGATTTTCCACGAACATCAAGTTGTACCACGTCACGGGCTTTCATATCGTCGACTTTATCAAGGGCAAATGCGAGTAGTTGTTTAGAATCCAAAGTGTTTTCTCAAAAGTAAATAATCGTAATGTGTTATTTTATCACGCAGATAGTATTTATTCATCTGTTTGGTAAAGATGATGCTGCGCAATGTATTGACTGACGCTAGCGGGTAAAAGTTCCGCGGCCTGATCATTTAAATATAATTGTTTTCGAATCTGACTCGATGCAGCATCTACTTGTAAGCCATTTAAAAAGAATAACTTGCCAGCAGGTGATTGTTTTAGTTGCGCGAGTTTGTCAGTCAACGCATCGGCTTTGTAAGCGGCCAGTTCACCCTCAACATGGCATATTTGGCCAGGGCGCTGATACACCACGATATGACACAGTGTGACTATTTCTTGCCATTGATACCATTTATCTAAGTTATTAAACGAATCCATGCCGATTAAAAACAGAATAGGGGCGGTCGGGTGTTCGCTGCGAAGCTCTTTTAAGCTCAGTAATGAATACGATGCACCGCTGCGGTTAAGCTCTCTGTAGTCGATGGCAAATTGCGGGTTAGACGCTATCGCAAGCTTGAGCATATTAATCCGATGCTCGTCGCTTATCCCCGGTTTTGCTTTATGAGCGGGGATAGCGCAAGGCATAAAATAGAGGGTATTCAATTGGCACTGTTTAACACACTGTTCAGCCATATTTAAATGACCTAAGTGAATGGGATCAAACGTGCCACCGAAAATAGCAATCATCAGTTACGACTCTCAGTCAGAATGTGGATGACAAGGTAAGGGGATTGATAACGGCTGACAAAACACTAAACAAATATGAGTCAACGCTTGATAAGGGGCAATTAAGTTACCTTGTTTGTAAGCGGCATCAAATTGAGCGAGTTGTTTAATTATTTGCTCAAGTACTTTGCTGTTTAAACGATTCAGCGCGTGTTGGATTGTCGCTTGTTGATTCTTCCAAATATTAAACTGCTTGTATAAGTCAGTCATATTGGCGCCCGTTAGTCTGGCATGCTGCATAGCAAGTAGGTTGCTGGCTTCTTTATTAATAGCCCAAAAAATACTCATGGCTTCGGTATTATCCGCAGCGAGTTTGGTCATGACTTTGACTGCTTGCTCAGCGTGACCTTTGAGTAATGCATCGCTCAAATCGAAAATATCAAACTTTGATTGATTGAGCAGCCCTTGCATCACGGCTTGTTGGTCAACTAAGTCACTGCCATAAAGCAGTGAGAGCTTTTCAAGCTCTTGATGACACGCAAGCAGGTTGCCTTCAGTTGCTTCTATGAGGCTTTGCTTAGCATTGTTATGCAGGTTTAAATTTAAACGATAACATTGCTCATCTAACCAGCGGGTTAGGTGATTGCCTGTTAGCGGATAACAAGGCACAAAGATGCCTTGTTTATCGAGTGCTTTAAACCAAGCGCTACGCTGGATATCTTGGCTGGCTTTGGCGCCTTTTAACACTAAAATAGTGTCATCATTGACCAGCTCAGTAAGCTGTTTAAATATTTGACTGCCCGTGGTGCCCGGTTTTTGCTCGTTTAAATCAAATTCAATCAGGGTGCGTGCACTGAACAGTGACATACTTTGATATTGAGCAATAATCTCTTGCCAATCAAAGCCCTGCATCAATGTGAATTTGATGACTTCGTCAAAACCGTGCTGTTTAGCTGCTTGACGTATCTGTGATACGCATTCCGCTATTTGGTAGGGCTCCTCACCAAACACCATGTAGAAAGGGGCGAGGCCTTTTTTTAGTTGGCTGGTGAGTTGATTCGCATAACAACGCATTACAGTTGCGATAACTCTCTAACAATACGGCGGCTTGCTTGCTTTCTGATTTCACTCAGCAGCAGCTCAAGTTCTTTGGCTTTTGCAAGTGCGTTATCAGGATCGTCTTGGTAGTTACGATACAGCTCAAAACGTTGGTTAACCGCTTCTTGGCCTGGTCGTTTAAGGGTGTAACTGACACTATAAGCAAGCTCATATTCTGCGACCTGACCGTTATCAAATAACGACAATATTTGTCGCTCTAAGCGGTCTTTGTGAATAGTGAGCTCAGGCGTTGAACTGTCGCCGTGGTCAAATTCTACTTTACTTGCTATTAGCTCTTTTTCGACTAACTCGAACAGGGTTGATTTTTCGTCATCACCAACCAGCGAGATCACCTTTAAGTCATCCGGTAAGTTAGAGGCTTTCTTTAAATGAAAGCCACAGCTTGTTACCAGTAAACAGACTAGCACTAAAGCTAGTCTGTTTTTCAGTGCATGAAGCGCTGCCATCTTAGTTAGCAACCACATTCAGAAGCTTGCCTGGTACGTAAATTACTTTACGGATTGTCACGCCGTCTGTGAATTTAGTCACATTATCTTCTGCGAAGGCGAGGGCTTCAACTTGCTCTTTAGTGGCATCTGCTGGCACTGTTAACTTAGCACGAAGCTTGCCGTTAACTTGTACGATGATTAGCTTTTCATCTTCAACAAGTGCCGACTCATCCACGGTTGGCCAAGAAGCATCTAAGATGTCACCTTCTTTGCCAAGGTCTTGCCATAGTTGATGACACATGTGCGGCGTAATAGGTGCAAGCATGATAAGTAATGCTTCAAGCGCTTCGTTTGCTATCGCGACATCTTGTTTATCAGCAAGTGGCGCTTTTAATAACTTGTTTGAAAGTTCCATAATGGCAGCAATTGCTGTGTTGAACGTTTGACGGCGCTCAACATCATCGGTCACTTTTGCAATGGCTTTATGAAGCTCACGACGAAGTACTTTTTGATCGTTGCTTAAAGCAGCTTTATCAAGTGCTTGATAACCTACGGTTTCAACATCGACTGCGTATTTCCAAACACGTTTTAAGAAACGCATTGCGCCTTCTACACCTGAATCAGACCATTCAAGAGTTTGCTCTGGAGGTGCTGTGAACATCATGAATAAACGCACCGTATCGGCACCGTATTCGGCAATAACTTGTTGTGGGTCGATACCGTTGTTTTTCGATTTCGACATTTTACTCATGCCTGCAGAGAATACCGGCTCACCATCTACTTTATGCCATGCTTTTGTCACACGACCTTTTTCGTCAGTTTCAGTTTGTACGTCGGTTGGTGATATCCACACATCACCGCCTTTCTCATCTTTACGATAGAACGTTTCTGCTAATACCATGCCTTGGCACAGCAAACGCTCGAATGGCTCGTCAGAGTTAACTAAGCCAAAATCACGTAATAGTTTGTGGAAAAAGCGAGAGTAAAGTAAGTGTAAAATCGCATGCTCAATACCACCGATGTATTGGTTTACAGGTAACCAGTAGTTTGCAGCGCCAGGCTCAATCATTCCTTCGTCAAAACGAGGGCTACAGTAACGTGCGTAGTACCACGATGATTCCATAAAGGTATCGAATGTATCAGTTTCGTGAAATGCAGGTACGCCATTTACGGTTGTTTTAGCCCATTCAGGATCCGCTTTGATTGGCGATGTAACACCATTCATAACCACATCTTCAGGTAAGCGTACTGGTAACATGTCTTCAGTAGCGGCAATCTCTTGGCCATTTTCGTCGCTTAACATAGGGATTGGAGAACCCCAATAACGCTGACGGCTCACGCCCCAATCACGTAAACGGAAGTTTACTTTACGCTCACCAACGCCCAGTGCTTCTAACTTGTCTGCTACCGCATTAAATGCTGCATCAAACTCTAGACCATCAAACTCACCTGAGTTTACTAACACGCCTTTTTCTGTGAAAGCTTGATTTGCAAGGTCAACCGTATCTTCGCTGCCAGCTGCAGGTGCAATAACTTGCGTAATTTCTAGGCCGTAAGTACTTGCAAACTCGTAGTCACGTTGGTCATGCGCAGGCACCGCCATTACCGCACCTGAACCATAGTCCATCAGTACAAAGTTAGCGACCCAAATAGGGACTTGCTTGCCTGTTAATGGATGGATTGCGTAAAAGCCAGTTGCAATGCCTTTTTTGTCCATGGTTGCCATGTCGGCTTCAGCAACTTTGGTGTTTTTACACTCATCAACAAACATCGCAACAGCATCGCTATTTTTAGCCGCTTCTTGTGCAATTGGGTGACCGGCTGCTACAGCAACGTAAGTCACACCCATAAAGGTATCTGGGCGTGTTGTGTAAACACGGAATGTGTCATCGTTGTCGGCACGTTTGAATTCAATTTCTAAGCCTTCAGAACGACCAATCCAATTGCGTTGCATGGTTTTAACTTGCTCAGGCCAGTGATCAAGTTTATCTAAATCATCTAAAAGCTCTTGAGCATAATCAGTGATTTTGATGAACCATTGTGGAATTTCTTTTTGCTCAACAATCGCACCTGAACGCCAGCCACGACCATCGATTACTTGCTCGTTGGCAAGCACTGTTTGGTCAACTGGATCCCAGTTTACTGTTGACATCTTTTTGTATACTAAGCCTTTTTCATACAGCTTAGTGAAGAACCATTGTTCCCATTTGTAGTACTCTGGGTGGCACGTCGCGATTTCGCGATCCCAGTCATAACCAAAGCCTAATTGCTTTAATTGGTTACGCATGTAGTCAATGTTTTCGTATGTCCATTTAGCCGGTGCCGTATTATTTTTAATTGCGGCATTTTCAGCTGGAAGACCAAACGCATCCCAACCCATAGGTTGCATTACGTTTTTACCTTGCAAGCGTTGGAAACGTGATACTACGTCACCAATAGTGTAGTTACGAACGTGACCCATATGCAGTCGGCCGCTTGGGTATGGGAACATTGATAAGCAGTAATACTTTTCTTTGCTCTCATCTTCAGTGACTTTAAATACTTGGTTTTCATCCCAGTAGGCTTGTACTTTTGACTCTATGTCTTGCGGGTTATATTGCTCTTGCATCTACGATTCCAGACTTCTTGCAAATTGATAAAAAATTGTCGCTAAGGATAACCCAAAATACAGGCTAATCACAGCGGCAAATAAGGGCTTTTCCGAAATTATCACTTTCAGGGCAGGTTAACCTATACTCAACTATAGTAAGTACTGATTTTTCATCACTTTTGAAGGAGTAAACGATGGCAGATTATAAAACATGGCTCAGCGATTTAAGTGCATGGCTTAAAGATGTAAAAGACCACGAGTTGAAGGAGGCAATGGAGAAGTTTGTTGAATCTGAGCAGGCACTTAAAGATCTAGGAAAAGAAAAACTTGAGCTGTATCGCGACTACCTTAAACGCGATATTGATCACATCAAAGAAAACGATAAACATTATGACTCCTTAGCGTGGCTTGAACTAAAAGAGTCGCTTTGGTACGAGTTATCGCACATCGAAGACAAAACCCAGTTAGAATGGCAGGCCCTAAATCAAGATTTTAAGCACAATGGTGTCTATCATCAGGGAGAATGGATAGCCATGGGCACATTAGTATGTAAAAATTGCCAACATAGTTACGATGTTTACCATGCTACTCAAATTACCCCTTGTACTGAATGCGGTGGTATTTACTTTAGCCGTAAGGCATTACAACCTTAATCTGTAACGCAAGCAAAAGCTGGGCGTTACCCATAATGCCCAGTTAATCCTGGGAAATAAGAAGTTAGAATGACAAAAAAACTAATCCCATTGCCAGTCTCTACCTTAGCGCCAGAAATTGCCGCCAGTCATGTTGCTACATGCATGAATAATCCATACCCAGAGGCTTTAACGTTTATTGGCCAACAACGTGCTCAAAGTGCGCTCGATTTTTCATTAGGTATGGAGCTACCTGGTTACAATGTTTATGTTATGGGTGAGGCTGCACTGGGTCGTTTTACCTTAGTGAAAGACAAGCTAACAGCCCATTCAAAAGGCCGCCCAACGCCTAATGAGTGGCTGTATGTCAATAATTACGACGACCACCGCGAGCCTATCGCGCTGTTTATGCAAGCTGGGCAAAGCAAGCAGCTTGCAGATGATATTGATTCATTTATTGATGAAGTGCTTGATACATTCCCTGCTGCATTCGATAACCCAGGTTATCAGCGTAAGAAGAAATCAATAGACCGTGAATTCACCGATACTTACGATGCAGCTATAACCGCAGTAGAAATTGCCGCGCTTGAGCAAAGTGTAGCGCTTATCGAAGAAAATGGCGTGGTGGGGTTTGCACCATTGGTTAATGGTAAGCAATTAAGCGACAGTGAGTTTGCGGCACTCGAAGAGCCATTGCGTATTGAATTTTATGACGTGATTGAAAAGCTCGAAGATGCGTTAATCGAAGCGCTGATTGAGTTACCGCGTTGGAAACGTGAATCATCTGAAAAACTGCGTAATCTTAAAAAATCAACGGCTGAGTTAGCGACCAAGCCACTTATTAAAGCGCTTGAGCACAAATATGCAACGCATATTGGCGTGCTGCGTTATTTAAAAGACATACGTGAAGAAATCATTGATGCGGTGCTGGAGTGGCTCGACGATGATGACAACGACGAAAACAAAGAAGATTTTGACCGCAAGGGCATGTTAACCGACTTTTTCGCACCCAATATTTTAGTCGAATTTAAAGAAGGGGATGCAGCGCCTGTTGTTTACGAGCCTAACCCAACGTTTGGCAATATTTTTGGCAAAATTGAATACGCGACATCGCAGGGCTCGCTCATAACCAGTTATCGCTCAATTCAGCCGGGTGCACTGCACCGTGCTAATGGCGGTTACTTGATTATGGACGCTGAAAAAGTAATGGCGAATCCACAAGTGTGGGATGGCCTAAAACTGTCTTTAAAAACGCATCAAATTAAGAACGACTTACCATATCAAGACAGTTCAGTGGGGAGCAGTTTTACTTTACGTCCACAGCTTATTCCGCTGGATGTAAAAATTGTGCTGCTGGGTTCACGTGATTTGTATTACACCATTGGTGAGTACGATGAAGAGTTTGCTGAGCTGTTTCGTGTGCTTGCTGACTTTGATTATTACTTACCAAGCAGCGATAAGCTGCAGTACCAGTTTATTACCAAAGTGACTGAATACTGTGAGAAAACCTTAAATTGTACTGCAAACGAAGCGGCAATGGCACGTTTACTCAAGTTTAGTTATCGCCAAGCTGAGCATCAAAATAAGCTGTCTGCACGTTTTGCAGATGTTCTTGAGTTGGTGGCCGAAGCCAGTTTTTATGCCAAGCAAGATGGACATACACTGATTGATGCGCACCACATTGATGAAGCCATTCTTGGTAAACAGTACCGTACTGGGCAAATTTCAGAAACCATGCTTAGCGATATTAAAGAGGGGCAGATCCTCATTGCTACCGAAGGTCAGGCTGTGGGTAAAGTAAACGGCTTAACGGTGCTGCATATCGGTGATACATCGTTTGGTACGCCTGCACGTATTACTGCCACGGTTTATGCCGGTGCTGATGGGGTCATTGACGTTGAGCGTGAGGCCGAGCTGGGTAAAGCAATTCACTCAAAAGGGGTGATGCTACTAACCGGCTACTTAGGTAACAAATATGCGCAGCAATTTAGTTTAACGCTCAGTGCTAATATCGCGATTGAACAGAGTTACGGTTATATCGACGGTGATAGTGCGTCACTGGCCGAGCTCTGTGCGCTTATCTCGGCAATAACCAACTTACCTATTAGCCAGTCAATTGCGCTTACAGGCTCAATTAACCAACATGGTGACGTGCAATCTATTGGTGGTGTTAACGAGAAAATCGAAGGCTTCTTTAAACTCTGTAAAATGCGTGGCTTAACGGGCGAGCAAGGCGTGATCATTCCAAAGTCAAACCAAGTGAACCTGGTGCTTGATGATGAAGTGCTCGACGCCGTTGAAAAAGGCCGCTTTAATATTTATGCCGTTGAAACAGTAGACCAGGCGTTAAGTCTATTAATGGACAAAGACGCGGGTGAAATGACGGAGCAGGGCTATCAAGACGGCTCTATTAATGCCTTGGCATTAGCCCGACTTGCAAATATTGCCGATATTGTTAATGGCGATAATGATGATGAAAAGGAAGCGGAATGATTAACTTAATTCTTTTATTGGTCATAGGTGTATTTTGTTTTTTGATTTTTAAAAATAGCAAAAAAGCGAAATTACAAGCACTTGAAAATGAAACGTTGGCCGCTGATTTTTTAGCGACAAATGGTAAAGCTGATGATATTCATGAAACAGCATCTGGGCTGCAATACAAAATTGAGCACAGCGCGGGTAATGAAGCTAAGCCACATACTAGCAGTAAGGTGAAAGTGCATTACCATGGTACGCTCATGGATGGCAGTGTATTTGACAGTTCAGTCGTACGCAATTCGCCAATTAGCTTTGGTTTAAACCAAGTGATTGCCGGCTGGACTGAAGGCTTACAGCTAATGAGCGAAGGCGATAAGTTCACCTTTTATATCCCGCCACAGCTTGCCTATGGGCGTAAACGTGTTGGTAGCATTCCGCCAAGCTCGTTACTAATATTTGAGGTTGAACTTCTTAAGATTGAATCGTAAGCGTCAGCCAAACGACAAAAAAGAAAGGGCTTCATAAATGGAGCCCTTTTTTTGATTTAATTCCGCGGGATTAATGAGGCTATACCCATTAGGTATAGCCTCAAAATAGTACTCTAATTAAACACAGTCGTATTCTTTACGCGTTTGCTTTGGTTTTTCTAACTAACCCTATGACAGTTAGTAATAAAACAGCCAGCCATACCGGCCAATTACCTAAACGACTGTATAGCGTGTCACCTTGAATTAGGGTGATATTCGCTTCAAGCACATCGGCTTTAAACTGTGGCATGCTCAATTGCGATTTTGCGATAGGGTCGTACACAGCGCTAATACCGGTATTCGTTACGCGAATAAGCGGGCGCTGAAGCTCAAGGGCGCGCATACGGGCTATTTGCATATGCTGATGCGGGCCATGAGAATCTCCAAACCAGGCATCATTACTAACAGTAAACAAAATATCAGAATCACTTCTGTAGTTTCCACGCACTAAATCGGCAAAGGCAATTTCGTAGCAAATAGCAGGCAAAATATTTAAACCATTGGCGCGCAAGTTATCTTGTACTTCATCACCACGGGTGAACGATGACATTGGTAAGTCAAATAGAGGGGCGATAGGGCGCAGTAAATCTTGAAATGGCACAAACTCACCAATGGGTAACAATTGATGCTTTTGATAGCGGTTATGCCCTAAATACTGATAGTGACCTTCATTGTCACTGGGCTCTTTTTTACCAAGTACAATGAGGGTATTAAAAATATTGCGGGTGTCGTACTGGTAATCAACAATGCCAGTGATAAGTGCGGTGTTATTAAATGTTGCGGCACTGTCAAGGCCAGATAAATATTGCGTCGCAAGGGCTTCTAGCTCAGGCACGGCGGCTTCAGGCCAAACGATTAAATCAGCATTCCAATGCAGGCGTGTCATGTCTTGGTATTTGCTCATGGTATTCCAAAACTCAGACGGCTCAAACCGTAAATGTTGCTTGATGTTACCCTGTACGAGCACGGTTTTAATCGTTTTATCTTGGTATTTAACTGGGCTGTTACCTGCAATAAAATATAAGCCAATGAGCACGGCGACAGAGACTATCAAAGGTTTAATGTCTTTACTTATTAAGCGATATAGCGCAAAGGCGATTAATACACATATAAGCGTGATACCAAACTCACCAATCACAGGGGCTAAAAAGTTTAGTGGGCTGTCTGTTTGTGTATAGCCAAAACTAAGCCATGGAAACCCAGTCAGTAGCGTGCCACGCAGATACTCAGTGACCGCAATACTTGCCAATAATAAGCACACAAAACTATAAGGCCCTGAAGCCAGTCGAGTACTAAGCCAAGCAGCTAAAGCTGGATAAAGTGCAAGGTAGGCGCATAAAACAACCATTAAACCAAGAGAGGCAATTAATGGCATTCCACCAAAGGTGGCTATTGAAACATGCACCCAGCTGATACCGGCACCAAACCACCCTAAACCAAAGATGAAGCCATATTTTGCGCTGCGCTTTGCTGCGTCTTTACCGTTTGCAAGAGGGTTGATGCAATAAAGCAGTGCACCAAGAGAAAGAAAGGCAATGTGCCACAGATTAAAGGGGGCGTAACTTAAGGTTAAAAAGAGGCCCGCAATAAGTGCGAGCCAGGCTTTTTTATCTTTTGCAAGAACCCAGAGGTTAGTTAGCAGTTTCTTCACTGTCGTTATCATCAGCCTTAGGAATGGTGACTTGCAATTGTAAGATGCGACGATTGTCAGAATTGGTGACTTTAAATTGTAAGCCTTCAATGTCTATCGTCTCACCACGGCTTGGCATATGACCAAACGCATGTAAAACCGTACCACCAATTGTATCGGCGTCAGAGGTGCTGTAACCCGTTTTAAAATATTCGTTAAAGTCATCAACAGGTGTTAGAGCTTGAACTGCGTAAACATGTTTCGCAACTTGTCGAATATCTTGTTGTTCCTCTTCTTCATCGTGTTCGTCTTCTATTTCACCCACAATGATTTCGAGAATATCTTCGATGGTTACTAATCCTGACACACCCCCGTATTCATCAATAACGATGGCCATGTGATAACGTTGTTGACGAAACTCATTTAACAGCGTATCAACTCGTTTGCTTTCAGGAACCACCATAGCAGGACGTAAATAGTCACGTAGTGATGGCAATAGTTCATCTTTATTTAGAATTAAAGGCAATAAATCCTTTGCGAGTAATATACCTTCGATGTGATCTTTATCTTCACAAACCACGGGGAAACGAGAATGTGTAGAGTCAACCATCATCGGGAGTAGCTCTTCTAATGGTGCGTCAATTTCAAGCGTCACCATTTGAGAACGTGGTATCATGATGTCTCGAACTTTTAGTTCTGACACACCTAATACCCCTTCAATCATTTCTTTTGTTTCAGGGTCGATAAGGTCGCGTTCTTGCGCATCGGCAATTACTTCTACCAGCTCTTCTCTATTCTGGGGTTCCCCTTGTAACATCTGGGCTATGCGGCCCAGCCACGTTTTACCAGAAGAACCCTGGCTAGTTTGCGAGTTGTCGTCGCTCATTGCGTCTAATTGCTCCGTAAATTTAAATATCGTCTCGATATGGGTCAGCAATGTTCAGATCGGCAAGTAATTGCTTCTCTATGCTTTCCATTTCGAGTGCATCTTCGTCCTTTATATGGTCAAATCCAAGTAAATGCAAGCATCCATGGATCACCATATGGGCAAAATGGTCGTGAAAGGTTTTTTCTTGCTCAATTGACTCAGCTAAAACGATAGCTGGACATATAATTAAATCACCCACTAAAGGTAACTCAATACCAGGGGGGGCTTCAAATGGAAATGATAAGACATTAGTCGGTTTATCTTTACCACGGTAGTCATTATTGAGTTGTTGGCTTTGTGCCTCATCACTGATCACAATTGTCAGTTCAGCATCTTCACGGTAGTGACTGAGGGCTTTATCAGCCCACAGTTGAAATTGTTCAAAGCTTGGTAAGTTGTCAAACTCACACGCTATTTGTAAATCTAATTCGGTCACGAGTTTGCTTCTTGTTGGTTTGCTTGCGCTTCTTTTACGCGTTGTTTTTCAGCCCGTTTTAAACGTTCAGCTTCATCGTTGCGCTCATAGGCTTCAACAATACGCGCCACAACAGGGTGGCGTACCACATCATGTGATTGGAAAAAGTTAAAGCTAATTTCATCGACACCGTTAAGTACCTCAATCGCATGGCGAAGGCCCGAGCGCGCACCACGCGGTAAATCTACTTGGGTGATATCGCCTGTAATAACGGCCTTAGAATTAAAACCAATACGGGTTAAGAACATTTTCATTTGCTCTGCGGTGGTATTTTGGCTTTCATCTAGGATGATAAATGCGTCATTCAATGTACGGCCACGCATGTACGCTAACGGTGCTACTTCGATAATATTTTTTTCGATCAGTTTTTCAACGCGCTCGAAGCCGAGCATTTCAAATAATGCATCATAAAGAGGGCGTAAATAAGGGTCGATTTTTTGGCTCAAGTCGCCAGGTAAGAAACCCAGTTTTTCACCTGCTTCAACGGCAGGGCGAGTAAGCAGAATACGGCGAATTTCTTGACGCTCCAGTGCATCAACAGCAGCAGCAACGGCAAGGTAGGTTTTACCTGTGCCTGCAGGGCCAATACCAAAGGTAATATCGTGATGCAGAATATTAGCCACATACACGCCTTGGTTATCGTTACGCGGTTTAATAACGCCACGGCGAGTTTTTATCACCATGTCTTTACCATAAACGCCCGGGTTGTCGTCTTGATCAAGGGCGTTTGATTCGCTAATCGCTAAGTGCACAGCGTCGGGTTCAATTTCGCCAATTTCACCACGAACTGGTTGAGTATCAACATAAAGGTTTTTTAAGATTTCGACACTGGCTGCTGCACAGTGAAGTTTACCAGTGACTCTAAAAAAATTATCGCGATGGGCAATTTCAACACCTAGTCGGCGTTCAATTTGTTTGATGTTTTCGTCAAACGGACCACATAAAGATGAAAGGCGTTTGTTGTCGGCGGGTTCTAAATAAATCTCTAAAGTTTTTAATTGATTACTCAAAATTGCTTCCTATTGATGGGTGCTGGCAAGGGCCAGCACCAAAATTCACCCTAAGGGACGAAAGTTGCAACGCCAATTTCGTTAGGGGCTTGTGCAGCGTCTGCTTCGGCTGCTTTACTAAGAATAGACGATGGCGCAATATCACGGCGCAGATTCATTTCTGATTCTGTACGAATTAATTCACCGCGTAAAGAGTTTGGCAACGCTTCAGTAATACGTACATCAACGAATTGACCGATCACTGAATGTGGGCCTTCAAAGTTAACCACACGGTTGTTTTCAGTACGGCCACGTAACTCCATAGGGTTCTTCTTAGAAGGACCTTCAACTAAAATTCGCTGTTCAGTACCAAACATTTGGCGACTGATTTGCTGTGCCATTTGCGTAATACGGTTTTGTAAAAGGTATAAACGCTCTTTTTTCTCTTGCTCTGATACGTCGTCCGGTAAATCAGCTGCTGGTGTACCAGGGCGTGCACTGTAGATAAAGCTGAAGCTCATATCAAAACCAATATCATTGATAAGGTTCATTGTTGCTTCAAAGTCTGCTTTGCTTTCGCCAGGGAAACCAATGATAAAATCAGAAGACATACTTAAGTTAGGGCGAATTTTACGTAATTTACGAATCGTTGATTTGTACTCTAGAGCTGTATGCCCACGTTTCATTAAATTAAGAATACGGTCAGAGCCACTTTGCACTGGTAAATGTAAGTGGTCGACAAGCTCTGGTACATCGGCATATGCATCGATGATGTCAGGAGTAAACTCTACTGGGTGCGAAGTGGTGTAACGAATGCGGTCAATACCATCAATCGCGGCAACATAACGCAGTAGGTCAGAGAAGTAACAAATTTCGCCATCATGCGTTTCACCGCGGTAAGCGTTTACGTTTTGACCTAGTAAGTTTACTTCACGTACGCCTTGCTCAGCGAGCTGGGCGACTTCGAGTAGTACGTCATCAAGTGGACGGCTTACTTCTTCACCGCGCGTGTATGGCACAACACAGAAAGTACAGTATTTAGAACAGCCTTCCATAATCGATACGAACGCACTTGGGCCTTCTGCTTTTGGCTCAGGTAAACGGTCGAACTTTTCGATTTCAGGGAATGATACGTCAACAACAGATGTGCTGTCGCCACTTTGCACTTGCTTAATCATCTCTGGTAAACGGTGTAACGTTTGCGGGCCAAAAATTACATCGACAAACGGCGCACGTTGACGAATTGAGTCACCTTCTTGTGACGCTACACAGCCACCTACACCAATGATAAGGTCAGGTTTATCGTCTTTTAATAGTTTCCAACGGCCTAGCTGGTGGAATACTTTTTCTTGCGCCTTTTCACGAATTGAACAGGTGTTGAGTAAGATCACATCTGCATCTTCAGCTTCATCAGTTAACTGATAGCCGTTAGTCGCATCCAGTAGATCCGCCATTTTCTGAGAGTCGTACTCGTTCATCTGACAACCCCAGGTTTTAATATGCAGCTTTTTACTCATTGAAATATAGCCTCGTTTTCAATTCGGTAGTGACACAAAAATGTGTTAGAAACAGGATTAAGCGGCTTTAATGCCGACTTAAAGGACGCGTATTTTAGCTGGATACCCGCACAGATCCAAGTATAGTTTTTATCTTTGTGGTGTGAAATCAAACAAGTCACTGTTTTAAAATTCTTAACGCGTAAATGCACTGACACAGTTTAGTGAATTACGTTACAATTTATGCCGTATTCAAATAGCCAAATGAGCGACTATTAAATGAAGAAAAATAAGGTAATTGTTGTTGGTGGTGGCATGGTAGGTGCTGCCACAGCTGTTAAACTGGCACAGCAGGGCAGGGACGTCACTATTATTGAAAAGCACCTTATCGATGCTGATGACATTCTCAGTTCAGATAAGGTGGATATTCGCATTTCGGCTATTAATCGTTTTTCAGAAAACTTACTTGATGAGCTGGGGGCAATGCCGTTATTGCGCCAAAATCGTATCGCTCCATACCAACAGCTTGAGGCGTATCAGCAACAAGGTGAAAACTTATTGTTTGATTGCCATGATATTGGTGAAACACATCTGGGTCATTTAATCGAAAATAGCCTAATTCAAGCGAGTCTTTGGCAGCAATTTTCTCAATATGGCATCGAGGTCATTGAGCAGACAACACCGGTTACAGAGATAAGCCAAGAGAGTGATTCAATCACGCTTCATTACGATGACACCCAATATACGGCTGATTTAGTGGTTGCTGCAGATGGCGGACAATCACAATTACGTAGCAAAGCTGGCTTAGGTGTAACAGGGTGGCAATATGGTCAACACTGTATGGGTGTGTTAATTAAACTGGATGCGCCGCAACAAGTTAAAACGTGGCAACAATTTACACCAACGGGCCCAGTGGCGTTTTTGCCTATGCAAGCCCCGTATGCAAATTTAATTTGTTACCACAACGCGTCGGTTTTAAACCGTTGGAATAAACTCCCCACAGAACAACTAAAAGCCCAACTCATTGCGCATTTTCCTGAGTTGCCGGGTGAATTTGAGTTACTTGAGCATGCTGTTTTTCCATTGGCTCGTCAGCACGCAAATGATTATTCGCAAGGGCGCTTAGTCTTAGTGGGCGACTCAGCACACACTATTAATCCCTTGGCAGGCCAAGGGGTTAATTTAGGTTTTCAAGATGTGGTTGCACTTGCAGAGGTTCTTGCTGGCCACGATGATGTTGGTCAGCATGCGGTATTAAAGCAGTATGAGAAGAAACGTCGTCGCGCTAATTTACTTATGATGAGTATGATGGATGCCTGTTACTTCGGATTCTCAAATGAACTACAGCCACTCAGTTGGGCACGTAGTAAGTTTTTAAAACTAGCGAACAATATTGGCCCGGCTAAGAACTGGGTATTAAAATATGCCATTAGTGGGACACTCAGTTAAACAAAATAATACACATAAACGATAAAGAAACGGGTTAATGAAAATTAGCCTGTTTTTTTTTGCGCTAAATAAAATGAATTAAATTTTGGAGAAATTAGAAATTAGAAATTAGAAAGGAAGTTGGCTGGGATACCAGGATTTGAACCTGGGAATGGCAGGATCAAAACCTGCTGCCTTACCGCTTGGCGATATCCCAACGCTAAACTTGAAGAGTTTTAGTTCTACTTAAGAACATGGTGCGGAAGGAGAGACTTGAACTCTCACAACCGAAGTTACTGGAACCTAAATCCAGCGCGTCTACCAATTCCGCCACTCCCGCATCATTAAGTTGTATTTTTATACTCTATACAGAGTTTTTCTTATTCACTCTCTTGGTAGAGAAAGTGGCTGGGATACCAGGATTTGAACCTGGGAATGGCAGGATCAAAACCTGCTGCCTTACCGCTTGGCGATATCCCAACAAAGAAAAAGTTGATAGTTTTGGTTCTTATCAAGAACATGGTGCGGAAGGAGAGACTTGAACTCTCACAACCGAAGTTACTGGAACCTAAATCCAGCGCGTCTACCAATTCCGCCACTCCCGCATCATTAAGTTGCATTTTTATACTCTATACAGAGTTTTTCTTATTCACTCTCTTGGTAGAGAAAGTGGCTGGGATACCAGGATTTGAACCTGGGAATGGCAGGATCAAAACCTGCTGCCTTACCGCTTGGCGATATCCCAACAAAGAAAAAGTTGATAGTTTTGGTTCTTATCAAGAACATGGTGCGGAAGGAGAGACTTGAACTCTCACAACCGAAGTTACTGGAACCTAAATCCAGCGCGTCTACCAATTCCGCCACTCCCGCATTGTGTGTTTAAAAACACTGGTAGTTATTTTTAACTCTTCATTGAGTGCAGTTTAAACTCCTGCAGAGCCATTCTAAAAGAAGAATGGTGGCTAAGACGGGATTTGAACCTGTGACCCCATCATTATGAGTGATGTGCTCTAACCAACTGAGCTACTTAGCCATTGTGGCTGGGATACCAGGATTTGAACCTGGGAATGGCAGGATCAAAACCTGCTGCCTTACCGCTTGGCGATATCCCAACAAAAATTTGATAATTTTAGTTCTTATCAGAACATGGTGCGGAAGGAGAGACTTGAACTCTCACAACCGAAGTTACTGGAACCTAAATCCAGCGCGTCTACCAATTCCGCCACTCCCGCATTTTGTGTTTAAAAAACACTGGTAGTTATTTTTAACTCTTCATTGAGCAACAAAAAGAATGGTGGCTAAGACGGGATTTGAACCTGTGACCCCATCATTATGAGTGATGTGCTCTAACCAACTGAGCTACTTAGCCATCTTTTTTGTTAGCACTTCATCGCTGAGTGCGGGGCGTATTATGCTGATATGACCTAAATCCGTCAACACCTTTTTTGCAAAAAAACGCTTAACAGGGTTTGTTTGCATTAAAATTAAGCTAAGCGGCTAAATTTTATTTAAATTGCTGTTTTTTTGACAGACAAAGACACCACTAAAAGTATATTACGTATTGTTGCTAATAAAAGCCCACTTTTAATCTGTTTGATTTTTATACAAAAATTAAGTGTGTAAATTTAAAAACTATTTTGTTGAGAGTTTTTATAACACATAAACGTATTTACAGTGATAGGAGTAGAATACTATACACAGAGCAAATAGATAAAATAGCTCTGTTTACAGCGCTAAAAATAGCCTGCGCGTCGTGGTGTCAATTCAGAAAACAAAAAAGGCTCGTGATAACGAGCCTTTTATATAGAGTGTGCTACACAACTTATACGTTAAATAAGAAGTTCATAACATCACCGTCTTTCACGATGTACTCTTTACCTTCTTGACGCATTTTACCTGCTTCTTTCGCGCCGCTTTCACCTTTGAACTCAATATAATCATCAAAAGCGATAGTTTGTGCACGGATAAAGCCACGTTCGAAATCAGTATGAATTTTACCTGCCGCTTGTGGTGCTGTTGCGCCGACAGGAATTGTCCATGCACGTACTTCTTTTACGCCTGCTGTGAAGTAGGTTTGTAATTTAAGTAATTCGTACCCGCCACGGATCACTAAGTTAAGGCCCGGCTCTTCAAGACCTAAGTCAGCCATAAACTCAAGCTTGTCTTCTTCTTCAAGCTCAGATAGCTCTGATTCGATAGCCGCACAGACAGGAATAACAACCGCATCTTCTGCAGCTGCGATTTCACGCACTTTGTCGAGGTATGGATTATTTTCAAAACCATCTTCTGCCACGTTTGCGATGTACATTGTTGGTTTAATTGTTAAGAAGTTTAAAGGCTTAATAGCTGCTTTTTCTTCTTTTGTTAGTTCTAAAGAACGTAACGTTAAACCTTCATCAAGGTGTGCTTTTACTTTTTCTAGAACTGCGTTTTGTTCTTTTGCATCTTTATCGCCACCTTTGGCTTTTTTCGCATTACGGAAACTTGCTTTATCAGCGCTGTCCATATCAGCCAGTACTAATTCGGTGTTAATGACATCAATATCGTCAGCAGGGTCGATAGTGCCGGCAACGTGAACGATGTTTTCGTCTTCAAAACAGCGCACTACATGACCGATTGCATCAGTTTCACGAATATTCGCAAGGAACTGGTTACCTAAACCTTCACCTTTTGAAGCGCCTTTTACAAGGCCTGCAATATCAACGAATTCCATCGTTGTTGGTAAAATGCGTTGCGGATTTACGATTTCGGCTAATGCATTTAAGCGTGCATCAGGCACCGGTACCACACCTGTGTTCGGCTCGATGGTACAGAAAGGGAAGTTAGCGGCTTCAATTCCCGCTTTAGTTAGTGCATTAAATAATGTTGATTTACCAACGTTTGGCAAGCCAACGATGCCACATTTAAAACCCATAGTAAGATACCTTGTGTAATTTCATTAAAACGGATTAAGGTTTAAATGAATGTAGTCTGTTTTGTGCTTTTAACACACCATCTTTTGCAAGAATTTCCATACAACGAACTGCCTCATCAATAGCGGCATCCATTTTTTCTTGATCTTCTTTAGCGGCTTTACCAAGTACCCAGCCTGTCACCATTTCTCGGTGACCCGGATGACCAATACCGATACGAAGGCGCATGAAATCTTTTTGGTTTGCCATTTTCGCAATAATATCTTTTAAACCATTGTGACCACCGTGGCCGCCACCTTTTTTTAGTTTAGCAATGCCGGGATCAAGATCCATTTCGTCGTGCGCTACGAGAATGTTCTCAACAGGGATTTTAAAGAAATTAGCGAGACTACTCACCGCCTTACCACTTAAATTCATGTAAGTAGTTGGGATCAGTAATTTAAATTCTTGGCCTTGAATGATCACTTTGCCAGTGAGGCCGTGATATTTAGGATCGTGTTTGAGTGTGCAGTTATAGCGTGCTGCGAGTTCTTCAATGAACCAAGCACCTGCATTATGGCGTGTATTTGCGTATTCGGGGCCTGGATTAGCCAGGCCCACAAGCATTTGAATAGAATTCAAGGTGTGTACACCTTAAAAATTATTCTGCAGCGTCTTCTGAAGCTTCTTCAGCAGGAGCAGCTTTGTTAGCTTTTACAGTAACAATTGACTGATCGTGGTCTGCACCTTTAGCTAGCTCAACAGATGAAACACCTGCAGGTAGTTTAAGGTCTGAAAGGTGGATTGAATCACCTGCAACTAAATCAGCAACGTTAACTTCAACGAACTCAGGAAGTGACTTAGGAAGACACGTGATTTCGATTTCAGTTAATTGGTGAACAACAGTGTTACCTGCTTTAGTTACTTTCTCTTCACCGATGAAGTGTACTGGCACTTTAGTGTGAAGTTTGTGAGAAGCATCTACACGTTGGAAGTCTAAGTGAGTGATCTTAGGCTTGAACGGGTGACGTTGAATATCTTTAAGGATAGCTTCAACTGACTCACCGCCAATGTTTAAAGTAAGGATGTGCGTGTAGAAACCTTCGTCTTCTTGCGCTTTGATCATATCTTTGTGTGCAAGAACGATTGATGCAGCTTCTTTGTCAGCACCGTAAAGGATTGCAGGAACTTTATCTTCACGGCGTAGGCGGCGGCTCGCACCAGTACCTGTTTCTGTACGTAATTCTGCATTGTATGTATAAGTTGACATAATGTCTCCAAAAATTAAAAGTCTTAGGGCCTTTGCGACCAAGGTCCCCAGCCAAAAGGCGCGCTATCATACCACCACTTTGAGGGAAAATAAATAACGACCACAAAAAAAGCACCTAGACGGTGCTTTTTGGCTATCACTGCGTGTTTATTAGTGTTCAAACATCGCTGAGATAGATTCTTCGTTGCTGATACGACGAATTGTTTCAGCAAGCATATCTGCAAGCGTAAGCACTTTGATTTTATCCAGTGCTTTAAGCTCATCAGACAGTGGAATTGAGTCAGTAACAATCACTTCGTCGATGACCGATTCACGGATGTTTTCAGCTGCGTTGCCAGAAAGTACAGGGTGAGTTGCGTATGCAAATACACGCTTAGCACCATGTTCTTTAAGTGCAGCTGCCGCTTTACACAGTGTCCCGCCTGTGTCGATCATGTCATCTACGATGATACAGTCGCGACCTTCAACGTCACCAATAATGTGCATTACTTGTGAAACGTTAGCTTGTGGACGACGCTTGTCGATGATAGCAAGGTCTGTATCGTTTAATAGCTTCGCGATTGCGCGAGCACGAACAACACCACCGATATCGGGTGAAACAACAACAACGTCATCGAAGTCGCGTTCTTTCATGTCTTCTAATAGCACTGGGCTACCGAATACATTATCAACCGGCACATCGAAGAAACCTTGAATTTGTTCAGCGTGTAAATCAACCGTTAGAACACGGTCAACACCTACACTTGATAGGAAATCTGCAACGACTTTAGCTGTGATTGGTACACGAGCAGAACGTACGCGACGATCTTGACGTGAGTAACCAAAGTATGGGATTACTGCAGTAATACGTCCAGCAGACGCACGACGTAGGGCATCAACCATAACGATAAGTTCCATTAGGTTATCGTTAGTAGGGTTACAGGTTGATTGAACGATGAAAACGTCAGAGCCACGAACATTTTCATTAATTTGAACACTGATCTCACCGTCACTAAAACGGCCAACAACAGCATCGCCTAATTCAATATACAAACGTTTTGCAACTTTTTGAGCTAGCTCAGGTGTTGCGTTACCAGCGAAGAGCTTCATGTCAGGCACGGTAGGGTTCCTCAGGCACTGAATTTTGGGACTAACAGGCTTTGGTAGGCACCAAAGCAGGTTAACTTTTACATTTACTTGTACGTTACTTCATTTCAAAGTGAGCATTTAATGCTGTATGAGCAGGAGAAAGTGTAGCACTAGTTGCTACAAAACCTGTCCACTTTTCTGGCAACTGAGCTAAAACTTGTTCTGCCTCGGCCTGAGTTGAAAACTCAGCAAAGCAGCAAGCGCCCGTGCCAGTCATCTTTGACGGAGCGTATTTTAGCAACCACTGGAGGGCTTTTTCAACCTCGGGGCAGAGCTTTTTGACCAAAGGCTCGCAATCATTGCGTAAATTTTCTGTTTGCCAATCAGCTTTTAGCTTGGCTGTGTCGCGTTTTAAATCAGGGTGAGTAAAGATTTCTGCCGTACTCACATGCTCGCCAGGATGCACAACACAGAACCAACCTGGGGTTAATTCAACATTATGTAATTGCTCGCCAATGCCATGCGCAATTGCGGTATGACCATTAATAAACACGGGCACATCAGCGCCAAGCGTGACTCCTAGCTGTGCTAATTCAGCCAATGACAGATTACAGTTCCATAATCTATTGAGTGCCAGTAAGGTGGTTGCCGCATCTGATGAGCCACCACCAACACCGCCGCCCATAGGCAAGCGCTTAACTAAATGAATGTTTACACCTTGCTGGCACTGACAATGTTGTTGCAATAAAAATGCGGCTTTATATATGAGGTTGTCGTGAGTAGGAATGCCTTGTGTGTCACCCGTGACGGTAATTTTACGGTCATCGGTGAGTGAAAACGTTAAATCGTCACCAAAATTTAAAAACGTGAACAGGGTTTCGAGTTCGTGATAGCCATCCTCACGACGACCATTAATATGTAAAAACAGATTTAGTTTTGCGGGTGCTATTAAGGTGAGTGGAGCGTGCGAAGTTTCTGTCATGATTAATTAAACTGCCAATCATTAAGTTGAATTTTAATACGAATTTGCGGGTTTTTAAGGCTCAGCTTTGTTGGAAGCCAATAGCCATCTTGTTTTATATAATGAGAATAGGTGATTTGCCATTGCTGGCCGTTTTCAGCGTGCCATATTAGACTTGTTAAGCGATTGAGTTCGTCAAATTGGGTGTGTTCGTTGTCAGCGGTCCCTTTGAGCCATGTCGCCGCGTTATTGAGCGGAATAGTGAAACCCGTCAGCCGGTAAAGTAATAAGGAGGCATCGCGGTCTGTGTAAACATCACCGTCGTATTCAATTTCAGCGCCATATGCATTTTGTTTTAACGACAAAATACGGGTACCGATAAAACTGGTTAAGATCATGTCGCTGTGTAACTCGTCGTGTTGCCAATTGACGTTAGCTGATTGACGTTGCTCTGAACTAATAAAGGCAATTTTTCCTTGTACTTGCCACTTGGCATGGTGATCAAGGCGGGTTTTCCAATCAGGGTAAACGTAGTCAATCGTTGATGTTTTTTGGGCGCAACCACTGATAAATAAAAAAAACATGAATAAAATCAAATATTGTTTAATCAAATGTCGTTCCTTACTTTCCATATTCCGCTGATTTTTGGTAAAATTAACGCCTTTACAGCTGGGCTTAGCAATATTTGGTACATATGACCATCGTAGCACTTGGTATAAATCACAAAACCGCATCCGTAGAATTACGCGAAAAAGTCGCGTTTTCGCCTGAGCAAATGTCTGAGGCGTTACAACAATTAAGTGGCCATGCGCATTTTAATGAAGCGGTTATTGTTTCGACCTGCAACCGAACCGAAATCTATTGTAGCCTTGCTGAGCGTAATTCCCAAACACTGTTGCACTGGTTAGCCAGTTTCCATGGTTTGGATGAACAAGAACTGAGCAGTAACACCTATTATCATGAGGGCGAGCAGGCTATTAATCATTTAATGCGTGTGTCGTGCGGCCTTGATTCCTTGGTATTGGGTGAGCCACAAATTTTGGGGCAAATAAAGCAAGCCTACCATAATGCAAAAACGCATGATGCCATTGGTGTGACATTTGACCGCTTGTTTCAAAAAACGTTCTCGGTAGCAAAGCAAGTTCGCACAGAGACAGACATTGGTGCCAGTGCGGTATCCGTGGCTTATGCTGCTGTTAATTTAGCCAAGCATATTTATGGTAAGTTAGATAAAACCAACGTATTGCTGATTGGGGCAGGTGAGACCATTGAACTGGTGGCTAAACATTTATACCAAAATGATCCGCAAAAAATCACGGTGGCAAACCGCACCATCGAGCGTGCAAAAAGTTTAGCTGTCGAAGTTGACGCTGATGTTATCGCTTTGGCGCAACTACCTGAGCGTCTCCACGATGCCGATATTGTTATTAGTTCTACCGCGAGTACTTTGCCAATTATTGGTAAAGGGGTGGTTGAGCAGGCTTTAAAAAAACGTCGTCACAAGCCCATGCTGTTTATTGATATTGCTGTCCCTCGGGATATTGAGAGCCAAGTAGGCGAATTAGATGCGGCCTATTTGTATTCAGTAGATGACTTACAAGCGATAGTGAGCGAGAATATCGCCGCGCGCGAACAAGCGGCGCAGCAAGCGCAAATAATTATTGATGCGCGCACCAATGAATTTGTCATGTGGCTGCGGTCTCTCGATTCGGTCGATATTATTCGTCTGTATCGAAATGATGTACAAGATATTAAATCAGAACTTGTCGAAAAAGCACTTGGCCAGCTGCAAGCAGGCAAAGACGCAGAAAAAGTGATACTCGAGTTGGCAAACAAACTGACCAACCGCTTGATGCACGCACCTACCCGTGCTATTCAAGATGCGGCTAAAAATGGTGAAGCCGCTGAGTTAAGTCAATTAAAGAAAATGTTAGGTATTGATCAGGAATAGCCGTTAAATGAAAGAGTCTGTTTATAGAAAGTTAGAAACCTTAGTCGAGCGTTATGAGGAAGTGCAAGCGCTGCTAAGCGACCCCTCTGTGATCAGCGATCAAAATCGCTTTCGTGCCTTATCTAAAGAATATTCAGAATTAGAAGAAATTGTTAAAGCGTTTTTAGCGTACCAGCAAGCACAAGATGATGTCGCTGCAGCAGAAGAAATGCTAAAAGACTCTGATCCTGAGATGCGCGAAATGGCGCAAGAAGAATATAAAGAAGCAAAAGCACAAATTATTGCATTAGAAGATGAAATTCAGATCTTAATGCTACCAAAAGATCCGAAAGACAATAACAACGTCTTTTTAGAAGTGCGCGCAGGCACGGGGGGCGATGAAGCCGCTATTTTTGCGGGCGATTTATTCCGCATGTACAGCCGCTACGCAGAAACGAAAAAGTGGAAAGTCGAAATAGTGAGCACCAACGAAGGTGAGCACGGTGGCTATAAAGAAGTTATCGCACATATTTCGGGTGAAGGCGTGTACGGCCAGCTTAAGTTTGAATCAGGGGCGCACCGTGTTCAACGTGTACCAGAAACTGAGTCGCAAGGCCGTGTTCATACCTCGGCGTGTACCGTTGCGGTTATGGCAGAAGTGCCTGAGGCAGAGGCTATCGAAATTAACCCTGCAGATATTAAAGTCGATACATTCCGTGCGTCGGGTGCCGGTGGTCAGCACGTAAATAAAACTGACTCAGCAATTCGTATTACCCACCTTCCAACGGGTGTGGTCGTTGAGTGTCAGGATGAGCGTTCACAACATAAAAACCGTGCGAAAGCGATGTCGGTACTTGGTGCACGTTTACAACAAGCCGAAGATGAAAAACGCCAAGCGGCTGAAGCATCAGAGCGTCGTAATCTAGTGGGCAGTGGTGACCGTTCAGAGCGTATTCGTACTTATAATTACCCGCAAGGTCGTATTACTGATCACCGTATTAATTTAACATTGTATCGTTTAAATGAAGTTGTTGCAGGTGATTTAGGCTGTGTTATCGAGCCCCTAATGCAAGAACACCAAGCTGATTTACTTGCTGCGATGGGCGATGAATAATCGTGCCACAAAGCATAGAACAAGCACTGATTGCTGCGACGGCGTTATTAACGCCTAGCAGCGACAGCGCGAAACTAGACGCGCAAGTCCTGCTACTTTCTATTCTCGACAAACCCCGTAGTTACTTATTTAGTTGGCCTGAAAAACACCTAACGGAACAGCAAGAAGCTGAGTTTAATCATGCATGCCAGCGTCGCTTGCAAGGTGAACCTGTCGCGCATATCACCGGCATTAGAGAATTCTGGAGTTTGCCACTAAAGGTGAATGCCACCACTTTGATACCTCGTCCTGATACGGAAACGCTGGTTGAGTATGCACTGGGGCTTGAATTACCCCATGCTGCAAACGTGCTCGATTTAGGAACCGGGACGGGGGCAATTGCGCTTGCACTGGCCAGTGAAATGCCCAATTGGCAAGTATTAGGGGTTGATAGAGTACCCGAAGCCGTTGCGCTTGCTAACGAGAATCAACAACGACTTAATATTAACAACGCCACTTTTGCTTTAAGTAATTGGTTTAGCGCTGTAAACCATAAAAAGTTTGATCTGATTGTTAGTAACCCGCCGTACATTGAATACGATGATGAACATTTGAGCCAAGGTGACGTGCGTTTTGAGCCCTTGTCAGCCTTGGTGGCTGATGATGATGGCATGGCTGATATTAAGCAAATAATTACAATGGCACGTGACTATTTAGCAACAAATGGCTATCTTTTAATTGAACATGGCTACCAACAAAGTGTTAAAGTTCAAGAATTTTTTGCACAAATGTCGTATAGCCATATACTTACAGTTAAAGATCTTGGCGGTAATGACCGTGTAACGTTAGCACAATGGCCTAAATAAAATAACAGAACACTGTGCGCATATAGCCTTTGAGGGTCCCAAACAATGGATGATTTTTTGTTTTCGGATGAAGCACTTGATGATGTATCAGAAGTGGTTCAGGGTAGTTGGAAAGTCATCGTCGTTGATGACGAACCAGAAGTACATGCCGTAACAAAGCTTGCGCTCAGTGACTTTGAATTCCAAGACAAACGTCTTGAATTTATTAGTGCTTACTCAGGTGAAGAGGCAAAGCAATTAATAGAGCAGCACCCAGATGCAGCCATCGTATTACTCGATGTAGTAATGGAAACCGATGATGCTGGCCTGCGGGTTGCAAAATATATTCGTGAAACTGCAAAGAACAATCATATTCGTATTATTCTTCGTACGGGCCAACCCGGTCAGGCACCGGAAAGACAAGTAATCGTTAATTATGATATTAACGATTACAAATCTAAGACAGAGCTGACAGCACAAAAGCTCTTTACAGTGGTGATGTCGAGTTTGCGTTCGTATCGCGATATCTTATCTATAGAGCAATCACGCCAAGGCCTTGAAAAAATTATAAAAGCATCGCGTGATATTTTTTCTACTCATTCATTAGAGCACTTTATTGAAGGGGTGATGCAACAACTCACCTCATTGCTCGGTACAGTAGAGCAAGCCGTGTATGCTACGAGTCTGGTGGCAAGTAACCCGCTCGATAACCAGAAAAAGCTCGTTGTATTCTCAGGCAAAGGTGAGTTTGAACGCAGCGAAGGCAAAGCGATTGAAGAGGTGCTCAATGAAGAGCAGCTACAAGCTTGTCAGGAAGCGCTAAGAGAAAAAACCATCGTTTACCGTGAAAACTACCTATTTGCGTATTGCAGCAGTGAATACAATCATAATTCTATGCTGTTTATTTCGGGTATTCCAAAGCACTTATCCGATACACAGCGCCACCTCATCGAGATATTTTCACAAAACGTGCAACTTGCTTATGAAAACGTTCAGCTTCAGGCTGAAATAGAAGCAACTCAACAAGAACTGGTGTTTAGATTAAGTGAAGCGCTTGAACAACGCTCTACCGAAACAGGAAACCATGTAAAACGTGTGTCGCACATTTGCTACGAATTGGCTGTGGGCTATGGATTACCTAAGCGCGAAGCTGAATTAATTCGACATGCAGCTCCTCTTCATGATGTTGGAAAGGTTGGGATACCTGACGCTATTCTCAATAAACCAGGGCCACTAAGCGATGAAGAGTGGGCAATCATGAAACAGCATGCAGAAAAGGGGCACCGAATATTAAAAGACTCGTCACGTGATATTGTTAACACAGGAGCTGTTATTGCGTTATCTCACCATGAGCGTTGGGATGGCACCGGCTATCCTGCAGGCTTAAAAGGGGACGATATCCCGATTGCTGGACGCATTGTTGCACTGGCCGACGTGTTTGATGCACTACGACACAAGCGTTGTTACAAAGAACCTTGGTCTCTTGAAGATGTTGTAAAAGAGATAAACGCTCAGCAAGGAAAACAGTTTGATCCAAAGTTAATAGATGTGTTTAATCAACGCATTAAAGAAATAGAAGACGTACTTGTACGTTACCCAGATTAATGACAATTAGAATTGAGGCATATGGATTATTTAGCAGTTAAACACACTCACATGTTACTCGCTGTGTTGAGTATCATTTTATTTTACGTTCGCTCTTTTTCGCGGTTAAAAACAGCCACATTAGCAAAGAATAAAATCGTTTTTATTGGCAGTCATAGTATCGACACGTTGTTGTTGGTTTCTGCTGTTGCATTGATTGTAATGGCTGGGTTTAACCCGCTAGAGCAGTCGTGGTTGCTTGAAAAAATTATTTTAGTGATTGCCTATATCGCTTTAGGAATTGTTGCAGCCAGACAAAGCTCACAATCGGCACGTGTCATTTTACTTGTTGTGACAACCTTCATTTTACTTGCGATTGGTTATCTCGCCTCTGCAAAGAACGCTTTTATCCTGTAAACATTGAAACGCGGTATATCGACTGTTAACCGTTATACCGCTGCTCACTTTCTCTTTTCAAGATTGGCAACTGACGCTAAAAGTAGGTAAACTAGCATCTCGTTTTCGAAAGAGATGTTGCAGTATAAATGACCACCCCTTGGTTTGAAGATCACAATGAATCCTATCAAGATGAGGCCTTTGACGCATTTTCTTCAAACGTGCTTTATCGTTGTATCGATGCTGAATTAACGTGGGACACACAGGTAGATTTAACTGCTTGTTATGACACATTAAATGAGTTTGAAGATACCGTATCAGCACTTTGTACTGAATTTAAAGAGCCACACGAGCGTCTAGATAAACTTCTTGATACCTTTTATCAGCAATGGTTGTTCAGTGCCTCAAGCCTAAAAGTGCCTGAGTACACGTTAAACAGCTTTAGCTACACCATTACGATGCGTAGTGGTACACAAACCACACTGGCGATATTACTTTGTCACTTATTACAACACGCTGAATTTGATGCCACAGTGACTTTAAGTCAAGGTGAAGTTCATATTCATGTCGCAATAAGCGAAGAAGAGGGCTATTTAATTGAGCCAAGTACGGGCCAGCAAAGTTGGTATATTACCCCCGAAAATGCCTGTGAAGAGAATGGTGATGAACAAGAACCACTTGAGCTAATTTTTGAAGAAGAGCTTTATAAGCTGTATTTAGCACAGCAAAAGTGGTCGTTTATCAGCGAGAGCAAGTTTGGTCATGCCCTTCATTGCGTTGACATGTTAATGGAACTACTCGGTGATGACCCCTATGAACGCCGTGACCGAGGGTACCTGCTTAATCAATTAGATTGCCCTAAAATGGCCCGTGACGATTTGCAGTATTTTATTAATGAATGCCCAGATGATCCGGCCATAGAGATTATTCAGCATCAAATTGCTGAAATCGAAGATAACAATAATACACACCACTAAATTAAAGGAACATTTATGACTGACGCCCACAGTGCGCTTATTACCAATGACGCAGTCGTACTTGGTTTGCTTGCCGTTATTTTGGGGTTTATCTTTAAAACCTCACATAGTAATAATGCGGCATGCCGAAAATTTTATAAATATGTACCCGCACTCCTGCTGTGCTACTTTTTACCCTCGTTATTAAATACTTTTGGGATTGTTGATGGTCACTCGTCGAATGTTTATTTTGTAGCATCTCGCTACTTATTACCGGCTTGTTTAATTCTGTTAACCATCAGCATTGATTTAAAAGCCATTTTAAACCTTGGTCCGAAAGCGTTAATCATGTTCTTAACCGGTACCATGGGGATTGTGATTGGGGGTCCGTTAGCGATTTTAGTGATGAGCGCGGTCTACCCTGAAGCCGTTGGTGGTCATGGCCCCGATGCGGTTTGGCGCGGCATGACAACTATCGCAGGTAGCTGGATAGGTGGGGGCGCTAATCAGGCCTCAATGAAAGAAATGTTTGAAGTTGGTGGGGATATTTTCTCGGCAATGGTAACGGTTGATGTCATTGTGGCTAACTTATGGATGGCTGTACTGTTACTGATGGCTGCTAATCACAAAGCCATTGATGCCAAAACCGGGGCAGACACCCGTGCAATTGAAGAGCTTAAAGAGCGTGTTGAAGCCTATCATGCTGAACATGCACGTATGCCAACACTTAATGATTACATGACCATTATTGCGATTGCCTTTGGTATAACGGGCTTGGCGCATTTTTGTGCGGACTTTTTAGGGCCGTATTTTGGCGCTAACTTCCCATGGGCACAAGAATATAGTTTAAACAGTAAGTTCTTTTGGCTAATTGTAATTTCGACGACAATCGGGATTAGTTTATCGTTTACTAAAGTACGTCATATCGAAGCATTTGGTGCATCAAAAGTGGCTTCAAGCTTCTTATATATTTTGGTGGCATCAATTGGTCTTCACATGAATATTACGGCTATTTTTGATTCGCCAATGTACTTTGTTTTGGGTGTGATCTGGATGTTGACACACGCAAGCTTAATGCTGATTGTAGCGAAATTAATTAAAGCGCCTTTATTTTATATGGCCGTTGGGTCTCAAGCGAATGTAGGCGGGGCAGCATCAGCGCCCGTAGTTGCCTCAGCGTTTCATCCATCACTTGCCCCTGTTGGTGTTTTACTGGCAGTTTTGGGCTATGGTGTCGGAACCTATATGGCATATATTTGTGGATTAATGCTGCAAGCTGTTGCACCTTAAGGAATAAAAAATGAACAACCAGTTAATTAAAATCAACGAGATTGAATTAGCAAACGACAAACCCTTTGTGTTGTTTGGTGGTATGAACGTGCTTGAGTCTCGCGACCTAGCAATGCGCATTGCTGAGCACTATGTCGAAGTAACCTCGAAGCTAAATATCCCGTATGTTTTTAAAGCGTCATTTGATAAAGCAAATCGCTCATCAATTAACTCTTATCGTGGCCCGGGGATGGAAGAAGGGTTAAGAATCTTCGAAGAAATTAAAACAACGTTTAACGTGCCACTCATCACCGACGTGCATGAGCCACACCAAGCTGCGCCAGTGGCAGAGGTAGTTGATGTTATTCAATTACCTGCTTTCTTAGCACGCCAAACTGATTTAGTTGTCGCGATGGCGAAAACAGGTGCAATTATTAACGTGAAAAAACCACAGTTTTTAGCACCGCACGAAATGCGTCATATCATTAAGAAATTTAATGAAGCAGGCAACAATAATGTGGCGCTGTGTGAGCGTGGTACAAGTTTTGGTTACAATAACCTTGTTGTTGATATGCTCGGTATGGATGACATGAAGCCAATGGCTCCGGTTATTTTTGATGCAACGCATGCGTTACAACGCCCGGGTGGCCGTGCTGATTCGGCTGATGGTCGTCGTGCGCAAGCGGCAGAGCTTGCTCGCAGTGGTATGGCATTAGGTATTGCGGGTCTGTTTATTGAGGCGCATCCTAACCCTAACGAAGCAAAATGTGATGGCCCTTGCGCCCTTGCATTAAGTAAGCTTGAAGGGTATTTAACACAAATGAAAGCAGTTGATGATTTAATTAAAAGCTTTGCACCGTTAGACACCAGCGCAAGCGATTTATAGAATACTCAGTATTAATGAGTATTTAATGACGAAAAAGGCGACCAAGGTCGCCTTTTTTTATTTGTATCGCTATAATCGACGCATAAGAAAAACTAATTCTAAGCTTGGTGTTTATGTCTCGTCGTGTCCCTCCCTTAAATGCACTAAAAGCGTTCGAAGCTGCAGCGCGTCACTTGAGTTTTACCAAAGCAGCTGAAGAGCTGTATGTGACACAAGCCGCGGTCAGCCACCAAATTAAAACGCTGGAAGAGCATTTAGGCCTTAAATTATTTCTTCGTAAAAATCGTTCGCTATTATTAACGGAAGAAGGGCAAGGGTACTTTCTCGATATTAAAGAGATATTTACTCAGCTGATTGATGCCACTGAAAAGTTATTAGCACGCGGGGCAAAAGGGTCTTTAACGGTTAGTTTAACGCCCAGTTTTGCTATTCAATGGTTGGTGCCAAGGCTTAGTTTATTTAATGAGTTACACCCTGAAATCGATGTGCGAATAAAAGCACAAGATCAAGACGAAAATTCATTGTCTGATGATGTAGACATTGCCATTTACTATGGTCGTGGTCATTGGAGTGGCGTACAAACTTACAAGTTACACACAGAATACCTTGTGCCGTTATGCAGTCCCATGCTTCTAACAGGGCCTAAGCCTTTAAATCAGCCGAGTGATTTGGCTAACCATACTCTGTTGCATGACACAACGCGTAAAAATTGGAAAACGTGGATGAAAACAGCCGGAGTGCGTAATGTCCAAGTAAACCAAGGTCCTATTTTTAGTCACTCATCAATGGTGCTCCAAGCGGCAGTGCATGGTCAAGGCGTGGCAATTGGGAATAGTGTCTTAGCAAAACCCGATATTGATGCCGGGCGCTTAGTGATTCCGTTTAATCACTCATTAGAAAGTAAAAATGCCTATTATTTAGTGATACGCGAATCGCAAACAGAACTGGGGAAAATAGTTTCTTTCAAAGACTGGATGCTGAGCTTAGTTGAACAAGAACAAGAGTATTAACATGTTACAGTGGTTTAAAAGTGCAACGGGTGATGCCCGTGCACAGTTTATATTTGCTCATGGCGCAGGGGCGGGAAGTGACTCAGCGTTCATGCAAAATATGGCAACGTTAATTAGCCAGCATCAGATTGATGTGGCGTTATTTGACTTTCAGTATATGCAAATCGCAAAACAGACCAATAAACGCAGGCCCCCAGATCGTGCCCCTAAACTGCTGGCTTATTTTGCTGAAGTGTTAGCGCATCGTCAGCCAGATTTACCTGTATTTATTGGCGGAAAGTCGATGGGCGGTAGAATGGCTTCTATGCTTTGCACACAAGAGGACGCTGTAGAGGTTGCTGGTGTTGTTGCGTTTGGCTACCCGTTTCACCCTCCCGGAAAACCCGATAAGCTTCGTATCGATCACTTCATCGATATGCCATGCCCCTTTTTAGTACTTCAAGGTGAACGAGATACTTTTGGTAATCAGCAAGAATTAGCCGAGCTTGAAATGAATAATCCGCCAGAAATTAGCTGGCTAAAAGACGGTGATCATTCATTAAAACCGCGTAAGAAAAGTGGTTTAACTGAAGACGATAACTTACAACACGCTGCGAACCTTGCGGCCCAATTTATACTTAAGTTGATTGATGGAGATTCACAATGATCAAACTTTATTTAATCGCGGGGAGTCTGTTTTGCATGCTGTCGGTTGTGCTAGGCGCGTTTGCTGCGCATGGTTTAAAAAGCCGCGTATCGGACTATGCATTAGGTATTTTTAAAACAGCTGCAGAATATCAAATGGTGCACGGCTTGGGCTTAATCGCCATCGCGATTTTAATTAAGTGGGGAATGAACTTAAGTTGGGCTGGTGGCTTTTTTATCGCCGGTATTTTGTTATTTAGTGGCAGCCTATATTTACTCGCATTAACAGGTGCGAAATGGCTTGGTCCAATCACACCCCTAGGCGGTGTGTGCTTTATTATTGGTTGGACTATTTTATTAGTTCAAGCCGCACGGTATAAATTTTAAGGGTTATCTATGTCGAGTGTTGTTATTTATTGTCGCAGTGGGTTTGAAAGCGACGCTGCCGCTGAAATCACTTTTCAGGCTGCGGAACAAGGGTTTGCGGGCTATGTAAAAACGAAGCCGAACACTGGAATTGTCGTCTATGAATGTTTTGATCCGAGCCATGGCGATGAAATCATAAAAAAAATAGATTTCAAAAACATGGTCTTTGCCCGCCAATGGTTTACCGGTACTTTAGTCGATAATATGCCGCTTGAAGACAGGGTCAGTGCGATTGTGAATGCAACCGTTGATTTTCCATCCTGTGGTGACCTACGAGTTGAAACCCCAGATACCAATGAAGGTAAAGAGTTGTCTAAATTTTGTAAAAAGATTTCGACACCGCTAAAAAAAGCCCTCGAAAAACGCGCGACGGTTACGCGTGAACTTGCTGATAAAAAGCCTGTGCTGCATGTACTCTTTTTAAGTAATGACACTGCGTATGTAGGGTATTCGTATACTTTTAATAACTCGCCATTTTTTATGGGTATCCCACGCCTGCGTATGCCAAATGACGCACCAAGCCGTTCAACTCTTAAACTTGATGAAGCGTTTAATGTGTTTATTCCGCCTCATGAAGCCGAAGACCGTTTGCAGCCAGGAATGCGAGGCGTTGATTTAGGGGCGTGTCCGGGTGGTTGGACATACCAATTGGTTCGTCGTGGTATGTTTGTTAGTGCCATAGATAACGGCCCAATGAACGATGATTTAATGGAAACCGGACAAGTAAAACATTTCCGTGTTGATGGCTTTAAATACCGTCCTGAAAAGCGAAATATTCATTGGTTAGTATGTGATATGGTGGAAAAGCCAGCAAAAGTTACTAATCTTATGATTGATTGGGCCGTGAATGCATACGCAAAAGAGCTTATTTTTAATCTTAAACTGCCAATGAAAAAACGCTTCGACAGTGTTTATGAATGTTTAAAGATGATTAAGGAAGAGCTTGAAAAATACGGCGTTAGTTATGAGCTTCAGGCAAAACATTTATACCATGACCGTGAAGAGGTTACGGTTCATTTAAATGTCACAAAGGTGCCGCAAAGCCTATACAGTTAAATAGAGGATAGCAAAATGGGGAATAGAATAGTAACGGTTTGGTTGTGTATTTTATTCCCTATTTTCTTAACCGCGTGTGGGGGCGGAGGCGGCAGCGATGAGCCTGCATCTGCCAGTAACCAAGCGCCACAAGTCACGGTGTCGGGCAATAGCCAAGTCAATGAACTTTCTACACTGACGGTTGCGGCATCAGCAAGTGATTCAGATGGCTCTATTAGCCGCTTTACATGGCAGCAAACAAGCGGCCCTACAGTCAGTATAACCAGCAGTAATGAGCAACTCACTGTTGCTATTCCCGCCGTAAACGAAGATACCCCCATCAGTTTTTCAGTCACCGTGACTGATAATCAAGGTGCGACAGCCAGTGCCTCGTATACAGCGACCATTGTTAATGTTAATCAAGCACCGAGTATCGTTGTACAGGGCCCACAAATCTCCCCCTCTAGCAATATAATAACACTCAGTGCAAATGCCACCGATGTTGACGGTGAAGTCCTGAGTTATAACTGGAGTCAAACAGCTGGGCCAAGTGTGGTATTTAGTAATGGCAGTAGTGAAATCAGTTTTACGACCCCTTCAGTGAGCAGTAATACAGAATTGGCATTTACTGTGCGCGTGACAGATAACTTTGGTGAGCAAACAAGCACAGATTTTAGTGTTGTGGTCAGTGCCAATATTGCTCCTTCAGTATCAATTTCTGGGCAGCAAACAATCCGAGAAGGGGTGGAGGGCACATTAAGTGCGGTTGCCATTGATAGCGATGGCAGCATTACAAATTACAGTTGGAGCCAAGTATCAGGCCCTACAACTTCATTTACTGCCAGTGGGAGCGAATTGATGTTTACAGCCCCTGAAGTCGATGCAGATAGCGGCGTGCGTTTTCAAGTCATTGTTACAGATAACGACGGGGCTACACGCTTGGCCGAATATGATGTCGTGATTGAAAATTTTGTAAATGTTGCCCCAGTGATTACGGCTGACCCTATTGCCAATATTACTGAGCTCACTGAGGCGTCAATCAGTGTTATTGTGACCGACACTGATGGCACAGTCAGTGAAATTACGTGGCAGCAACAAAGTGGACCCACACTAAACTTTGTTCAAAATGGCCAAGCAATTAGTTTTACTGCCCCCGAAGTGTCTGTGAATAGTGAGGTCGTATTGTTAGTCACGGCAACCGATGACATGGGGGCGATATCATCGTTAACGCTGACGTTTACGATTGTACATGTTAACAAAGCGCCCACTATTGACGCTATTGCCTTTACTACGGAGTTTAATCAACCGAGGGATTTCACGGTTAACGTAAGCGATGCTGACGATGATGAGTTATCGGTTACTTTTGCCAGTGACATTGGGGGAGCAACCATCACTACGCTCAATGCGACACGTTTTAATTACCAATATCAGCCAGCAGAAAATAGTATTGCTCAAGCCCCCTTCAAAGTGACCGTATCAGATGGTGTTGACAGTAACGAGGCGACAGTCAGCGTTACAATCACAGACACAACAGCAGCCACTGTCGTGAATGTGAGCCCACAGGATAACAGTCAGGCAGTGAGTGCAAACGCGCGTATCTCATTTTCGTTATCTGACGTAATGAAGACCACAAGCTTATCGTTTAATGAAAACGAAGGGGTGTGTACTGGCTCAGTGCAATTATCAGCAGATAACTTTAACAGTTGTTTAGCGCTTAGCTCACTGGTCTTATCAGGCCCAGAAGCGAATACCAGTGAATACTTTAACGGTGCTGAATTTACGGCTGCTTTGAGTGAGTCAACACAATATCAATTAAGGCTGACCAGTGACTTAGTTAATTTTGCCGATACGCCCGTGTCTGCACAGATTATTACAACATTTACGACGGGCAGCGAAGATTTAAAAATCACCGAGGTGGTGGCGATTCGATTTACGAACGACACCCCATGGTTTGAACTTTACAATGGCACTAACAGTGATGTGAATTTGGTTGATTACAGCGTCAGGGTTAAGAGTCGTGATAGCGCGGATAATAGCGTTGCGGCTTCTACGATTTTTACTCTACCTAATCAAATTCTTGCTGCCGGTGAGTATGTGATTATTCACAGTCGCTTTGGGGATTCATTATTTTATGATGCTGCTGATCAGAATAAATACATTGCCTTTATTGGAGACATTGGTTCCACTGTTCGCCCTTATTGGTTTTTAAATGGGTTTATTGAATTACTGACGAGCGATCAAGCTCAAACTATTGACTTTGTTCGCTTTGGAAATGATACAACGGAACCGACATCGGTGGGTCAATGGCAAACGGGAGCGGCACCCACAATCTTGAACTTTACGGGCTCAAGTATCAAGCGTGACCAGAGCAGCACAGATACGAATAGTGCCACCGACTGGACATACAGCACCTTTACCACTCCTGGAGGGGTCAATGATATCACGTGCTCGTTAGATGAAGACGAAGACGGTATTCCTGATTGCTCAGAGCAACCAGGCTCAACATTTGCTGGATTACCACTTTATGATTGGGGAGCCAGAGCAAATCAAAAAGATATCTTTATTGAAGTAGATTACATGGACAGCAGTGATGCAGGCATTACACCTCACAGGATGGCGCTTGAAAAAGTGGCATCGTCATTCGCTGCAGAAAACATCGTGGTGCATTTTGATGTGGGTGATTTGTTTCACCAAGCTGAGGGGGTATCACCTGCTGATCATGATTTAGGTGGCGGTGACCGTGTTATCTTTAGGCAATATACACCGTATAGCTTTAACCAAGGCGTTGAGAGTTTATTTCATTATAAAATGGCTAATTTCGATATGCGCCGTAAACCGATTTTTCATTACATGTTAATGGCGAATAGCCGCAATGTTGATGGCAGTGCAGGGTCATCTGGCGTTGCCGAAATTAACGGTAACGATTTAATGATAAGCCTTGGCAACTGGGGCTTGTCGTTGGACAATCAAATCTCAACCAATTTAGCCTATAACTACCAGGCTGCGACAATCATGCATGAACTGGGTCATAATTTAGGGCTTGATCATGGCGGTAATAATGCCGTGAACTATAAGCCGAACCATTTAAGTATTATGAATTATCTTTATCAATTACGCGGTTTAGCGACAATAGGAAATAATGAAGGTGACCGTTATTATTCAAGTCGTTATAGAAACAACCCAAATTGTGGTGTGCAAACAGCCGACCTTATCAATGGCCCACAAGGGTCGCCTGATAACTTTGTGATGTCGTTTTCTCATGGTTTGGGAAATGCACTCGACGAAGCAAATATTAATGAAGCAAATGGCTTGGGCTACCCAGGTTCCACTGCGATAGACTATAACTGTAATTTAGATCTTACTGAAACCTTAAGCCAAGACACCAATGGTGATAGTAACATTGCAACGTTGAGTGATGTCGATGAGTGGAGTCTTATTAAGCTGCGCTTTTATACCTTTTTCTCGGGTAACCGTTTAGGAATTAATACTGTTCAAAATGATCAATCAGAAGTGTCTCAAGTGCCTGTTCAACACATCATTGAAGAGCAAGCTCCTTCACGTTATTTATTAGAAGAGATCAAAGCAGTAAGAACATCACAAGGTGAAAACCCATGAAGTCCTTCGTGTATATAAGTGTGATGTTCGCGCTCTGTGGCTGCAAGCCTGCTGCAGATTCTGCATGGCAAATGTCATCAAGACTTAGCTTTGATGGTTACCCGATTAATTGGCAAGCAGAATCAATAAAAGGGTGTGAACAATGTGAGTTTAAAAAAGAGCGTCTGTTGGAGCCCGATGGTGTCAGTGATGTTATTACTGTTTTTCAGCAAGGGCAGTGGCGTGCAGAACACCGACAATCTCATCAAGCTCGTATTGTCTTTGAAAATGGCGCGCATTTTTTACTTGTTAAAACACGGGAAGATGGCTTATTAGAATTAGAAAACAAGCACGCTGAACTTAAAATAATCACCAAGCTTGCACAACCGTTCACAGTCAATATCGGCGAAAATACGTATGATGCGGTTATTAGTAAATTTGAAGAACCGCGTTCTGATTTAGGTCTTTCAGACCCTTTACCGGTGAAACTCGATTACACGGTACTAAAAAGCCAATAGTGTCACTATTGGCTTAATGGCTTTTAAGATTTAACGGCGGTATTTACTGCGGTAATTATCAACCCATAAACGGGTGCCTCCGCAGACTGCAACAGGCATCACAATTAAATTAACAAAGGGGATTGCTGTGAGCACCATAACGGCAAGGCCAAAACCATAAGAGAGAGTTTGTTTTTCTTTTAAATCATCTTTCATATCATTAAAGCTGACTTTGTGATTGTCAAATGCGTAATCCTCATATTGAACGGCATACATCCAACACGTAAACAACACCCATAAGAGTTGACCAATAACAGGTAAAATCCATAGCAAGATAAAAAAGCCAATTGCTCTTGGTAAGTAATAGCAGAGTTTTGTCCATTCACGCCCAAGCATTCGTGGCACATCTTTCATGGTATCAAGTAGCCCATCATCATTGACTTTTTGACCCGTCAAAAATAGCTCGACTTTTTCACTCAGCAAGCCATTAAAGGGGGCGGCAATAAAATTGGTGATGACGGTGAACAACATACTGTAGCTAAATAAAATCACTAATACGGCAATAGGCCACATTAACCATTCAAGCCAGCTAAGCCACTCTGGTAACAGCGAGTTTAAATAGGCAAAGCCATCGGTAAGCCAGCCGTATAAAAAGAACAGTGAGCTGCCAAAAAGTACGATGTTGATTAATAAAGGAATAAGTACAAAACGTTTTAACCCTTTTTGGCTAATTAATTTAAAGCCAGAAAAGAAGTATTCCATACCTTGAGTAAACTGCACGCGATAACCTCTCATTATTACTTCGTGTTTGCAGTATATGATTTTCACTGTATTTGAACAGCCTTTTTCCGTAACAAAGTGTTTTTTCAGTTACATAGCAAGGAACTACGCGGTAGTATGGTAGTCATACGTACCGATAAGAACGAATAATGAAAACAGCACTAGAGGATCAGACGATGATCCGATATTATTGTTAACAGAATTAACAAAAATGACATATTCAAGATGGGAGTTTTATGCAGTTAGTCGATTTAAATCCACATGATCCTGAAGTAGTACACGTGTTTTCTGATATAGACCGACTTATAAACTCTTTATATCCAGTTGCAACCGCACAATCATTAAGCGTCGAAGAATTAGCAGAACCTAACGTGTATGCAATTGGCTTAAAAAACGAGGATGGTATTGTTGCCTGCGGTGCTATTGTGATGCAAGAAGGGAATCCGCCTTATGGCGAAATTCGCCGTTTGTATGTAAAACCAAGCTATCGAGGTAAAGGGTTATCACGTCGTATTATGCAAATTTTACTGCATCATGCGGGAGAGCAACAAATTCCCCTTATTCGCTTGGAAACAGGCCCTAAGCAAACAGAATCAATTAGTTTGTATGAGAACTTGGGGTTTCATCGTTGTGGGCCGTTTGGTAATTACACTGAAAACCCACAAAGTTTATTTATGGAATTAGGGCTTAATCAATAACGAGTTAACCTAATCACATTATTTATGGGGTTATTGTTATAGTTAAATTATGTGCGCGTCTGTTTGGCTTTTTGTCGCTTATTGTACTCAGTGCATGTGGCGATAATAAACAGTCAGACACGGTGCGTGTATCCCCCGAGCAACGTAATAAACATAGCCCTTCTGACCTTGTTGTTGGCAGTAATACCTTTTATTTCAATTCATGCCATTCGGTAACCGGTGTTTTTAATGACAAGGGTGAAATTACCTCGCGAATTATATTGAAAATACCGCCTCGCTTTTTGAGTACTTGCTCCAGTTCAACTGAAAACCCGCGCCAGTTAGAGTTTGATGGCACCTACCTGATTGTTAAACTCTGTCGTGTTGCCTTTGGTGCCGGAGGATGTGGGGTTGAAAAATACAGAAGTAAAGACTTTGAACATTGGCAAGAGTATATCGGTATCACGTGGCGTAATGGTGAGCAATATGAAGCGTGGCGACAGTTAGGGTCTTCCTCTGCAAAGGCTGACGAAATTATTCACGTTAAGCACTGAGAACGCCACGTACTAAACACGTTATTAAATACGCTGATTCTTCAGCCAATGTAATCTACAACTTAATCAGTTTCTCACATCAAAAATCACTCGTTACGAGTAAAAATACTTGTTGGACTTAAGTCACTATTTTTCTTTTAATGCGCGGCAATACCCTTGCCGATTTTGGCACCATTAAATAAAAGAGAAAGATAGATGAAAGAGACAACATCACTAGAACAAGCTCGCACGAGCTACAATGTTCGTCATTGGAGCCAAGGATTCTTTGGTATAAATGATCAAGGTGATGTGTATGTTGCGCCAAAGGCCCATGCCCCAGAGCAAACCATTGCACTTATCGATATAGCACAGCAACTACAAGACAAAGGTTTAAGTTTGCCGGCGCTTGTGCGTTTTCCTCAAATTTTACATCACCGTGTACACAGCCTGTGTCAGGCATTCAATACGGCGATTGAAAACTATGGTTATCCGAGAGATTACCTGCTTGTTTACCCAATTAAAGTGAATCAACAACGCGAAGTGGTTGAGGAAATTGTGGCAAGCCAAGCCGATGTTGAGAAAAAGCAATTAGGTTTAGAAGCGGGCAGTAAACCCGAACTACTGACTGTTTTAGCGATGGCAGAAAAAACCAGTGCAGTGATTGTATGTAATGGCTACAAAGATCAAGAGTATATTCGTCTGGCACTTATCGGCGAAAAGCTGGGTCATAAGGTTTACATCGTACTGGAAAAGCTATCTGAATTAGACATGGTGCTCAGCCAAGCAAAAGAGCTAAACGTGAAGCCTCGTATTGGTATTCGTGTTCGTTTAGCGTCACAAGGTAAAGGCAAGTGGCAAGCGAGTGGCGGCGAAAAATCAAAGTTTGGTTTATCGGCATCGCAAGTACTGAGCGTGGTAAATCGCTTAAAAGCGTCTGAACAATTAGATTTAATTCAGCTTGTGCATTTTCACTTAGGGTCGCAAATGGCCAATATTCGTGACGTACGTTTAGGCGTGAGCGAAGCGGCACGCTTTTACTGTGAGTTGCGCAAGTTAGGTGCGCAAATAGAGTGCTTAGATGTGGGTGGTGGCTTAGCAGTTGATTACGATGGCACACGCAGTCAATCACATAACTCGATGAACTACAGTCTTAGCGAATATGCGAATAACATTGTTTACACCATTGGTGATACCTGTAAGCAGTATGAGCAACCAATGCCGCGTATTATTTCTGAATCTGGCCGTGCGCTGACTGCGCATCATGCGGTATTGATTTCGAATGTGATTGGTACTGAAAGCTACGAGCCTGAAGATATTCTTGCGCCTGCGGCCGATGCACCTCTTTTATTAAACAATATGTGGACATCGTGGCAACAGCTAAGTGGTGATAACGACGACCGTGCGTTGATTGAAATCTACCATGATAGTCAAAGTGATTTAGCCGAAGCGCATAATCAGTTTGCACTGGGTTTACTTGATTTAACAGAGCGTGCATGGGCGGAACAAGTTAACCTTCGTGTCTGTTATGAACTTAACAAACACATGGATAATAAAAACCGCTTTCATCGTCCAATTATCGATGAATTGAACGCGCGTTTAGCAGACAAGTTTTTTGTGAACTTTTCATTGTTTCAATCTCTACCTGATGCATGGGGTATTGACCAAGTGTTCCCTGTTTTGCCATTGAGTGGTTTAACAGAAGCACCACAAAAACGTGCTGTACTACTTGATATTACGTGCGATTCAGATGGTGCCATGGAGCACTATGTGGATGGCCAAGGCATTGAAAGTACGCTACCTGTGCCTGCATATAGCGAAGAAAAACCATATTTAATGGGCTTTTTCTTAGTGGGTGCTTATCAAGAAATTTTAGGCGATATGCACAATTTATTTGGTGACACACACAGCGCAATTGTGAAAATGGATGAGCAAGGTCAGGCAGAGATCACTGAAATTAACGAAGGTGATTCGGTGGCTGACATGATGCGTTATGTGCATTTAGATGTAGAGAGCTTCCAGCAGTCTTATGCTCAGCTGGTGGCTACAAAACTGCCAGAAACTGAACAGCAAAGCGTGTTAGACGAGCTGCAAGCTGGCTTAAACGGTTACACTTATTTAGAAGAGTTATAAGCAATGTCGACATTGTTTGACCATACAGATCATTCGTTATATTCAAACGGCATGACGTTTTTACGCCAGCCAATGGTGCAAAACATCACTGCAATTGATGCGGATGTCGTGGTATTAGGTTTACCTTTTGACTTAGCAACATCGGGGCGTCCAGGTGCACGACTAGGTCCAGACGCTATACGCCGCGCCTCTGTACACCTTGCATGGGAAGAAACCAAATACCCTTGGACATTCCCATTGTTTGAGCGCTTAAAGTTAGCGGATGCAGGGGATTTTACCTACCCCGTAGGCGACCCTGAGTATTTCACTGCGCAGCTTGAATTAGCGGCTGAGCAAATTTTACGTCAAGGTAAAACGTTACTAGGTTTAGGTGGCGACCATTTTGTGACGTTGCCATTGCTGCGCGCACATGCCAAACAGCATGGTAAAATGGCTTTGGTGCATTTTGATGCGCACACAGACACTTACAGTAATGGTTCACGCTATGACCACGGTACTATGTTTTATCATGCGCCGATGGAAGGGCTGATTGACGTTGACCACAGCATTCAAATTGGTATTCGCACTGATTTTGATCAGAGCAAACATGAATTTGCGGTCATTGATGCTATGGCAGCAAATGACCTGTCGGCAGATGTGATTGCAGAGCAAATTAAAGCGCGAGTAGGGGACTTACCTGTTTACCTGACTTTTGATATTGATTGCCTTGACCCCGCATTTGCACCGGGGACTGGTACACCAGTATGTGGCGGTTTAACCAGTGATAAAGTGTTAAAAATATTAAGAGCGCTTAAAGGCATTAATATGGTGGGTATGGACGTGGTTGAGGTTTCACCCTCGTATGATCAAAGTGAGCTTACAGCCATTGCGGCGGCCACGATTGCTAATGAATTACTGCATTTGTGGGCCTTAAAACACAAATACTAAATGTGAGATGCAAAGAGCGCCCTTAGGCGCTCTTTTTTATTGGCAGTAAGTTTAAACTTAGGCGCTGCGAACATCGACCCTTAATTTTAACCTTTGGCCTGGTTGAATGTATTTTTGCCCAGCCAACGAGTTCCACTTTATAATATCATCCACAGAGACATTAAACTTAGCAGCGATACGTGCTAATGAATCGCCACGGCGAACTTTATAGGTAATGGTGCGCTCGGTCGTTTTAGTCGCTGCAAGCTGTGTTTTTTCATCTTTATACACCGTTAGTGTTTGACCAACACGTAACACTGCATTTTTCTTAAGATTATTCCACTTAGCAAGTTCAGCAATTGTGACATCGTATTCGCGGCTTATGTCCCACAACGTGTCACCACTGGCTACTTTATGGCTCAGTTTTTTTCGCGTTGCTTTATTTGCAGCCATGCGAACAGAGTCTGGCAGGTGTTGGCTGTTAATTTCGCCATCACTTAAAGGCACTAATAATTGTTGCCCAACACGTATTGTGTTTGATGACAATTTATTGAGTGTTTTAATCGCTCCCGCACTGGTTGAAAACTTTTTCGCAATAACCGATAAGCTATCGCCGCGCGCCACAACATACTGTTGCCAGCGTAAACGATCTTTTTGCTCTGTTTTTGCCAATTTCTCAGAGAAGGTGTCTATTTTATCTGATGGTAATAATAAGAAATGCGGCCCATTCGGATCGGTTGCCCAGCGGTTAAAACCGGGGTTCAAACGGTATAACTCCGTTAAGCTAATACCTGCCATATCTGCAGCGAGGGCTAAATCAATTTGACTTCCTACGTTAACGACATCGATAACTTGTGCATTAATAATCGGTTGCCACTTAATACCAAATTCATCGCTACGTTTAACAAGATCAGAAAGTGCGAGCAGCTTTGGTACGTAAGAGGTGGTTTCTTTGGGTAAATCTAACGACCAGAAATCGGTCGGTAAATGCTTCTTACGGTTCTTTTTAATCGCTCTTAGTAAACGACCTTCACCTGAATTATAGGCTGCAATTGCATTTAACCAGTCACCTTCTAAGGTCTTGTGCAAATAGGATAAGTAATCTAAAGCAGCCCGCGTTGATTGCACGATGTCGCGACGACCGTCATACCACCAGTTTTGTTTTAAATCGAAACGCTCGCCTGTTTGTGGCATAAATTGCCATATGCCTGATGCACTGCGATGTGAATAACCAAAGGGATCAAATGCACTCTCAACAATTGGCAGCAGTGCAATTTCGATAGGCATTTCACGTTTTTCGACTTCTTCAACAATAAAGTAAAGATAAGGCTCGGCACGTTTGGCGATACGATCTAAGTATGCTTGATGGCGTGCATAATAGTTACGCTCGGCGACAACAGGGCGATTTTGCGGTACATCAATAGATAGCTGGTAGCGAATACGCTCCCATACATCATCAAATACTGGGGGGGGCTCATCAGTATCAGCTAATTGCTGATACTGTGCGTTGAGCATCAATGCATCATTGATGTCACTGGGGCTTGCGCCTGCAAGCTGTTGCTCAACACGGTTGTCATTATCTGACCCAGCAGTGTCAGTTGCTGTTAATTGACAGCCACTCAAAACCAGCGCAAGCGTTAAAACTAAAGGAGACTTATACATACATACCCATACATCAGGTAAAAAAACTCGGCGAATATTACCTGCTCAGAGAACATATTGCCACTTTATGACCAATTTATGTCAGCTTATTTTTACAACGTACTGATCTAAAAATACAAAATTGTAACCAAGATAATACACGTTTTAAAAATTATCTTTCCACGCCCTGAGACTAGCAAAACGTTGCCAAGGTTCATTTAAGTTAAAATTAACTTTTAGCGTGTCGGGTAACTGGTCAGTTATGTGGGGCAAATGACTGCGTAAAAATGGATTTAGCTGTTTTTCAATGGCAATGGTGGTGGGCAGACTGATGTCATCATTTGCTCTTAATGTGTCTATTTTATCACTGTACCTCAATAATGCTTCATTTGTTGGCTCAACCGCCTTAGCGAACGCTAAGTTGGCTTGCGTATATTCGTGGGTACAGTAGATTTTACAGTCATCAGGCAGCGATTTAAGTTTACATAACGAATGCCACATTTGTTCTGCACTGCCTTCAAATAAGCGGCCACAACCAGCACTAAAGAGTGTATCGCCCGTAAAGCTCAATTCATCATTAACATAACAAATGTGATCCAAAGTGTGGCCAGGTGTAGCAAGCACTGTAAATGTGCGATCATAAACCGTGACTTTGTCTGCTTCTGAAAGCGGGTGATTAATCCCTTTAAACGGACTGTGTCTTGGCCCGTATACGGGAATGTCACGGTTGGTTTTGAGCAATGGCTCAACACCATCAGTGTGATCATAATGGTGGTGTGTAATTAAGATACCTGCCAAGGTGAGGTTATGCTCATCAAGATACTGGTTGACGGGGTCTGCTTGGCCTGGATCAACGACCCAAGCGCTTTGTTGGTCATTATTTACAATGCACCAGATATAATTATCAGAAAAGGCTTTAATTGCTTTAACTTGCACCATGTTTAATTGCTCTATAAAGTGACAGTTAAGATACAGTATAACGAGCTCAGAAAATGAAACCAGCCCTTAGTTTTCAAGAAGGTCCTAAGCCGTACTCGTGGCAGCAGTTCCCTCATGGGGACTATTTGCGTGCTGAAATTGAAAGAAAGTTAACACCTTGGTTGCCACGCATGTTTGGTTACCACATGCTTAAATTAGGTAATTTAAGTGGCGAGCTTGCTACGAGTGAGAGCCCCATTAAGCATCAGGTTTGTGTTGCTGAGCCGGGCTTATTTACCGGTGTTATTGCCGATGTTGATGAACTGCCTTTTTATGAGCACAGTGTCGATGCGTGTATTTTATCTCATTGCTTAGAGTACCATTCTGACCCGCATCATATATTGCGAGAAGCACACCGTACGCTGATCCCAGGTGGATACATTGTAATAAGCGGTTTTAATCCATTTAGTTTATGTGGCTTGGCTCAATTGTTGCCGTTTAGCCGTCAAAAGCTGCCTTGGACGGGGCGCTTTTTTACCCCTTCACGCGTCAAAGACTGGCTGAATTTATTAGGGTTCGAAATTATTTCTGATGAGCGATTTATCCATTCGTCGCTTGCACGAGGTAATCGATTATCGCGATTTGCGGCATGGCGTCGCTTCGGTAAACATTACTTAAAGCCTATGGGCAGTGTCTATTTACTCGTGGCACGCAAGCGAGTAGCACCACTGACGCCAATTAAACCTAAATGGCACGCAAGACCTCAATTTTCACCTGTAAAAGGCGCAGGTCTTCGCCAAACATCAAAGCAGCACTGTGAGCGGGATAGCTAAATAGTGCTGTTTGTCATCGCTTTTAAGCGGGTACTGGCCAGCGCGAATATTTAATTGAATCGACGGATGCAACAATTTTGGCACTGCTAACGTTGCATCTCGGCTTTCACGTATTGCAATAAAACTCTGTTTATCACCTTTTAAATGCTCGTTTTGCTCTCGCTGTTCTTTAACCGTTGTTTTGTACGCGAGTGCTCGGCCGTCGGGTTGATAGTCGTGACACATCCAAAGCAGGGTATCATCCGGCAGTGATAAAATACGTTGTAAAGAATCATATAGCTCAGCCGCACTGCCGCCTGGAAAATCACAACGTGCTGTGCCGCTGTCTGGCATAAAGAAAGTGTCGCCAACAAATACATTGCCATTTATGTGATAACACACGCTATCAGGGGTGTGACCGGGGGTGGCAATCACATCGACTGTAAATTCCCCTAACTGAAACTGTGCTTTATCAGCGAATAGTTGCTCAAAGGGTTCGCCATTACATGGCATATCAATATTATAAAGCTTACTGAAATGTGCTTGTACGTGAACAATACCTTCACCGGTGCCCAGTTTACATGGGTGAGCGTGTTGCAGTTGCTGTTTAATATAGCTTGATGCGGTAATGTGATCTGCATGAGCATGTGTTTCGAGCAACCACTGTAATGAAAGTTTATGCTGCTTTATGTAGGCGATAATTTCATTGGCAGTGCTAAAACTTAATTCACCACTTGGCATATCAAAATCAGCTGGTGCATCAATAAGTAGGCAGTGTTTGCTGTGTTCACACCATACTAGATAGCACAAAGTTGCGCTTTGTTGATGAAAAAAAGAATGAATGCGCAGAGCCATAATGAGTCCTTAATTATTGTTATAGCTAAATCTTATAACATATAACAAAAACTTTAAATGCTCTGCGTTAATTTTTAACTTGCTTCGTCGTAACCGGTGTCTTCAAGTAGGGCATTGCCACCTGCTGCTTCACGGGCAAGGTCATCAACGAGTTCATTGTATTTATTCCCGCTGTGACCTTTTACCCAACGCCACTCAATGGTGTGTCGTTGGCAAGCTGCATCAAGGCGTTTCCACAAGTCGACATTTTTGACGGGTTTTTTGGCTGCGGTTTTCCAGCCTCGTTTTTTCCAGTTTTCAACCCATGACTCAATACCTTGTTTGACATATTGGCTGTCGGTGGTAAGGATAATATGGCAGGGGCGGGTTAATGTTTCGAGTGCAACAATGGCTGCGAGCATTTCCATCCGATTATTTGTAGTAAGGGTATATCCTTGGCTTAATTGCTTCTCATGACCGTTATACCGCATTACTGCGCCATAACCTCCTGGCCCCGGATTACCTAAACATGACCCATCGGTGTAAATCTCTACGGTTTTTTGCACTGTTTTACCTTGATATTATGTACAATAAAGTGATTATAGAAAGATACCAGAGTCAGGCTTAAGACGATATGGCACATAGACAAATAGTTTTAGATACAGAAACCACGGGTATTGACCCAAAGCAAGGCCATCGGATTATTGAAATCGGGTGTGTAGAGCTTGTAAATCGCCGCCTTACTGGCAACAATTTTCACGTGTATATAAATCCACAGCGTGACATTGAAGAAGAAGCCATCGATGTTCACGGTATTACTAATGAGTTTTTACGTGATAAACCGTTGTATCACCAAATAGCGCATGAATTTCTTGAGTACATAAAAGGCGCAGAACTTGTCATCCACAACGCGGCGTTCGATATCGGCCATATGGATAATGAGTTTGCGCTGTTGAATCAGGGCTATCCGAATACTGAAGATGTCTGTCAAATTCTTGATACCTTGAAGATGGCGCGTGATTTGCATCCTGGTCAAAAGAATAACCTTGATGCGTTATGTCGTCGTTATGATATTGATAACTCAAAGCGAACCTTACACGGCGCATTACTGGATTCCGAGATTTTAGCCGACGTTTACCTCGCCATGACAGGTGGGCAAGTTAAGCTAAATTTAAATCAGAATAAAGATGAAGGTTCAGAGCAACAAATGGGTGGTATTCGACGCGTGAGCGCTGATAGAGCGCCACTGGTTGTATTAAAGGCCACAGAGCAAGAGCATGCCGCTCATGAAGAGCGTTTAGACTTGGTCGCAAAAGGCGGTCAATGCTTATGGCGTGCAGAATAAGGTAATAAAATGAGAAAACAGCTTCTAGCAGGATTAGTGTGTGTATTGCCCTTGATGGGACTTGCCACTGAGCAAGATAAAATAACCCCGTTACAGCGTGACGGGATTCAAAATGAAATTCCTCTACTAGATAACCGTTTTCGCATTGATCACAAAGTTGATAAAATTACGTTATTATTTTTCCGTAAACGCGGTGCACCCGCCGTGGTGCTTGTACGCCCAGATGGCAGCAAGTACTACGCGACTGACTCGGTGAAGAACGCCAATTTAGACTGGCATGATGAACTAAGCTACGATTTGATCACCATCACAGACCCGATGCCTGGCCCTTGGCAAGTCGTTGGCAGTATTTTGCCAGACAGTCGAGTAATGGTATTAGGCGAAATTGAATTACGTGTAGACCCTCTCCCTCCCATGTTGTTTCGTGGCGAAACCATTAAATTAACAGGCCGAGTACTCAATGATGGTAAGCCAATTGAGGTGGGGCAATTTCGAGATGTCATAAGTCTACATGTTGATTTTGTAAGTACCAATAACAGTGACTTCGCTAATTTTGGAGCGGGCACACAAAGTGTTACCGATTTTAAAGATGATGGTCGTGGATTTGATGAGCGCCCCCTTGATGGTGTGTTTACCGGGGAGTTTAAATTAGTCTTCCCAGCAGGGGAGTGGCAACCAGAGTTATATATAGAAACACCTATATTAAAACGCACTGTAGTACAAAAGCCGATTGTTGTTCATGAGCCTCCTTTTAGCTATGACATGGCATTAGCAAAGCAAGATACCGATGAGCATACCTTAACGATTACTTTAAACCCTGAAATCGTCAAACCAGAAACAGTGCTTATTCAAGGTAAAATCTATTACCCCAATAATGAAGAGCAAATGTTTTCAATTGATGCTGATAAATCTCAAACCAGAGAATTAGCAATCAAAAATTATGATTGGGGTCGATACAGTGTCGAGCTATCGGTGTTTGGTAGCAATATAAATGACCGTGAATTTATGGCGACGCTGCCGACGTATAAATTTGAAATTGAACGACCCATTGAGATTGTACCTGAAATTGTTCGTCCAGAAGTCGATTTAGCAGCGCAAGCTGAGCAGCAAAGAATCCTAGAAGAAGAAAAAAAAGCATCCACTGTGCTAATGGTGACACTTATTGTTGTTGGAAATTTAATCGTTCTTCTATTAGGGTGGTTAGCCATTCGTATTTTTGTGCAAAAGAAACCACTTAAATTCAAATTATCGTTACCGTTTTTAAAGAAAAAAAGCTCATCTGAAAATGTTGAGCAAGCAACGAATGAAAATGAAGTTGGCAAAAATGGTTCAAAAAATGACAAATCAGGTGAAATTTTAAACCTTTCGATGTCAGATGACTAAAAAACCTGTAAAAATACAAAAAAGCCCTTGACGAACCAGAGGGTGATTCGTATTATTCACGCCGCTGTCAGGGGAGACTCAGTCAGCAACGAAATTGTGGAGTGGTAGTTCAGTTGGTTAGAATACCGGCCTGTCACGCCGGGGGTCGCGGGTTCGAGTCCCGTCCACTCCGCCAATTTTCGACAATTTGTAAGTACGCGCTGGAGTGGTAGTTCAGTTGGTTAGAATACCGGCCTGTCACGCCGGGGGTCGCGGGTTCGAGTCCCGTCCACTCCGCCAATACTTACACAACTAATGGTTGTAAAACATTTTCCTTCGCGGAGTGGTAGTTCAGTTGGTTAGAATACCGGCCTGTCACGCCGGGGGTCGCGGGTTCGAGTCCCGTCCACTCCGCCAATAGGAAAAAATAAATAGCATTAGATACTGCGGAGTGGTAGTTCAGTTGGTTAGAATACCGGCCTGTCACGCCGGGGGTCGCGGGTTCGAGTCCCGTCCACTCCGCCACTATTTAACAGCTATTTAATTACAAAATTTGTATCGCGGAGTGGTAGTTCAGTTGGTTAGAATACCGGCCTGTCACGCCGGGGGTCGCGGGTTCGAGTCCCGTCCACTCCGCCAACAAATTAAGTAATAACAATGATATCTCTGCGGAGTGGTAGTTCAGTTGGTTAGAATACCGGCCTGTCACGCCGGGGGTCGCGGGTTCGAGTCCCGTCCACTCCGCCACTTGATATCATGAACAAATTTAGTGCATTACCCCATGCACATACCACTGCGGAGTGGTAGTTCAGTTGGTTAGAATACCGGCCTGTCACGCCGGGGGTCGCGGGTTCGAGTCCCGTCCACTCCGCCATTTGTTTTCCTCAAACAAATGATTGATTTTAAAAAACACCCCTTTATTCTGATAATCTCGTATCTCGTATCTCGTATCTCGTATCTCGTATCTCGTATCTTTCCAATTAACTTGCTAATATTCTTCACTATTCATATTTATTCAGCTTCTTATTTCTGCATGAATAGCAAAGAATGACCGCTCCACAATAGAAAAGGACATGCGTTATGAGTACATTCGGATCACAACTAAAACACTATCGTAGTGAGCTTAAACTAAACCAACCAGAATTTGCTGAGCAAGTAGGGATAGAGCAAAGTTACTTATCAAAACTTGAAAACGATAAGTCAGTGCCTTCTAATGACACATTTCGCTCTATATTAGCCGCACTCAATTTAACCATTTGTGATTTTATGCAGCCATTAAAACACTCAGTAGATAAAGCTCGGCTGATTAATGTGCCTGATATTGAAGCTTGGTATAAGCAACAAACTAACAAACAATTTATTAAACAGCGTTCACTGATTTATAGCGCCATACTGATTAGTGCTTTAGGTTGTGCGCTATTTTATTTAGGCCATCAAGAAAAGTTATTTAACACAGAATTTTATGAGTACAAATCATACGGTGTAGTGAAAGATAATGAGCCGGATGGTATTTTTTATGATTGGCGGACACTACTCGTAGATAAAAGCGGGGAAAATATAGATGCAAAACATCGCGAAATGACTAACAGACGTGATTTTAAATTTATTATTTCACCTGACTATAAAGGCACTTCGTTCGTCGAGTCAGGCGAACAGGGCAGGCGTTTATTTAGTGTAACTTCAAAAACACCTATTATTAAGTCGCATAAAGGCCATGTGTGGCTTGAGTTTGTTGGTATTTTATTGGTTGTGATAGGCGTAGGACTTATCACCTTTGAGAGCAAACTGACAAAACACTCGTAATTAGCAGTGAATCCTGACGCTTGTTAATTGGCGTCAGGGTTGTGTGGAATAAGGTGCGAAAATTGTTGCTGGTGGATTTGTTCATATAGCGTTGCTGCATAGCTTTGTGCGTCTTGCAGACGGCGAGTACTAATGTGCTTTCTTAAATCATTTAGGGCAGCGGTTGCAGGCTCGTAACCTTGGCTGCTGGCGAGACTCAACCAGACGGAACCATGGAAAACACTGTGCGGCACGCCTTGGCCTTTTATAAAAAACAGCCCCATGTAAAATTGTGCTCTATGATTACCTGCCATTGCAGCTAAACGCATCCACTTAGCAGCAAGTGGCGCTTGTTCGTTTTTAAGATAATACAAAGCTTTGTTTAGTGTTTTTTCAACTGATTGCGTACTTTTTTGTGGCTCATCCCCTGTATCAGGCTGCGTTATAAAGGCAAGTACGTTGTCAAGTTGTTGCTCTAAATCTAAGCCTACTGGCGATTTATCAGACATAGTTTAGTTATTTTCTTGAAATAAAAGACCTTATTAGTTTAGAACATTGCAAGGTAAATTGTCCTCTAATTATGAGAAAATATGATAAAATTAGCCAATTAATCTTAACTTAAAGTTCAACATGTTCGAAAGACTTTTCAAAATACGTGAAAACAACACGTCAGTCCGCCGTGAAACCATTGCGGGTATCACAACATTTATCACTATGGTTTATATTGTTTTCGTTAATCCAGCGATGCTAGCAGAAGCAGGTATGGACCAAGGTGCTGCGTTTGTAGCAACCTGTATTGCTGCGGCGATTGGGTGCTTTATTATGGGGTTGTGGGCAAATTACCCATTAGCGTTGGCTCCAGGCATGGGCTTAAATGCATTTTTCACCTATGGTGTCGTACTTGGTATGGGTTACAGTTGGCAAGCAGCGCTTGGTGCGGTGTTTATGTCGGGATGTATTTTTTTATGCTTGAGCTTATTTAAAGTCAGAGAATGGATTATCGACGCGATTCCTTTGGTTTTAAAGCGTGCTATCGCAACGGGTATTGGCGCTTTTTTAGCGCTAATCGCATTAAAAAATGCAGGGATAATCGTCGCAAGTCCTGCCACACTGGTGCAATTAGGTGATATTACTGCGCCTGGCCCTTTATTGGCTATCTTAAGCTTCTTTGTGATTGCTGCGCTATTGTATCGTGATATGAAAAGTGGGGTGTTGATCAGCATCTTGTTAGTGACGGGCATCGCATTAGGTTTAGATCTTGTTGAATACAAAGGCATTGTTTCTATGCCACCTTCAATTGCGCCTACGTTTATGCAATTAGATTTTGCAGCCGCACTAGAAATTTCGATGTTGACGGTTATTTTTGCGTTTCTCTTTGTAGATCTATTTGATACGTCAGGCACGCTTGTCGCTGTAACACAAAAAGCGGGCCTTGCTGATGAACAAGGTAAAATGCCACGTTTAGGCCGAGCGCTGAGTGCGGACAGTACTGCCACGATTGCAGGCTCTATGCTAGGAACGTCGACAACCACATCATACATTGAGTCAGTGGCCGGTGTATCTGTAGGTGGGCGTACAGGTTTAACGGCGGTAGTCGTGGGAATTTGCTTTTTGCTTATGATGTTCTTTGCACCGCTTGCCAGTATGATCCCAGCCTACGCAACAGCAGGCGCGATATTGTACGTGGCCGTCTTAATGATGCAAAATTTAAAGCTGGTTAATTGGGATGACATGACAGATGCAATTCCTGTAAGCGTAGTGCTATTAATGACCCCGCTAACGTTTTCAATTGCGCATGGTATTGCACTGGGTTTTATTGCGTATACTGCGGTTAAATTAGTGTGTGGTAAAAAAGATGAAATCAGTGTGAGTGTATGGGTACTAACTGCGCTATTTATTATTAAATTCGCGTTTTTATCGTAATGAATGCAGACCAAAGAAAAAGTGAATTACCACTTTTTCTTTGGGGCAAATAACACATCTAAATCGTCTTGCTCTTGCTCTGCTTTTTTCTTTCTTGATGTTGCGTTCGACGCCTTTAGCTCCGTGCTGATAGCTTCTAAGTAATTTTCGATTTCCTGCTTTTTAGTATTTATGTAGTCATCGCTGTAGCTTACAGAAGCAAGTGTGGCTAACGCTTTTTCAAAGTACTGACGTGCTGAGCCAACCATGTTTGCTGCACGCGCTGAAATACCGCGCTTAATTTGGCTTTCAACATTGATTCTTAATTGCAACTTTTCTAAACGCTTATCCTCGGCCACAAATACCTGACTATCTACTTTGCCTTTACCATGTTCAGAGCGCAGTAATGCACGTAACTTTTTGATACTTTGGATCAGCGAAATTAATTGTTTGTCATTATCGGGTAATACAAGTGCATCAGAATTATTAGAGTCAATTGGCAAGGTCAAGCGCTGCTTAGCTTCGTTTAAGCGACTTTTTAGTTCTTTTGAGTTAGGTGATAGCTGCACCATGCTCGCTAATGCATCATAAACACGGCGCTGAATAATACGTAAAATATTTTCAGACATCGGAATGTTTGTACTATTGAGCAGTACTTCTTCTGCTTCTTCGATGATTTTTTTCTGTTTTGTTAGTTCTTTGCGACGCTCTGACTCTTGTTTTTCTTTATGTTGTTGCACCGCGCTTACCCACAGTGCAATGACAATCAAGGCAACAATGAGCATAATGATGATAGAAACAATCATAGCTAAATCTCAGTTTTCACTATCTAATTTTTTTATCTTACATTAAAAATATTACATCTGGATAGTTTTGCGCATACTTATGTGCAATAAACTATCAATCAACCATTCTTTTTTATTAGGGTCGTGTTAAGCAAGCATGTTTATTGAGTATTTTATGAATAAACATCGCTACCGAGTCACAGTTGAATGTGGTAGCCTTAGAAAGAATCGCGATAAAAGTAAAAAATGACAGTGCGATGAAATATCACTTGGCATTGCGCTTAGCAGCCTTTATAAATAAAGAATAACAACGTTTACAATGCAGCCATGAAACTACAACAACTCAGATATATAGTCGAAGTCCAAAATCATAAACTCAATGTCTCTGCGACAGCTGAAAGTTTATTTACATCTCAACCAGGGATCTCAAAACAAGTTCGTATGCTAGAAGACGAATTGGGTGTTCAGATCTTTGGCCGTAGTGGTAAGCATTTGACACATGTAACCAGTGCTGGCAATGAAATCATTAATATTTCACGAGAAATCTTGTCGAAAGTTGAAGGTATCAAAGCCGTCGCAAATGAACATACTTTGCCAGATCAAGGTAAATTGAACATTGCAACCACGCACACACAAGCCCGTTATGCGCTGCCAAATGTCATTCAGGGGTTCATGAAAAAATACCCCGCGGTGTCACTGCATATGCATCAAGGCACGCCGCAGCAAATTTCTGATGCGGCAGCACGTGGTGATGCTGACTTCGCTATCGCGACCGAAGCATTACACTTATATTCTGACCTTGTCATGCTGCCTTGTTATCACTGGAATCGCAGTATTGTGGTTGCAAAAACACACCCGTTGGCGAAAAAAGCAGATAACCTGACTGTTGCCGATGTCGCGAAGTATCCGTTAATTACCTATGTGTTTGGCTTCACAGGTCGCTCTGAACTTGATAAAGCCTTTAGTGCACATGGGCTCGAACCGCATATTGTGTTTACAGCCACGGATGCCGATGTTATTAAAACCTATGTGCGTCTTGGCCTTGGGGTTGGCGTGGTAGCGTCGATGGCAATTGATCAAGTGACAGACAACGATTTAGTGTGTATTGACGCAAGTCATTTATTTGAAGCGAGTACCACTAAGATTGGCTTTAGAAAAGGCAGCTTTTTGCGTAGTTACATGTACGACTTCATTGAGCGCTTTGCCCCTCATTTAACAAAAGAATTGGTTGAACGCGCCAGTTTACTGCGTAATCAAGAAGACGTAGATAAGCTGTTTGAAAATATTGAATTGCCAATCAAGTAGTGAAGTTATTAAATTAAAAGCCGCTTAAAAGCGGCTTTTTTGATAATGGGCATGTGTCATACCATATATGGTATTAATTAACACTCAATGATATTAACCGCTAAACCGCCGCGTGCGGTTTCTTTGTATTTAGTTTTCATATCATTACCTGTGTCGAGCATGGTTTTGATGACTTTATCGAGCGTTACTTTTTGTTCACCAGAACCGCGCATAGCTAAACGAGAGGCGTTAATCGCTTTAATCGCCCCCATAGCATTGCGTTCAATACACGGAACTTGTACAAGACCGCCTACGGGGTCACAAGTTAAACCTAGGTTGTGCTCCATGCCAATTTCAGCGGCATTTTCTACTTGTACTACGTTACCACCCATTATTTCGGTCAGGGCGCCGGCAGCCATAGAGCAAGCAACCCCGACTTCACCTTGACAGCCAACCTCTGCGCCAGAAATTGACGCATTCTTTTTATATAAAATACCAATTGCAGCCGCTGTTAATAAATAACGTGTCGCAATATCACGGTCTACTTCTTTGATGAAGGTGTTGTAATACATTAGAACCGCAGGAAGAATACCGGCAGCACCATTTGTTGGCGCAGTGACCACACGGCCACCCGCTGCGTTTTCTTCGTTTACTGCAAGCGCAAATAAATCAACCCAGTCCATAGCACGCAGCGGATCATTGTTTACTTCAATGTTTAGTTTAAGGTGTAAGCTGGGGGCACGACGTTTAACTTTTAAGCCTCCAGGGAGGATACCTTCGGTACGCATACCACGCTCTATACAGGCTTTCATTACTTGCCAGATATTAAAAAGGGTGTCTTTTATCTCATTTTCGCTGCGCAACGTTTTCTCATTATGCATCATTAATGTCGATACACTAAAACCTGATTCGCGACATAACTCTAGCAATTCTTTGGCTGTATTAAAGGGGTAGGGTGCTGGATTTTCTTCACGAACATCAAGGGCTTTTTGTTTTTCATTTTCAAACTCTTCATCTGTAACAATAAAGCCACCACCAATAGAGTAGTACACTTTACTAAAGAGCTTTTCGCCATTTTGACTTGCTATGATTTCCATCGCATTTGAATGCTTAGGCAAGGTTTTTCTACGATGAAAAACAATCGCACCTTGTTTAGGGAATTTCGCTTTGTGGCTCTGATTTAAGTAGATAACTTGTTCTTTTTCGATTTTAGCTAATATGTCATCAACTAAGTCAGCATCGATTGTTTCAGGGTCGTAACCTGCTAAGCCTAAAATAACGGCTTTGCCAGAACCGTGGCCGATACCTGTTTGGCCAAGCGAGCCAAATAGCTCAACTTTTACATCGGTTACCTGAGACAATAAGTTCTTTTCTTCTAGCTCATTTACAAATAAACGTGAAGCGCGCATTGGACCAACAGTGTGAGATGATGATGGGCCAATACCAATACTAAACATATCGAATGCACTGATCATAATTTGCTACTCATTTTTTATTAAATACGGCGTATTTTCTGCCTTTGAACGGTGTCACATAATAACGTGTATGTGAGCGTGTGTAACCCTAAAAGCATGAAAATTAAACTGGTAGGGCGAGTTGTTTTATAAAGTTATTAATAATACTGGCTGTTGCTCCCCATAGAAGACCATGCGGTGTCATTAAGCCTTTTAAAACGAATGTTTTACCGTTTCGTTGAAAGCTTAGCGGTTGCCAGTTTCTGTGATCGCTTAAATGTGAAATAGGCAGTAAAAAGCTCACTTCGACTTCGCTGGGATCTGCCTGCCAACCGGTTCCTGCAGCAAGGCTGCATACATAGGGGGCAATCGTAAACCCTGTTAATGTTGAGTACTGATGAAGTTGCCCATGCACTGTAACATTATGTGCAGCAATATTAAGCTCCTCATGAAGTTCCCGCAGTGCCGTGTGCATTAATGACTCATCCTGCATCTCGAACTTACCACCCGGTAAACAGATCTCCCCTGGATGGTGAAGTAAATGACGAGGACGCTTACACAATATTAAATGTGCGTCGTTTTCAACATCGATGAGCGGTAACATCACCGCACTGGCACGCTTATCCGCATTAATGTGAATTTGCTGTGCAGGCTCAGTGGCCATACTTAAGCTGAAGCGGGTGATTAATTGCTGGCTATTCAAGGTTATTACTTTAGTAAAGGCAATATTTTATTTACTTTATCGTATGTTTCTTGGTACTCCAAGTCGACCTGTGAATCTGCGACAATACCGCCTCCGGCCCAGCAGTATATCGTGCCCTGATGGCACACTAAGGTACGTATGGTGATACTCGTGTCCATATTACCGCAGGCACTTAAGTAACCAATTGAACCACAGTATACGCTTCGGCGATGTGGCTCGAGCTCTTCTATTATTTCCATGGCACGAATTTTAGGTGCGCCTGTGATAGAGCCCCCAGGAAATGCAGCGTGTATTTGATCTACAGCATCTTTACCGTGCGCTAATTCGGCTCGAACAGTGCTGACTAAGTGGTGCACCGCTGGGAAGCTTTCAATGGCAAATAAGGCGGGAACAGTAACCGAGCCCGGTTTTGCCACTTTGCCTAAGTCGTTACGTAATAAATCAACAATCATGACATTTTCGGCACGGTCTTTTTCTGACTGTTGTAGGCGCAGTGCTTGTGCCTCATCATCGGCGTGTTTGGCTAAACGTGGTAGTGTGCCTTTAATTGGCTTGGTTTCAATTTTTCCTTGGTTTATGGCAATAAAACGCTCTGGAGAAATCGATAAAATGGCGCCGTCTGGGTGGTTTATATAACTCGAAAAAGGTGCTTTGTTGGCGTCTCTTAAGGTGCGATATGCATGCCATGTTGAGCCTGAAAACTCAGCGCTAAAACGCTGTGCTAGATTAATTTGATAACAGTCGCCACTTTTTAAGTAGGCTTGAATTTGTTCAAACTTTTCAGTGTAGCTGGCTTTTGTCATGTTCGACTGCCAATCACTATTGAGAGTGAACGGTACAGAATCTGTGGGTGTTTGAGATAAAAAGTGTTGATATTGAGCTAAACGATTATGGTGTCGCTGAGCAACATAAAACCAGCTTTGCTGCTGTTTATCGAAAATCAGTGCATCAGGATATAAACCCAGTGCCATTTGTGGCATCGCAATATCATTGTCGGCATGCGATGGCATGGTTTCTATTACACGACCAAAATCGTATCCAAAGTAGCCCAGCCAGCCCCCCGTAAAAGGAAGCCCGTTTGGATTGGCTGTATTATCAAAATCATTAAGTGCTGATTTCATTAGCGTGAAGCAATCACGGGGTTGCGCTTCGCCATTTAAAAAGCATTGGTTGTTGCGAACTTCTAATGTGTTTAGTGGTTCAATGGCAATGATATCAAAACGACTGTTTACATGATTACTATTTGCTGAATCAAGTAACACGGCATAGGGCAAATGAGCAAAATGAGTAAAGAGTGAGATACAATCATCGGTTAAATCTAATTTTATGCACAAATTTTCATCGTTTATCATTTACATTGCCTTGAATAACTAGCCCGAAACGGGCGAGGAGGTTATCATAAGTTAAATTTGATTGGCAGCGTTATGATTTCCTTTATAGTGATGCCATGACTAACCCGTAGAGTAAATCTTCGTCACCGGTTTACTCAGGATCACGTACTAAGCGACGTGATAAAAACTTAAGGAACCCGTAATGAGTACAATTCGTCAGCAAGACTTCATTGATAGCATTGAAGATGCATTGCAATACATTTCTTTTTATCACCCTCTCGATTTCGTCCAAGCCTTAGAAAAAGCGTACAATAAAGAGCAAAGTAAAGCGGCAAAAGACGCTATTGCGCAAATCTTAATTAACTCGCGCATGTCTGCTGAAGGTAAACGTCCACTGTGTCAAGATACCGGTATTATTACCTGTTTCGTTAAAGTGGGTATGGATGTTAAGTGGGATAAAACAGACATGACTGTTCAGCAAATGGTTGATGAAGGTACACGTCGCGCTTACTTAAACCCAGATAACCCATTACGCGCATCAATCGTTGCAGACCCTGCTGGTACGCGTAAAAACACCAAAGATAATACACCTTCTGTGGTTCATATCGACTTAGTGCCAGGTGGCGAAGTTGAAGTGATGGTTGCAGCTAAAGGTGGCGGCTCAGAAAACAAAACAAAAATGGTCATGTTGAACCCATCGGATGATGTTGCGGCGTGGGTTGAAAAAACACTCCCAACAATGGGGGCTGGTTGGTGTCCGCCGGGTATGCTAGGTATAGGCATTGGTGGTACCGCTGAAAAAGCAGCCGTGCTTGCTAAAGAATCTTTAATGGATCCGGTTGATATTCACGAGCTAATTGAACGCGGCGCTGAGACAACAGAAGAAAAAATGCGTATTGATATTTTTGAGCGTGCGAATAAGTTGGGCATTGGTGCTCAAGGTCTAGGCGGTTTAACAACCGTTGTTGATGTAAAAATTAAAACGGCACCGACGCACGCGGCATCTAAGCCTGTTGTAATGATCCCGAACTGTGCGGCAACGCGTCACGTTCACTTTACCTTAGATGGCTCAGGTCCAGCAGAGCTTAAAGCTCCTAAACTTGAAGATTGGCCAGAAGTGACGTTCGAAGTTGGCGAGGGCACACGCCGTGTTGACTTAAACACGCTAACTAAAGAAGACACGCAAGAGTGGAAGATGGGTGAAACTGTGCTTCTCTCTGGCACTATTTTAACAGGCCGTGATGCGGCGCATAAACGCCTACAAGATATGATCCAATCAGGTGAAGGTTTACCTGAAGGTGTTGATTTCGATAATAAATTTATCTATTACGTCGGTCCTGTTGATGCGGTTCGTGATGAAGCTGTAGGCCCAGCAGGCCCAACAACGGCAACGCGTATGGATAAGTTCACTGACATGATGTTAGAAAACACGGGCATCATTGGTATGATTGGTAAAGCTGAGCGTGGTCCTGCAACGGTTGAATCAATTAAAAACAATAAGTCTGTGTACTTAATGGCGGTAGGCGGTGCTGCTTACTTAGTATCTAAAGCTATTAAGAAAGCGCGTGTAGTGGCGTTTGAAGATTTAGGTATGGAAGCAATCTACGAGTTTGAAGTTGAAGACATGCCTGTGACTGTTGCTGTTGACAGCGAAGGTGCCAATGCTCACACGCAAGGCCCAGCAATTTGGAAAGCTAAAATCGAAGAGCTTGATGGTAAATTAAAATAATCGTCATTAAATCGTTTATATGAAACGGCGCCCGAGCGCCGTTTTTTTTCAGCTCTGACCAGTCTCTTTCTCATCCACACTTTTGACTTAAAGTGTGTGTTTTCAGGCTTTTGCTACTGAATTACTTTGTCACTTTTTCTTTACGCTATACTTGACCTTTACGTTCACGTAAAAAAGATTTAGTAGATTTACTTTTGTTTTGAATTAATCATGCTTTATGTGGATTTATATAGGTATATATTTCCTGTTTTAACGTGCTTTTTGCGTTGTTATTTCAATCGCGTAACTTAGCTTAGTTTTATCATCTCATATAGTGGCATGGGAGCAAACGAAGTGATAAAGTCTCGGCAATTTCAGCGCTCACACCCCAAAAAGGGTAAGAAAATTTCGGAGTATTTAACTGTGGCTGTATTTAATAAAGTCGACTTTGATAACCACGAGCAAGTGGTGTTTTGTTCAGATAAAGAATCAGGCCTTAAGGCTATTATCGCGGTTCACAATACCAAGTTAGGTCCAGCTGTAGGTGGCTGTAGAATGTGGGACTATGCGACTGACGAAGACGCAGTAACCGATGCCCTTCGTTTATCGAAAGGTATGACATACAAAAATGCGGTTGCACGTTTACCATTCGGTGGTGGTAAGTCTGTTATTATCGGTAATGCAAAAGAAATTAAATCAGAGCAGCTTTTCCGTGCGTTTGGCCGTCAGCTAGAGCGTTTAAGTGGTAGTTATTATTCAGCAGAAGACGTAAACATCACGTGCGATGACGTTGCAATCATGAATAAAGAAACTAACTATGTGCTGGGTCTCGAAGGTAAAAGTGGTAATCCATCACCTTTCACTGCTTATGGTACATTTTTAGGTATTAAAGCCGCGTTACAGCATCAACGTGGTCATCAAGATTTATCGGGTATAAAGGTTGCTGTGCAAGGTTTAGGTGCCGTTGCATATGGTCTTTGTAAACACCTTCATGAAGCAGGCGCAACATTGTTTGTTACTGATATTAACGAACAAGCTGTATCACGTGTTGTTAATGACTTTAATGCGACAGCAGTGGGTATCGATGAAATTTATGACCTAGATGTTGATGTCTATGCACCTTGTGCGTTAGGTGCAACAGTAAACGACATGACAATTCCACGTTTAAAAGCAACGATTATTGCTGGTTGTGCTAACAATCAACTCGCAGAGTCTCGCCACGGTGAAATCATTCGTGAAAAAGGCATTCTTTACGCGCCAGACTATGTAATTAATGCTGGTGGTATCATTAATGTGTATTACGAAACAGCACCAGAAGGCTACAGTGCAGAGGCGTCAACGAAGCACGTTGAAGGTATTTTTGATACGCTAACAGAAATTTTTGCTCGCTCAGAGAAAGAGCAAAAATCAACGCATTTAATTGCTGATGAGCTTGCATTAGAAATCATCGAAAACGGCTTATAATTTAATTAATTTGCTGTTTAAAAAGGTGCGCATGGCGCGCCTTTTTTTGTGCCCAAATAGGCTTCAATACCCATTTGCAATATTATTCCAAATAAACCGCTTAATTAAGCTTACAGCTATAACATATTACGGCAAATACCTTTATTTGCGACAACATGCAAACAGCCCTAAAAAGCCAATAGACTATCGCGGATTTTAATCGCAATTACATGACTTAATGAATGTATCTGGCTACACTGTTTTTTTATTTCACAGGGCCACCCAATGCATTCTCTTCCAAATGACTGTCACGTAATTGATCTTGAGTCATGGCCTCGTAAGCAACATTTTGCTTTTTTCAAAGAATTTAGTCTCCCTTACTTTAATGTTTGTGTGTCGCTCGACATGGCTGCACTTTATGAGCAGTGTAAGTCAGCGCCGTATTCATTTTTTCATAGCTATATTTTTCTGACTTTAGAGGCTTGCCACGATTATGCGCCCATGCGCCAGCGTATTATAGATTCGTGTCCTATTCAGCTATCAACTGTACGTGCTAGTGTGGTTGAGTTAGCTGATGATGATACATTGCGTTTCAGTTACTTTGAAAAACATGATTCTATTCAACGCTTTTCTGAGCATGCATTGCAGGTAGCAAAAGAAAGCAAAGGGCAACCTTTCTTCTCAGAAGCGTTTGCAGCGACAGAAGGGCAACCCGATCTCATTCATATTTCTGTTTTACCTTGGCTAAATTTCACGGGGTTTTCACATGCCGTTAGTGAGGGGCACGGGTTAGGTATTCCTAAATTGGTGTTTGGTCAATACGATAAGCGAACCGGCAAGATCCCGCTATCCATTGATGTCCATCACGCTTTAATGGATGGTTTACATGTCGCTCGGTTTGTTCAAATCTTGCAAGAAAAAATTAATGATTACTGTAATTGATTGTTGCTAAATGTGATTAAAGTGAGTAAGAATTGCAACTAATGTAGTAGTAATGGAAGTGTTGGTTGACGATATGAGCACCACACAGCATCACTGAAAAGAACAATAATTAAAGGTTAAGCTTTATGGCGCGGGTAGTTAGTCTCATTTTACTGTGTGTATGTTTTAGCGCTTTTGCAGAATCAACTCGCCTTTCATTGAGTGACTATTTTACTGAGACATGGAATACACGCTCAGGTTTACCTCACAATAGCATTAACAGTGTTGCACAAACGAAAGATGGCTATATCTGGATAGCAACGTGGGAAGGGTTGGCGCGTTTTAATGGTCGAGAGTTTAAACTTTTTACACGAACCGAGATCCCAGGATTGCCTGATTCAGGTTTAAGAAGTCTGATAGCCATGGATAATGGCGATTTATACATTGTTGGAGCACGAGGTGGGATTGCCGTGCGCTCACAGGGTCAGTGGCGGTCGCTTCCAAGTTCATCGACCATGATTAATCATGCATTGATCTCAGAACAAGGCGAAATTTGGCTCGCTCTTGAGGGACAAGGTATTGTGTATCGTGCATCAGAAAAAGCAACAGAACACACATTGGTTGATAAACTGAGTGCATACAGACTAATAAAAGACAAACAGAATGTCATTTGGGCTGCAACCAGTGATGGCTTATACAAAATTGAAGGTAAAAAGGTCAGTAAAGTTGGTCAAGAGGCCGGTTTACCTGATGCCTCTGCTTTTACGCTGTTATTGACTCAGTCGGGTACCTTAATCGTCGGCACAGAAAAAGGGGCATGGCAAAAGCAACACGATAAATTTGTCTCTGTTGATGCAACGCTCAATCATGAATCCATATCGAGTTTGCTCGAAGATACCCAAGGAGACATTTGGTTCGGTACAATCAACAAAGGTGTTTTTAGATTGAGGCAATCAGGCCTTGAAAATCTCGATGCCGATGATGGCTTGCCGAATAACCGTATTCTGTCATTACTGCAGGACCGTGAAAAAAGCATTTGGGTTGGTACTAATGCAGGGCTATTCAGACTGCGTGAAGCCCCGTTTACGAATTGGAGCCAAAGCCGTGGTCTTGCTTCAGATTATGTTCGTACCGTATTGTCTCATTCTGATGGTAGTTTGTGGGTAGGCAGTAGCAATGGTTTAAACCGAATTATAAATGGGGAAATAACCACCTTAAACCAAGCATATGAACGTGATCCCCTGTCAGTGCTAAGTTTAACTGAAGACAAAAATGGGGATGTATGGCTGGGCACGTACACTGGTGGCCTCATGAAAGTGGTGAATAACAAAATTTACCCAGTTAAGAATCGCACTAATGGGCTTCTTAATAATGAGGTACGAGCGGTATTATTCGATAGCTCACATAATTTATGGATCGGTACTGCCAGCGGCCTTACAAAGCTCACAGACGACGGACAAATTCATTCTTACACTACTGAAGAAGGCTTAGCTGGCAATTTTATTATGGCACTTTCTGAAGATAATCAAGGCCAGCTATGGGTTGGTACGGGTGTTGGAGTGTCTATTTTTGATCCCGCATTAAACACATTTTCTAACATAGAATTTCCTGAAAAATTTAGCACTGAATATGCGTTTGGTTTCTATCTTGATGGCGAAAAAATGTGGCTCGCAACGGATCGAGGCCTCATACGTTACGATTTGAAGACCGATGTTATGCATTTGTTTGGACGTGAACAGGGCTTACCCGTTGATAAATTATTTCAGGTTATTGAGCAAGGTGACTCGTTGTGGTTAACCAGTAATCGAGGTGTTATTCAGCTCAATAAAACCCAGCTTACTGAATTTTTAGATAACCCTACGGATGCGGAGTCAGTTGTTGTTTCTATGCAGTTGTATGATGAAGGCGATGGCATGCTGAGCGCGCAAGCAAATGGCGGTTCTAACCCTGCAGCAGTGACACATTCTGATGGTCAACTCTGGGTTGCAACGGCAAAAGGGGTTGCGATTGTAAAGCCTGAGCGATTAAAAGAAGCGAGTAAACGCCGTTTGTCAACAGTCATAGAAAGCTTTGAAGTTGATGGTAAGCCCGTTGCATTGCCCGCTAAAAGTGATGTACTAAGTTTACCAGCGGGTATTTCAAGGGTGTCATTTAATTATGCAGGCTTAAGTTTTATTATGCCGCAGCGTCTAAATTATCAAACTCACTTAAGTGGCTACAACGAAGAATGGGTTGATAGAGGCCGCTTAGCTATTACTGAGTATACAAACTTACCTCCGGGAGAATATACATTTAAAGTCCGTGCGGGCTATCCAAATAGTGAATGGCAAAACAATGAACAAACGCTACGATTCAGAATTGCGCCATATTTTTGGCAAAAGACCAGCTTTAAATTAGTGCTTATTTTGGGCTTATTTTTAATAGCCTATGCAATATATAAATACCGTTTATATCATTATAAACGCATTGAAATAGAGCTGACGGAGAAGGTCGAGCAACAAATGCACGATTTAAAGAACCAAGCAGATGCATTCGCGCATCTCGCTAATCATGACCAATTAACTCAGCTACCTAATAGACGAGCATTCGATAGTTGGCTATTCGAGAACTTTAGTCAGTTCCAACATAATAAGCAAAGCTTAAGTGTTGCGATTATGGATATTGACCACTTTAAATTAATTAATGACAATTTTTCACATTTGATTGGTGATCAAGTGATTTGTGAAATTGCCCGTTTGTTACGTATCAACTTTCCAGATGAAGGTTATGCTGCGCGTTGGGGGGGCGAAGAGTTCACTTTACTATTTCCTCATAAAGGTGCTGATGAAGCCGCGCGTTTATGTGAAATTATTCGCTTAGAAATCGCGGATTATAATTTTTCTGAACTTGCGAAAGAACTGTCTGTCACTGTAAGTTTCGGTGTTGCAGATAATGCAAATGTTACCGACTATGATCGGCTACTTTCTCATGCCGATACCGCGCTCTACCACGCTAAAAATAATGGCAGGAACAAAGTGGTAATTTACAATAAAGAAACATCAATTTTGTAGATTGGTCACAAATGGCTTTTTTATTCATTTTAAGTTCATTATAATAGTAGACCCCACAAGGGAAACAATAATAATTAAATGGAGTTTTTATGTTTAAAAAACATACTATTGCACTCGCAATTTCTGCGAGTTTTTTATTATCTGGTTGTTTAGAAGTTGAAGACAACAATAACGATGAACTAGTCAGTGCAATTGAAGAACAAAATAAGGCCACTCAAGAAGCTGAAACAGCGACTTTAACAGGAACGGTTAAAAATTACGTCACTGACAGCTTAGCGACTAATGCACAAATTCAAATTAAAATTGGCAATACTTGGTCAGAGGCGATTTCGCTGAGTGATGGCATGTTTGAATTGAAAAATATTCCAAAACATTCTGATTACGTGTTACTTGTGACAAGTACTGATGGTTCGTTTCAACAGCGTGCATTTTATGGTAACTCAGGCTCTGGAGTCAGCCAGCTAGGCTCACTTTCAGTTACTACAACTGAGACCATTCAATTCACGGCATTGCTTGATGGTGAAAATACACCCATTAAAGACCTTCAGTTCACTTATACTACATCATTAGGCCTGACAGATAGCACGTGGCAATCTCGCAATGAGCATTTTTTCAGTGCGACCTATAACGAGCAAACTAATCTTTACTCAATTGAGAAACCTGTCGGTTTGGGAAATGCAATTGCTCTTCATATCGATATGGATGTTGATAACGATGCTATTAATGATTATGAGCTTGTACAAAATTATTACAATCAAAGTTCTGTCTCATTTAGCACATTGAATGATGATGCAACCATTTTGTTTAAAGATACAGATGCGACAAAAGAGTATCAATTACGTGTTAAAGTCATCGATGAAACTGGTCAAGTCTTTTCAAATATTGAATTAGTGGCATCAAGCAATGATTTTGAGTCTAATCCTTTGACCTTTGATGCGACAGAAAATGAGTATGTTTATGACTTTAAAGGCAGCTCATCACTTACTGTAAGAATGTCGGCTTTTACAGATGTAAATGGTCAGAATTATTTATCTGATTCATTTTCTGTTAGAGAAGAAAATGGTGAGTTGGTGGTCGGCAATATCTATAACCAAGGTAATTTCCAAGTCGAAGACGGTGTTGTGTCGGTGATTTTTAAGGCCAATAAAGGCACACAAACGACGCAAGTAGATTTGCTTAGCCAAACTGTTAATGCGTTGAATAATGGTTATTACTTGTTCTTCTCAAAACCAATAGAGCTTACACAAGATAGCTTTTCATTGGTGAGAAGCAATTCACTTACAGTGATCCGTGGTAATGAATCAACAACAGATTCAGTCCCTGCTGGCAGTACATTTTTTATTAGAAAGGATGTAGACATTACAACGACTTCATCATTGTCATTAAATGATACCTTTGTGGAAGTATTGCCTGAGCAAGCGCTTAGTGTTGGTCGTTATAAGTACCGTTTAAATTCAGTGATTGATAAAGAAACTGCTTTAACTGCTAATTATTCATTTGAAAATGAATTTACGGTTGCTGATAAAGCTGCGTTTTCAATCGAAGATGTTAAATTCGATAATAATAATGGTTTGAAAGCTGGCCAATTGATTCACGCTACTAACTCAGCGGGTGAGAGTGCAGCATCATCGAGTCGTGGTAATAACGTGAGATTGTACTTACCAACGTCTATTGCATCACTTGCCGAACTTGATATTACCTTAACGGGTTATACAAACAATGGCACTATGAATCCTGTTTACGAAGAGCTTACAATTGTCTCTGGTGAGTATATTTATAATGATAGTTTAAGAAACCTAGTTTCAATTGCATTAAATGAAACGGCCTATGGTGATTCGGGCAATGCAATTAAATATACTTCTTTACCAGATGGCTTAATGTATATGCATGGACTACCGTGGGATGTAACATACCTTGATGATAACGCGTCTGGTAACGTTAATACGATTACCTTCGACTATGAGTATCGAGTCAAAGGCAGTAAAGAAGTGGTAACTGGTTCGGCAACGGTTCCTGTCCTGTAACTTTTTACTGCAACTTAAATAAAAATGTGTGCAGACAATTGATCTTTTTTTGTTTGCACACATTAAAGTAACAAGATTATATTTTAGGCGATGATAATGCTTAACCTTGTTTTGTTACTTTTTTTGCTCATTTTTATTGTCGGTTACTGGCGCTGGGATGATATTCGAAATCATTTTTGGCATAAAAAGTACCTGACCTATTCCCTTACTTCAGAGCAGAAGTCATTGCTGTTGAAGTACATGCCTATTTATCAAAAAATGACGGACGCTGATCGTGAAAAATTAGAGCGTCATATTGTTTGGTTCTTAAATGAAAAGCGATTTATTGGGTGTGATGGCCTGCAGTTAAATGATGCAATGAAACTCATTGTTGCTGCAGATGCATGTGTTTTAGTGCTCAATAAGCCTTGGCCTTTATATCGTAATGTGAAAGACATTTTATTATATCCAAGTGCCTATTATGCACCACAAACATCACGCGATGGTGCAGGTCTTGTTAGTTATCATAATACCGTGAGACAAGGTGAGTCATGGCCTGGTGGCACCTTGGTCTTAAGCTGGCACGATGTGCTAGAAGGAAGCCGACTCCCTAGTGATGGCCACAATTTGGTATTCCATGAATTTGCTCATCAACTAGACCAAGAAACAGGAAAAACGACAGGCACGCCATTGCTTGCTAGTAATGCTGACTATCAACAATGGGCCAAAGTATTCAGTCGTGCTTTTAATCAGCTTAAAACACACATTGCTTACGGTATGCCCCATGTTATTCATAGTTATGGGGCGACCAATGAAGCCGAGTTTTTTGCCGTGATCACCGAAACTTTCCTTGAAAAGCCTGCTGCACTTAGGCAATTCGATCCTGAAATTTATCATTTATTGGTAGGCTATTATGAATTTGATCCCATTGCGTGGCATTAGTCGCCAATTTACGACTGTTTAACACGTAATGCTGGAATCTTGCTATGCTATTTGATGCAATCAATATGTGTGCAAATAACAAAACAATAACAAGTGAGAATTCCATGAAGAAAATGCTTCATACGGCTTTGGCTGTTTCGATTTCACTCGCCTTTACAGGGCAAGTAATAGCAACCGAGCAGTCAGGTGATGAAAAGTGGCGAGTTGATGCGCCAGCAGGTCAGTTTTTAGATGCCAAAATCAGTGTTGAACAAGGCACGTGGATGAATGTTGATATTAGTCCTGATGGTGAAACCTTGGTGTTTGATCTGTTGGGTGATATTTACACTATGCCAATCTCGGGCGGTACGGCAAAACAATTAACAAGTGATATTGCGTGGCAGATGCAACCGCGCTTTAGCCCTGATGGTAAATACATTGCGTTTACATCCGATCAAGGTGGTGGTGATAACATTTGGATTATGGATGTCAACGGTGAAAACCAAAAGGCCGTCACTGACGAAACGTTTCGTTTATTAAATAGCCCTGCATGGAGCCCCGATGGCGACTATTTAGTTGCGCGTAAGCACTTTACAGCAAGCCGCTCACTCGGTGCGGGTGAAGTTTGGCTATACCACAAAGCCGGTGGTAAGGGAGTGCAGTTAACGGCACGTGAAAACGATCAAAAAGATTTAGGTGAACCGATGTTTTCACCTGACGGTCGTTATGTGTATTTTTCACATGATGCTACACCAGGTAAAACATTCCATTACTCAAAAGATTCAGTTGCGGGTATCTACAAAATTAAACGCTATGACCGTGAAACCGGTGAAATTGAAACTATTATTGATGGAATGGGGGGCGCTATTCGTCCAACCCCCTCACCAGATGGTAAAAAGCTGGCTTATATCAAGCGTGATGATTTTCAAACAAGCTTATATTTATATGACCTTCACACTGGTGAGCATACAAAGTTATATGGTGAGCTTGAGCGAGATATGCAAGAAACATGGGCAATACACGGTGTTTACCCGACCATTGCTTGGACGCCAGATAATGCGCAATTAGTGTTTTGGGCTGGTGGCACAATTCATAAATTAGATGTTGATGATAAATCAGTATCACGTATCCCATTTAAGGTAGAAACCAATAAACAAATTCAAAAAGCAGTGCGGTTTACACACAATATCGATAGCGATAATTTTGCGGTAAAAATGCTGCGCAATGTGCAAATTTCACCAGACGGTGAAACAGCCATTTTTGAAGCTTTGGGTCATATTTATAAGCGTGATCTTGAGTCAGGTAAAGTGAAACGCTTAACTAAACAAGACGATCATTTTGAGTTATTTCCACAGTTTTCCCGCGATGGTAAAAAAGTAGTTTATACAACGTGGGATGACAATGAACAAGGCTCTGTGCGTGTCGTTTCTTCAAGAGGCGGACGAGGTAATAAGTTAACAGAAGAACCAGGTAAATATGTAGAACCTACCTTTAGCCCAGATGGTAAAACGGTTGTTTATCGTAAAGCATCGGGTGGCAGTATCCTCAATCCAACCTGGTCATTAGAGCCGGGCATTTATTCTGTTAGTGCCAAGGGCGGTGAATCCTCACTGATCACTAAGTCAGGTTACCAGCCGCAATTTGGCGCAATGAATGACCGTATTTATGTAATGAGCCCATGGCCTAAACCTACGCTTAGTGTGGTTGAGCTTGAGTCAAAAGAAGTACGTAAGCTGTATGAGTCTGAGCATGCAACGGAGTTCAGAGTGTCGCCAGATGGTAAATATTTGGCATTTGCTGAGCGTTTTAAAGTGTTTGTAACCCCTTTTGTTGAACGCGGTAAAACCATTAATATTGGCCCGAAAGATAGTCAATTCCCAATTGAACAATTATCAGTTCGTGCGGGCGAGAATATTAGCTGGAGTGGAACCAGTGATAAACTGTATTGGAGTCTTGGTCCTGAGCTTTATCATGCAAGTTTAGCGGGTTTATTTGACATAAATAAAAACGCAGACACAGATTTTAAAGTGAAAAGTGGTGACAACATTGGCTTTACCAAAACAATGGCTGAGCCAAAGGGGATGTTTGCACTAACGGGCGCACGCATCATTACCATGAATGGTGAGCAAGTTATTGAAAATGGTGTGATTGTAACTGATGGAAAACACATTAAAGCAGTCGGAAGCAAAGACTCTGTAACAATTCCTAAAGGTGCAGAAGTTATTGATGTGACCGGCAAGACGATTATGCCAGGCATTGTTGATGCCCATGCTCATGGTGCGCAAGCCAGTGATGAAATAATCCCGCAACAAAACTGGAAAAACCTTGCTGGTTTATCGCTGGGTGTTACGACAATTCATGATCCATCGAACGACACCACCGAAATTTTTGCTGCGAGTGAAATGCAAAAAGCAGGCATGATAGTAGCACCACGCATTTTCTCTACCGGTACAATACTGTACGGTGCCAATATGCCGGGCTATACATCGCATATTGACTCGCTTGACGATGCTAAATTCCACCTTGAACGCTTGAAAAAAGTGGGTGCATTTAGTGTTAAGTCATACAACCAGCCTCGCCGTGAACAGCGTCAGCAAGTAATTGAAGCTGGGCGTGAACTTGAAATGATGGTCGTGCCAGAAGGGGGCTCATTATTGCAGCATAACTTGACCATGGTCGTTGATGGTCATACCGGTATTGAGCACTCAATTCCTGTTGCGAACATTTATGATGATATTCGCCAACTATGGTCGCAAAGTGATGTAGGTTATACACCTACGTTAGGTGTTGCTTATGGCGGCATTTGGGGTGAAAACTACTGGTATGATAAAACGGATGTGTGGAACCACCCACGCCTAAGTAAATTTGTGCCTAAAAACCAACTTTTACCGCGCTCAATGCGTCGAGTAAAAGCACCCGATCATCATTACAACCACTTTAACAACGCACGCGTTGCTAAAGAGCTACAAGACTTAGGAGTATTGGTTAATTTGGGCGCTCATGGTCAACGTGAAGGCTTAGCTGCACATTGGGAAATCTGGATGTTTGCTCAAGGCGGTATGACGCCGCTAGAAGCAATTCGTGCGGCGACACTCGATCCTGCTAAATACATCGGCTTAGATAAAAATATTGGTTCATTAGAGCCGGGTAAATTAGCGGATCTTATCGTTATTGATGGTAACCCGTTGACGAATATTCGCGATACCGACAAAATCGACTATACCATGGTGAATGGTCGTTTATTTGACGCGGCAACGATGAATGAAGTCGGCGGAAAACAACGTGATAAATTATATTTTGAAAAGATATAAATAGCGTAAAGTGAAAAGCGGCCATTGAGCCGCTTTTTTTATGGTTTTTAATTTAGCAGGCGAGGGAATTGCTTCATACCAGACACTTTTGCTTGGCAAATCATTCCCTCAGTGAGTGTCATTAAATAGTGGCAAAGAGAATCAATTTTCTCGGCTTTTACGTCTTTACATTCTGACAAACGCTGTTTGATGAGTGAAGAAACAGCGGCTTTATGTGCTTTACATGCAAGGTTGACTGGGCTTTGCGGCGCTGAGTATTCTGCCGCTGCGTTAATGAACATACAGCCATTAAAGTTTCCAAGCTCTGCAACCTTAGAATGAAACCAATCTTCGAAGCTTGTAAATAAACGTTCTTGAAAATCGTGTAATGTCGTTTGTTGGTTGGTGGCGTTCTCAAGCCACGTTATGAATGTAGTATGCCGTTCGTTTAGGCACGCTAAAATTAATTCATCTTTACCTGCAAAATGATGGTACATCGTTTTTTTAGCTACATTTGCTGCACTAATAATTTCATTAATCCCCACGCTGTGAATTCCTTTATCGTAAAACAATTCGAGTGCAGTCAATGTAATGTGTGTTCTTTTATCCATGCTTGCTCCTAGATAGAAATTCTAGCTTGACATAAGTAGACCGAGCTGTCTACTATTTGCAGGTAGACAATTCGGTCTACTTTGAGCAATGGAGATATGATGGACAAAACAATTAACAAAGCGGTTATTGCAGGTGGATTTGCAGCGCTGGCTATTTTTGTACTTGCTTACTTACAGCAACGAGGGGATTTTGGCATATGGTTAATGGCTCCATTTGGAGCGACTGCCGTTTTAGTCTTTGGTGTACCTACAAGTCCACTTGCGCGGGCCAGAAATGTGATTGGTGGTCACCTTATAACGGCGTTTATAGGAGTCTTATTTGTAAATTTTGTTGGTGTCAGTCCTTTTGAGATTGCTATTGCCAGTGGGTTGGCTATTTCATTAATGATGCTAACACGCACAGTGCATCCTGCCGCTGGGGCAAATCCTATTTTAATAATGCAATCGTTGCAAAGCTGGGATTTTTTAGTAATGCCCGTATTAACAGGTACCGTATTTATTGTGCTTTGTGGTTTTGTTTCACAATACTTGATAAATATCTCGATAACTGGGCATAAAAAAACCGCTAATTAGTAGCGGTTTTTTCCCAATGTGTAATTAGTTACACAACACCACGAGGTAAACGACAATCGTGGTCTTTTTCAGCTAGGTTAACAATCCACAGCTCTTCAGCTTTGAAACCATCATCATTCGCTTTCACTACGGTGAATGGTGACTTTTTAACTGACTTAGCTGGCGCAGCGGTTTTAGTTTTGGTTTTTTTTGCCGGTGCTTTTGGTGCTTCTTCTGCTTTAGGCTCAGCTGTTTTACCAGAAGTGAGCTCTTCAGTCAGCGCTGCAACATCAGCAAGGCGCAAATTTTTGCCACCGTCGATGCTATACCAACCAGGTTTTGTTGTGATTTCAGGTTTTTTACCATTCGCTGCTTCATAAGCTGCTTCGAAGGCATTTAACACTTCTGTTTTGTCTAGTTTGCTCATCAGAGACCCTATACGTTGTAAACACAGATTAAGAATATATATTTATACCTATTTTCAGCTTACTTTTCAATTTTTTGCGATTTTCCTTCCATTTTTGACTTATAAACGCCAAAATTTGCACAAATTTAAGGGGTAGAGGACGATTTCTATATGCAACGTAAACAATTTACTCAGTTATTAAACGACATTCTAAAACCCGACTCAATCGCAGATTTTTGCCCGAATGGGCTTCAGGTTGAAGGTGCAAACGAGGTAAAAAAAATAGTGACAGGGGTCACGGCAAGCCAAGCATTGATTGATGCGGCTATTGATCACGGCGCGGATACTATTTTGGTTCACCATGGATATTTTTGGAAAGGTGAGTCTCAGCCAATCACAGGTATGAAAAAACGGCGTGTAGCGGCGTTACTTGCTCATGATATCAACTTATTTGCTTATCATCTGCCATTAGATGTTCATCCCGTCATTGGCAACAATGCGCAACTTGCACACTTATTAGATATTGAACTTAGCGCTGGCCTTGAAGCGGGACCAAACAGCGTCGCAGTAAAAGGATTTTTAAAAACACCTTTAACGGGCAAAGAGTTTGCAGACAAAATTAGCACAGTGCTACACCGTGAACCTTTAACGAGCTTAGTGCGCGATGACAAGATTGAAACCATTGCTTGGTGTACAGGGGGCGGGCAAGGTTATATTGACTTAGCTGCTGCTCAAGGTATTGATGCCTATTTGACAGGTGAAGCATCTGAGCAAACTATTCATAGCTCGCGAGAGCAAGGAATTGATTTTTTCGCTGCAGGTCACCATGCTACTGAGCGATACGGAATAAAAGCACTTGGCGAGCTTTTAGCTGAGCAGCATGGTTTTGATGTTACTTTTATAGATATTGATAACCCTGTTTAATCTAACAGGGTTAAGTGATTACAACGCCTCTGGATCAATCCAGCGGCGTAATTTAATCCACAGACTGCCTACCTTTTCGTGGCTCACTCGTGTAACTGCAACGAGTACATCGGCACTGGGGATAAATTGTTTGTACATGGGAAATTGGCTGTAATCTTTATAATCTGTTGCTGCGGGTATTACCTCGATTCCTTGCGCGTTGAAGAGATCTTTTGCGCGCGGCATATGGCTTGCAGATGTGACTAAAGCACTCTTTTTGTCGACCAAATATATCGCCAGTCTTTTCGCTTCTTCTGCGGTGTCCATCGCAAGCGGGTTTTGTTTGATCCTTGATGTTGCTATACCTAATGTCTTGGCTGTTTCAAACATCAATTGGCTGTTTGTGGTATTGGCAAAGCCACCACCAGAGACAAATAAAATAGCATCCGGGTATTGATGCGCAAGTTTTACACCCTCTAATAAGCGGCTTATAGCACAATCGCCCAGTTGGTTATTAGCAACAAGTTGTGGATGCGGCATGATGGTACAACCTAAAACAACAATGTTATCAATCTGGGAGTGTTGGCGTTTATTAAATTGCCATTGTGGGTTATTACTTGAAGCAATCAGTGTTTGACCAACATAAGGGGTGCTTACAATTAGTAGGCTTAATACACTGATAAACCCTAAATAGAGCGCTTTTCGTCGCTGTGTTATCGCTAGAAATACCATTAGTAATGTTATTATGCCAAGCAACGGGAGTGGCATTAACAATGAGCCAATTATCTTCTTAATTTCAAACATAGTAAATACAAGTGATTGTAAGATATAACGATGTTAGATAGTTTATCTGTGTTTAGCGACCATTATTTAGTTTGCAAGTATTCAAAAAATGACGATATACAGGATTATCTTTCATATTTTTTTTCATTGCTAAGTACATAGGACGTGTAAGACCTAGAGCACCTAATGGAATTGATTTTATCAAGCCTTGGCTTTCATAAGGTGTAACTAACCAGTCTGGTAGCGCAGCAACCCCCATTCCAGCACTAACAAGCTGAAAAATTAATAAGCCTTGGTCAACGGTTTTAAGTGTGCCGTCAAAGCGTGCATTTTGTATAAAATGCTTAAAAATGTCCTGACGTTCACGTGGAATAGGGTATGAAATGATTGTTTCGTTTTTCAGATCCAGGGCGGTCACATAGGCTTTTTTTGCAAGCTCATGATCAGGTGCCACGATTAATTTTAATTTAAAGTCGAATAGATGTGCATATTCGAGCTGATCTGGTTCACGAATATCTGATGTAAGCACAAGATCGAGTTCGTCATTCATTAAATCAGGAATAGCATCGTAGCTAAAACCGCGTTCATAATCGACTTTAATGTCTGGCCAAAAATTATTAAATTCTTTAATTGTTGGCAACAGCCAATGGAAACAGGCGTGACACTCAACACTTAATCTCAAGTTTGATATTGGTTGATTAAGACTCTCTTTTAATCGACATTTTGTGGCTTCTACCCGAGGAAGCACCTCGTTGGCTAATTCAAGTAAGAGCATGCCCTGCGGTGTGAAACGAACCGGTTGTGTTTTCCGTTCGAATAACTGGCAGTCGAGTTTATTTTCGAGATCTTTAATCTGATGTGATAACGCTGATTGCGTTAAGAAGAGTTCTCGGGCTGTATTAACTAAAGAACCGGTTTCTTTAAGTGTCGCAATTGTTTTAAGGTGCTTTATATCAATCATCTTTAAAAAATCTCATGAAAAATGTGAGTCAAACTCAGATTACAAACATATTACGCTTTCGTTTATATTTTTTCAACGTCTAGACGTCTAAAATAGCGTTGTTTTTTACTGCATGTTTACAATAACCTTTCTAAACAATAAATGACAGCGTTGTCAGTTTGTTTTTTTACACTTGCTGCGATATTTCCATGAATTTACCTCAAGTTTATAAGTGGCGAATTTAGCAGTCATAGGAAAAGCGACAAAAAAGAGAAAACTCAATAAAGGTATCCCCAGTGCCGCCAGTGCCAAATTTAGCTTTTGAAGCCTAAAAATGTGAACTAGGCATAAGGTGTACTCAGGTATAAAGGTAAACTTAAGGTATAGAGTGAGAAAGATTAATGTGCTGTGTAGAGGGGAGTGGCATGTATATATTGCTCAATAGAGGGCTCTTTGTTCAGTGTTAGCAAGTTATATTAACACCGATATAAAAAGGTATACGTTGAGTCATCCCGTTGCTAGCAAGGCTTTTAATTTAGTGGCAATAAATGTGAGGTAAGAAAACCGCGTCGGTAGCAAGCACATTGTGTTATGTAGCTGTGTTATTTGTGTTTGGTAATCGCCTTTACATTGCTGTAACTCCTGCATCCATGGAGGCGTTAATCAGACATCCTTAACGCTGTGTATGTCAGGTTTAATGCCTGAAAATGATTGCGTATGGTTGCTAAAGGTTATTACAGCAAGCTTATCAATAAACAAATCCGTCTTTTTACAGTAAGGTCGTTTTTTTCATGGCTTATAAAGGCGAGTATGCTTTTTATAAGCCATGTAAAATAACGTTTTTAGCATCCTTTGCCGGCATTGGCCTTGCTTTTAAAAAGCCTTGACCAAATTTACACGGTGTTTGTTTTAAGATGGCTAGCTGTTGCTCAGTTTCAATTCCTTCTGCAACCACATCAAGCTGTAGTGATTGTGCTAAAGATAATATGGCATCTATTAATGGGTTATGTGATTTTGTAATATGATCAATAAAGCTCTTATCAATTTTTAAGATATGAATCGGTAATTGGTGTAAATAGCCTAGGGCAGAGTAACCTGTCCCAAAGTCATCTAAGCAAAGTTTTACTTCAAGGGGCGCTAACCCTTTTATTATTTTAGTTGCGAGTTCTAAATTACCTATTAGCCCTGATTCTGTAATTTCTAGACAGAGTGACCCTAACGGAAGTTTATACTTTTTATATAAAGCATGCATTTGGGCTACAAAATCAAGACTCGCAAAGTGTCTAGACGAGACATTAACAGTGACTCTGGTAAAGGGAAGTCCGTGTTGATACCAATGTGAAATTTGCTGAGCTGCTAAGTCGAGTAAATGCAGGTCTAAGTTGATGATTTGCCCTGTATCTTCTGCAACGGGGATAAAATCATTCGGTGCTACAAACCCTTTGGTTGGATGGTGCCAGCGTACCAGTGCTTCAAAGCCAATGACCTGTGCCTCTTGAATTGTAAAAATTGGTTGATAATACAGTTCAAATTCATTGTGTTCGATGCCATGCTGTAAATCATTTTCGATATCGGCATGGGTTTTTAGCTTTTTACGCATTGTGTTATTAAAAAACTTTACGTGTCCACGCCCTGAAGATTTAGCTTCGTACATGGCTGCATCAGCATGTTGCAATAATTTGTAAGCTTTGTCGTTTTCACTCTCACAAAATGCAACGCCAATACTGGTAGAAGCCTGTAATAAGTGGCCGTCAATATTGAGGGGATCAGCTAGTGCAGTTTGAATTCGCTCTAGGGCATCATTTATTTGCTGCTTATCGGTTATATTCTCCATAAAAATCGCAAATTCGTCTCCCCCTAAACGGGCAAAAGTATCTGTGTTACGAATGGTGCCTTGAATTAACTCACAAATTCTCACTAAAAAATGGTCACCCACTTCATGACCTAATGAGTCATTAATACTTTTAAACCGATCAAAATCTAAGTACAACAACGCATGTTGGGTCTCTTTATTCGCACGTGCTAAACGCAATATGCCGTGTTTTATGCGTTCAATTAATAATGAACGGTTTGCTAACCCTGTTAGTTCATCATGTAATGCACGGTGCTCTAATTCTTGACGTGATAATTGACGGTCAATAGCCATGCTAATTTGGCGACTTACATAGGTAAGAAGCGCGCGATCATGCTCACTGTAGTGATAACGATCACTGTAGCTTTGCACCGCAATGACCCCGCTAATTCTGTCATTTACTTTAAAGGGAACACCTAACCATGATTCTGCTTGGCGACCCACCATTTTAAAATGGCCTGCATCAATATGTTGCTGGAATTCTTCCTTATTGAATAATAGAGATTGCTCTGTTGTGAGCAGATAATAGGAAGCCGTGTCTTTTAATAGATCCTTAGAGATTTTTTTGTGTGCGTTAGAGCGCACTCCTTCTTCGATAATATAAACGATATCGAGCACATCACATTTTTTGTCATAAAGCCCGATGAAAAAGTTATCAGCCCTGAGTAGCGTGGTAATAATGGCATGAAGTGACTCAAAAAAGCTGTCGAGTTCGCTAGATTGATAGGTAAGATTGGCTATCTGTAGCATACAATTTTCAAGTTTTTGCGCATCGTTTAACTGATTAACAGTTTGCTTTAAGTTTTTAACGGTTCTGACTTGGTCGATTTTTGCACTGAGTAAATGGGCAACCGTTGATAAAATCTCAAGGTGAGCATCATTATAGTAATGTTTTTGCGGATGCTCGCAGTCAATGACCCCTAAGATTTTTTCTTTATAAACCAGCGGCACACATAATTCAGACAGGGCGGGGCGCGCATCTGCGATATAACGTTTTTCGTGTCTTACATCGCCTATCATTAAAGGTTTGCCAGTGGATGCAACATACCCGGTTATACCCTGATCAAAACTAATTTCTGTGCGGTCAATGTAATAAGAGTTATCACCGCTATTTGTTTTACCCATCGAAGCAACTTCTTTGAGGGTACGTGCTTCATCATCTGCTAAGTAAATGACACACTCAATGAACCCGAGTCTGTTTACAACATGTGATGTGACGTACTCAAGTAGCTCTTCTATGGTGTCTAACTGCATCAACGATGATGAAAACTGATTAATGATATGCAACTGATCTGTTTTGACTTCAAGTGCACTCGCGGTATCTAAATGTTTAGGCATAATAAAGAAAAATGAGCCAAATAATCTGTTAATTAATTACGTTAACCTACTATCAATATATCCACAAAGTTATTTTCAAAAAAAACTGAAACTGGTGTAAACTACGCACCTGAATATAAACGAAAGTAAGTCAATTAGTGATTTAACCTCGTTTAAGCTATCCCTCTAACTCTTAGCCGTGGAAACCAGCAATGTCAGATTTAAATACGATTCAAACCCTCACCATTACACGACCAGACGATTGGCATATTCATTTACGCGACGGTGATCAATTGGTCGATACTGTCCGTGATGCAAGCCGCTACATGGGTCGTGCGATTATTATGCCTAATCTTGTTCCACCGGCTACCTGTACCGATAGTGCATTGGCGTATTATGAGCGTATTAAAGCGGCTGGCCCACAGGGTGATTTTGAACCACTAATGGTGCTTTATCTCACTGATAAAACGAGCCCAGAAGAGATAAAAAAAGCAAAAGCAACAGGAAAAATTGTTGCTGCAAAGCTTTACCCTGCAGGTGCGACAACAAACTCTGACTCGGGTGTTACATCAATTAAGAATATTTACCCAGTTCTAGAAGCGATGCAAGACGTCGGTATGTTATTACTTGTTCATGGTGAAGTGACAGATTCATCGATAGATATATTTGACCGTGAAAAAGTGTTTTTAGAAACCATTCTTGCCGATGTTGTGAATGATTTCCCAAGCTTGAAAATTGTCCTTGAGCATATCACCACAAAAGATGCGGTAGAGTTTGTTAATAGCGCACCAGATAATGTTGCTGCAACAATTACAGCTCATCACCTTTTATACAATCGTAACCATATGTTGGCAGGCGGCATTCGTCCACATTATTACTGTTTACCTATACTGAAGCGCAATATCCATCAGCAAGCGCTGATTGCGGCGGCGACAAGTGGCAGTAAAAAGTTTTTCTTGGGAACCGACTCTGCACCGCATTATAAAGATAAGAAAGAGGCTGCTTGCGGTTGTGCGGGTGCTTATACCGCACATGCAGCGATTGAACTCTATGCAGAAGCGTTTGAGGAAGCGGGGGCTTTAGATAAGCTAGAAGGCTTTGCGAGTCATTATGGCCCTGACTTTTACGGTTTGCCGCGCAATTGCGATACCATCACGTTAGTGAAAGAAAGTTGGACAGTGCCTGCTACTTATAAATTAGGCGATTCGCAGGTAGTGCCTATTAAGGCCGAAGCGCAAATGGACTGGCAAGTAAAGTAAGATAAAATAAAGAAATAAAAGCCCATCAAAGTTGATGGGCTTTTTTCATTGTAATTTAATTGTTTAGAAATACGCCTGTCATATTTTTAAAACTGAAGGTTGACCTTAAAATAATTTTCGATTAATAGAGCTAAAAGACATTTATTGTGTTAGTCTTAAGTTGCTTTGAGTTTTTGCGTATTGAATTTACGGATAATGTGCGGCTTGTACGGTTACCGGTTGGTTATTAGTTCTTCCTGTACTTTACCCCAAGTTTATTGGGCATTCACTCAGGGAGGATAGAGCCATTATGGCTGAATTTTAATAATTGACTTACAGGAAAATTTGGTATGTCAAACACGGTTACTGGTAAAGTTAAGTTCTTCAACGAAGCTAAAGGCTTTGGTTTTATTGAACAAGAAAATGGTCCTGACGTATTCGTACATTTCAGTGCTATCACAGGTACAGGCTTCCGCACTCTTAGCGAAGGCCAACAAGTATCTTTCGGCATCAAACAAGGTCAAAAAGGCCCTGAAGCTGAGAACGTAGAAGTAGCATAATTTTTTATGTGAAACTTAGTACATTTTGGTGAAACAGTTTCTGTTTCACCAAAATTCATTCTTAATAAACACACTTCCTCTGCATAATTTAATCAATTACTTCTCATGTACCGAAATTATATTCCTCCAAAGGCATTAATTTAGGTTTTTTATATCAGCCATTCGGCTATAAGTTAAATAACTATTCCTTAAAAGCTACTCTCCATAACTAAAGTATTATATGCTTTGCGCAGGATCTATTTAATGTGACATTGATAGTTGTGTAATTTGGTAGTTTTTATCACTCAAGTTACGATTTCAAACTGGTGATAATAAGTTTGAAGATATTTTCAACAATCTGAAAATTTCCCGCTAAACTTAGTACAACTCGAACGTAGAAAAAATGCTGAGTAATTCATACTTGTTTGATAAAATATAATGAAGGTTTGCTAATTGATGAGCATAGGAAACAATATTCTGCTGGTAGACGATCACCCGATGGTGGCAACAGCAATTAAAATGGTGCTAGCGAAGTCAACTCTCGTAAACGAAGTTCAAGCTGTTGCAAGTCAAAAGGAGGCGCTGCAGTTTTTAAAGAATAATAATGTTGCGCTAGCGATTCTAGATATTGAACTGGAAGACTCCGACGGCTTTAGTTTATACAAGCGAGCTGTCAGTGGCGGTTTTACTGGGAAAGTGTTGTTTTTGTCAGCTAAGCAAGACAAACACATTATTCGTACCGCTGCTAAATTAGGTGCACAAGGCTTTGTTAATAAAGCAGAAAGCTTAGAAGACATTTCGTCAGCTGTTGAAATGATTTTGCGAGGTTACACGTTTTTTCCACAAGACCACTTAGTGGCCTGTGAAAAAGACATTGATGAGCTGCTTACTGAGCGTGAACTTGCGGTAATGAATTATTTATTGCAAGGACTATCCAATAAAGATATCGGTGAGAAGCTATTTATTAGCAATAAAACAGTGAGCACCTATAAAGCAAAGATTTTTGAAAAGCTTGAGGTAGACTCAATAATATCGTTGGCAAAGCTTGTAAAAGATCGCGCGGTATTCTAACCAATTTCTTGATGACACATAACACGCTCACTGTATTCATCCTTCCAGTCGGAAGGGTGAATTGCCTGCTTATTGAACATTAATCTCTTTTTAATGCATAAAAATTCTTCAAAACCGTTTTGTTAGAAAAAAAAGAGATTTTTTTTTTCACTTATCTTTACCTATTTAAACTTTTATTAAATGTTACATTTATGTTTAAGTTTGAATCTAATCTGAACGGAATGATTGCCAATCAAGGGTTATAGAACCTTAACGCGAACACCTCTGTTATATTTTTGTTAATTCATTGTTTTGGCTATTTTCATAGCAACGACGAGTGACCAAATTTTTCCGATGAAACCCGAACATCAAGTTGACAGACTCTAATGCATTTAGCATTATTGGAGGGTTGATATCTATTAAAAGATATCAGGGTTGTCCTCTTCGGAGGATAATTAAATTATAAAAGTAACATTACTTAATTGGTTGGGAACTATGTCTGTTAAAATCAGAAAGAGTCTTGTAGCATCTGCGTTGGTTGGCGCTTTTGCATTTGCAAGCAGCAATGTGATTGCAGATCCTTTGAAAGATGTGCAAGATGCAGGTCAACAAATTCAAAAGGCTGCTGTTAAGTCTCAAACTAAAATTGACAATGTATATGGTCAAACTCAAGAGCTAATCGCTGAGTACCGTAGCGTTGTTGATGAAACTGAGCTAATGAAGGTTTATAACGATCACGTAGCACGTTTGGTCGCTGACCAAAACGCTTCTATCGAATCGTTTGACCGTCAAATCGCAACAATCGATAACACGAAACAAAACGTTGTGCCTTTGATGTATCGCATGATCGATACGCTTGAGCAATTCATCAAAGCGGACGTTCCGTTTAATCTTGAAAACCGTCTAGCACGTGTTGAAAGACTTCGTGACATCATGGCGTCAGCATCAGTTACTACATCTGAAAAATTCCGCCAAGTTCTTGAAGCTTACACTGTTGAAACTGCGTACAGCTCAGCTGTAACTGCTGCTCAAGGTACTCTTGAGATCGATGGTAAGAGCATCAACGTTGACTTCGGTCGTTTAGGTCGTATTACTTACGTAGCTCAGTCTTTTGACCTTAAGCATGCGTGGGTATGGGATAACAACACTAAACAGTGGAAAGAATTAGGTGAAGAATACCTAAAACCTGTTAAAGAAGTTATTCGTATGGCGCGTAAACAAGCGACATTAGAACTTGTTAAACTACCAATCTTTGGCGCGGAGTAATCAATAATGAAGAAACTATTTAAAGGTTTTGCTGTTGCAGCAGTACTATCTGTTTCTGCAGGTACCGCGCTTAATGCACATGCAAACACTGATGCTTTAGACAAAATTCTTGAGCAAGTTAAGCAAGAACGTATCTCTGAAGGTAAATTAAATAAGCAACGTGAACAAGAGTTCCTTTCAGCTCGCGCTGACAAGCAAGCGTTACTTAACAAAGCGAAAAGTGACCTAGCTGCTGAAAAAGCGCGTGGTGACCGTTTAGCTAAAGAATATGCTCAAAACGAAAATACTTTAGCTGAGAAAGAGCAAGCTCTTTTAAATGCACAAGGTACGTTAGGTGAGATGTTCGGTGTTGTACGTCGTGCAGCAGCTGATGCAATCGGTTCAATCGAAGCATCACTTGTTTCTGCTGAAAAGCCAGGACGTGCTGAAGTACTTCGCTCATTAGCTGCAGCGAAAGAACTTCCAACAGTTCGCGAATTAGAAGAGCTTTGGATTTCACTTCAAACTGAAATGACTGAGTCTGCAAAAGTTTCAACATTTGAAACTGAAGTTGCTGGTCTTGACGGTTCATCTTCTGTGAAAAAAGTAACGCGTATCGGTAACTTTAACTTAGTAACTGATGATGGTTATTTAATTTACTCTCCAGAAACGAAAGCAATCCAACCTCTAGGTAAGCAACCTGATAGCTACATCCTAGCGGGTATTAGCGATTTAGAAAATACATCTGCTGACAACTATGCTGGCGTATACATCGACCCGACTCGTGGCGCGATCTTACGTATCAATACGCAGAAGAAATCGTTAATGGAATACTATGAGCAAGGTGCTGAAGTTGGTTATATCATCACAGTATTATTACTTGTTGGTCTACTAATCTTCGTAGTACGTTTCGTTGATCTTGCGCTTACTAGCACTAAGATTAAGAGCCAGCTTAAAAACCTTTCTACTCCGAATACAAACAACCCACTGGGTCGTATTCTTAAGGTTTATGCTGACAACAAGAATCAAGACGTTGAAAACCTTGAGCTTAAACTTGACGAAGCTATCCTACGTGAAACGCCTCGCATCGAAGCTGGTATCAACATCATCAAGATCTTGGCAGCAATCGCACCATTACTTGGTCTACTAGGTACGGTAATCGGTATGATTCTTACGTTCCAAACAATCACATTGTTCGGTACGGGCGATCCGAAGATCATGGCTGGTAATATCTCTCTAGCACTTGTAACTACAGCGTTAGGTCTAATTGCAGCTCTACCACTTATCCTACTTCACTCAATTGTTGCTGGTCGTAGTAAGTCGGTTTTACATGTCCTTGATGAGCAAAGCGCTGGTATCATCGCAGCTCACGCGGAGAAGGAGAAAGCCTAATGCTAGTCCTGATGGAGATCTGGGAATCTATCAGGGATTTTGTTGGCACAGGCGGCCAGGTTTTATACGTGGTCGCGATAGCACTCTTTCTTATGTGGGTTTTAATGATTGAGCGCTATTGGTTCCTACTAGCTGAGTTTCCTCGTATGACGAAGGATATTGTAGCTCAGTGGGATGCCCGCCAAGACACTACGTCTTGGTACGCACACAGAATCCGTGAAGCATGGATTTCTGAAGCGTCTGAAAAATTAGATCAGCGTATGTTGTTGATTAAGACATTGGTAGCTATTTGTCCTTTAATCGGTTTATTAGGTACTGTAACGGGTATGATCGCGGTTTTCGAAACCATGGCTACTCAAGGTACTGGTAACGCACGTTTAATGGCATCAGGTATTTCAATGGCAACAATCCCAACAATGGCTGGAATGGTTGCGGCACTATCTGGAGTATTCTTCAGCTCACGCCTTGAAGCGAGAGCAAGAATGGCGAAAGCTAAACTTGTAGATAGCATGCCTCATCACTAGAGAGAGAATTAAATATGGCACGTAAACAACGTTTTCGTGAAGAAGAAGAAGCAGCGGTTGACATGACGCCAATGCTTGACATCGTATTTATCATGCTTATTTTCTTTATCGTAACTACATCGTTCGTTAAAGAGGCTGGTATCGAAGTCAATAAACCTAAGGCAGCCCAAGCTACGAAGCAAAAAAATGCAAATATTTTTGTTGCTATTCGTGCTGACGGTGCGATCTGGATTGATAAACAACAAGTAGACGTTGAACGTGTTTCAGCTAAACTTGAAAGTTTATTAGCAGAACAACCTACTGAAGTTGTAATTTTGCAAGCTGATAAAGAAGCAAAACACGGCGTAGTAGTTAAAGTTATGGACCAGATCAAAGCGACGGGTGATAACCTTAAAATTTCAATAGCTGGAGATCAGTAATGATTCGTTTTCTGTTTTCACTGATTGCAGGTGGGGCAGTTACTTTCGGCTTGTTCTACTTCATGGCGTACCTCATCTCCGGTGGAGCTGATCGTGCGACTGAACAAAAAGAACAGATTGTAGTCGAAATTATGACGAATCCGCCTGAATCTAAGGTGCAGGAGAGGAAGCGTGTTCCGCCTCCGCCTCCGCCACCGCCAAAGCAGCCGCCTAAGCCGCAGCCGCCTCAGCCGGAAAACAGCAACCCTAACACTGGTGGTTTGTCATTTAATATGCCAAGCATCGATGTGGGTGGCACAGCTGGAGGCCTAAGTGGTCCAGGTGCATTTGGACGTGATGGTGATGCGACACCTATCGTTCGTATTGAACCAAAATACCCTACGCAAGCAGCGCGTGACGGTAAAGAAGGTTGGGTTCAACTTTCATTTACTATCAATGAAGTAGGTGGTGTAGAAGATGTTGAAGTGATCGATGCTGATCCAAAACGTATCTTTGACCGCGAAGCTAAACGTGCACTTCGTAAGTGGAAATACCGTCCGAAAATCATCGATGGTAAACCACAAAAACAATTTGGTCTTCAAGTACAACTAGACTTTAAACTTAACCAAGGCAACTAAGGAGGCGAGTAATGAGAAATTTATCTAAAGTAACAGCACTTGCGCTTCTTATGACTCTTTCAGGTGTGGTTTTCACTGCACCTGCTTTAGCAGCGCCAGATTACGCGAAGATTGAAGCGCGTAAAAAAGCAAAAACTAAAGTAATGGGTGAGCGCGTTGGTAAGAAAGTTATTAAAGCATTCGACCTGTACAATGAAGAGAAGCTTGATGAAGCGATTGCATTACTTAAAGAAATTGATCCATCGGATGAGTTTGATAAGGCAACTGTTGATCGCTACCTAGGTCAAATGTACGCTCAAAAAGAGCAGTACAAACTGGCTATTAAGCATGTCGCAGCGGCGGTGAAACCTGATGTATTAAACTTTGCTGACCAATCGCAAGGCTTAAAACTATTAGGTGACATGTACGCGGGTACTGAGCAATACGCAAAAGCAAAAGATGCGTATTACGCTTGGATGGACTTCACAGGTGAAGAAGACGACAAAGTTTACACTCGTATTGCGCAAGCAAACTATGAGTTAAAACAGTTTAACGACGTTCTTCCAGCTGCAAACAAAGCAATCAAATTGGCGGAGGAGCCTTCTAAAGCTTCTTACCAATTAAAGCTAGCTGCCTATTTTGAACTTAAACAGTACAAAAACATGGTAGAAGTAGCGGAAGAGATTGTTCGTGTTTGGCCTGAAGACAAAAAAGCCTGGGTTGGTTTAGGTAAATACTACCTTCAAACTGAAGACTTCAAGAAAGGTCTAGCGACCATGGAAGTTGCCTATAAAAATGGCTATTTTGAAAACGAAGTTGAATACAAAGTACTTTCTAACTTTTACTCGTTAAACGAAATTCCTTACAAAGCAGCTATTGTGCTTGAAAAGGCAATTAACGAAGAAAAAGTGGTTCGTAACAAGCAAAATATCAGTGCAGTGGCATCTAACTATCACCGCTCAAAAGATATTGAGAAAGCAGCTAAGTACTATGAAGAAGCGGCTAAATTTGATGACGATGCAGAGCTTTATCGCAAAGCAGGTTCATTACTTTTACAATCGCAAAATTATGGTGCAGCCGTTGTTCGTTTGAACAAGGCATTAGAGTTAGGTTCTGATAAAACGGGATCTATCTATACAGACTTAGCTGAAGCTTATTACTACCAAGAAAAGTATAAGCAAGCGTATGCTGCTATTACAAAAGCAATGGATGATCCGCGCACGCGCAAATTTGCGAAGAGCTGGTCGACCTACATCAAAGATAAAGCCGCTCGCAACGGTGTAAAAATCTAATTGATGTTGTTTTAAAATAAAAAGCCCCTCTGGGGCTTTTTTTATGGAATTTTATTATGATAAGACAGATCGTTTTGTTGTTATTAGTCAGTGTCATGTTATCTGCTTGCAGTGAGCAAAGTGATCGCTTTAGCACGTATACCGAAGGACAACAGCAAATTGGCAATATAAATAATCTTTTATCAACCCAGCTAGACAATGGTGGCAAAACATATTGGCCATTTTCTGAAGCGTACTTACAGGCTCGTCATCTTGCTTACCAAGGCTTAGCAAATGTTGAGTTGAGTGATTCACAGCAAGCGCAGTTAAATTATTTAATTATTGCGCAGCGATATCCAGAACGATTTTTTGTATGGCCCGTACAGCGTGATGTGATAAGTAATGCTATAAAGCAAGATGATTACACACCGGAAGCGCTCTGCAAGTGGATAGAGCGAGTAGAAACAAAACTCATAGAGGCTGAGCAAAGTAATTTAAGGCTTAATAAGCTTGAGCTAAAGTTGTTACGCAGTATGGTGATATCTCACCTCGATAATAATAATGAAAATGTCGTGATGGCACTAACGAAGCTTAATCAATATTTAGCGCAATACAAGCCTCGAACAAAGCTGGGGTTAGTTGGGCTTGCGAATGGTAAGGATTGGTATCAAAGTAAACTTAATTATTTTGCCAATACAACAAAGCCACCCTTGTCTTGGTTAAGTGAGATTCAGCATTTACTAAAAGAAAAGCCCACAGTCGATTTGTCATCACCTGTTTTTTCATCACATAACAAGCCACTCGTGTTGCAGTATTTAGAGGACGGCGATTTACATGCTGGGCTTGACTGGCAATTAGATTTCATTGATGTCAAACAAAGTAAACGTCAATTGAATCAAGATGAACAATACTTTTGGTCTGTAATGATGGAAACCGATTTAGGGATTCATTATCACACTTGGAATGAGCAACAAGCACGGGTAAATTTAATGAAGCGTTTAAGTGTTAATCAGCAGCAGGCTGATTGGCTAATCGAAGATATTGTACTTTATCCTGCAATGAGCTTTATTTTTGCGCGTTAACTAGGTTATCTATTCAACACTGCGCTTTAAGGAGCGCAGTGTCGGCAGCGTTGGCTTGCAGGGTCTGCAATTAAACGCTCATTATCAATTTTTTCCTCACAGTCACAGCAATAACCATATTGACCAATATCAATTTGGCACAGTGTTGCTTCGAGTTTTTCTAACCGAGATATCAATATTTGAAATTCGGGTCCGAGATTATTCGCTGTCATTTCTAACCAAACAGAAGGCGGGTTATCCTTAAGTTGCGAGAGTAGTAGCTGATGGTGACCTTGATTAGAACTAGCCAACATATCAAGTAAACGTTGTCTAACCTGCGCCAGTTCCGCAGATAGCTTTGTTTGGATTTCAGTATTGTTCATCGCGTTTGTTCCAAGTGGGCAATACTTTAATTATCCAACAAAAGCGATCCATTAGTTATGATTTGCATCAAAACTAGGCGCTTTGGCATACTTTCTTAGTACATTTGCAACGTCATCTTTCGCTTTTAAACGTCTAATTTCATCAAAAAGTGTATGTGCTTGTGGGTATTGGCGTTTCAGATAACCAAGCCACTGCTTGGTGCGAGAAGCAAAATATTTTTCACACTTACTCTCGTCTTGGTGCATTGATGAGTGAATAATGTGGTAAATAACATGTTCCCATTGCAGTGGAGTATATGTTTCATTGTTTACATGCGCTTTAATTTGCATTGCAAGATCTGGCATTGCCAAGGCGCCTCTGCCAAGCATTAAGTTTTGACATTGACTACGAATCTGGCACAGCATTGCGTCTTCGACTTGCCATATTTCACCATTAGCCACTACAGCAATATCTTTATTTTTAATTAATGGCGGGATTTTTTCCCAGTATGCAGGAGGGTTGTAGCCATCACGTTTTGTTCTTGCATGGATAGCGAGGCTAGATGCACCCGCGCTGACTACCGCATCAACGATTTCTTGGCTATTACTATCATCATCAAAACCCAGTCTAATTTTAGCGCTTACTTGATGTTTGCTATCTACAGCATCGCGAACCGTTTTAATGATGTCGTACATATGCTCCGGATCTTTCAATAGTACTGCGCCGCCTTTACTTTTATTGACCGTTTTTGCGGGGCAACCAAAATTTAGGTCAATACCGTGTGAGCCTAAGCTAATCGCCTTTACAGCATTTTCAGCTAATGCATCTGCAACTTGGCCAAGTAGCTGAATTCTCACTGGTGTTCCAGCACGGGTGTAGCCATCTGTTTTTAATTCAGGGCAGTAGCGATGAAATACACGTTCTGGAAGTGTTGCATCAACAACACGCACAAATTCAGTCACGCATAAATCAAACCCACCTATGTCAGTAAGAAGCTGTCTCATTTTAAAATCGACAACGCCTTCCATTGGTGCTAAAACTAGTTGCATAATACCATTAAACTTAATGAAAAATTGGACGCGTATTTTACCTGCAATTAGCAACTTGATAAATCGTAATTTGCTTTGTAGGGCGATTTACTAAAATAATTGCATAAATATGAAATTAATTTTTAATCGTCGGGTCTTGTTTAATATACCTTATAAAAAAGAGAGTCATCGTATGAACACAGTTAAGAAAAACTCAATTGCATTAACATTAGGCGCCGTTGTTGTGGGTGCATCAAGCTTTGTAGCCACAGATGTAAATGCAAACCCATTTGAGTTCCAACAAATGCAAGCGGGTTACCAGCTTGATGCTGCTGAAGGCAAATGTGGCGAAGGTAAATGCGGTGCCGAGAAAAAGGCAGAAAAAGAAGGCAAATGCGGCGAAGGTAAATGCGGTGCCGAGAAAAAGGCTGAAAAAGAAGGTAAGTGCGGCGAAGGTAAATGCGGCGCTGACAAAAAAGCAGCCAAAGAAGGTAAGTGTGGCGAAGGTAAGTGCGGCGCTGACAAAATGGCATCTAAAAAAGCAGCCAAAGAAGGCAAGTGCGGTGAAGGAAAATGCGGCGCTGACAAAATGGCATCTAAAAAAGCAGCCAAAGAAGGCAAGTGCGGTGAAGGAAAATGCGGCGCTGACAAAATGACATCTAAAAAAGCAGCCAAAGAAGGCAAGTGTGGCGAAGGTAAATGTGGCGCTGACAAAAAGGAATCTAAAAAAGCTGCTAAAGAAGGTAAATGTGGTGAAGGTAAGTGTGGTTCAAACCACTAAGCTTTTACTTAGCGAGTAAAAGGGCCATTTAGGCCCTTTTTAGTAGGAGATGATATGTCATTTGAATCGACCTTGGATTTTGGCCAAATTGGTTTAGGACTTCGACGTGAAATGCTTGATGATATGCTCGCAGATGTCCCAAAGCCAATTGATTTTTTAGAAGTGGCACCAGAAAACTGGTTGAAGCTAGGCGGTCGTTTTGCTAAACAGTTTAAGCAACTTACAGAGCAACATGCATTTATTTGTCATGGTTTATCGTTATCAATCGGCTCACCCGCTGCGCTGGATGTCGAGTTTGTAAAATCATTAAAAGCCTTTTTTAAAGAGCATAACATACGCTTGTTTAGTGAACATTTAAGCTATTGTTCGGGAGAGGGTCATATGTATGATTTAATGCCAATTCCTTTTACTGAAGAAGCTATTAAACATGTTGTTTCACGTATTAAACAGGTTCAAGATATTTTAGAGCAGACTATCGCTATCGAAAATGTGTCGTACTATGCGGCTCCAGGCCAAGAAATGACGGAGCTTGAATTCACAAAAGCGATACTTGAAGAAGCAGATTGCCAACTCTTACTCGATGTTAATAATATCTATGTAAACTCAATAAATCATGGCTACGATGCAACGCATTTTTTAATGGGCTTGCCTAGCCATCGAATAGCGTATGGACATGTTGCGGGGCATTATACTGAAGCTGAGGATTTATTAGTCGACACGCATGGCTCACCCGTTATAGACCCTGTTTGGCAGCTGCTAGAAAAGGCGTATGATGTGCACGGTGTGTTTCCAACACTGCTTGAGCGTGACTTTAATATACCGCCAATGAATGAGCTTCTTGCTGAGCTGGCAATTATTAATAACTTACAACGAGCAGCTTTAAAAACAAATCAACCAACGGTGAAACAAAGTGCCTAGTCATTTTATTGAAGTCCAACAGCAATTTATGGCGCATATCCGTGATCCTGCTCACAACGCAAAACCAGCTGATGTTGAAGAGCGACGAATGGCGATTTATCGTGACTTATTTTTCAATAATGTTGATGGTTTTGTAAGTTCAGCATTTCCTGTTTTAAAAAGTTTGTATAAAGAAGATGATTGGCAACAAAGAGTGCGGCAGTTTTTTAGTAAACATGATTGCAGTTCCCCGTTTTTTTTAGACATTGCAGGAGAGTTTTTACAGTTTCTTGCTGGCAGCTACACAAAGCAAAAAAACGATCCGCCATTTATCCTCGAATTAGCCCATTATGAATGGGTTGAACTCGATGTATCGGTGTCACATCAAGGTAGTCATGAAATAAATTTAGAAGCTAACCAAGTTGCGCGTGCAGGTTTATATTTAACCAGTTTGGCTCGTAATTTAAGTTATCTTTACCCAGTACATACAATCAGTCAGGATCATCAACCTACAGTGCCTGCCAGCGAACCCTATTATTTTGTTGTGTATCGCGATAACAACGATGAGGTACAATTTCTCTCAACAAATGCAATGACCGCTTTATTGTTAAGTATTATCGAATCACAACCCGGTATTGATTTAGCTGAGGTATGTCAGCAGGTTGCAAAACATGTTCCACAATTTACATTAGAACAGCTGTATCAAGGAGCATTAAGTACACTGAGTTCAATGGCTGAACGAGGCGTCATTGTCACTCAGCGAGCACCTTAAAAAACAGCATAAACGCTTTATTGATGTAAGCACTTCGACTATTATGTGCGCTTTGTTTTATCGTGCTTAATAGAAAGGTAGTAATTATGTCGAATGATAAAGACTTTAAAGATCCGTTCAACGCAACGTATTTTATTGCGTTCCTAGCAGTGTTTGCTGGTATTGGTTGCCTTAACGCTATCCTAGGCTGGATCACCGCTTTATCTTAATATGCGTATGCAAATTTAAGACATCAGGCTGCAATGCAGCCTTTTTTGTGCTTATTTCAAAACTTGCTACCGACTTTTAAATAAGGCGATGTTATACTCGCAAGCTTTGTTATATTAACTATTGAGCAGTATAAATTATGACTCAAGCAACTTCAGCGCTCATTAAACAGAGCATTGCAACTATCGCTGATTACCCTAAGCCAGGTATTATGTTTCGTGACGTAACAACCTTAATGGCAAACGCAGACGCTTTTAAAGCAACAATTGATAGCTTTATTTCTGCGTACAAAGATCAAGGATTTACTAAAATCATTGGTACAGAATCACGTGGCTTTATTTTTGGTGCACCCCTATCTTATGCGCTGGGTATTCCGTTTATTCCTGTGCGTAAACCAGGCAAGCTTCCGCGTGAAGTCATTTCGCAAAATTACCAATTAGAGTATGGTGAAGATACACTTGAACTTCATACTGATGCTATCGTTGCAGGTGATAAAGTGTTATTAGTAGATGACCTACTCGCGACAGGCGGCACAATTGAAGCAACGGCTAAACTTGTTGCTAAATTAGGTGGTCATGCAACCGATGCTGCTTTCGTTGTTTCATTACCAGAGCTTGGTGGAGAGCAGCGTGTTGCACAAATGGGCATTAAAATTCTAAAGTTGGTTGAATTCGAAGGCGAATAATTAATGAGTTATCAGGTTCTAGCAAGGAAATGGCGACCACAAACCTTTCACGAGTTAGTGGGACAGTCTCATGTTAAGCAAGCGTTAGTTAATGCATTAACACAAAACAGACTTCATCATGCTTATCTCTTTACTGGAACCCGTGGGGTGGGTAAAACAACCATCGCACGTATATTTGCTAAAAGTCTAAACTGCGATAAAGGAATTTCTGCAGAACCTTGTGGTCAATGCTCAAGCTGTACCGACATTGAAGCGGGTCGCTATATTGATTTATTAGAAATCGATGCTGCATCGCGTACCAAGGTAGAAGACACCCGTGAAATCCTTGATAACGTGCAATATGCACCAACGCGAGGTCGTTATAAGGTTTACCTTATCGATGAAGTTCACATGCTTTCAAAGCACAGTTTCAATGCGCTACTTAAAACATTGGAAGAGCCGCCAGAGCATGTGAAATTTTTATTAGCCACGACCGATCCACAAAAACTGCCAGTGACAATTCTATCGCGCTGTTTACAGTTTAATTTAAACGCGTTATCACAATCAGAAATTCATGATCAACTTGCTCATGTTCTTAATCAAGAACAATTAAGCTTTGATGATAAATCGTTGTCTATCCTTGCTAAAGCCGCCGATGGCAGTATGCGAGACGCCTTAAGCTTAACCGATCAGGCTATTGCTCAGACAAACGGTAATATTAATCATCAAGCTGTTCAAACCATGCTTGGTTTGATGGATACACATTACAGTCAAACCATGTTAGCAGCCGTTTTATGCCAAGATGGTGATGCACTTCTGGCCGAAGTGAAAGCGGTTGTCAGTCGAAACCCAAATTTTGTCGCCTTATTGGATGATTTAATTGCACTTACTCACCTTATTCAGCTTGTGCAATTAGTCCCCAGTGCCGCTGCACTTGATGAGACTAACCGAGACTTTATTGAGCAGGTTGCACAAACAACCGATGCTCAACAAATGCAAGTGTATTACCAGTTGCTGTTAAATGGTAAAAAAGATTTGCAATGGGCACCGGATGCAAAACTAGGGTTTGAAATGATCATGTTGCGTTTGTTGGCATTCCAACCGACACAATTTGCGCAAAGCCAAACACCGACAAATAGTCAACAGCAGGTGAAACCAAGTGGTGCAGGTGCACTACGTGATATCTTAAAAAAATCATCAGCTCAGCGTGAACAAGCAGCATCCGAGCAAACGTCTACGGCAGTAAACCAAGCACCTTTGCAGCCACAGCCAATAAAAGCCGAGCCTACGGTTACACAAGCGGCAGCACCACAGATTGACCTAAAACCTGAACAAAAAGTCGATAATACAGCTGAGCAGTCACAACAACCTAGTCAATCTTTTGATACGTTAGGGAGTTCTGATAAACAGTCAGCGGCTTCTTTGTATCAACAAAATAGTACCGATACGCCTGATATGCCAGCGACAGAATACTATGATGATTACGATGCTCAAATGGACTCATCGCTTGCAGCGCAATATGATGATGTGATGAGTAGCGCTTATGATCAGGGTTTTATTGCTAACGAGCCAGATGTGCAACCACTGCCGCAGGCAGAGCAAACAGCGCCTGTGCAATTACAACAGCAGCAAAGCTTGGCTCAATCGGCAATTGCACGTATTTTAAAAGATCGTAATATTTCTGGTGCAGGGCGTTTAAGCGGTGCTGCAAGTCAAACTGACATAAAGCCAGAGCCCGCGGAATCGACAGTACATGAGCCAACGCAACATGGTTCAGCATCAACGAATTTTCAACCTCAGCAGCAAACAGTGGCTGCTGATGTAAAAAAGCCAAGCCCCCAGCCGACGGGGGAGAGCAGTCATAAAGTAAAAAAAGTCGACTTTAAAGCAAAGCATCAAACCATAACAGAAAATTTAGCCCCTGAGTTGCTTGAGCAGATTAATCCACAAAAAGCACCGGAGCCTGTAGCAGAAGAGCCTAGTATTCCTGTTCCTGATGATTTTGAAAGCCCGATCAGCAGTATTAAATTTGCACACGAACAAGATGAATGGGCTTATTTAATAAAACGTATGGGACTAGGTGGGCGTATGCGTCAATTTGCGCTACATTCTATTTTCACAAAGAATGATCGTCAGCTTCATATTGAAGTCGACTCTTCACAACGTCACCTCGACAGCGCCGTACTAAGACAAAAGCTCAACGCAGCGTTAAGCGAGATTTATGGCCATAATGTAGAGCTCAATATCGACTTTGCAGATGGGGTGATAGATTCGCCTTATTTGATTCAGCAAAAGATTGATGCAGGCCGTCATCAACAAGCAATAGATGTAATAAATAGCGATGAGAACATTGTGCAATTTCAACAATTATTTAGCGCAATAATCGACGAAAACAGTATTCAGGCATTGTAATTACACACAATAGCCCTTATCTTCATGCCAATTAAAGTAGTTTAGAAAGAGAGACAGTTATGTTTAAAGGTGGAATGGGTAACATGATGAAGCAAGCGCAGCAAATGCAAGAGCGCATGCAAAAAGCCCAAGAAGAAATCGCAAACCTAGAAGTTGTAGGTGAAGCAGGTGCAGGCCTAGTTAAAGTAACGATGCTAGGTAACCACAATGTACGTCGTGTAGAGCTTGACGAAAGCCTAATGGAAGACGACAAAGATATGATCGAAGATTTACTTGCAGCAGCATGTAATGACGCTGTACGCCGTGTTGCCGAAGAAACACAAGAGCGCATGAGCAAAGTAACTGGCGGTATGCAATTACCACCAGGTATGAAAATGCCATTCTAAGTGAACATTTATGCAACTATCGCCTAGTTTAACACAGTTAATTGAAGCACTGCGCTGCCAACCGGGTATTGGCCCGAAGTCAGCACAGCGTATTGCTTTTCATTTACTTGAACGCGACCGCCAAGGGGGTAAACAACTTGGCCACGCACTCACAAAAGCAATGGATGAAGTAGGGCACTGTCAGTCTTGTCGTACCTTCACAGAGCAGCCTGTGTGCGATATTTGTTCAAGTGTTAAACGCCAAGATAGTGGTTTATTGTGTGTGGTTGAATCGCCAACCGATGTACTTGCTATTGAACAAACCGGACAATATCAAGGGCTTTACTTCGTTTTAATGGGTCACTTGTCACCAATTGATGGCATAGGCCCCAAAGAAATCGGCCTTGATATCCTAGAAAGTAAACTGCAAAACGGCGGCATTAATGAGGTGATCCTCGCAACCAACCCAAGTGTTGAAGGTGAAACCACAGCCCATTATATTGCAGAGCTTTGTCACAAATACCAAGTGAATGCTTCACGCATTGCTCACGGTGTGCCAGTTGGTGGTGAGCTTGACTTGCTTGATGGCATGACCCTAATGCATGCCTTTAGCGGGCGACGCGCAGTAAATCAAAACTAATACCCAAAACGGTATCAAAAGCCTGCTTAATGCAGGCTTTTTTGTGTTTTATCTCCAATTTACCTGCAAATTTAATTTTTTGCCTTGAAGTTCCTAAAGCCTGCCCCATATATGAGTCATAGTGCAGATAAGACACTTTGTTAATTGGAGATTTACACAATGACTGCAGCACAAAAAGAAACATTAGGCTTTCAAACAGAAGTCAAACAACTATTAAACCTGATGATTCATTCTCTTTATTCTAATAAAGAGATTTTCCTACGTGAACTCGTATCAAACGCGTCAGATGCGGCAGATAAATTACGTTTCCTTGCGCTTTCAAATGGCGATTTATATGAAAACGATGCCGACTTAAAAGTACGTATCAGTGCCGATAAAGATGCAAACACAGTGACTATTACTGATAACGGTATCGGTATGAGCCGTGAAGATGTAATTAACTCATTAGGTACGATTGCAAAATCAGGCACGGCAGAGTTTTTTCAAAACTTAACGGGTGACCAAAGCAAAGATTCACAATTAATTGGTCAATTCGGTGTAGGCTTTTACTCAGCATTTATCGTTGCGGATAAAGTAACGGTACGCACCCGTAAAGCCGGTGAGAGCCAAGGTATTGAATGGCAATCAGCTGGTGAAGGCGAATACACGCTACAAGAAATTGATAAGCCAACCCGTGGTACTGAAATTATTCTTCATTTACGTGAAGACGAAAAAGAATTTGCTGATGAATATCGCTTACGCAGTATCGTTACTAAATACTCTGACCATATTTCAATTCCTGTTGAAATGTACAAAGCAGAAGTACCAGAATCTGAAGGTCCTGATGGCGAGAAAATCCCAGCACAACCAGGCGAATGGGAAGGTATTAACCGCGCAACGGCACTGTGGACTCGCGACAAGTCAGAAGTAACAGACGAAGAATACAAAGAATTCTATAAACATATTGGTCATGATTGGGAAGAGCCATTAAGCTGGGCGCATAACAAGGTTGAAGGTAAAACTGAATACACAAGCTTGTTATACATCCCGAAAAAAGCACCATTCGATTTATGGAATCGTGACCGTCAAACAGGTTTAAAACTGTATGTGCAACGCGTTTTCATTATGGATGATGCTGAGCAATTTATGCCAAGCTACCTGCGTTTTGTGAAAGGTCTACTTGATTCAAATGACTTACCACTTAACGTATCGCGTGAAATCTTACAAGATAACAAAGTGACACAAGCAATCCGTAAAGGGTGTACATCGCGTGTCCTTAAAATGCTTGAGCGCATGGCTAAAAACCGTGAAGAAGATTATCAAACGTTCTGGAACGAGTTTGGTCAAGTGTTAAAAGAAGGCCCAGCAGAAGACATGGCAAACAAAGAAGTTATTGCTAAGTTGCTGCGTTTCTCTTCAACACACACAGACGAAAGCACACAAAATGTATCGCTTGATCAATACATTGAGCGTATGAAGCCAGAACAAGATAAGATCTACTACGTGGTTGCTGATTCATTTGCTGCGGCAAAAAATTCACCGCACCTAGAAATCTTCCGTAAGAAAGGCATTGAAGTATTGCTACTAAGTGACCGTGTTGATGAGTGGATGATGAGCTACCTAACAGAGTTCAACGAAAAATCATTCCAGTCAATCACTCGTGGTGACTTAGACCTTGGCAACATGGATGATGAAGAAACCAAAAAAGCGCAAGAAGAGTCAGAAAAAGAAGTGGCAGGCTTAGTTGAACGTATTAAGACAGCCCTGGGTGATAGTGTTAAAGATGTACGCTTTACGCACCGTTTAACCGACTCGCCTGCCTGTGTTGTTGCTGATGAGCATGACATGAGCTCGCAAATGCAAAAACTAATGGAATCAGTAGGTCAAACAGTGCCTGAGCAAAAGCCAATTTTTGAGCTTAATCCAGAGCACCAACTTGTGAAGCATTTAAATGTTGAACAAGATGAAGACAAGTTTACTCAGTGGTCACATGTCCTACTTGACCAAGCATTACTGGCTGAGCGCGGTACCTTAAAAGACCCTGCTGGCTTTGTAACTCGCTTGAATAAACTAATGCTAGATTTAAGCAAGTAAGCGTTTTTACAGTTTGAATTAGAAAAGGAAGCCCAGCTTCCTTTTTTATTGCCGCTAATATAGGCAATTGGTATAAGTTACTTGAGGTATAGCCTCAGTTGTGGAAGAATTCAGGCTCTAAAAACAAAACTCCACTGATCGACCATAATTAAAGATTAGTATCACACAGAGGACAATGATATGCGCATTATTCTTTTGGGCGCGCCGGGTGCAGGTAAAGGTACTCAAGCTCAGTTTTTGATGGACAAATACGGTATTCCACAAATTTCTACGGGCGATATGCTGCGTGCAGCAATCAAAGAAGGTACACCGCTTGGTCTTGAAGCTAAAAAAGTAATGGATGCAGGTCAATTAGTATCTGATGAAATCATTATTGGTCTTGTTAAAGAGCGTATTGCAAAGCCTGATTGTGAAAAAGGTTTCTTGCTAGATGGTTTCCCACGTACTATTCCTCAAGCTGATGCAATGAAAGAAAATGGCGTGGTTGTTGACCATGTTATTGAATTTGATGTTGCTGACGAAATCATCGTTGAGCGCATGGGCGGTCGTCGTGTACACCCAGGTTCTGGCCGTGTATATCATGTTGTTTACAATCCACCAAAAGTAGATGGTAAAGACGATATCACAGGTGAAGACCTTATTATTCGTGATGACGATACTGAAGAAACAGTACGTAAACGTTTAGGTATTTACCACGACCAAACTAAACCACTTGTTGACTATTACCAAGCTGAAGCAAAAGCGGGTAACACTCAGTACCACAAACTGGATGGTACACAAGCTGTTGAAGCAGTAAGCCAACAACTTGGTGAACTACTTGGTTAATCTTAGGATTAACTAAGCAAAAAAACCGCCTGTTGGCGGTTTTTTGTTTTTAGTATCGCTGAGGTTATAGCTTTTTCAGTGCATCAATTGCGCTGTCGTAATCGGGCTCTTTAGAGAGGTTATCGACAAGTTGTTTGTAAACGATTTTGTGTTCCTTATCTAAAACGAACACTGCACGGGTTAATAACCCCATATCCTTAATGATCAAACCATAGTTTTGACCAAAGTCACGCCAAACAGAGTCAGACAATGCCGTGACCTTATCGATATTTTCGGCTTTACAAAAGCGTTTTTGCGCAAAGGGTAAATCAGCACTTAATGTTAGCATTGCAATGCTGGGAAACTCAGAAGCTACTTTTTCATTAAAATGTTTTGTTTGAATACTGCAAACGCCCGTATCAAGGCTTGGCACAACACTTAATAATACGGCTTGCCCTTGATAGTCGTTGAGAGTGACAGGGGTGAAATTACCATCTACGACCTTGAAGTTAGGGGCTTGCTGACCTACTTTAACACCTTGTCCAAGTAATGTGACGGGTTTCGATTGTGCAGAAACTTTGCCAGCATCTAAACTATTTTCTACTAAATCATTGGCATAACTGAATGTACAAACTGCTCCAAGAGCAAACATAAGAGGGCGTAACAACATTACTTCATTCCTTCAAATTAACGCATTTAACATCAGTGTATTATACTGAACCAATAGCTCCAAGGTTTACCACAATTTAAAATTGTAAATAACCTGTAGTTTGATTAACATGTGTGCGTAGTCCGATTTTTGTTTATAAAAATAATAATAAAGTTAGTGCATTTTGTATTAGCTAGTTCAAAAGTGCGTATTTAGAGAGAATATATGTCAACATCGGTATTAGTTTGTGATGATTCAAAATTAGCGCGTAGACAATTAGCGCGCTCTTTACCTGATGATTGGGATATAAAAGTCGAATTTGCTGAAAACGGCATTCACTGTATTGAACAAATTAAGCGTTTACAGCCCGAAATTTTATTTCTTGATTTAAATATGCCCGAAATGGATGGTTATGAAGTGTTGCAAGCCATTCAAGATCAAGGCTTACATGTATTAACCGTTGTCGTCTCGGGCGATATCCAGCCAAATGCGCATCAACGCGTGCTTGAACTTGGCGCAATCGATTTTATTCAGAAACCCTGCTCAGCAGAAAAGCTCGCGAACATTATTGAACATCATGGTATTAAAGACAAAGCCATGCGGGAGCGCTTAGCAAATAAGCTAGGTGAGCAAGTCGACCCCGATGTACGTGACATATACCAAGAACTCACCAATGTTGCTATGGGCCAAGCAGGGGACTTATTAGCACGTTTATTGAATGTGTTTGTAAAGCTTCCAATTCCGAACGTAAATGTACTTGAAGTCAATGAGCTTGATATGGCCTTGCGGTCGATTGATGCCAATGCCTCAACGTCAGGTGTGTGCCAAGGCTTTATTGGCGGTGGCGTGTCGGGTGAAGCGTTATTGCTGTTAAATGATTCGAGTTTTAAAGAAATTGCTTCGTTAATGAATTACGAAGGAGAGCTTAACAATAAAGTTGAGCTTGAACTGTTAATGGATGTCAGTAACATCTTAATAGGCGCTATTTTGAGTGGGCTGTCAAAGCAACTTGATATGCGTTTTAGTCAAGGTCATCCGGTGGTGTTAGGTCAGCATTGTGATGTGTCTGATTTGGTTAAAGCCAATAAATCACGTTGGCAACGAACTCTCGCCATTGAGATCAGTTACGGCATTGAAAATCACAACATTAATTGTGATCTTATGTTGCTGTTTACTGAGGACTCATTAAAAACTTTAAAATATAAAGTAGCTTATTTATTAGAAGACTAAACTATGCCTGCAGCCGATTTTAATATGAATGAACTCCATTGGTTAATGGATATGTTTAATACCGTTGATGTAGGCCTTGTGGTGCTTGATAGAGACTATAAAGTCTGCATTTGGAATGGTTTTATGGAAAACCATTCGGGTTTATTGCCAAGCGCAGTAAAAGACAAAGACTTATTTGATCTCTTTCCATCAATTGATGAAAAATGGTTTCGTAGTAAGTCTGAATCTGTGTTTATTCTTAATAATCGCTCGTTCACGATTTGGGAGCAGCAACCCTATATTTTCCGTTTTAAAAATTACCGTCCAATTACCGGTAAAGCGGATCATATGTATCAAAATGCTACCTTTATTCCGCTCACCACAACGACCGGCGAAGTATCACATATCTGTATTATTATTTACGATGTGACCGATGAAGCGGTGAATAAAAAAGAACTTGAAGACGTTAATGCGAAGCTCGAACAAATGAGTCGCACTGATGCATTGACACAGCTAACTAATCGCGGATTCTGGGAGCAAAAACTACGTAAAGAATACATGCGTATTTCCAGAAGCGGTGGCTGCAGTACGTTATTAATGTTTGATATCGACCATTTTAAAACCGTTAACGATGAGCATGGGCATCGTGCTGGTGATGAAGCACTGCGTCATATTGCTGATTTATTGAGAAAAACATTACGTGAAACTGATTTAGCAGGCCGTTATGGTGGTGAAGAATTTGCCGTAACTTTGCTTGATACGGATCATGAAGGTGCAATGATCTTTGCAGAGCGTTTACGTGCTCTTATTGAAAATTCGTCAATTTATTTTGGTGATAAACAAATTAAACTCACGGTGAGTATTGGCTTTGCGTGCTCTGATGAGAAAAAGTTTGAGCGTTATGAAAAGTGGATTGAAGCAGCTGATCAAGCCTTATACCACTCTAAACAAAATGGCCGTAATAAAGTGACGGCTTATTCAGACTTATGACACCAATTGCAAAACAAGACTTAATCTTTTTGAGGCATTAAACCTGTCGCTACCTGCGTTAAAAATGTCTGATTTACGACTGCATGGATGTATGCGCAATTGCCGAGAACATCTAAATAACGACATTTTTGCCGTGTTATCAACGCGGTTTTATTGCCTCAAAATAGACCACCTAATTAAGCTAATTGATATTAAGTCTGGCTTTAGTTATCGAAAGGAGGGATCACTAAAATATCCGTTTTTAGTAATTTCATAACCTTTTCTGCTGTATTACCAATAAGATGCCCTTTAATTCCTGTATTACCCACCGTACCCATTATTACAAGGTCTGCACTGAGTTTTGCGGCGATACTGGGGATCACTTGCTCGACGATACCTGCCTTAATTTCTAGCTTTTCTTTGAGGTTATATGACTCAATCAGTGCGCGTTGGGCACTGGGGAGTTTTTCATAAGCATTAATAACTTGCTCATCAGAAAAAACTAACCCCAAATCGCGTAAAAAGGGCGATACATGCACGGTATAACAAGCAAAAAAATCACTTTCATAATCAGCGGCATACGCTAGACCCATTTTTATCATTGCTTCGTTAAGACGATATTTAGTGGCTTTCTCACTGCCTAAGTCGAGCGCAGCGAGCACATTAGTATTGTTTTTCCACTTGTTATCAGCAGCTAAATAAAGCGGTAGGGGACTGAAGCGTATAAGCTGCCAATCAAGCTCACTAAACTGTGTTTCTGCATCAATATGACGCGTTTTAATCACAAGCTCGTACGCTGACGTATCAAGCTCATTAGCAAGCCACTGCTCAGGACTTTCATGCCAAAGCGTTTGGAATGTGTAGCTACCTTGCTCTAAATGGCTGTCAATTAAAGGTGATAGTGTGTCACGAATTTTACCTAATTCTTTATCCTGAATAGCAAGTGCTTCTTCGGGTGGAATCGAAAATAAAATACTGTTGGTATCTTCATAGCTAAATGCGACGATATCAATATGCCTAACCCCCTTCGCTTTTTGTTTGGCGTGAAGTATCGAGGTTTTGGCATCGGCGATAGCGTCGATGATGACCAGTATTTTTTTATCCATGTGATCTACTCTGTTGTGTGTCGTGCATCACTTTTTGGGCATTCACCAAGTAGTGAAATTTCACCGGTTGAAGATTCTTGTTCCAGTTTTACCTTAAACCCCCATAACCTGTAAAGGTGTTTCAGCACTTCATCTTTTGAGCCAGCTAACGGAATGTTTTTATGAGGTACATAGCGTAAGGTTAGAGAACGATCTCCTCTAATATCAACATTATAGATTTGTATATTGGGTTCATGATTACTTAAGTTATATTGTGCAGATAACGTTTCACGTACTTGTTGATAGCCCACTTCGTCATGTATCGCGCCGACATTAAGGGTTGGCTCTTTTTCATGATCAATAATAGTAAATAGCTTGAAGTCACGGATAATTTTAGGTGATAAAAACTGGCTAATAAAGCTCTCATCTTTAAAGTTTTGCATGGCAAAATGCAGGGTTTCTAGCCAATCGGCTCCAGCATATTCAGGGAACCACTTTTTATCTTCATCAGTGGGATTTTCACAAATTCGGCGAATATCAACCATCATATTAAAGCCCAATGCATAGGGATTAATACCAGAATAATAATTGCTGTTATAAGGCGGCTGATAAACCACATTGGTATGACTTTGTAAAAACTCGAGCATAAAGGCATCGGTGAGTTTTCCCTCATCATACAAGTGGTTTAAAATCGTATAATGCCAAAACGTTGCCCAACCTTCATTCATCACCTGCGTTTGCTTTTGGGGGTAAAAGTATTGTGAAATTTTTCGCACAATACGGATTACTTCACGTTGCCATGATTCAAGTAGCGGGGCATTTTTCTCTATAAAATACAGAATATTTTCTTGTGGTTCCTCAGGAAATCGACGCTCGTGTTTTTTCGACTCTTGTTGAGATGTTGGAATAGTTCGCCATAATTCATTCACCTGCGATTGCAGATAATCTTCGCGTTCTTGTTGACGCTTTTGCTCTTCATACAGCGAAATTCTTTGCGGGCGCTTATAACGGTCAACCCCATAGTTCATTAAGGCATGACAAGAGTCGATAAGGTTTTCTACCTCATTAATACCGTACTTCTCTTCACAGCGCGCAATATAATTTTTCGCAAATAATAAGTAGTCGATAATAGAACCTGCATCGGTCCAGGTTTTAAATAAGTAATTACCTTTAAAAAATGAGTTGTGGCCATAGCACGCGTGCGCCATCACGAGAGCTTGCATTGGCAAGGTGTTTTCTTCCATTAGGTAAGCAATGCAGGGGTCTGAATTTATAACAATTTCGTACGCTAACCCCATTTGCCCGCGTTTATAATTTTGCTCTGTTTGAATAAACTTTTTACCGTATGACCAATGACTATAACCGATAGGCATGCCTACGCTTGAGTAAGCATCCATCATTTGTTCAGCAGTGATCACTTCTATTTGATTCGGGTAAGTATCGAGCTTATAGATCTTTGCGACTCGCTCAATTTCACTTTGGTACTGTGCTAATAAATCAAACGTCCAATCAGGTCCGTCACTAATACGTTTATCGGCCATATTTTACCTCACTCGCAAGGCTATGCGGCGCCTTGCTGCTGACGATTCTTTTTAAATAATTCACGGAAAATAGGGTAAATGTCCTCTACACCACGAATATGTTGCATGGCAAAGTTGTCGTGTGTTTGTGCTATTGATTGATACTCACGCCATAAACTTTGATGCGCACGCGCCGTAATTTCTATGTACGCATAGTAACGTACTGCTTTGAGTAATTTATTGCGGAGTATTTCACCGCAATGAGGAGAGTCATCGGCCCAGTTATCACCATCAGATGCTTGTGCAGCATAAATGTTCCACTCATCTGCATGGTAACGTTCAGCGATAATTTCATTCATTAATTTCAGCGCACTCGACACAATAGTGCCACCGGTTTCTTGTGAGTAAAAGAACTCCTGCTCATCAACTTCTTTCGCTTGTGTATGGTGGCGAATGTACACGACTTCGATATCTTTGTAGCTGCGAGTCAAAAACTGATACAGCAAAATATAAAACCGTTTTGCCATATCTTTTGTTGCTTGATCCATCGAACCTGACACATCCATAAGGCAAAACATCACGGCTTTACTCGTCGGGTGGGGACGTTTTTCGTAATTGCGAAAACGTAAGTCGTAATTATCAATAAACGGCACGGCTTTTATGCGACTTTCAAGCTCTTCAATTTGACGCTCAAGCAGGGCAATGGCGGCTTTGTCGGGCTCTTCCTCTGCTTTCAAAAGCGCTAATTGTCCTTGAAGTTCGCTCAGATGTCGTTTTTTGCCCGCTGTCATTGCAACACGGCGAGCGAGCGAGCCTTGTAATGAGCGCACTATATCAATATTACTGGGCATACCATCGCTACAAAAACCAGCGCGATGCGTTTTCATTTGCACGAGTTTATCAAGTTGATTTTGCTGTAAGTTTGGCAGCTCTAAATCTTCAAATAATAAATCTAAATACTCGTCTTTAGAGATAGAAAAAACAAACTCATCTTGGCCTTCGCCCGAATCACTTGCGTCACCTTCGCCACTGCCACCCCCTTGACCGCCTCCTTGCGGGCGTTTAATTTTATCGCCTGTTGAGAATTGGTCATTTCCTGGATGTATTTGCTCCCGATCGCCCCCTCGTCCTTGATGAAATACAGGCTCACTAATATCGCGCTGTGGAATAGAAATACTCTCGCCACTGCTCGTATCGGTTACGCTGCGTTTATTAATGGCATCAGATACAGCTTCTTTAATCTGTTTTTTATAACGCCTGATGAAACGCTGACGGTTCAACGTACTTTTGTTTTTTCCATTCAGGCGTCGGTCTATAAAATGCGCCATAACAACCCCCTTGAAACAAACGTTTTTTACTGCGATTTTCTAACGCGTAAATACCATTCAGAAAGCAAACGTACTTGTTTTTGGGTATAGCCTTTTTCAACCATACGGTTGACAAAGTCTTCGTGTTTTTTCTGATCTTCGGCAGAAGTTTTCGCATTGAAAGAAATAACCGGAAGCAGATCTTCGGTGTTCGAGAACATTTTTTTCTCAATCACTGTGCGAAGTTTTTCGTAACTGGTCCAAAGCGGGTTTTTGCCTTGGTTGTGCGCACGTGCGCGCAGTACGAAATTGACAATCTCGTTACGGAAATCTTTCGGGTTCGAAATACCTGCTGGCTTTTCAATTTTTTCGAGCTCTGCATTTAATGCTGCTCGATCAAAAAGTTGGCCTGTATCTGGGTCGCGATATTCTTGATCTTGAATCCAAAAATCAGCATAGGTTACGTAGCGATCAAAAATATTTTGTCCGTATTCAGAATAAGACTCTAAATAGGCAGTTTGTAGTTCTTTGCCAATAAACTCGACATACTGCGGGATTAGATAGCCCTTTAAGTGACTTAGGTAGCGTTCTTCCACATCGGCTGAGAACTGTTCGCGCTCAATTTGCTGCTCTAAAACATAAAACAAGTGAACAGGGTTTGCTGCGACTTCTGTGGTATCAAAGTTGAACACTCGCGATAAAATTTTAAAGGCAAAACGTGTAGAGAGCCCAGTCATGCCTTCGTCAACACCTGCATAATCACGGTATTCTTGGTATGACTTCGCTTTCGGGTCGGTGTCTTTTAAGCTTTCACCATCGTAGACACGCATTTTTGAATAGATGCTTGAATTTTCTGGCTCCTTAATACGTGAAAGAGTGGTAAATTGTGCCAATGTTTTTAACGTGCCTGGTGCGCATGGCGCATCGTGAAGTTCACTGTTTTCAAGAAGTTTGTTGTAGATTTTCACTTCTTCAGAAACGCGTAAGCAGTAAGGTACCTTAACAATATAAACACGGTCCAAAAATGCTTCGTTGTTTTTGTTATTTTTAAATGTTTGCCACTCAGATTCATTCGAGTGAGCTAAAATCATGCCGTTGAAGGGAAGGGCACTAATACCTTCGGTGCCATTATAGTTACCTTCTTGGGTGGCCGTGAGTAGCGGGTGGAGTACCTTAATAGGTGCTTTAAACATTTCCACAAATTCCATCAACCCTTGGTTCGCTAAACAAAGTGCACCTGAATACGCGTAAGCATCAGGGTCATTTTGTGCAAAATGCTCAAGCTGACGAATATCGACTTTACCGACTAATGCCGAAATATCTTGATTGTTTTCATCGCCCGGTTCCGTTTTGGCGATCGCAATTTGATTCAAAATAGAAGGGTAGCGTTTTACCACTCTAAATTGGCTTATATCACCATTGAACTCACTTAAGCGCTTGGCTGCCCACGGTGACATCACTGTTTTTAAATAGCGTGGCTTAATGCCGTATTCTTTCTCGAGTAGTTCAGCATCTTCGTTTGGATCAAACAAAGCGAGAGGGTGATCATTGACAGGGGACCCTTTTATTGAATAAATAGGCACTTGTTGCATCAGGTATTTTAGTTTTTCGGCAATAGATGATTTACCCCCGCCCACAGGGCCAAGTAAATACAATACCTGCTTACATTCTTCTAAACCTTGCGCAGCATGCTTTAAGTAAGAAACGATTTGTTCAATGGCGTCTTCCATACCATAAAAATCGTGGAATGCAGGGTAGCGCGCAACGACACGATTGGAGAATAATCGGCTGAGCCGCGCATCGGTCGATGTGTCAATAATTTCAGGCTCACCAATGGCCATTAACAGGCGCTCAGGTGCGCTTGCGTAAGCTGATTTGTCCTTCTTACAGATCTCGAGAAATTCCTCAATACTGTATTCTTCTTCTTGCGCTGCTTCGTATCGTGATTGGTAATGCTCAAAAATACTCATAGAGACCTCCGAAAACCCGCTAAAATGACGTGTAATTAGATTAAGAAAAAAGCAAAGGTTAATTAAAGCTTAGTCACGATTTTGAATTTTTGCGCAAGAAAATTAAGAATTTAATTGAAAAAAGATCATCTTGGTACGCATTTATTATGGCGCTTGGGCTGCGGCTGAACAGTGATATAAAAAAGGCAATAAAAAAGACGCCGGAGCGTCTTTTTTTAATTACTGCAAGTTAAACAGAATTAAGCGAAGTTAGCGTTCGCGAAATCCCAGTTAACAAGTGCCCAGAAACCTTTTAGGTAATCAGGACGAACATTACGGTAATCGATGTAGTAAGCGTGTTCCCACAGATCCACAGTTAGGATTGGTGTAACACCTTCATCAGTTAATGGTGTAGCAGCATTTGATGTGTTAACGATATCAAGAGTGCCGTCAGCTAGTTTAACTAACCAAGTCCAGCTTGAACCAAAGTTGTTTACAGCTTTGTCGTTTAACGCGTCTTTGAATGCTTCGAAAGAACCCCATTTAGCGTTGATAGCGTCTGCAATAGCGCCAGTTGGTTCGCCACCACCGTTTGGAGATAGGCTGTTCCAGTAGAATGTGTGGTTCCAGATTTGCGCAGCATTGTTAAATACACCACCTTCTGAAGAACAAACGATTTCTTCTAGAGATTTGTTTTCGAATTCAGTGCCTGGGATCAGACCGTTTAATTTTACAACGTATGTGTTGTGGTGTTTACCGTGGTGAAACTCTAGAGTCTCTTTTGAAATATGTGGCTCTAATGCATCGATTGCGTATGGTAGTGACGGTAGTTCAAATGCCATTTTTTATCTCCATCTTCTTGGTTGATAGTCCACTCAGTTATAGGTAATAGCGAGGTAAACAGCGTACTCACCTATACCAAATGGTATTATAGTGTTACTATAATTGTTGAGTATTTTACTCAAGTTTTAGCAAACAGCAATGCTATTGCTAAAGACTCTTTAAAATTGTGACTGTTATAGTCCATTTTAAGTTATATATCTGAGGCCACAGTGAATATTTTTCAAGGCCAGTGTAGTAAGTCAATGTCTTTTGAGGTTGTAAATGGAAACCATCGATAAAATTAAACAGCAAATTTCTGAAAACCCAATCCTTTTATACATGAAAGGATCACCAAAATTACCTAACTGTGGTTTTTCTTCTCAAGCATCACAAGCTTTAATGGCGTGTGGTGAACCGTTTGCTTACGTTGACATTCTTCTTAATCCAGATATTCGTGCAGAGTTACCTGCTTACGCTAATTGGCCAACATTCCCACAACTTTGGGTTGAAGGTGAATTAATTGGTGGCTGTGACATTATCATCGAAATGTTTCAACGTGGTGAATTACAACCATTAATCACAGAAACAGCTGCAAAGTACAAAGAACAAGACGCTGAGTAATCTTACTTAGTTTGCCGAGAAAGCCGCATAAGCGGCTTTTTTATTGCGCTAAAATCACATGCACACTTAAGCCACCTTGCTCGCGGTTGTGAAGGCTAATTTGCCCGTGATGTGCTTCAACTATTTCTCGGCACAGCGCTAGCCCTAAACCACTGCCTGTCGATTTAGTGGAGTAAAAGGGGATCAGTGCATTCGCCATTACAGTTTCGCTCATGCCTTTGCCTCTGTCGCTCACAGTAATGTGGGTGCTGGCCATTTCTTGTTGAATACTCAGACTGATGTCTTCAGGTTTAGTACCCGATTCGTACGCATTTTTTAATAAATTAATCAGCAGTTGCTCAAGCTGAGTATGATCGGCTTGTGTGTTTACGTTATCGCCAAGAGTAATATTGACTTGCCATTGGCTTTTTAATTGCTCGACGATTGATGGCCAGTTAATCGCTGATAACTGAGGAGTGGGTAATTTGGCAAATTTACCATAGCCTTGAACAAATTCATTAAGGTGTTTGATACGGTCTTCAATGGTGGTGAATACGCGTTTTAAACGTGGCTCGTCGACTTCTTTTGTTAATAACTGTGCGCTGTGGAGCATTGATGACATTGGGCCCAGCGAATTATTGAGTTCGTGGCTGATGATACGGATTACTTTTTTCCATACTTCAACCTCTTGGCGGCTGAGTTCCCGTGTGAGCTGTTTGAACACATACAGTTGGTGGTATTGATTATTAAGTAATAAGCGGCCCGTTGCCATATGCCAAGTTTGTGATTCTTGTTCCGTTTTATCGAGGGTAAATAAGCCATCAATCCCTTTGTTGATAGCACGTGTCAGTTGTTCAGAGCAGGTACTTATCACATTTTCTAGTTTAAGTCCTTCGATAGCTGATTTTGCTTCAAACAAGCTACGAGCACTGTGATTACTGTAAACAATAAAACCTTGATCGTTAATAAGTAGCACCGCTTGCTCAGAGCTTTGCAGTACTTTGTCGAGCATTAATTCACGCTGGTATATCCATTGCTTTTCTTGGCGAAGTTGCTTTGCTGTTTGGTTATAAAGTCGGCATAAGTCACCCAGTTCATCTTTGCTATCATAGGCCAAAAGGGTGGCCAGTTCACCGTCTTTAAAGTTAAGCAATCCAGATTCAAGAGACGCAATACCGTCAGCTAAAGGGCGGCTTAACTGGTACGCCAAAAGGCCAGCTAGCAAGGCGCAACCAATGACTGCAAGCAAAGTATATAACCCAGGAAGAGCAGCAAAATAGCTTACCAGTAATAGAGGGACTACCGCTGCAACAACACACAATAGAATAATCTTATTTCTTAACATTAGTAATCTATCTTAAATTTATCGAGTCTGCGATACAGCGCTTGTCGGCTAAGACCAAAATGTCGCGCAACTTTAGCAATCACCCCTTGGTGTTCGCGCATTGCCAGTTCAATATCGTGCTTTGTCGGTTCACTTTTGGGTGATGTCGCTTTAGTGGTATCGACGTTTAAGCCAAAGTCGGCAAGTTCAATATTGCCAGTTGGTTTTAATACGGCAGCCCGTTTACACGCATTTTCAAGTTCACGTACATTACCCGGCCACGGATGGGCAAGCAGGGCTTTCTCGGTGCTTAGAGACACACTGCGATGTGGTAAAAAGTGTGCCACTAGGGCAAGAATATCATCGGGTCTGTCAGCTAGGCTAGGCAGGTTTAACTCAATAACATTGAGACGATAATATAGGTCTTCCCGAAAATGACCCGCTTTAATCGCGTGCGTTAAATCTTCGTTTGTTGCTGATATAACCCGCACATTTACTTTTCGAGTTTGCGTTGATCCTAAACGCTCAAATTCACCGGTTTGCAGAATACGTAATAGTTTCATTTGACCGGACAACGGTAGGTTGCCTATTTCGTCTAAAAATAATGTGCCCCCATCGGCGGCTTCAAAACGGCCAATGCGTTGCTTGGTGATACCTGTGTACGCGCCAGCTTCAGCGCCAAACAATTCAGCTTCAATGAGTTCATTTGGCAATGCACCGGCGTTAACAGTGATAAAAGGATGGTCTGCAAGCAGAGAGTTGGCTTGGATTATCTGTGCTATGCGCTCTTTGCCACTGCCATTTGGGCCAGTGATAAGCACTGATATGTCTGACTTTGCCACCTGAATAGCAAGATTAACAATATGCTCCATCGCTGTGCTTTTATAAATAAGGCCGACAAGGTTGGCAGTTTTAATAGAATCTTCGCGTTCTTGCTGGTGGCGTGCGAAAGTTTCATTTTGTTGTTTCGCTTTACCAAGTTCGAGTAAATTATTGATACAAGTCAGCAGTTTTGTATCGTCCCACGGCTTTGGTAAATAGTCTGCGGCACCCGCCTTTACAAGCTCAACAGCTGTTGCAAGCTCGGTCCATGCGGTGATTAAGATAATAGGCAGTAATGGGTTTATATTGCGTAAGTCATAAAACAGCGCCTTGCCTTCTTCACCCGAGGTGGTGTCGGCGGTAAAGTTCATATCTTGAATAACTAATGAAATACGCTGGTATTGTACTGCTTGGATTGCTTCAAATGGGGTGCTTGCAGTAACCACGGTAAAATTGTGGATCTCTAATAATAATGACAAGGCGTCTAATATCGCGGGGTTGTCATCAACAATAAGTATTTTTTCCATATTATTATTTTTTTGCTGTTTTCCTAAATATGTTAAGTAAGTCCGGTGCAAGAGCCAACTTAAGTGTGTACTTATAAATGCTACACTGTAAATCCAGTGTAGCATAGCTTGGGAGAACTAAATGGTGCGTGTTGCAATGCTGGGTGAAATGTTCGCAGCTCGTTTGGCTGGCGCAAGAACCGCAAGCAAACTCATAATAAACACAGCGCTTGCAGTGGCAATTACATAACGCACATCTAACTGAGCAATCGAGAAATGTTGCATCAGTAATTGGCCTAAATACATCGCTGCTATCATGCCTATTACTAAACCTACACTGCAAATCATGGCATTTTCGACTAAAAAGTAGCTAATAATGGCGGACTTTCTTGCTCCAAGAGCACGGCGAGTCCCAATTTGTTTCGTGCGTTTACTAATATTAAAGAGTGTAAGACCAAAGATACCCAGCGCAGTGACCAACACTAAAATTGTGATTAAAACAATTAACATACGCATCATAAGCGTGTCTTCAGCCATGTACTGCTCTTTGTCTTCATCAAGGCCGCGAATGCGCGAGATAACGCGTTTGTTGTAGTTTTTAAGCATGGCTTCTTCAACACGGTTCATTACAGACTGGCGTTGCCCAGGCTCTGTTCTTACGACAAAGCGTGCATTGCTACCTGCTTTAATGAACGGAATTAATGCCACATTATCTGGGCGACTATCTTTAAGCCATGGGCCTTTCATTACATCGACAATACCAATAATTTTTAAAGGAATATCACCAAAGTAAATAGATTGACCTAAGCCATTACCATCAGGGAAAAGCTCATCAGATAGACTTTTACTCACCACGATGACCTTCGAAAGCTCATCGTAATTCTCTGTTACGATCACTTCGTCTTCGCTGTAATTACGCCCAGCAATTAAGTTAACACCGTACGTGTTAATGCCGTGCTCGTCGATAAACATATATGAGCTACGTGCTGATTTACTCTCTTGTGGGGCCGGTTTTAAACTAAAGTCAGATGATGAACCACTGCCCGAAAGAGGTGTGGTACTAGAGTAAGCAGCATCAACCACCCCAGGAATTTGACGTAACATAGCTTCATCAAGCTCGTATTGTTGGCTTGGCGAGGTGTCTTGTCCGAACATCATCACATTAAAAATAAAAATGTTTTGTTCTGGGTAGCCTGTTTCTTGACTTAAATAGCTAATTCTATCTTGAATAATAAACGCGGCGTTACTGACGATTGCTGTGGTAATGGCAATTTGAATTAGTAACAGAATAGCCCCAACCTTTGAGCGGCATAAGGCATGAAATATAGGTTTAATTTCTAACATAACACAGTTCCTTATTGGCTCTTAAGGTAAATAGCAGGGTTGGTTTTACACACCAGCCACGCAGGGTAAAGACCTGCGATTACACAGGTGCTAATTGCTATTACAGGGGCGCTAAGTAACATGGTTAAATCCATGGTGGCTAAGCTTTGATAGTAGCTGTAGCTTTGGCGCACACCTAAAAGTCCCACTTGGGCTAAAATAACCCCGAAAATACCGCCTAAAAACCCGAGCATGGCCACTTCGACAATGTGTTGAAAGAAAATTTGGCGTTTGCTTGCGCCTAAAGCTCTGCGTACGCCAACCTCTGGCGCACGGCGAAGAAATTTAGCCAGTAATAAGCCTAGAATATTTGCCAAACATACCGCTAAAAACATAAAGCTTAGGCCAACGAGAATTTCGTTATCTTCACTTACCACATTGTTGTATTCCATCCACTCGTTTACATCACGCAATTTCGCTTCAAGCTTTTCGCGGTTAAAGCGACCACGCTTTTGCTGTTCTTGCATATAAGCCATTAAGAAATCTTCATACGCTTGCTTTTCTGCGGGTGTTTTTAGTTCGACCCAAAATTGCAGCCAAACTAATTCAGAATTAAGCTTGTCGTTAAACGTATTGGTTTTTTCGTGCTTCCAGCCGTTTGTATTGCCCCAGTTTTCAAGCTCACGTGCTTTTAATAAGCTAAAAGGCAGGTAGAGTTGTTCGGTTTTATTAAATGCGCCGTTATTTAAATCGTAATATTTGGTCGTAATATTCCAGTCATCCATAACCCCAACCACTTCATAGCTGGCATCATCAAGGTAGATAATTTTGCCAACTGAGTTTTCTCCTGCAAATAGTTTGTCGTTGAGCTTTTTACTGATAACGACTACAGGTGCAGCAGTTGCTTCTTGTTGCTGACTCCACACGCCACCGTATAAAAATGATAAGTTAAACATGTCGAAGAAGTCGGGGGTTGTTAAACGCGCCTGACCAATAAATGGTTTTACGGTATCGGAGTCTAAATAAACTGAAAACCCAGTGCGCACCATCGTGACGCGCTTACCGCCGGCTTCTGCCTTATTTAAATTAACCGCGTCTTGATAGGTTAATTGCATTGGTAAATTATCTTTTGTCCACCAAGTTGAACCCTCGTCCATTATTTGCAATTGCACACTGTATAGTTGGCTACTCTTTTGCGGGATCGGATCGGCAGACATCATGTGATACACCGACAAGCTCGTCATCGTTACACCAATGCCAATGGCAATCGCTAATACCATTAAAAAACTCACTAAGGGCGTGCGCTTAAAGCTTCGCCAACTTAAATCTAGATAATGAAGGAACATAACTATACTCCTGCCGCTTTGAGGTTTTGCGTGCCTTGGTAAAGCGTGAAATCGGCAAGTTGACCGTCCACCACTTGGATATTTCGCGGGGCTCTTCGGGCAAGTTCAGGGTCGTGAGTAACCATGACAATGGTGGCGCCATCACGATTAATTTGTTCGAGCAATTCCATTACTTGGCGCGCCATTAAGCTGTCTAGATTACCCGTTGGCTCATCGGCAAGTAAAAAACGGGGTTCACCCGCAAGTGCTCTGGCAATGGCCACGCGTTGCTGTTGCCCACCTGAAAGTTGTTGCGGTAAATGCTTAGCACGTGACGCTAAACCTACTTGCTCTAAACATTGTTCAATACGACGTTTACGCTCAGCAGCTTTAATTCCTCGATATCGCAAAGGTACTTCAATATTTTCGTATAGATTTAAATCAGGTATCAGATTAAACCCCTGGAAGATAAAGCCTATTTTTTGGTTCCGTAAATCAGCACGCTGATTATCGTTTAGACCACCTACATCAATACCATCTAAAAGATACTGGCCTTCTGAAAACGGTTCTAGCATACCGGCAATATTTAAAAAGGTCGTTTTGCCTGAACCACTCGGGCCAGTAACAGCAATAAATTCACCTTCTTCTACATGGAGATTGAAATCACGTAATGCATGAGTTTGTACCATGTCTGTTTGATACACTTTGCTGATGTTGTTCATTGTAAGCATAATAATTATTCCTTGTTGCTGTTAGCGTAATACGAGAGTCGGTGCTTGTTTATAACGGTCGTAGTTAGAGATGATTAGCTTGTCGCCTGGTTTTACCCCTTCTAACAGTTCAACGGCATTGATACTGCTAGCACCTGTTTTTATATCGATTAAATAGGCCATGTCGCCGTCTACTTTATAGGCGCGGGTACCGCCTTGTTGTAAAAACGCACCACGCTTAACTTGTAAAACATTGTCGCGGTTCTCCAAAAGAATGCGTGCGGTTAAACGTTGATTTTGGCGAATGCCGGTAATTTCTTTATCGAAGCGAACACGTGTTGTGACTTCACGGTTATTCACCTCCGGCGAGATTGCTGATAATGTCCCCATGACTTGGCGGGCACCGAGAGTTAATTCTACTTGCATGCCAAGGCCTAGCTCATTGGCATAGCTTTCAGGTACTTGCAACTGTGCTTCAAAATTACTTAAGTCAACCAGTGTCATTAATGGTTGGCTTTGTGTAACCGCTTCTTTAGGTTGCACGAGTAAATTACCTACAATGCCACTGACGCTGGCTTTAATTGTTAACTCATTAACTTGGCGTAATAAGTCATCCACAATGAGTTGTTGACGAGCAAGGTCTCGCTCTGCAGCTTTTAGCTCGAATGCCAGTGTGTCTTTAGCAAGGCTGACTTCTTGTTCTGCATGCTTGAAGGAGAGTTTCGCGCGGGCTAAATCGTCTACGGCTTTTTCTAAATCGATCTGACTTATAAGGTGCTTCTCGATAGATAATTGCGCACGGCGGTTTTCTCTATCAGCGGCATTTAGCTCTACCTGTGCCAAATCAAGTGCTTTTGTTAAGCTTAATTTTTGTCTACGTGCTTCAAGTTGCTTTCGTTGTAATTCACCATCTAAACGCGCCAACACAGATTGTTGTTGTTTTAATTCATTGGTAAGCTCTGGGCTTTTAACCACAGCAATAATTTCGTTTGCTTCAACACTGTCGCCAGCCTTTACGTTAAGATCGACAAAGCCGCGCTCGGGGCTGTAAACTTTAGGTGCATTAGCCGCGACAATTTTCCCGCTTGCTGCCACATCTCTAATTAAGGTTTGCTGAGTCACTTCACTTATTTGTAAGCTGGCTTTATCAACAGACACACTCCCATCGTTGCTCGCAAAGAGTGCTTGAAAGCCAAGGGCACTCACAATAAGAACACTCACAGTGAACAACAGTGGTTTTTTAATGTTTCTTTTTTTAGCCACGGTTATATCTTGGGCACTGGTATCTTTAATCATCATACTTCCTTACGATTCTCAAAAAATATAATCATGAAGCCAATGGCAATCATGGTAAGTGGTGATGTCATAAACAAACTCATAGTGAACATGTTTCGATCCTCTAATTCGATAATGTCCTATCTATACCAATAGTGTGCCAATATTTAACTCATTGATTTTTAATGTTTTTATTTTTATTTGAGGTTTTTATTCTGTCCGCGGACAGAAAAAGTGTCCGCAGCGGACACTTTTTAAAGTGCATTGGTTGACGCAGAGGTAAACACCTAAAGGTAAGTAAGACTAAGGTCGGCTGCTAAAAAGTGCTATTTGTAACTAAGCTTAATGTATTGGTAAATATTTAAGCAGCTAACAGCTGAGAGAGCGCAAAATAACTGCATTACTATGCATGATTTGAATATTTATGCAAAATGGGTTGTCAGTTTACGTTAACGTAAACTATCCGTTTTCAGGATGGTTTTTTACAAACTGTTAAAATTGACACCAGTGTCATAAAAAAATAATGGTTAAATAGCGTCTAAATGTAAAAAAATAGCATAGACTTTAAAGTGCGTCCTCAAGTGAGAAATATTCATAAATATGAATATGTATTCAAAACTCTATTGACTCATGGTTTATTTGGCGATAGTTTTGTTCGTCTGCTAGCACTGTCACAAAAGACTGAACCGCTAGTCGTTGTAGCAAGGGGAGGGGTCTATGTTATACGACTCAAAATTAGAAAAAGATAATTGTGGCTTTGGCTTAATCGCCCAGGTCAATGGTCAGGCGAGTCATCGCTTGATTCGAACCGCAATCACAGGCCTAGATCGCATGGAACACCGTGGTGGTATTTCTGCTGATGGTAAAACAGGTGATGGCTGTGGTTTATTAATGCAAAAACCCGATAGTTTCTTTCGTGCAATTGCCAGTGAACACGATTGGCATTTAGGGAAGAACTACGCAGTCGGCATGGTGTTTTTAAATGCCGATCCCGTGCTTGCACAGACTGCTAAAGATGTTTTGAGTGAAGAGCTCGAAAAAGAAACCTTAAATATCCAAGGATGGCGAGTCGTTCCGACAGACGCATCTTGTTTAGGGCCAATTGCAAAAAAACAACTACCTGGCTTTGAACAAATTTTTGTCAGCGCACCTGAGGGCTGGCGTCCAAAAGATTTAGAGCGTCGTTTGTATGTTGCGCGTCGCCGTGCAGAAAAGCGCCTAGAAAATGATGAGCATTTCTATATTGCGAGCTTGTCTGGCTTGGTAACGGTTTACAAAGGCTTGATGATGCCTGTGGATTTACCGAACTTTTACCTCGATTTAGCTGACATGCGCATGACGAGTGCGATTTGTGTATTTCATCAGCGTTTTTCTACCAATACGCAACCTCGTTGGCCATTGGCGCAGCCGTTCCGCTATTTAGCGCACAACGGCGAAATTAATACCATTCAAGGTAACCGCCAGTGGGCACGTGCCCGTGCTTATAAATTTGCATCTCCACTGATCCCTGATTTGCAATCAGCAGCCCCATTTGTCAACGAAAGTGGCTCTGATTCATCAAGCTTAGATAACATGCTTGAATTGTTCTTAGCGGGTGGTATGGATTTATTCCGTGCGATGCGTATGCTTGTTCCGCCTGCATGGCAGAAAAACCGAGCCATGGATGACGATTTACGTGCTTTCTACGACTTTAACTCTATGCATATGGAACCATGGGATGGCCCTGCTGGTATTGTTATGTCTGATGGTCGTTTTGCGGCCTGTAACCTTGACCGAAATGGCCTTCGTCCAGCGCGTTATGTCATTACGCAAGATGGATTTATTACGCTTGCTTCTGAGGTGGGTATTTGGGATTACGCGCCAGACGAAGTGGTTGAAAAAGGACGAGTTGGTCCGGGTGAATTATTAGTAATTGATACTCACCAAGGTAAAATTTGGCACTCTGACGAAATTGACCAAGATCTTAAATCACGTCACCCGTATAAAGCGTGGCTAGAAGCTAACGTTAAGCGTTTGACTCCGTTCGAAAAACTGGCTGAAAAAGATGCAGGTAATCGCTCGTTTGATGACGAAACACTGCTGAAATATCAAAAAATGTTTGGCTTTACTAACGAAGAACTCGACAGTGTTGTTCGTGTCATGGGCGAAAACGGTCAAGAAGCAACGGGCTCAATGGGTGATGACACCCCATTTGCCGTGCTGTCTGAAGGGCACCGTTCATTATTTGATTACTTCCGCCAAAAGTTTGCACAAGTAACCAATCCACCGATTGATCCTCTGCGTGAGAATCATGTTATGTCACTTGCCACGTGTATTGGTAGTGAGCAAAACGTGTTCAATGAAACCACGGGTCATGCGAAACGTCTGCAATTTGAAACACCGATTTTGATGTACGCAGACATGAAACAGCTGTTAAGTGCTGACCAAGCGCATTACAGCTACTGCAAAATCGATATTACTTACACAGCCGAAGAAGGCCTTGAAAAAGCGATCACACGTATTTGTGACGAAGCGCAAGAAAAAGCCGCATCAGGGTGTGTGATGTTAGTCTTGAGTGACCGTAACTTTAGTGAAACGCACCTACCCATTCCTGCTGCAATGGCGGTAGGATCAATTCAAAAACGATTAGTTGATAATAACTTACGTTGTGAATCAAACATCATTATTGAATCAGGTAGCGTGCGAGATGCTCATCAATTTGCTGTGTTATTAGGCTTTGGTGCGACGGCGATTTACCCTTATTTGGCCTATGAATCGCTGGTTGCAATGAGCGATAAAAAAATTATCAACAAGAGCTATTGTGAAGTCACGTTGGCGTATCGTAATGCGATCAACAAAGGCCTTTACAAAATCATGTCGAAAATGGGGATCAGTACAGTTGCCTCATATCGTTGCTCGATGCTGTTTGAAGCGGTTGGTTTGTCAGAAGCGGTTATTGAAACCTGTTTCAATGGTGTAGCAAGCCGTATTAAAGGTGCGTGTTTTACTGACTTTGATGATGATCAACGTAAGCTTCATAAGCTCGCATTTAGTAAGCGCAAGTTATTAAGCCATGGTGGTTTATTAAAGTATGTTCACGGTGGTGAATATCATGCTTACAACCCTGATGTGATCCAAACTCTGCAAAAAGCAGTGCGCTCGGGTGAGTACAGTGATTACGTTGCTTACGCTGATTTAGTTAATAACCGCCCAATCACAAATTTACGTGACATGTTGGCGCTTAAAATTCCTGATGCCGGAATCAGTATCGATGATGTTGAACCAGCAACAGAGCTGTATAAGCGTTTTGACTCGGCGGCAATGAGTATTGGTGCACTATCACCTGAAGCACATGAAGCATTGGCTATTGCCATGAACCGCTTAGGTGGGTGTTCTAACTCAGGTGAAGGGGGTGAAGATAAACTTCGCTATGGCACCGAGAAAAATTCACGTATTAAACAGGTCGCCTCAGGCCGATTTGGTGTAACACCGCATTATTTACGCAGTGCTGATGTGATTCAAATTAAAGTAGCACAAGGTGCAAAGCCCGGTGAAGGAGGTCAGTTACCGGGTGAAAAAGTAACGCCTTATATCGCTAAACTGCGTTACTCAGTACCGGGTGTAACGTTGATTTCACCGCCACCGCATCATGATATTTACTCTATTGAAGATTTAGCCCAGCTAATTTTTGATTTGAAACAAGTGAATCCTGAAGCTCTAATTTCAGTGAAATTAGTGTCTGAACCCGGTGTCGGTACGATTGCAACGGGTGTAGCAAAAGCCTATGCAGACCTCATTACGATTGCGGGTTATGACGGTGGTACAGGTGCAAGCCCGCTTACTTCTGTTAAATATGCAGGCAGTCCTTGGGAGTTGGGCCTAGCTGAGACACAACAAGCTTTGGTTGAAAATGGCTTACGCCACCGTATTAGATTACAAACGGATGGTGGTTTGAAAACCGGTCTCGATATTATTAAAGCCGCTATTTTAGGTGCTGAAAGCTTTGGCTTTGGTACGGGTCCTATGGTGGCACTGGGTTGTAAATACTTACGTATATGTCATTTGAATAACTGTGCGACTGGTGTAGCAACGCAGGACGATACACTTCGTCAGAAGCACTACCATGGCTTACCAGAAATGGCGATGAACTACTTTAAGTTTATTGCACAAGAAGCGCGTCTAATCATGGCAAGCTTAGGGGTAACCCATTTAACCGATTTAATTGGTCGCTTAGATTTACTTGAGGCGATTGAAGGCAAAACGCCGAAGCAAAAGAAAATTGATTTATCGTCAGTTGTGGCTGTGCCGAACAACCCAACCGGTGAAACCTTGTATTGCAGTGCGCCAAACAGCTCGCACTATTTAGGTCAGCTTAATGAAACCTTGCTTGATAAAGCCAAGCAAGCGATTGATGAAAAATCGGGTATTTCATTAGTGAGCCGCGTGTGTAATACAGACCGCTCTGTGGGGGCGATGCTATCAGGATACATTGCATCTAAGCACGGTAACCAAGGTATGGCTGCCGATCCTGTATCTATAGAGTTACACGGCACTGCAGGTCAGTCGTTTGGTGTATGGAATGCTGGAGGCCTAGAAATGACGTTGGTGGGTGACGCTAACGATTATGTTGGTAAAGGCATGGCGGGGGGCAAACTTGTCATTCGCCCACCGATGGGATCATCATTTGAAAGCCACAAAGCAACCATAGCAGGTAATACGTGCTTGTACGGTGCTACTGGCGGCAAATTGTTTGCAGCAGGATGTGCGGGTGAGCGTTTTGCTGTTCGTAACTCAGGTGTGCAAGCGGTTGTAGAAGGTGTGGGCGATAACGGCTGTGAATACATGACAGGCGGTGTTGTGTGTGTCCTTGGCAAAGTCGGTATTAACTTTGGTGCGGGGATGACGGGCGGTTTTGCTTATATTCTTGATGAAAGCAATGACTTTGAAAAACGCATTAACCCTGAGCTTGTTGAAATTGTTACGCTGGAAGATTTAGCGTCTCATCAAGAGCATCTTCGTGGTCTTATTGCAGAGCATTTAGAGCTAACGGGGTCTAACCGCGCTGAGCAGATTTTAGCGAACTTTGATTTATACATTCCGATGTTTAAATTGGTGAAGCCAAAATCAAGTGATGTAAAAAGTTTACTCGGACACCGAGCACGCAGTAGTGCAGAGCTTCGTGTTCAGGCTCAGTAAGGGGGTAGTATGAGCGAAAATGTATACCAGTTTATCGATGTACAACGTGTTGACCCGCGTAAAAAACCGATTTCGGCACGTAAACAATCATTCGTGGAAATTTACGAGCCGTTTTCTGAGACGCAAGTAAATTCACAAGCGGACCGTTGCTTAGATTGTGGTAACCCGTATTGTGAGTGGAAATGCCCAGTACATAACTATATACCGCAATGGTTAAAGCTAATTCGTACAGGCCGTATATTAGAAGCGGCTGAGCTGTCACATCGTACAAATAGTTTACCTGAGGTCTGCGGTCGAGTGTGTCCACAAGACCGCTTATGCGAAGGCTCATGTACACTTGACGAAGAGTTTGGTGCTGTAACAATTGGTAATATTGAAAAATATATTACAGACACTGCTTTTAAAATGGGCTGGAAACCAGATATGTCTTATGTGGTTTGGTCTGATAAAAAAGTGGCGATTATTGGTGCAGGTCCAGCCGGGTTAGGTTGTGCTGATATTCTAGTGCGTAATGGTGTTAAACCGGTGGTATTTGACCGTCACCCTGAGATAGGGGGGTTACTTACTTTCGGTATTCCTTCATTTAAGCTTGAAAAAGAAGTGATGCAGAAGCGTCGTGAAATTTTCACTGAAATGGGGGTTGAGTTTAAACTAAACACGGAAGTCGGTGTTGATATTACCCTAGATGAAATTCTTGCTGAATATGATGCAGTCTTTTTAGGCGTAGGGACCTATCAAAGTATGCGCGCAGGATTTGAAAATGAAGATGCCGATGGCGTACATGATGCTTTACCGTTCTTAATTGGTAACACAAATCGTGTTATGGGCTACGCTGAAGACAAGCAAGCTTATATTGATATGGCCAACGAAAAAGTGGTTGTATTGGGCGGGGGTGACACCGCAATGGACTGCGTAAGAACGTCAATTCGCCAAGGTGCAAGCAAAGTAACATGTGCTTATCGCCGTGATGAAGAAAACATGCCAGGCTCTAAACGTGAAGTTAAAAATGCCCGCGAAGAAGGGGTTGAGTTTACTTTTAACGTGCAACCTAAAGGCATTGTAGTTGACGAGCAAGGTAAAGTTGCAGGCGTAAGAATGGTCAAAACGCAACTGGGTGAACCAGATGAAAATGGCCGCCGTCGTGCTGAAGAAGTGGCTGGTTCAGAGCATGTGATAGAAGCCACTAAAGTGTTAATGGCATTTGGTTTTAAACCGCACAAAATGGATTGGCTTGAACCATATGGCGTTGAAATTAACCATTGGGGTGGTATTAATGCACCTGAACAAGGTGAATTTACCCATCAGACAACGAACCCTAAAATCTTCGCTGGTGGCGATATTGTTCGCGGCTCAGATTTGGTGGTAACGGCTATTTTTGAAGGTCGCAATGCGGCAGAAGGAATTATGGATTACCTAGAGGTGTAAAAGCTATCTGCAATACTCCCCATTCATAATTTTGTATAGATACTAAAGCAAGCCTGCGGGCTTGCTTTTTTTGTGCTTGTAAAATATTGATTGCGTACGCAGGGGCTATTCCTAAAGCCTTATGAGGGTTTTCCCCTATATCGGTGAGTGTCACTCGCTGCGAGTATATGTTCTGTAGTTACAAAAAAGTAACAAACTAATCCAGGAGATAAACCAATGCGAACTAAACTTTCTAGTATACTCATCGGTCTTGGCATGGTTGGCAGCTTTGCCACTCAAGCACAAGCCTTACTAGGCCCAGAATTAGCAGAAAAATTATCAACAACAAGCCTAACTCAAAGCCTTACTGAACCAAGTATCAAAGTCATTATAAGCTTTAAAGATAAACAGCAGGTTTATAATGTAATGCAGTCACTCGGTGTGCCGTACTTAGCCTTAAAAGAATTACCCATGGTTGGCGCTACGCTGACTCCTTCACTCGTCACACAGTTACAAAATAACCCTGCCATTGAAAGTATTTATTATGATGCGCCACTGCGCTATTACAACTATAACTCGGGTGAGATCACTGGCGGTCATTTTGTACATGATAACTATTTATTTACAGGCAAAGGTGGCGTTGTGGCTGTACTCGATTCAGGAGTCGATGCGACACATCCCGATTTAGCTTACGGTGATAAAACCATTCAAAATGTAAAACTAATAAACGATCTTGATTTATACGGTTTGACCGCCGATATCGAAGGGTTACCAAACACCGATACATCATCAGGACATGGCACCCATGTTGCTGGCACTGTTGCGGGCAGTGGCACTGATTCTGCGAATGATCCTACACGTGCTAATTTGCATGATGGCATTGCCCCAGATGCAAAGATTGTCGGTATTTCTGCTGGTGAAGCCATTTCAATTTTACATTCTTTAAAAGGCTTTGATTATGCATTAGCTAACCAGCACAAATACGATATTGATGTTATTACGAATAGTTGGGGAGGGGGAGCAGGAAGTAACTTCGACCCTAATAACCCTGTAAACAAAGCATCATTCGAAGCATACAAACGCGGCATGATTGTCACTTTTGCTGCGGGTAACGATGGCGACGGTGATGATACCCTCAATGTGTATGCCGTCGCTCCTTGGGTTATTGACGTCGCAGCAGGCACGCCGAATAGAATGCTGGCTGATTTTTCTAGCCGTGGTGTGCCAGGTGATGCGATTAAAACACCCGACATTACAGCACCTGGCTCAAGCATATATTCGACGCGAGCACTCAATACCCCTTTGCCCGCTTTAGGACCGGTCATCGATTTAGATAACCCTGATTATTATGTTTACTATGCGACGATGAGTGGCACGTCGATGGCAACCCCTTTTGTTGCAGGTGCTGCGACTGTGCTGCTTGAAGCAAACCCGCATTTATCGCCTGATCAAATTGACGAAATTTTAAAAGCCAGTGCCGATGACATGTTTGATGAAACAGGGCGACAGTACTTACCGCACGAAGTAGGGGCGGGTCATATTAATGTGAAAAAAGCAGTTGAGCTTGCATTACAAACTGAAGGTAATATGCGCCAGTTTTTAGCTGGAGACACTGAATTTTCGAGTCAAGGTGCTTGGCAGCAAGCAGACAACACTGCTGATAAAGTTTACTTTGCCGGCAAGTGGTCAGAAACAACGGATAGCAGTGCTTATAACGGCACACTGGCAAAAGCAAAAGGGCCTGGAAATATTGCTTATGTTGGCTTTAAAGGTGAGCGTGCGAAAATACACTTTGCGGCAACTAACCAAGGAGAGGTCAGTATATTAGTGGATGGAGTCGAGTATGAATCGTTGAGCGTCAGTGGTGAAAAAGGCGAAGCCATTACCGTGGCAATTAACCAATTAGACGACTCAGCACATACACTTGAAGTGCGCACTATATCAGGACAAGTCGCATTAGATCGATTCGAATTTGACGGTATTGTCACCCAGCCCGGTGTGTCATTTACTACACAGTTAATGCCAAGTATTGAGGGTACAATGGGACCATCAGTAAGTTTAGATCTTGCTGGGCTTGGTGTTGACCCAGCCTATAGCATTATTGAGCATTTAGTTTCAGTACCTGATAATGTTATGGGTGTGACTGCGGTCTTAAGTTGGCAACCATTTGCAGACCTTGATTTTTCAATAGCAAACAGTCAGGGAGAAGACCTCGCAAGCTCTGCGACACTTGATAACCCCGAAACAGCACAGTTATCGGTTACAGAAGCTGGAGACTATATTTTCAAAGTAAAAGGGTATACCAGCGTCGTGACTAATTATCGTATCGACTGGCAGATAGTCACTCAAGACTAATATAAGCAGCGGGTAAACATTACGCTTACCCGCTAATTTCTTTAACTACGTTACCAATATTAACTACGTTACTAATATTATAATTGCTTATTCTTATTAACTGACCCTGTTTAAAGCTATGTGTAACGATGGCTAAAAATCAGTAGGTTTTTTTAAATGAGAGAAAAAGCCCGACAATTTAAAACAGACTACCAGCAGCCTGATAACGTGTTTTTTACTTTATTGCTGTGTTGTTTTAATAAAAAGTAAGCAAGGCTTACCACGATAAAATGACAAATCATTACAACAACAGACCAAACAGAAATTGTCTCTGATTGCTGGCTCACTATTACAAACAGTATGAGCATCATTGCTGCAGAAGCATATAAATATGTTTGTAAACGTTGTTTAAACCTTAGGTGCTTCCATCGGCTCCATAGCACCAAAAGTAGCGCCACGATAGGAAACGCAAATAAAGTGCATTGTAGTAGAGCGAACATATAATTTTGTGACACGACAGGTGTATATGACACAGAGGCGTGCAGTAAAGGTGAGCTTAAGCTCAATAATAACCCGCTTGCTAACCCAAACTTACGTTGTTTATTCATTGTATAATCCGGTCGAAGGCTATGCACAATAGCCTTAATTAATTACTAAAACGTTAATGTCATTAAGTGCGAGAGTGGTTATGCATGCGCACTAATCAGCTCTTTCGCATTTGCTCTGGCCATTTTGCTAATATTATCGCCAGCGAGTAGACGGGCAATTTCATCAATTCGTCCATCTTTACTGAGCTTATTCATTTGTGTGTAGGTTTCACCATTTGCAATTTCTTTCGCAACAAAAAATTGCTGATGCCCAGAGCTAGCAACCTGTGGCAAGTGCGTAACACAAATAACTTGGGTTGATTTGCCAAGCTGGCGCAATAACTTGCCAACCGCTGAGGCCGTTGGGCCAGAAATACCCACATCGACTTCGTCGAATATGAGTGTTGGCGTTGTCACGCGCTGGGCGATAATGACTTGTATCGCTAAACTGATACGCGAAAGCTCGCCACCCGATGCAACTTTCGATAAAGCTTGCATTGGTTGCCCAGGGTTGGTCGATACCAAAAACGCCACGGTATCAAACCCCATTGCACTGGGGGCTTTATCACTTGTTTGTTGAATATCAATCGCAAACTGGCCATTTTCCATTGATAAGTTAGCCATGCTATCGCTGATCAATGTGTTGAGTGTTTCAGCATAACGCTGGCGGCTATCACTTAAAACCTGTGCAGCGTCTTTATATTCATCAAGGGCTGTATTTATCTCGGTTTCTAGTGATGCTAAGCGGTCACTATTGTAGCTAATTGAAGCAAGCTCTTGCGCAATTGATTGGTGAAATTCTACCAGCTCTTCCGGTTTTATATGGTGCTTGCGTGCTAAATCCATTGCCCCAGTTAAACGAGTTTCTACTTCGTCGAGGCGAGCAGGATCTAAATCTGTTATATCTACATAGCTGCGAATTTCACGGCTTGCTTCTTCAACCTGAACAGCGGCTTCACTTAAAAGCGCTGCAATGCTAGATAGGCTATCATCGTAGCCGGCAAGTTCAGCAAATTGCTGTGCACTGTGTTGCAGCATTGAGCATGCACTTTGCTCATCACTTTCGTATAAGTGCTGAAGTTCACGCTGGCACGACTCTAAAATAGTTTGGCTGTGGCTTAACTTATGGTGCTCAGCTTCTATTTCTTCAAACTCACCGGGTTGTAAGGCAAACTCGTCTAATTCAGCAACTTGGTATTCAAGTAGCTGTTTTTGAGCCGCTTGTTGCGCTTGTTGTTGTTCTAAGTGGTTAAACTCTTTTACTAGCGCCTGATAGGCTTTAAAACGTTCTTTAACATTGGAAAGCAGGTTTGTATGGCCAGCATATGCATCCAGTAAATGCAGCTGATGCTCGGCTTTTAATAAATGCTGATGCGCGTGTTGACCATGAATAGAAATGAGGTATTGCCCAAGCTCTTTAAGCTGCGCAGCAGTGACAGGGCTGCCATTAATATAGCTTTTACTCCGGCCATTTTTACAAATAACACGGCGCAGTAAGCATTCACCTTCTGCATTAGACAGTAAGTGATGCTCTAAAAACTGTTGTGCAAGGGGTAATTGGGTAATATCGAATTGCGCGCAGATTTCTGCACGCTCAGTTCCTGGACGAACAGCACCCGCATCGGCGCGTTCGCCTAAACACAACGATAGGGCATCAATAGCAATTGATTTCCCTGCACCTGTTTCACCTGTAATGGCTGTCATGCCATTGTGCCACTCAGTACTCAAGTTACTTACAATGGCAAAGTTTTTAATTTCTAACCCGATTAACATACTGTTTATCCATCCAGCTAATTAACTGTTAATTTATACAGTGTTTTCGGGTTTTGCAAATTAAATTTTTATGCTTTTGTTAATTCTGATATCTGTTTTTCGTGATTTAATTCATCAGGCATTGATGGACTCTGGCTTTGCGCTGGGTCATCATGTTGATTAATAGGTGGCGCGTATTTAATAACTTCAATTAATGAGGGTAATACTTCTTGATAAAACGCTTTATTGTATTCAATGCCATTATAAGGAAGTTGTGCCATAAAGTATTGTAATCTATCGGCAAGTTGGTCATGTTCATGCGGGCTTTGTGCTTTGTTTGCTTCCATGATTATGGTGCTGATAAACAACTCACTAATAAACTCTAAATGCGTTAGATTTTCTTCGTTGTGAGCTTGAACGACAAAGTAATTACTGGTGATTTGGTTCAAACGTGCAACATTTTTAGGGCGAATGAGCTTTGCTTCACTAAATTCGATTAATTTAATTTTGAAGTCGTTATTGATCTCTTTTACACGTTGATGAAAGCGTTTTTTTTCGGCTTCTATCGCTTTGCGACGGTTGCTTTCGATGATCCAATAGCAGCCTAGTAGAGTGATCAACAATAAAAGAGCAAGAAAAACTATATAGCTCATTTTTGCTTAGGTTCCTTAAATGTGTACTACGGTAAAGTGAATTATTTTGCGCTAATAGATTTCACTTGGCAATTATTTAAGAAGAAAATTGCTGTTTAAAATAAGCGGCTACCCCAGTTCAGTTTTTTTCGCAGTACATTGTAATAAGAATATTCTTTTGGATGAATTAAGCGTAACCGTTTGTCAGCTTTTTTGATAACCACTTCATCGCCAGGTAAAACAGCCAAAACAACGTGGCTGTCACAGCTCACTTGTAAGCTGTCGGTATTTTCTAGGCTGAGTTTAAGGCGTACTTCGTTATCGGCATCAACGACTAAAGGGCGACTCGAAAGAGTATGAGGAAACATGGGTACTAACGAAATAGCATTCAGTTCTGGTGTCAAAATAGGCCCTCCACCAGAGAGAGAATAGGCCGTTGAGCCAGTCGGTGTAGATACGATTAAACCATCAGAGCGTTGTGAAAATACAAAATCATTATTTATGAAGGCTTCGAACTCAATCATGTGAGCGACTTTATCGGCATGGAGTACCGCTTCATTAACCGCTGAATTTGCGCTTTTAAGTTCAGCATGTCGGTATACTTCTACTTCTAGCAGGAAGCGTTTTTCTTCAATGAATTGACCGCTTAGAACCTGCTCTAAACTTGCTTCAAAACCTTCTGGGTTTAAGTCGGTTAAAAATCCGAGGTTACCACGGTTTACGCCAATCACTGCAACGTCAAAACGCGCTAAAACACGTGCAGCACCTAACATGTTGCCATCGCCACCGACAACGATGGCTAAATCAGCACGCTCGCCTAACTCAACGAGTTTAACGAGGTTGTTCGCAGGCACATCTTCTAATTGCCGACCCGTTCGTTGCTCAACGAGCACCTCAAAACCTAACGCTCGTAAAAAGGTGTGTAATCGCTGTAGCGTTGTAGCCGCGGCGCTGTGGTTAGGTTTACCAATTAAACCTATGGTTTTAAACGGTGAGTCCATGGTACGTGCACTTAACTATTTCATAGGGATAGATTACATTAAAAATTAATGCTTTGAAAATAACTTGAAATAAACTTGCAGTGCCCAAATATCTTAGGGCAAGTGTCAAGATGTAAGAATTATGAAATTAAACCCCCGCGATCAACAAATTTTTTCAGCCGTAATGAGCCTATATTGTAATGGCGAGGGCCAACCAGTGGCTTCAACGCGTATAGCAAAGCAAAAGGGCATGGCTGTGTGCTCTGCCACAGTGCGAAATGCAATGGCAAGGCTTGAAAAAGAAGGGTTGCTTTATTCGCCACACACCTCGGCAGGCCGCGTGCCAACAAATGCTGGGTTTGACTATTGGTTAACCGAATTTTTCTCTTTGCCCGAAATTGCGACGTATTGGCAACCTCAACAAGCACAACTTGTTGAGCTGGCCCACGGCTTGAGCCAACGTTATAAAGTATGTTGTTGTGTTGGTTTACCGCAAGTGAGTTCGCAATTGGTTTTTAGGGTTGAAGTACTTGACTTTGATGGCAGTGATTGGCTTATTTTACTGATTGATAGAGCAGGGCAAAGTCACAATATTTGTATTAGTAAACCTGAGGACGCCAGTGATTCGGTTCGCTATCAGTTTGCAACGTGGCTTAATACGGTGTTCAGTCAACAAACTCTGATGGAAGGTCTTTACCGTATGCAGGCAATGGCGAATACTGCACCGCGCAACTGCCATGACTCGTTGACCCAATGGACTCGCCAATTGAGCCAGAAACTGGGGTCTGATAACAGTATTGTGGTAGGTGAAAACTATTTATATAAGCAAGTAGACTGTCAAACGAGCTTAAATATAGGCGTCTCATTTCTAAATTTTGTTGAAGACAAGCTCGCATTTAGAAACGGTTTGTCGGTATTAAACACAGAACAACTTCCATTTACCGATTGTGATGAGTTAATGGTGATCAGCCTTCCTTACTTTAATAACCTCGAATATCAGAGTCGTTTTTGTGTTATTTGTCCAAAATCAGCACAAATTGAAGCAATCATCCAAGAATTTGAGTTAATCGGGTCATCAACCTCTTGAATCTTTTTATTCAATCCCCATAATTACCGCAGTTGTAAAGAATTGGAGCATTTAAGCTATGTCTGAGCAGACAAAATCACCAGAGCAAGAAGTTGAACTAAACGAAGAATTTGAACAAATGCAAGCGGATGTTGACGCAGCCGTTGAAGCAGCAGAGCAAGTTGAAGGCGAAGAACTAAGCCCTGAAGCTGAAATTGCACTACTTTATAGTGAACTAGAAGCTGCAAAGCAAACTATAAATGATCAAAAAGACAGTGTTGTACGTGCCGCAGCAGATGTTGAAAACATGCGTCGCCGTGCCGCACAAGATGTTGAAAAAGCTCACAAGTTTGCACTTGAGAAGTTTGCTAACGAATTATTACCCGTGATTGATAATTTAGAGCGTGCGATTGAGTTTTCTGACAAAGAAAATGAGCAGCTTAAGCCTGTACTTGAAGGTATCGAGATGACGGTAAAAAGCTTCAACGATGCCGTGTCTAAGTTTGGTGTAGAAATTGTTAACCCACAAGGTGAGCAGTTTAATCCAGAATTCCATCAAGCGATGTCAATTCAACCAAGCAATGATGTAGCACCTAATACGGTACTTGCAGTTATGCAAAAAGGGTACACGTTAAACGGTCGTTTACTGCGTCCTGCTATGGTAATGGTATCGAAAGAAGCTGAATAAACGCTTTTTAGAGAAAAATGCCTGTCATAGACAGGCATTTTTTTTGTCTAATTTTCGATGCCAAAGCTGCACAAGTAGTATAAGGATAAGCGCACTGAACATCATGGCTGAAAATGGCACCGCACTTTGTGGGTGAATAAACGCGAGGATAGGTCCTACGAGTGCGCCACTGCCAAAACGTAACGTACCAATTACCGCCGTTGCAGTCCCTGACTTTTCCTCGAATTGCATTAAAATCAATGAGTCGGCATTACTTGCCACAATCCCCAAACTCATCATTAAAGGCGCTATGCTTGCGACGATAAAATACAGCGACAAATGCATTAAACTAAACAGCAGTAATGCTGAGCCCGATGCAAAGCCAATACCTAAGCCTATAAACAGTAATTTGCGCGATCCTAAGCGTGGTACAAGTCGGGTATTCATAAAGTTACCGAACATTAAGGCAAGTACGTTAAAGGCAAATAAAATACCGAAGAGTTGTTCATCTACTTTAAAAAAGTCCAAATAAACGTAAGGCACAGACGTTAAAAAGCAGAAAAATGCGAACGAGGCAAACATAGAGCTAGCGATGTCGGCACGCGCACTTTGACGTGAAAAGACGGTTTTATAGCTGTTAAAAAATAACGCTAAACCGCGTTGCTGACTTTTGAAAATAGGGATATCAATTAAGTAAAGTTGCACAAGTGCTAAAATCGCAAAGCTATACGCAGCTAACACTAAAAATATAACCTGCCATGTCGAAATGCCCATAATTAAAGAGCCAAGCGTGGGGGCGATAAGGGGCGCTACCATCATGATCATCGATACATACGACATCCCCTTTGCCGTATTCTCACGGTAAATATGACGAATAATACCCGGTACAACCACGGTTGCCGCGGCACCAGTGAAAGCCTGTACTGCCCTAAGTGACCAAAAAAGCTCTATGTTATGGCAAAATGCCAGTGCTAACGAACTTAAACCAAACAGCGCTAAGCCTACTTTAGCCAGTAATCGTCTACCAAGCTCATCGGCAATAGGGCCAAAAAATAGCATACCCAGTGCATAGCCAGCTAAATAGATACTCAATGAAATTTGTACATTTGGCATGGTTGTTTGTAAGTCATTGGCAATGACCAACATCGCAGGTAGATACAAATCAATTGCCAGCGGAGTAATGGCGACAATACTTGCCAGTAACGGCAATAAAATGCGTTTATTTAATGTGTCGGGGGAAGGCATTGGAAACTCATTTATCAATCAATAGACCCCTATTGTAGCAGCGAGTGGTTCGTTGGTGAACTTAGTTTGCCTGCTAACTAAAAGATTTAACTGAAAAATCACATTTGCACGGTGGGAAATGTATTTTCATATAAAATTAATGAATGCTTTGCTATATTAGCAACAATTGCACTAATAGTATTTGTAAGGATTCACATGAAAAAGTTAATGATGGTCGTGTTAGCCACCGCTGTTTTAGCAGGGTGTAAAACGTCTCCAACGGGACGTACACAGATCGCGCTCTACTCAGATCAACAAATGAGTCAAATGGGCCAAGCAAGCTTTGCTGAAATGAAGAAAACACAGCCGATTAACTCCGACCCAAAAGTTAATGCGTATGTAAAATGCATCGCAGACGATGTGATTTCTGTTTTGCCGCGTGAATATGCTCAACAAGCATGGGAAGTGGTGGTGTTCGAAGAAGATTCCGCGAATGCGTTTGCATTACCAGGCGGCTACATTGGCGTACATACCGGATTATTAAAAGTAGCGGTTAACAGGGATCAACTAGCGACCGTGTTAGGCCATGAAGTTGCACACGTTATTGCTGAGCACTCGAATGAACGTGTATCGCAAAACTCCTTGATTCAAACAGGTTTACAAGTCGGTGGTGCTGCGCTTGATATGGGTAATGTGCAATATCGCGGTGAAATTATGCAAGCACTTGGACTCGGCGCACAATTTGGTGTGGTGTTACCTTTTAGCCGCTCACATGAATCTGAAGCTGATATTGTAGGTTTAGATTTAATGGCAAAGGCTGGCTTTAATCCAGAGCAGTCAGTGTCATTATGGCAAAACATGAGTGCAGCTGGCAGCAGCGGCACACCCGAATTCATGTCGACTCACCCAGCACCGGGTAATCGAATTAAAGAGCTACAAAAACACATGCCAACGGCTTTAAAAGCACAACAAGCGGCAAAAGCGCAGGGCAGAAACCCACAGTGTAAACTGTAATAAAATCTTACCAGAGCTGCTTATGCAGCTCTTTTTAATTCCATTTTGCACTTGGAGTTGAAGCAGATAAAGTTCAACGTGATTGTATCATGCTTGATAAATTAGCTAATTCAATGACTGACTTGGCAAAAAAATATTCAGTAACATTACTTGAACAACGGCAAGATAAATCCAAAGCAGAGTATTTCATAGAAGCAAAATATATTGAAATTAACTCCATAGATGGGTTTTCCCATCGGTTAGACCAAGCTCATCAGCAACATTACATGTGCAACTAAAAAAAGTGATGAGATTATAGCGAAAACAACGAAGGAAATTGGTTCTGGAGTAGCCTTTGACGCTTGTGACCGCTTAGAGAAAATAGCCGTTGCGGGTGGTCGCTATGTGGCTAAATGGACTTCTGATCAATTTAATTAAAAAAAGCCTGTAGTCTAGCTGACTGCAGGCTTTAATATTGATAACTCGCAACTCGCAACTCGCAACTCGCAACTCGCTAGAACGTCCACTCAACATGAAGTTGTGGGACTGATTCAGTGGTATCTGTGCCTAGTTTGTTATGCCAGTATTGCCACTCAAGGCCAAGTAACAGGGTATTTTCTTTCATGCTGATTGCATGACCTAAATCCCATGTAATAATAGGCTGTGCTAAAATCCATGCTTTAACGTCTTGACCGAATTCGTTTTCACGCTCTGCAATGTACTCAACATGGCCTGTCACATTAAATTTTTGTGAGCCAATAGTGAATGGGTAGCCCCATGCTACATCAATCATCCAGCTGTTTGTTTCAGTAGGAGCACCACCACGAGCAACACCTTCACTGTCATCAATGTAGGCTGTAAACAACGTTGATAAAAAGCTAAAACCTGGTGCTTGCCAGCTTAGTTTTACACCGGGTAAATATTTTAGAACCTTTGAGTCTCCAGCAGCGTTAAAGCCCGCAGTTAAACCTACGTCAGCAATCGCACCATATGAAAAATCGTTGCCTGAGATTTTTGACAGGCTGAAGGTTGAATACCATTCACCATAAAAGTCTTTATCTTGATATCCATCTTGTAAATCATCATCACTGTAGTCAATAAAAAAGAAGTTATCGCCATAGTCATAACCAGATGCATGCTGTAATGACACAACCGTTGTGTTTGATTTAGCCAAAGAAAACGGATTTTTGTGCTCACCGTTATTGATGTGTAATTGCGTTGAGCTCCAATTAGCCGCATAGCTCGAAGTACTCGCTGCACATAGCGCAGCAATAGAAAGGATCTTTTTCAAGTTCATATCTCAATATTGATGTAGTCATAACAATTCACTTGATTAAGCGAATTAGTATATAAAGGGGGATACAAAGTGAGGATTATAGCAGATACGTCCTTAAAATGACGTATCTGCTCAAAAATATTTAACTTAGGCTTTATTACGGCGTAAGCATATTACCGCAATCGCAGTAAACGCGAGAATAAAACAATAATATGACGATGTAGATACTTGCCAAGGGCTGATTTTAAACGTTGCACCTAACAATAAGGCTTGTGCGCCGTAGGGCAAAGAGCCTTGTGTTACACAGGCAAAAATATCTAATAAACTGGCTGAGCGCTTGCCAGTGATTTCACCGTCATCGGCCAGTTTTTTCGCAATAGGGCCTGCAACAATAATAGACACCGTATTATTAGCAATACATACGTTACTCGTCATTACGAGTGCTGCAATACCTAATTGATCAGCAACTTTACGATGCCATTTAGCAATAATTTTCGTGATTGCCTGAATTTTGTTAGCAATGTAATCAAGGCCACCGTTTATACGAATAAATTCTGACAGGCCGCCAATAAACATAGATAACAAGAAAATTTCCTGCATATCGGTAAAGCCTTTGTAGATATCTTTTACAAAGCTTGCGCCTTCATAACTGCCTGTAAAGCCCATTAGTGCTGCGAAAATAATCCCGCTAAACAGCACCACAAATACATTAAATCCCATCACCGCTAGCACTAAAATAAAGGCATACGGAAGCACGAGTAATATATCGTAATCCTGTGTTTCAACCGCTTCAGCTGCCGGTGTTAAAAAGAACAATAATGCAATGGTGAGTGCAGCAGCAGGCAGAGCAATCTTTAGATTCTCGCGAAATTTATCTTTCATTTCACAACCTTGTGTACGGGTAGCCGCAATAGTTGTGTCAGAAATGATTGATAGGTTATCGCCAAACATTGCACCCGATACAATTGTACCGGCCATCAATGCCGGATCGATACCCGTTTTTTGCGCTACGGCGTAGGCAATAGGGCCAATCGCGCCGATGGTGCCCATTGATGTGCCCATGGCAGTTGAAACCACGGCAGCGATTAAAAATAAGCCCGGAAGTAATAAAGCTGGGGGAATAAGAGATAAACCGGCATTCACGACGGCATCAACACCCCCCGTTGCGCCTGCGACGGCAGAAAATGCACCTGCAAGAAGGTAAATCAAGCACATAGTAATGATATTGCTATGACCTGCACCTTTTATAAACGTTTCAACACTGTGGTTAATCGTGTTTCTATTTAAAATAAAGGCCAACATAATGGCAGGTAAAATAGCAACCGGTGCCGGTAGTTGATAAAAGGCGTAATCAACACCTTGAGATTGTAAGTATAAGCCTGCGCCTAAAAATAAGCCGACAAACACCAAAAGCGGCAGCAAAGAAAGTTTTGCTTTTGTTTTATTAAATGATGGCTGCATCATATTCCTCGTTAGATAACCAAAAACACAGCCAAAAACTTCTTTTAGCTGTATTTAGTTGTTGTTTTATGAAAATAAAAACAACAACAGCGCCCGCAAGCCAAAGACCAAATCGGCGCAAAGGAAGAAGTTTAAATGTATAGATGGCTAAATGCAAAGGCTATCTGTTATTATTGTTGTTATTTTATAAATCCAAAAAATTAGCGCTGTATTTTTTATAAGCTAACCTGACTATTACATGAGTTTTCGATAAAATCTAGCCAGCTAATAAGAATAGATAAGGTAAAAGTATGAACCGTATAGGTGTATTTGGTGCCAATGGCCGCATGGGGCTTGCACTATTAGAGGCTGTTACAAAAAATGAGCACTCTGTGTTAACGGGGGCGTATGTCCGTGAAAATTCACCGCTTATTAATTTAGCTGTTAATCAATTAAACAGTGCCGCTGATGCGGATGTGCAATTTAGCAAAGAAACTGATGTAAAAGAGACTGACGTACTTATTGATTTTACTTTACCCGCGGGGATGCGTAATCACCTCAAAACAGCGGTAGAAAAAAATATAGCCATGGTGATCGGCACGACAGGCTTAACCCACGACGACCTTGAAGCGTTAAACGATGCAGCAAAGTATATCCCGATTGTTTTTGCTCGTAACTATAGCGTAGGCGTTAATTTACTGCTTAACTTAGTGCAGACTGCAGCTGTGAAATTTGGCGATGACATGGACATAGAGATTTTTGAAGCGCACCATCGTCATAAAATTGATGCGCCCTCGGGCACGGCTTTAGCTATTGGTGAGGCTATTGCAGAGGCAAAAGGCTGGCAACATGATGACGTTGCACGTTTCGATAGAAGCCACGATGAACAAGCAAAATCGCAAAATGAAATCGGTTATTCGGTCATGCGAGGCGGAGATATAGTAGGTGAACACACCGCATATTTCGCAACTTCTGGCGAAAGACTAGAATTAACTCATAAAGCAAGTTCTAGAATGACCTTTGCCTTAGGTGCTGTAAGAGCTGCGGGCTGGTTGAAAAATAAGCCGGCTGGACTTTATGACATGCAAGATGTGCTTGACTTGAAGTAGTTTAGTTTCTTTTTTGGCAGTTTCAGTGAAAATTAAGTTAATAACGCTTATTTTTACTATTTTATTAATTATGATTAGATCTGAAAAGCAAATTACTGTAAAATAGCGCCAATTTGCCAAAAATTCATAAATGCGTGTTTCCAATCGCTTTAAACGGGCAGTAGAGCAAATGACTTTACTCCCGTTTTTTACTGTTAGGAGGTTAACTTGACTAAATCCGCTCTGTTAGTCCTAGAAGACGGCACAGTGTTTCGCGGTACTGCAATCGGCGCTGACGGCATGTCAGTCGGTGAAGTAGTATTCAATACGTCTATGACTGGTTATCAAGAAATTTTGACTGACCCTTCATACGCGGAACAAATCGTAACTTTGACGTACCCACATATCGGTAATACGGGTACTAACAGCGAAGACGAAGAAGCGGGTCAAATCTGGGCTAAAGGCCTAGTGATCCGTGATTTGCCACTGCTAGCAAGTAATTTCCGTAACGAGCAATCGTTAAGTGATTACTTAAAAGAACGCAATATCCTAGGTATTGCTGACATCGACACTCGTAAATTAACACGTATCTTACGTGATAAAGGCGCTCAAAATGGTTGTATCATTGCAGGCGACGAGTTAGATGAGAATAAAGCGCTCGAAGCTGCGCAAGCCTTCCCAGGCTTAAAAGGCATGGATTTAGCAAAAGTTGTCTCAACCAAGGAAAATTTTGAGTGGCGTGAATCAAGCTGGACATTAGGTGAAGGCTTTAAAACGCTAGAAGCAGCAGACGAGAAATTTCACGTTGTTGCTTATGACTTCGGTGTTAAACGTAATATCTTACGCATGTTAGTTGACCGCGGTTGTAAATTAACCGTTGTGCCGGCACAAACATCTGCTGAAGACGTACTCGCACTTAACCCAGACGGTATTTTCTTATCGAACGGCCCTGGTGACCCTGAGCCTTGTACCTACGCCATTGACGCAATTAAGACCTTTTTAGAAACAGATACGCCAATTTTTGGTATTTGTTTAGGTCACCAATTACTTGCGCTTGCCTCTGGTGCAAAAACAGTAAAAATGAAGTTCGGTCATCACGGTGGTAACCACCCAGTTAAAGACCTTGACCGCAATGTGGTTATGATCACTGCGCAAAACCATGGTTTCGCAGCGGATGAAGCGACATTACCAGCGAATTTACGTGCAACTCACGTTTCATTATTCGATGGTACGCTACAAGGTATTCACCGTACTGATAAGCCTGCATTTAGCTTCCAAGGTCACCCTGAAGCAAGCCCAGGTCCTCACGATGCAGCACCTTTATTCGACCACTTCATCGACTTGATGCAAGCTCGTTCTAACTAATTTAACCGGAGTAACAATGCCAAAACGTACCGACATAAAAAGCATTCTTATCTTAGGCGCGGGCCCGATCGTTATCGGTCAAGCTTGTGAATTTGACTACTCTGGTGCACAAGCGTGTAAAGCACTACGAGAAGAAGGCTATCGAGTTATTCTTGTAAACTCGAACCCTGCAACTATCATGACTGACCCTGAAATGGCCGATGCGACGTACATCGAACCAATTCACTGGGAAGTGGTAGAAAAAATTATTGAAAAAGAAAAGCCAGATGCTGTACTCCCAACAATGGGTGGTCAAACAGCATTAAACTGTGCGCTTGACCTAGACAAGCACGGTGTGTTGGCTAAACACGGTGTTGAGCTAATCGGTGCAACTGCGGATGCCATCGATAAAGCAGAAAACCGTGAGCGTTTTGACGCTGCAATGAAAAATATTGGCCTTGAGTGTCCGCGTGCTGAAATCGCTCACTCAATGGACGAAGCACACGATGTACTTACTCGTATAGGCTTCCCATGTATTATCCGTCCATCATTCACCATGGGTGGTACCGGTGGCGGTGTTGCATACAACCAAGAAGAATTTGATGAAATTTGTGAGCGTGGTTTAGATTTATCACCAACAAATGAACTTCTAATTGATGAATCATTAATCGGTTGGAAAGAGTACGAAATGGAAGTTGTTCGTGACAAAAACGACAACTGTATCATCGTATGTTCTATCGAAAACTTTGACCCAATGGGCGTTCACACGGGTGACTCAATCACCGTTGCACCAGCACAAACGTTGACGGATAAAGAATACCAAATCATGCGTAATGCATCGATGGCGGTACTTCGCGAAATCGGCGTTGAAACAGGTGGTTCAAACGTACAGTTTGGTGTGAATCCAGTTGATGGCCGTATGGTTATCATTGAAATGAACCCTCGTGTATCTCGTTCATCGGCTCTAGCGTCTAAAGCAACGGGTTTCCCAATTGCTAAAATCGCTGCGAAACTAGCTGTAGGTTATACGCTTGACGAGCTTCAAAATGATATCACGGGTGGTAAAACACCTGCTTCATTCGAGCCTTCAATCGATTACGTTGTGACTAAGATCCCACGTTTTAACTTCGAAAAATTCGCAGGTTCAAACGACCGTCTTACTACACAGATGAAATCTGTGGGTGAGGTTATGGCTATTGGTCGTAACCAACAAGAATCACTACACAAAGCATTACGTGGTCTTGAAGTGGGTGCAACAGGTTTTAACCCAATTGTTGCGCTTGATGACCCGAAAGCGAAAGAGAAAATCATTCGTGAATTGCGTGAGCCAGGTGCCGAGCGTATTTGGTATGTTGCTGATGCAATGCGTCATGGTATGAGCGTTGAAGATGTATTCGAATTGACTAAAATCGATCCATGGTACTTAGTACAAATCGAAGATATCTTAAAAGACGAAGAAACAATCAGCGAAGTAGGTATGGCTGGTTTAAATGCCGAGTTCTTACGCAAGCTTAAACGCAAAGGTTTTGCTGATGCACGTATCGCTGAAATTGCGGGTGTATCTGAAGCTGAAATTCGCAAAAAACGTCACCAATTAAATATCGTGCCAGTCTACAAACGCGTTGATACGTGTGCGGCAGAATTTAGTTCAGACACAGCTTACATGTACTCAACGTATGACGAAGAGTGTGAAGCGAACCCGTCTGACAAAGATAAAATCATGGTAATTGGTGGTGGTCCTAACCGAATTGGTCAAGGTATCGAATTCGATTACTGCTGTGTTCACGCGGCATTAGCGCTACGTGAAGACGGTTACGAAACAATCATGGTTAACTGTAACCCTGAAACTGTTTCAACAGACTACGACACATCTGACCGTCTATTCTTCGAGCCAATTACGCTTGAAGATGTATTAGAAATCGTTCGTGTTGAAAAACCAAAAGGCGTAATCGTTCAGTACGGTGGTCAAACTCCACTTAAACTGGCTCGTGCACTTGAAGCGAATGGTGTGCCAGTTATTGGTACGTCACCTGATGCAATCGACCGTGCTGAAGACCGTGAGCGTTTCCAACAACTTGTTGAGCGTTTAAACCTTCTTCAACCTGAAAATGCAACAGTAACGTCTCTAGAAGAAGCGATTGTAAAATCGGCTGAAATCGGTTTCCCTCTGGTTGTACGTCCTTCATATGTACTTGGTGGTCGTGCGATGGAAATCGTTTACGATGAAGATGACTTACGTCGTTACATGACTGAAGCGGTATCTGCATCAAATGAAGCCCCAGTATTGCTTGACCGTTTCTTAGATAACGCAATCGAAGTTGACGTTGATGCTATCTGTGACGGTGAGCAAGTGATTATCGGCGGTATTATGGAGCATATCGAGCAAGCAGGTGTTCACTCAGGTGACTCAGCATGTTCATTACCTGCTCATTCATTAACTGCTGAAGTACAAGACGTAATGCGTAAGCAAGTGACAGACATGGCACTTGAGCTTGGCGTAGTGGGTCTTATGAATACACAGTTTGCAGTGAAAGACGGCCAAGTTTACTTAATCGAAGTAAACCCTCGTGCAGCGCGTACAGTACCGTTTGTATCAAAAGCAACGGGTGTAGCACTTGCTAAAGTAGCAGCGCGTTGTATGGCAGGTCAGTCATTGGCAAGCCAAGGTATCACCAAAGAAGTGATTCCTCCTTACTACAGCGTTAAAGAAGTTGTATTACCGTTTGCTAAGTTCCAAGGTGTTGACCCAATGCGTGGCCCAGAAATGCGCTCAACGGGTGAGGTAATGGGTGTTGGTGAAACATTCGCCGAAGCGTTCGCTAAAGCACAATTAGGTGCAAGCAACACTTTACCACGCGGTGGTCGCGCGTTACTATCGGTACGCAACAGTGACAAACCACGTATTGTTGAACTTGCTAAAACTATGACTGAACTTGGTTTTGAGCTAGATGCAACAGGTGGTACTGCCAAAGCACTTGAAGACGCTGGTATTGCAGTTCGTCGCGTAAACAAAGTATTCGAAGGTCGTCCTCATATTCTTGATAGAATTAAAAATGGTGAATACAGCTACATTGTAAACACTACTGAAGGTCGCCAAGCGATTGAAGATTCGAAGGTGTTACGTCGTGGTGCGTTACAGCACAAGACTAACTACACAACGACACTGAACGCGGCATTTGCTAACTGTACTGCAAACCAAGCAGACGACCGTAGCAAAGTGACGTCAGTTCAGGAACTACACCAGCGAATGAACTAAGGAAATGTGCCAAGGGCGAGTGATTCGCCCTTGGGATTAAGTGAGAATAATATGCAATCAATTCCGATGACGGTTCGTGGTGCAGCATTACTGCGCGAAGAACTTAACGAATTAAAAACAGTTACCCGTCCAAAAATCATTGCTGATATTGCTGACGCACGTGAGCATGGTGATTTGAAAGAAAACGCGGAATATCATGCTGCTCGTGAGCAACAAGGTTTTTGTGAAGGTCGTATTCAAGAAATTGAAGCGAAGCTTTCAAATGTACAAATCATCGATATAACTAAGATGCCTAAGACAGGTAAAGTTATTTTTGGTACAACGGTTACTATCGTTAATGTTGAAACCGACGCTGAGGTTAAATACCAAATCGTGGGTGATGATGAAGCAGATATCAAAAATAACCTGATCTCTGTAAACTCGCCAATCGCGCGTGGTTTAATTGGTAAAGAGGTTGATGACGCCGTTACCATTAAAACACCTAATGGTGAAGTTGAATACGAAATCATTGAAGTTGAGTATATTTAATAGCTTAACCAAGCATTGATGAAGCCGCGGTTTTATACCGCGGTTTTTTTATGCCTGTTTACAGCCACCCAATTATTCGTTACGTTGGCGTTCTATTAACGATTATATAGAGGTGACAATGGCAAAAATTCACTACCCTAAAGCGCTTTCAAAAGGCGATAAAATAGCCATTTGCGCTTTTTCATCAGGGGTTGATCAAGCATATCACGCACGTTTAGATCTTGTGTTGGCGGGCTTAAAAGCAAAAGGCTTTCAAGTTATAGAAGGGGCATGCTTACGCGAAGCCCATAGTCCTGCAAAACAGCGTGCAGATGAATTAATGCAGTTTTTAACAGATGACTCAATTGCCGCTATCATGCCGCCATGGGGCGGCGATCTCACCATGGAAATTTTATCTTTACTTGATTTTAATGCGATAAGCCAAGCACAACCGAAGTGGTTAGTGGGATTTTCAGATATCAGTACATTTGCATGTGCTTTAACGACACGATGTGGTTGGGCAACACTGCACGCAGCAAATTTAATGCAAATTCACCCAGACGATCCTGATGAATACTTAGCAAACATTTTCAAAGCACTACAATTAGGTGAAAAAGGTCAATTAAATCAAGTGGCCTCACCTTATTACCAGCAGTCTGTTATAGACTATTCGCACCAGCCGCAGGCACAGTTTGATTTAACTGCACCGAGCCAATGGCGTTGTATAAACTACAAAGACACACGTAAAATTGAAGTGTCAGGGCGCTTGATAGGCGGCTGTTTGGATACGTTAGGTTTACTATTACCTTCTAATTACTACGCATTACATGAATTTAAAAAACAGTATGCACCTGAAGGACTTATTTTATATTTAGAAAATGCAGAGCTCAGCCCGATGGCACTTGCACGCTGTTTGTTATCGTTAAAATTGAATGATGTTTTTACCGATGTAAATGCCGTTGTGTTTGGTCGCAGCCCTGCAATAAATAACGACTGCTACTTTGATGAATACCAAGCAATTGAGCTCGCATTTAAAGGCAACTTATTTCCGGTTATTGTCGATGCAGACATTGGACATGTTGCGCCAAATTTAGCGCTTATTAATGGTGGTTTTGCAACGATTACTGCTGACTTAAGTGAAGGTATGGCGCGTAATGTGAAGGTCAATACAACGTTAAATTAAATATTACGCCTACGAGAGTAGGCGTAATACACGGCATGTAGCGCTTAAATCACTGAAATAATAGTATCTTTATCTAAACGCGATTTTGGTAATGCAGCATTATAATCTTGCTCAGGTTCGTGATAGCCAATTGCCAAAGCAACTTCACAGACATACCCATCTAGCTCATCAGCGAAAAGCTCACCGAGTAAATCTTTATCAACCCCTTCCATCGGAGTAGAGTCAATGCCTAAACGAGCCACGGCATGCATGGTATTGCCTAACGCAATATACGTTTGTGACTTAGTCCACTGTGCATTATTGCCTTGTTCATCGGTATTTAAATCAACAAAAGCAAAGGCACCAAAAGCGCTTTCTTTGTTTTCTGCTTTTGTACGTCCATTAGCAATGTCTGCCTCTATGACTTTTTCATAATCTTCACGTTTGTAGCGAGGGTTATAAGCAAATAATATAGTGTGTGAGGCGGCCTTCGCATGTAATTGATTAAACTGAAACTTGTTTGCAAAGCTGTCGTGTAAACGCTGTTTTGCTTGGTCTGATTCAATTACTACGAATTTCCATGGTTGCGAGTTAATCGATGAAGGAGTTAAGCGCAGTGCTTCTAAAATAACGGCCAAATCATCTTGGCTAATGCGTTTAGTTGCATCGTAGCGCTTGCTTGTATAACGGCGTTGTAAGTCTGAAATAATAGGGTGTGTCATGTAATTGCTCCCGCATGTATAACAATATGACTGAGTGTACGCCTTGCATACTTAGCGATAAAGCGCATAATTCAATAAACATTATCAAAAAATTTTAGTTAATATGTTGGTTGAAGATCTGAAATTAATCCTCAAGGTCGCTGAATTCCGCAGCATTACTACCGCTGCTGCAAAACTAGATATGCGCTCAGCAACAGCGAGTGCAGCAATAAAGCGTGTTGAAGCAGCACTCGGTACTGAGTTATTTGTGCGAACAACGCGTCACTTGCGTTTATCAGCAGCTGGTGAGCGCTTTTTGCCTCAATGTCAGCAGGCAATTGCCATGCTTGAGCAAGCAACTCTTGCATTAAAAGGCGAGCATGATGAAATTGAAGGGGAGCTTAGAGTGGCGTTATCATCTGATCTGGGCCGTAATATGATTATTCCTTGGCTTGATGAATTATTAGATGAGTACCCTAAACTCAGCTTGAGACCGCATATCAGTGATAGTAATGTTGACTTTTACCGTGATTCAGTCGATTTTGCACTGCGCTATGGCTCGCCATCAGATTCCAATCTTTATGGTTTCAAAATTTGTAATGTGCCACGTATATTATGTGCAACCCCAGACTATTTAGCCAAGCATGGTATGCCTAAGCACCCAAATGACTTAAAACAACATCAGGGGCTTTTTTATCAACTGCAAGATATCATTAATAATGTCTGGGATTTTACTGACGGCACAGAACGTTTTAAGGTAAAAATGCAAGGTCGCCGTGCCTCTAATGATGGTGATTTAGTCAGACGATGGTGTGTTGCAGGTAAAGGCCTTGCAGTTAAATCATGCATTGATATCAGTGATGATTTGCTTAATGAACGTGTGATACCTGTTATGCAAGACTATCCACATTTATGTGCAGAGCTGTGGCTTATCTGTCCAAGTCGGCAATCAATTACACCTGCTGTTCGTTTAGTTCGGGATATATGCCGCGAAAAAACCAAAGCTATACTCAATCAACTGATTGAAAAGGGTATTTTAGATAAGCGGGTACTCGATAACTAATTATTTTAAGTATAGAATAACGAGGCTTTTTCATCTTTATGGCTAAGCAACATTCTCAGAGCAGGGTGAAATTCCTCTCAGGCTTTATACTTTAAATTAAAGTGAGCCCGCGAGCGCTTTAGCCATGCTAAAAGTAAAAAGAGGCCACGTGGCGTGGCTTCTTTTGTTATTGCAGTTTTTCAATCGCGTCGTGTGCACTGTTACTTTCTGGGTCTAGCGTGAGCGCTTTTTTGTAACTTGCTAATGCTTTTTGTTTATCACCGGCTGCTAAATATGCTTCACCTAAACTATCAAACGTATTTGCGGAATCTGGATAAGATTGATTGTTGAGTTCAAACACCGTGATTGCGGCGTCTAGCTCACCCATCTGCATTAATTCATAGCCAAAGTAGTTTAGCGACCTTTCTCTTGGCGTATTACCATCACTCACCATTTGCTGATAGGTTTTCTTTAGCCCTTCAATACCTTCACGTTTAAATACGTTATAAAGTTTGCTATCTATATGCTCTGTCGCTTTTTCGTAGGGTTTGCCATAGTAGATTGCAAGTAGGCCATTAGTCATGGGGGTGAGTGGCGCACCACCGGTATTATTTAAAATGATAACCAGTAATTTGTCTTCGATGATCCTACTTATAAATGCATTAAAACCATTGATGCCACCGCCATGTTGAATACGTGTCAGGGGTTTTCCATAGGTGCTTTTATCAAGGTTAGTTACTTCCCAACCAAGCGCATAATTTCTTTGCTCAGACACGTGATACATCTGCTGTTTATATTCTTTGTTCAATAACTTATCTGAGTAAAGGGCTTGATCCCATTTTAGTAAATCTCGTGCTGTTGAATACATAGACCCAGCAGCATACGGGATAGACATATCTAAGTAGTCTGTATTGCTGTAGCCAGTTAGGCCATTGTCGTAACCCGATACGCGAAATTTAATTATTTTATTGTGAGAATCATAGCCAGTGTCGTTCATTCCGAGTGGATCTAAAATATTCTTCTGTAATACGTCTTTGTATTTTTGACCCGTTACCTTTTCAATTACTGCACCTAAAATAAAGTAGCCTGAGTTGCTATAACGAAATTCAGTGCCGGGTTCGAACAATAGATCATCACTGCACAATAAGCGGATAAATTCATCAACGCTGTAGTTGTTTTTACTATATTCGTCGCGAAATGTTTTTAATTGAGTGTAATTACTAAGCCCAGAAGTATGGTTGAGTATTTGTCGAAGAGTAATTTTTGCTGCGATATCTTGCCTGTAATCAGGAAGGTACGTTGCCAGAGGTTCATCAAGTTTGAGCTTACCTTGTTGCGCAAGTTGTAAAATGAGCATGGCAGTAAATTGTTTTGTAATCGAACCTATTCTAAATTTACTTTTCTCGCTGTGCTCAATATCCCATTCAAAGTTTGCGTAGCCATAACTTTTTTCAAACAGTACTTTTCCATCTTTAGCGACTAGTACATTGCCATTGAACTGCTTGTAGTCATGAAAACCTTGAATAAAGTGAGCCATCTCAGTTTGCATATCTTGGCTGCGGGCAAGGCTTGTAAAAATAATTATTGAAATGATAAAGAGTAGTTTTATGTAATTTATAAATGTTTTCATTGCTGTCCTTATGATGAATCTAATCCATTCTAATTCCAAAAGAGGCAGTCTCGTTTTAGCCGTGACACTATGTGAGCGATGGATTTTCTATTTAGTGTGATTTTTGTACTAATTCACAATAGCTTAGTCTTTATCTTATTGGAATATAATAGAAACATTCTATTACAATTCATTTATTAATAGAGTGTCTTACCACCTTGCGGTAAAGCCACGGTTGTCTATGTGTACAAAACCACCATGATGAGCCGCAGGTATATAGCGGCCAATACCGCCAGTGTAGCGGCTTTGCTTTTGAAATTTTTCGAACAGTTTATAAAGTACATCGACATCGGCAATGGTGAGCTTGCCATCACCGTTTAAATCGTCCATGCGTCCATCGCCGTTTTCATCGATGTATAAATCAAAGGCATCACCATATTGATGACGACTGTGTCGTCCATTACCAATAGAGCGGTTGTAATGAGGCGTACGATAGCCACTGATAAAGGCAAATTTAGTTACTTTAATCCCTTCACGTTGCACAAATTTAAGTAAATCTTCGAGCATCATTAACCCGTCGTTATTAACATAAAGGTATTTTGGAAAACCACTCACTTGTTTACAAATCACATTTCTAACTTGCACATGAGGTGTTAATTGGCGTGTTAAATCCTGCTCTGTTATTTCAATAAGCCCTGATGGGGCACTGTACTGTGGGTTGTTTTTGTATGGAGCAGGGTACGTGCCAATTTGGTAATTATTCAGTACTTTGTTTTTGGCGTTAAACGGCTTTTTTACAATAACCATTAAGGTGCGTTCAGCGTGTGAATTTGCCAGTACTAAAGAATAAAACCCTGCTTTTTCAGGAGCATAAACGGCGAGGCTTGCTGGGCCTAACCGTTCTGTTTTTACATCTGACACATCGGTAGCAGAAAAGTCAGCCGTGTTATCAAGGGTGAGCACTTCATTCGCATCCATTACAATACTGTGCAGCGAGTTGTTGAGCTCAAGTGCACTGATAGGCAGCGTTATGCATGCAAACAACGTACTGATAACCACTAGGCTAAATTTCATAAATACCTCTAGATTGAATCATTTGAAAGTGGCTTAGTGAGTTTTTTTAGTAATACAGGATCGCGATTATACACATCAGAGTAAAAATGCAGTCCATCATCTGTATTTGCAGCCACGGTCCAATACATTAAAAAGACATCAAGCGGGTTTGACAGGGTTACTTTTTGTGTCTCTTTAGCAGAGATAGCGTCATCAATTTTACTGCGAGACCAACCATCCGAGGTTCCTAATATTTTTTCAGCGAGTGTGAGTGGCTCATCAACCCGCACGCAACCATGACTGAATGCACGTTGGTCTTGCTGGAATAAACTTTTTGCAGGAGTGTCGTGCAAATAAATTGAGTATTTATTTGGGAACATGAATTTGATTTGTCCCAGTGAATTATTTTCTGAAGGTTGCTGTACAAACCAATACGGGAAGTTTTTGCGGCTCGCATTAGCCCAGTCAATGCTCTTGCTATCTACGGGGTTACGGCGGCTATCTACTACCACAAAGTCCTTTTCATTCAGATAGTTGGGGTTATCTTTCATTTTCTTAATAATCCCTCCAGAAATACTCCGTGGTACTGTCCAAGTCGGGTTCATTACTATGTAACTCATTTGCCCTTTGAATATGGGGGTTTTTGTGTAGTTTTGGCCTACAACTACATTGGTTTTCCATTGAAGTTTGTTATCTTCGAACAGATAAAGCATATACCCCGCAATATTAACGATTAAAAAACGCTCGGTAATGGTGTTGTCTACCCAGCGAATGCGCTCTAAATTAACTAAGATATCATTAACATATTCACTGTAATCTCTATTGAGCAGCTTTATGGTTTCATTTCCTATTACACCATCGTCAGCAACTTGATGTAAATATTGGAATTTTTTAACAGCCTCAACAAGTTCATTGTCGTAACTGGTTTCATCTGAAATTCCAGAAGAGTAGTAGTTTAAGCGTTGTAGTTTTTGTTTTAATAGTGGCACAGCGGGGTCTGATTGACCGGGTTTTAATACCTTATTTTGTAATGTGATATTCGCAAGCTCACCTTTGGTGTCAAGTTCGCGATAAAAAACCAATGCATCTTTCAAGGTTTTATAGTGGGGCAGAGTGGGTTTTAAATCATTAAGGCCTTTTTCGAGGCTTTTTGATTTTACATGTTTAAGCAGCGCTTTTGCAGCGGCATCTGGGGTGACATCAGACTGCTCGTAATTCCATGTGTCGGATAGTAGTTTAGGGTTCACTTTACCGCGAATCAGGTGTTTTGCGTAAGTCATGATGGCATCGGTCATCAGCACATCGAATTGTGCTTCGACGGCTTGCGTGCCGCGCTTGTCAATTTCTTTTGCCAATGCCATCAGCGTGTCAAAGTGGTAATCGTTAGGGAAAAGTCCTTCAAGCTCAGCTTGTGCAATTAAATTAAGAGCTTGTTTTGTGTACGCAAAATCAGACCAAACACGTTCAAAGTTATTTGCTTTGTAGGTGGCAACAGTCATTTCAGGGGAGTGGATTAGTTCGCTTTCTACAGAATGAGATTCGCCAATTAAAATAGGTTCAAGCTGTTGTTGTAAATATGGGTTTTCAGCCAGCGCAGGAATACAAAAAGATAAACAACTAACCAAGGCAGTGTAGCGAATAAATTTCATAGCTATGTCCTTATAACGTGTTTGTAAGAGTGACACTAATTAGCATTAATACTTAATTATTCAGAGGGGTAAAACCTGATGCTGACAGCGTTAAAAATTTCTGATTTTGAACAACGAAATTTTGCAGTGCTCGCGACGAGGGTTTTCGCCTAAAAATAACTCTTAGAATATGCAAATTAGTATTCTTTGAATTTGTTTCTTTTTTACACACTTAAGCTTAGCAAAGTTATGAAAATTTTAGGAACATATTTGTTTATTTTTTAACAAAAAACGCTTGGTAAGAAAGCTTACCAAGCGCTTGGTTGGGATAAGGAGAGGGCTTAGTTACTCGATGTCTGTAGTGGGGCATCAGGCGTTGTTTTTTTGCCTCTTAGTTTAGCAATTAAACGCTTGAAGTCTTCTAATGCCACGTACTGACATGGAATTAAAATTAATGTAATCACGGTCGCAAATAACACACCAAACGCCAGCGATACAGCCATTGGGATAACTATTTTGGCTTGTAAACTGGTTTCCATAATTATTGGCAATACACCTATAAATGTAGTGATCGACGTTAATAAAATGGCTCTAAAGCGGCGTGCCCCTGCTTGCATTACTGCCTCTTTAATTGCGACTCCTTCTGCTCGGGCTTTATTAACAAAATCGACCATTACGAGTGAATCATTCACAACTACACCTGCAACCGCAATAATGCCGAACACCGACAGGCTGCTCATGGTCATCCCTAAAATCATGTGACCAAACATGGCACCAATCACACCAAATGGAATAACCGACATGATAATAAATGGCTGAGAATATGAGCGAAGTGGAATCGCTAATAATGCAAAAATAATCATCATCGACAGAGCAAAATCACGTACTTGCTCAGCCACACTGTCCATTTCTTCTTGAATACGTCCTGCTACATTACTTTCTACACCTGGGTAGTTTTTAAGTAGGCTGGGTAAATACTCATCACGAATTTCTTTTGCGATTGCAAATGGTTCTGCTTGCTCGGTATTAACCGCAGCCCACACATTAACAGTACGCTTTGCATTTTCTCGGCGAATACGGTTAACCCCATCTACGATATTTACTTTAGCAACTTCTGCCAGCGGCACTTCAACACCCGTTGGCGTAATGATACGTGCATCGGTAATGTCGCTCACAGCATTGCGTGATTCTCGTGGATAGCGAATCATGACTTTGATCTCTTCACCTTCGCGAAGAATACGTTGTGCCTCTAATCCGTAGTAACTAAAGCTCACTTGCGAAGCAACATCAGACAGTGTAAGACCTAAGCTATACGCAAGAGGTTTAAGTTCTAGCTGTACTTCATCGGTCGCCGATTGTAGTGAGTCATTAACGTCACCAACACCTTCCATGCTGTTAAGTTTCTCTTTAAGTTTTGCTGCGACTTCTTTTAGTTTGTTAATGTCTTTGCCTTCTAAGCGAAAACTTACATCGCCATCATCACGGCCGCCATTCATTATGCTGTCTTGAATGTTAAGTGTTTTTACACCAGGCAGTGGCGGCATTTGTTCACGCCATAACGCACTTAACTGAAATGTATCGATAGGGCGTAAGTCAGGCTCAACTAAAATAGCCATAATATTGGCATTGGTGCGACCTCGTAAGCTGACTGATAAGTCACGGATCATCGATTGACCATACTGCTCTTGCAGTTGCTTATCGACATTTAATATGACGTTTTCAATTGTTTTTGCTGTCTCAAGCGTTGCTTGCTCAGATGACGATAAGTTCATTTCGACTGAGATGCGCGGAAAGTCATGCGGAATTTTAGGGTTCGCAACAAACTTCACTAAACCACCTGCAAACATACCACCGCTCACAATAAGGACACAAATAAAGCCAACAATAACGGTATATCGATAGTGGATACAGTGACCAATAAATGGCGTGTAATAATTATCGACAAAGTTTTTCAAACCGTTATCCATACCTAAACGCAAACGATGTAAAGGGTTTTTTGGGTTGGCAGGCTTATTTTTCATTGCCGCTAGGTGAGCTGGTAAAATAAGTTTCGATTCAATCAAAGAGAAAATTAAACATAAAATAATTACCCCACCAATGGCTTTAGAGAACGCAGAACCAGGTCCCGACGCCAGTGTTTGCGGTAAGAATGCAGCAATGGTTGTTAGTACACCAAATGTAGCAGGAATGGCAACGCGTTTTACACCACGCACAACGTTATCAAGGCTATGGCCGTGTTTTTCAATTTCAGCACTGGCTGACTCACCGACCACAATGGCATCATCAACGACGATCCCCAGAACTAATATGAAGGCAAACAAGGATGCAAGGTTAACGGTGATATCTAAAAAGCCCATTGGCATCATTAAAAAAGCACCTAGGAAAGACACAGGCAACCCCATCATGACCCAAAATGCTAATCGCAATGGCAAGAATAGGGCGAGTACCACCATCACCAAAATACCCCCCCAAATCATATTATCGATCATCATATTTAGACGACCTTCAAGGTAGTAAGTTAAATCGACAATAGGTGATAATTTTACACCCTCTGGTAAGAGTGGGGCTTTATCAGCAAGGTACTGTTTAAGAACCGCTGCAACTTTGGTGATATCTTGATCTTTAGAGGCATTAACTTCAAACGTTAATGAGTTTTTGCCATTGTATTTTGAGTATTGCAGACCCTCTTCAAAGCCATCGTTCACGGTGGCTACATCGCCAAGTAGCACTTGTGCGCCATCGGGTAGGTGCAATAACGGGAGGTTCTCAAACTCTTTACCACGGTAAGCTTGGTTTTCAACACGCATTGAAATATAACCATTTTCAGAGCGAATTTGACCCGCCGACATATTTGCCGAAAAGCTACGCACGGCAGTCGCAATATCCCGGAACGTTAAACCATACTCGCGCAGTTTATCAGGGCTTATTTCAATGCCAATTTCATAATTTAGGCCACTGTGAAATTCAACTAAGTTGATTTGCGGTAACGCTTGAAGTTCATCTTTTATGTCGTTACCCAGCTCTTTTAGTTGGTAATTGCTCATATCGCCATAAAGCGCCAAGATCATGACTTCTTGCTCGTACTTATCACGGCGAACAATAGGCCGTTCCATCTCTGCAGGAAAGGTATTAATTGAGTCAACTTGCATCTTGATTTCGTCAAGCACTTCCTGCGGATCGTATTGTTCTTCAATTTCGATCCAGGCTTGTGAAAACCCGCGGTTTGAGTAAGTAATTAAGCGTTTAATACCTTCGAGTCCTTCAAGTGACTCTTCGACTTTTATGGTGATGCCTTCTTCTACTTCTTGTGGAGCAGCACCCGGATAAACAGCTTGAATGCTGATCCAGTTACTTTCAAACTGTGGGAACATCTGTTTACGAACAGACATAGCGGTCAGCAAACCGCCTACTAAAATAAAGATCATGAGGAGATTTGCTGCAACAGGGTTGCGAGCAAACCACGCGATTAAACCTTTTTCTCTTTGCGTGGTCATGACTTAGTCCTCTTTTAACGCGAGTTGCGTGGTTGGCGCGCTTAACTCAGCGTTATCTAACTTTACAGCCATCCCCTCAGTGGGGTACTCAAGGGCTGAGGTAATGAGTTTTTCGCCATTCGCAAGGCCGTTATCCGCGATCACCATACCATTTTGTTCACGCACGATATGAAGGGTTTTAAATGTCAGTGTTTCGCCTTCTTGTAAAACGGCAATTTTGTTGTCTTTTACTAAGTGGTGTGGCACAACAATGGCATTATCTAAAGCGCGACCTTGAATAGTCGCGTTGATGTATGAGCCAAAACGTAATGGATTTTTTTGCTGGTAGGGCGTAGCAACTTGGGCAACTAAATAATTCATTCGACTGCGTTGGTCTACCACACCTTCAGTGCGAACAATGGTAGCTTGCCATGTGGTTTGTTTACCAGCAAACTCGGCGCTAATAGAAACGTTTGCACCAATACCTTGATTATCCAAATACTGTAAGTCTTTATCGGCAACGGGTAAGCGGATTTCAGCAAGTGAGGTAGAACTTAAACTGCCAAAGCTGTTACCCGGGTTAACAACACTGCCTAAACTAATTAAGCGTTCTTCGATAATGGCATCGTAAGGGGCTTTAATATAAGTACGTTCTAAGTTGCGTTTAGCACGCTTAACGCTTGCTTGCGCTGCACGGTAATTAGCAAGTTTTTCAGCGAGTTGTGGTTTACGTAGGTAAAGTTCAGAGGGAATAACTTGATGAGAGTCGCCTTTGATACGATCCCACTCAGCTTGCGCAACAGAAACTTGTGCACGTTCAATCTCCAGTGCAGAACTTGCTTGTGCAAGCCCAGCTTCGGCTTCGATAAGTGCTGCTTCGTAATCATTTGGGTCAATTCGTGCTAGAATGTCGCCTTGCTTAACAAATCCGCCTTGTACAAACTGATCAGAAAGCGATACAACTTGGCCGCTAACTTGCGCTACAAGCTCGGTGTGATTCTTTGGCTTAACAATGCCGTACGATTTTACATCGAGAGTAATCGTATCGAAGCTCAATGGTTTAATCGATACAAGCGGACGCGTATCTTGTTCTGGTTTTTCGACAGGGGCTTGCTTCATTGAGGCAAACGCAAAAGCCATTCCTAAGCCGCCGACTAAAACGGCAATAGGGAGAATGATTTGTTTTTTACTAGCCACGGGATATTCCCTCACGGTTGACGGTAATGATTAAATTTAAAATTTGTTAGGCTAAGCATACGCAATAAAGTGTTTACAAGGCGTTTGAAGATGTAACAAACCATTACACATATTACAAAGACGCGATAAAGGTTCTTAAAGAGGTACGTGATGACAGATAAAATGGCATGTAGATTAGGCTGTGGCGCCTGTTGTATTGCACCTAGTATTAGCTCACCCATTCCAGGGATGCCAAACGGCAAAGCGGCCGGAGAGCGCTGTATTCAGCTTGATGAGAATAATTTGTGTAAATTATTTGGTGATGCCTCAAGGCCAAAGGTGTGTAGCGACTTTTCTGCCACGATAGATGTGTGTGGCACGACTAACGAACAAGCATTGTATCTAATTACCGAACTTGAACAGATGACATAAATTTGGCTGTTGTTTCTGAAAAGCTTTAAACAATATTTATCATAAAACATTTAGCAAGCTGGTTCTATTTTAGTTACGATACACTGATTTTGTAATTAAGGAAGAATATGAGACACACATCCAATGAAGCGTGGTTATTTTTGTTGTTAGTTGTATTAGCTATTGTCATGCCATTCATTATCGGTTTAGTGGTGGTAAAAACTTACCGAAGATTTAAACCCATAGAACAGGCTGATACGGATTCTGTATCGATTATGAGTTCGATTGAAAGCAAAGATAGTTTTTTTAAAATATTATTTGTGGGTTTTTTAGTTAGCTCTCCGATATTTTATGGCTTATACCATTCATTTTTAGCTTAAGAATGTAACCGAAAATGCCAGTCTTATTGACTGGCATTTTTGGTTTGTGAACTACCAGCTATACGTAGCGCTTAGTGTGTATTGCTCGCCGCGTCCTGGAGTGCCGGGGACTTCTTCGAATGATTCATCCCATATGTTGTCTGCTGCTAAAGTAATAAACACATTTTCAAGCTGAGCTGGAGTGAATTTTAGCGTCAGTTGCGTAAAGAAGGCTTCATCGCTTGAGCGTCTCAGGCGATTGCTGTGCTGTTTACGCCATTCATTATCAATACGCAGTTCAAGTACGTCCATTGGTTGCCAAACTGCACCGAGTGTTAAACGGTGATCTGGATAGTTTAGGGCGTAAAAACTCGCATCAATATCCGCTGCGCCATAATCTTCGGACTTTTCTAAATAGGTGTAGCTGGCAATAAGCTCGGTGGTGTCAAACGACTTATTAGCTAGGAACTCAACCCCTAAAGTATCAATATCAACAGGGTTGGCAAAACGCGCTGAGGTTGCATCAAAGCGGTAGGTCCAGTCAGTGAGGTTTTTATCTTTACGATAAAATATCGCTGAATCTAAGCGCCATGTTTGCTCTTCAATTAGCAAGCCTAACTCGAGGTTGTCGGTCGTTTCGCGCTCAAGGTTGTAGTTACTTCTGAATAAACCACCTGTTTCGCTGCCACCAATCGCTGTATAACCTGGTACTTGAGTTGCCTCTGCGTATGACGCATACCACGTGTGTTCACTGCCATTTTGATTGACAACTTTAAGGCTCGCATCAGCAATGAAGGAGGTATCTGAACGATCACGATTTGTGTTATCAAATGCTACACCCGCACGCACGGTAAGCTGTTTATCAGTAGCAAGTGCTGTTGTGTATTCTGGCAATACGCTTAACTTCGTGTAATTGCGTGAAGTAAAGTTGTTTTCAAGAGAAGTAGACTCAATAGAATCTGCAATAAATTGCCCTGAGTAGTTAATTGCATATGCCGTGTTGAGTGCGTGGCGGCCCGATAACCCCAGTGATTTTACCGTTGTTTCGTGAAAAGCTTCAAAAATAGCGGGGTTTTCACGTGATAATACATAGTGATCGTTATGTTTACGATAATAACCGGTCACTTCAAATGTATTGCTCGCACCGTACAAGTGTTTGTGATTTAACATTACCAAAGTGGTTTCAAGATCTTCGGTTTCATTAAAATTAAACGGCGTGTATAAGTTGGGCCAACCAAAAAACTTTGCTTGTTTACCGAACATTAAATCAGTTTGTGAAGTGTCACTTGCCAGTTGAATGCGTGCCGATGCGCGTTCAAAATCATGGTCACCATTCTTAATAGAACCATCACTTTTTGAATGCGAATACTCACCTTCAAAGCCTAAGCGCCAATCAGGCATGCTCTCAAGCTTTTGGCTGTGCGCTGCATGAATACTCTGTAAGTTAAAGCCATTGCTACCAATCCCTAACGAAGCACTCCCCGTGCTTGTAATAGGTCGCCAGCCAAATGAAACGGTCCCTACAGAGCTATTCATGCCATATAGAGCGTTATCAGCACCGGTTAGAACCGCTGGGCCTGCTAGCATCTGCGGTGCAATAGGAATTTCTGCAAAGTAATGCCCTGACTGTGGATCGAATAAGGTGCTGCTGCCAACACGAAAGCCGGTATTTTCAAAAATACCACCCCGTATCGTCACATCGGCTTGTGCCTCAGCCATATTACGTGATTGTAAGTCGACACGTGGGTCGTATTCTAAATTTGAAACGGGCGCATCAAAGGTGCCAACAGGTTCTTTATTGGCTGTTGCTGATACTTCAACGGTGATTTGTTCAATGTTGTTTGCTTCTTCTGCAAACAGTGAGCAAGTGACGAATAATGCAGGAAGTGTGAAGTGTACCGCTCGTACCATCTAAAACTCTCTTATGATTACTGTGTTGAGAGCAGTGGGGTTAATTACCGTATAAACATGGCAAACCACTGCAAAATTGCGGCTATTGTATCTGAATCACTGAGTTATACCACTCCAACCAGCATTGATTTAGGCATAAAAAAACCGCGAATTAATCGCGGTCTTTTATCGAAACATGTAATTATTGTTTCACTGACTGTGGCGGAAAGTTACTTAAAATATTCGCGACAGTTTCTTTGATCACTTCAGTACGTTTTTCTGGTGACTGGTTCTTTTGTAAACGACCTTCTTTAGCTCCACGCCAAACAAGTTGGTTAGAAGCGCGGTCGACAACATCTAAAATTAATGTGCCTACTTCGTACTCACGCGTTGTTGTTTGCGTGTTGTAGCCCATGCCCCAATAATTCCAGCGTGCGCCATAACCAACATTAAACGTATCTACATCGATTTTAGTATCAACAGATGCATGGTAGTTAATAAGTACATCAGCTTGTGCAACGTCAACCAGTTGCATACCACTTTTTTCAAGTTCAGCATTTACCGCTTCGCGGACACGCTTTTCCATTAATGGACTGATTTGGTAGTTTGCAACATTCTTTGTTAGGCTCGCGTTAGGAACCCACGAGAAAGTTTTATAGTTGCTAAAGTCAGCTGATTTATCGTAATCCCAATCAGGGGTTTTAGCACAAGCCGCTAAAAATAAAACAGCCGTTGCGATTAATAAGTTCTTCATACTGTTTGCTCCTTGGCAAAAATTTCCACTACTTGATTGATAACATAACACAAAAATAATTCAACTGAATGATTATTTAGTTACTATGGCACATTTCAAAAAAAGTAATGTAATAGAATGTAAATATAGTCATCCTTGACTGAATCATTTATTAATTTATGTGATTAGGCGCTGTGTTCGACCTCAATCCAGTCTTTTTCATCGACCCAGTTTTGTGCCCCATCTTTTACTGTCCGAATAGGCACAATGTAGTCACAACTCACTTGTGGCTTAACAGATGCAAAAATTGGCACAAAGCCAAAACTCAAAGCGGTTTCTATTATTGCTTTTTGGTTTTGTGGGTCGATATCCGCCGCTTCATCAATATAAATAGGGATACGGTATAAGTTTTGTTCTTGATCACTTAACAGGTAGCGAATAAACAGCATGCCACATAGTAACTTAATTGTTATACGTGTGCCGTTAGAGCCCGCAGAGTCAATTTTTTCAAAGTGCTCTGTTTCACCTGCACGGTTTACTACCTCAAAGCGAATATCAAATAAATCGGTCAGTGTTAATCCCGCTTTATCTGAAGCGAGCTTAATTAAATGATCTTTTGCTTCGTTTACTGCCGACTCACTGTACGGCTCTTGGCTTAATAAATCGAGAGTATCACCTTGCTCAAACTGGTTTGAGGTACTGATAATGGTGTCGATACTATCAACCAACATTTTTCGCGGGATCACATTGATCTTAAAGGCTTGTAAGTTTGAAATACGATGCTGACTAATGCCTTTGTTAAAGCTATTCATTTCGCGGCGAAGGCGATCTAGGTCTTCACGAAGGCCTTTAATGGTGGCGGCTACTTCGGTAAGGGCAACTCGGCCTTGGCGCTCAACCGCATCGCGTTCGTTATCAATATTGTTAAACGCGCTTATTAGTTTTTCGTACTTAGTGAACTCATCGTTTTCGTTATCGAACTTTGTAATTCCTGCATTGTAAATATGCATGTAGGTATTGCGCACGTTGATATCAAAGTTTCTCAGCTCTTGGCAATCTTTATTAAAATGATGAATGAGATCACTTAAGTTATCAAAATCAATGCTGATTTCGATCATGTACGGCGTTACTTTGCCTGAGTAAAAATCGAGAGTATGGTCAATTCGCTCCGACTTAACTTGACGTAAGCGGTCAGCTTGGCGGGCGAGTAGATCTTTTTTCGATTTGATAATTGAACGACGATCACTAATTGACCCACTGTTTTTTTGGATATCTTGCAGGTAGTCGTCCACTTGTTCGCGTTCAGCATTTAGCTGCTCTTTAAGCAGGGTTTGCGCATCAACAGATTGCTGCATGATTTCAAATTGTTCAAAGCGTTTTAACGCCTCTTCAGAGGCCATTAGCTCATCATAAAGCGCGTCTTTCTCTTTTTGCTTTTGGGCGACATTGGCAGCAACTTCGCGCTGCTGTTTAAACTCTTTTAATGAGTTTTCAAGTGCGGCTAATTGTGCGGTTAATTGCTCTTTGTTTTCGCCAGTTTGCATTTGCACTGGGCTAAGCTTTTTGAGCTTAATCGTTGCACCCGGTAGGGTAAGAATACCGCCTTTTACGTTGGCTGATAATTGCTCTAAAAATTCCCCAAAGGCATCTTCGTCAGTAATCTCGACATCCCCATTGCTGGTGGTCGCAAACGAGAGAATATCGGGATTGAGAATACGCGAAATTTCTTCAACCTCTTTTAAAGACAAGTCTTCACGCATACGAGTAAAGAGGTTGAACTCTAAGTTTTTCAGCTGCAGCTTTAAGCTTTTAATTTGCTTTTGTGTTTCGCTGATGCGGTAATCAAGCGTGTGTAAGCTTTGCCCTTGTGCGCTGTTTAATGAATGCGACAGCGACTCATAGTCCTGCTTAAGCTGGGTAAGGCTTACTTTTAAAGTGGCTTTATTAACCAGTTCAAACTCAGATTTTAATGCTCGGTAGTCTAAAAACCATTGCTCAATTTGCGTTTGTTTGCGTTCAATATCGCGAGACTGTTGAATGTATAACTGTTGCTTTTGTTCAAATTCGTGTTTTTCGTGCTCGATATCTTCAAGGGCAAGATTGAGCTCTGTTAGCTGCTCTTGTTGATAGCTTTCAAAGTCAATTAAAGCTTGGTCAATCTTAGGTGCGTACGCAGCCAGTTTACCTTTTAATACGGTTTGATTTTCAAGCATAGATTCAAGGGCTGCAATAGGCTCTTGCATTGATTCAAGGGCTTTTAACTCGCGTTTGGCACGGTTTACTTTGTCGAATGAGCGACGCCATACTTCATAAAAGTCTACCCGAGAGTTTGACATATGGCGCTCAAACACACGCAGCATAAAGCGTTTAACATCACTGGCACCGAGCTTGTGCAAGTTAAGAATACGGCGGAAGATTTCTTTGTAAATTGCCGAGTCTTGTACGTTATTCAGCGGGATCATTTTTAAATTGATATCGCCATCAAACGGCGTCGCACCACCAGTTAAAAGGGCGTTGAGCTCTTGTGCTTTAAGTTCAATAGGATTGAATCCTTGCTCTTTTAAATGATTAAACAGCTTAGTGAACTTAACAATAGTTTTGCCTTGGGTGTAATGGTCAAGGTGTAGTTTGCCCTGATAGCAAAAAAACTGATGTGCGAATCCTGCAATTTTACCCAAACCAGCAACCCCAATGACTACTGGGCCGTTTGGTAAGTCGGCTTCAAGTAATATATATGATTGGTCGGATGAAAAATAAAACTTTCGGGTTTCATCTAAATCGTGACCATCCCACTCGGTAAGGCGTAAATCATTAATTAGCGGAAACTGCAGGGCATTAATAACAGAGCTTTTACCGGTATTGTTAGGGGCACAAATCGAGCTACTTTTATCAAGCGGGATCACGCATTTTGCATAGCCAGCGGTATTTAATAGCGCAAGCTTACTGAGTCCGTATAGGCTTTGGCTTTGCATTATTCGTCATCTCCTAGGTAGGTTTCTTCGTTTACTTCCATTAATGCATCGATATAACGATAAATAGGGGCTTGTAGCATAAAGCCGTTTTCAACTTCGCGGGCAAGTCCTAAGCGCACCATACGTAGATACACATCTTTACGTAAATCTGAGCCAGAGAAAATTTCAAGTTGATCAAACAAATGTTTATTAATTTGCACAAGGGTTTGCATGAGCTCTAAGTCATTAACTTCGTCGAACAAAGCGCGCATCGGGTCTTTACCTGTGTTGGCATAGTGTTCAATCAAAATGTAAATAGTCAGTGCAATAGCGCGCGAGATCTTGCCCATATTAGGTGTGCTTTCATCGCTGCCAAAGTAGTAATAGCCACGGCTATCGTGTTGTAAATCATGACCGAGTGCATTGAATAGGGCGCGATAAGCATCAATGTGTTGATCAAGCTCTTGCCACATTAAGGTGTCTTGCTCGCTAATGTGATAGCCTGAGGTGAGCTTTTTATTAATCGCTTGTAGATGTGTTAAATCATCTAAATTAATATCTGTCATAGTTATTGCTCTGTTGCTTGTTTGTCATCAGCAGGCGATGAATTAAACGGGTAGAGTGAAAAGTGCTGCTGGGCAATCTTTATTTTTACTTTTTCTTGGCTTTGGCTGATTTCAAGGTCGCCATCGCTAATGAGTTTTTGATATAAAAACAGCATTTCGTCAGCGTCAAGGTCGGGGTAGCTTTCATCTAAGAAACTAAGCAGCGGTTGTGACTTTTTGGTGGCCTTTTTGAAGCGCTTTTTAAACTGTGATTTTACATCGTTGTAATCGGGGATATTAGGGCTTTGGTACGCCGGCACATCTTGATGCTCTGGTAGCTCGTATTCATCGTGCTCAAAGTCAACTAAACCTGCCATATAGGCGATAATATGGCGTTGTTGACCAAGTGAAAAGCGTTGTGAATCAGAAACAAAATTAGGTTGCACGGCGCTCAGCATGTTATCAACGCCATTTTTACGCACAAGCCCAAGTACTTTCGCTGCTTGGCGGGTGATCAAGTTATTACGGCGCAGCTCTTCACGCAGTGGCATTAGCATATCAGCACTTTTACGCAGGCTTTCGCGACCCACTAAATGCATTTCTAAAATACGCGTTCGAAGTTGCTCAAGCATGCGTTTGTCTTGGTATGACTTTCCGAGCCGATCAATTTGTTCAATCTGAAGGCTTATTTGCGTTTCAATGGTGTTAAAACAAGCATGGAAATCGCCGCGTATATCAACCATTTCAAGCATTGGCTCTATGTATTCGTCAAATGCTTCTATAACAGCTTGATAGCGTTTTTGTAGCGATTGTACTGCGTTATTAGCTTTAGCTTGTTCAACAATATTTAAAATAGCGTTTTCGTTATGGCTAAACAGTTTCATTATTTTGCGAACCCGATCATCCATAATTCGGCTAAAGCGACGCAGCTCGTCGTAATCTTCAATTTCTCCGGCTTTTGCTAAGCGGTTGCCCAAGCGTGCTAAGTCATCAACTAATACGTTGATCTCTTGTGCTAAACCCAAATGTTCTTCTTGCAATAAAAAGGTTGCAAAGTCAGCAATTGCGCGGTTGATTTCTAATTGCGAAGATTTTGCCAGTGGAATAATAATATCTTGATTCAATAAACGATTTGTTTCTTTATAAATGCGTTCATTTGACCAGCTTGGCTGTTTTTGTTTTATCGCATTTTGCACGTCTTTTAAGCTGAAATCAGCCATCTTAAAACGTTTAAATAAGAGTTCTAACACCCCCCAATGCTCTGTAAGGGTATTTAATAACTTTTTAGCTGGGATCATACGGCTCCAGTAAATCAAAATTTTGGTGTTAGCGTTTAGTAGTAATTTATGTAATTGAGAATAGTTTTATGACTTAGATGCTGCTAGAATCCGCGCCGAAACACTCGACTTACAATTTTTACATTTTTATAAAGGTTGTTCAAACACCATGGTAACCCCACTTATCCTAACCCTGATAGCGGTGGCATTTTTGCTTATCGTTATAGAGGATATTATCCATGTAAACAAGGCCAAAACGACGCTTTTTTTTGGCACTTTATGCTGGATTATCTTGTTTATCTCTCCAATTCATGGGCAAAGCCCAGAAACTATACAACATCAACTTGATCACAATATTTTAGAAATTGCTACTTTGTGGTTATTCCTAATGGCTGCTATGACCTTTGTTGCTTATTTAAACTCGAAAGGGTTTATTCAAAATATTGTTCACAAAATTATGCCAAATCAAATCAGCGAACGAAAGCTGATGTTTTTGATTGGTGGTTTTGCGTTTTTGTTTTCTTCTATTTCCGACAATATCACAGCAACATTAATTTCGCTTGCAGTAGTGATGTCGCTAAAGCTTGATCCTAAAAAATTAATAAAATACGCGACCCTCATTGTATTCAGTGTGAACTCTGGTGGGGTATCACTTATTACGGGTGATGTAACGACCTTAATGATTTTCCTTGATGAGAAAGTCACCATCGGTAACTTGTTATTGCTTATTGTGCCTTCACTTGCAAGTGTGGCGCTATTGGCTGTTATGCTATCTACGGGGATGTCAGGGAATGTCGTATTCGAAAAACAAGCTGCCCGCCGCATAGAAAAGACCGACATCACCATTGCGGTGATCTTTTTCTCGACGATTATCGCAACCCTAACACTCAGTGTGCTTTATAGTGTGCCACCACTATTAACCTTTTTATTTGGTTTGTCGTTAATGTTTTTAGTGGCGCAATTTTTAATGCGCAAGAAAGACGTTAACAAAAAAATTATTGATTATATTCGTGAAATTGAATACGACACGCTCTTATTCTTCGTGGGGGTATTGCTACTCGTAGGTGCGCTTAAAGAAGTGGGTATGCTGTCTAAATTTACGCACTTATATGAGCTTATGGCGCCTGAGTATGCAAACTACTTAATGGGCTTGTTGTCGGCTGCGGTTGATAACGTGCCGCTAACGGCTGCATTACTGAAAGCCGATATTGTCATGAGCCCTCAGCAATGGTTATCGTTTACCTATGCGACAGGTGTCGGAGGCTCAATGCTTATTATCGGCTCTGCAGCGGGTATTATCGCAATGAGTAAAGTAAAAGCATTAACGTTTATGAGTTATTTAAAAATGTCGCTGTATTTATTAATAGCTTATACAACGGGTTATTATGGCTCATACCTAGCGGGAAGTTTTATTTAATACTTGACAGCTAGACGTCTAAACGATAAGTTTCAAAGCCTGCTTTTTATAGCAGGCTTTGTTATTTTAACCAGGTGTTAACTTAACATTCAGAAGAGGTGCGATACTTAGGTATTTAATGTGAGGTGACGATTGCCAATGACCATTAAAGAGGGAAGTACTCGCCGAGGAAAGTAATCGGTCGTCGCGGTTATTTTTCGGTTTATGGGGCTGAATCCTCAAAACTGTCACCAAACTAGGTGGAGAGCTTCTGGCAGTGGACTACTCTTTTTTATCAAAGCACCCCTTGCCGAGTTCTTCTTGAATTAATGTGGATTGTTACCCACAAAAGGAGACGACATGAATACCCAATTAGCCGCCAACTCGAAATCAGATTATGTAGTTGCAAAATTTGGTGGCACCAGTGTAGCTAACTTTGACGCCATGAGTCGTTGTGCAGAAATTGTCTGTGCAGATAATCAAGTACGCGTTGTTGCAGTGAGTGCAAGTGCGGGCGTAACCAATCATTTAGTTGCACTGTGTAAAGGTGATTTAAGCGCAGCACAGCGCGATGAACACATCACAGGTGTTATTGCTATTCAAGAAAATATTTTAGCCGAGCTGTCGCTGGATGCTGATTTAGCTCATGGCTTTGATGAAACCTTAAAAGCATTTCAAACGCTTGCAGCAGCAGGGGCTAAATCGGCCGCTGAGCAAGATGAACTGCTGAGCTTTGGTGAGCGCCTGTCATCTTATTTATTTACTCAAGTACTGCGTGGTCAGGGCTTAGATGCTGTGCGATTTGATGTGCGTAAAGTCTTAAAAACAGATAGTCAATTTGCAAAAGCTACCCCAAACATTGCTGCAACAGCCGCGGCAGCGCAAAAACATTTAGTGCCCTTATTAGCAGAACAAGTTGTGGTAACCCAAGGCTTTATTGGCAGTGATGAGCATAACCAAACAACCACGTTAGGCCGTGGTGGTTCTGACTACAGCGCGGCATTGCTTGCAGAAGCAATTAACGCTAAAAGTGTGCATATTTGGACTGATGTAGTGGGTATTTTCAGTACAGATCCGCGTTTATGTGTAAAAGCCACGCCTATTGCTCGACTAAGCTTTGACGAAGCCGCTGAAATGGCAACCTTTGGGGCAAAAGTATTGCACCCCGCGACTATTTTACCGGCAAGTCGCAGCCATATTAGCGTGTTTGTTGGCTCAAGCCGTGAACCGCAATTAGGGGGCACATGGATTGAAAAAGAAAAGTCAGAGCAGCCTGGTATTCGAGCAGTCACACAGCGTAAAAACCAAATTCTTTTAACGGTTAAAAGCCCAGAAATGCTTTTAGCCAGTGGTTTCTTAGCGCGTGTTTTCACTATTTTAAGTGAGTTTAATATCTCGGTTGATTTAGTAACAACCTCTGAAATCAGTGTGGCAATTACCTTAGATAACGCACCTAACGCATCACGCCCAGAGCTTGATCAAGCCTGTTTAGATAAACTCTCTGAGTTTTGTCATGTATCGGTTGAGAATAACTTAACGTTGGTAGCATTAATTGGTTCAGAAATTCAATTACGTCAGCAAGAAACTAACTTAATGCAGGTATTGAGTGATTTTAATATTCGCTTAATCTGCCATGGTGCAAGTAAACATAACCTGTGCTTTTTAGTTGAGCAGAGTGAGTCTGACCTTGTTGTTCAAGCTATTCATAGTCGTTTATTAGAAAGCCAAAACGCGGCGTAAGTCGTCAAATGTCATAAAAGAGCACTGCCAGTCAGTGCTTTTTTGTGCCACCACGCTAATATCAAAATCATTTACGGTTCGGCTTGATGCGGTCAAGCTATGTTTTTCAATTTCCTCAAACACATTTGGGCTCAAGAGCTTAGCGATAGGCTGTGCAGTTGCTTTGGCCAACGCTTCTTTGAGTGTCCAAATTCTAAAAAAACACCCAGCTTGCTCGTTTATATCGTTAAAGGCGCTAATTAGGTTGACTTCTTCTTGGTGATAAAAGTGTTTGGCAAGTTTTACAAAGGGGCGTGTTTTTGTGTAGTGTTCAATATCGAAACCAAATTTATGTTGCTCAGGGTTGAGTGCTGCGCCGATAAAACCACGCGAATGCGATAAACAGGCCCAAATGGGCTCACCCTCAGGCGTGTGTAGTTTAAGCTTGCTGTCTGCGTCATCAAATTGGCTTGAAATGTCGCAAAGAGGTGTGTTTTTAAATGCTGGAACGCTGAGCTTTAATAAATACTTAAGTGTTAACCGTGTGGCAATGTACTCTTGTTTTGCTGCTTGTACTTTGCGCTTTGCAAGTACGCTTTGCTCAAACTGGCTGAGTAATTTACTAACCGGCAGGGCACTAATATCGATATGTGAAGCATCCACAAGTACGATTTGTTTATCAGCTGAACTTACTGCTGAATCAATTTTTAAAGTGTTAGAAAAATAGTGACTGCTCATGGTTTGCGGCTTTCGCATATACTCAGAATTAGATTTGTTTATTTTTACAGCAAATGCACGGTTGCAGGCACACACAAACGCAAATTGTTTACGCAGTTGACTGTAATTATGGTTTAATGAGGAAAAATAATAACAGAAATGTAGATGTATGGCACAAGTTCGTGACGGCTTCCAAAGTCGTATTGGTTTTGTTCTCGCCGCTTCTGGTGCGGCAGTAGGTTTAGGTAATATTTGGGGTTTCCCAACGCAAGCGGCAAACCATGGCGGCGGTGCATTTTTACTTGTTTATTTTATTGTTATTTTCTTATTAGCGCTTCCAGCCTTGTACACCGAACTGTATTTAGGTCATCAAGCGCAAGCAAATCCTGTTAAAGCGTTATCAAGTGCATGGCAAGATACCTCGCCAAAAGTCGGTGCCGCAGCGGGTTACATAGGCCTATTTGGCGCCATTGTGATGCTAAGTTTTTATTCGATTGTTGCAGGTTGGATGCTTGCATATGCGCTTGAACCAATCGCTAGCTTTTTTGGTTTAGCTAAGCTCAGTGACTTTTTACACAGTGATTCAATGGCGCGCAATTTTGTGTTTACGCCACTCATGCTTATCTTAACAGCCAGTATTATTTTAAAAGGGGTTAAATCGGGTATCGAGACCTGGTCACGCCGCTTAATGCCACTATTGTTAGTGTTGCTGGTGGCTTTAATTGCTTATATTGCCACCCTTGATGGCGCAATGGATGGCTTTGCTGCTTATTTAGTGCCTGATTTTAGTCAAATTTTCGATGCAAACTTAATTATTGCCGCGATGGGGCAAGCGTTCTTTTCATTGTCGTTAGGTGTGGGGTGTATGATGGTATATGGCTCATATTTAAAGCCAGACGCCAACTTACCAAAACTAACAGGCACGGTTGCATTGCTTGATACGGGGGTGGCATTTTTAGCAGGGTTATTAATTATTCCTGCCATTTTTGTTGCTCAGCACAACGGCGTTGAGGTATTCAGTAATGGTAAGCTAGTCGGTGAGGGGCAATTAATTTTTGCAATATTACCTGAGCTTTTTAGCACTATGGGGCAAGTAGGCTTACTGGTTGGCTTGTTGTTTTTTGTGTTGATGTCGATTGCATCGGTGACCTCAACTATTTCATCAACTGAAATTCCTGTCGCATTTTTAGTTGAAAATCACAGCATTGAGCGTAAACAAGCCACGTTATTTGTAACCTTAGTTGTGTTTGTTGCTTCATCTTTGATCATTCTTAACTTTGATTGGTTATTTGGCTTAGTGATTATGGTATTAACACAATACCAATTACCGCTGATGGGGCTGTTTTATTTCATTACTGTAGGTTGGTTATGGAAACGTGGTAACAAATTACACCAAGTGGCGAGTGGCCCACATTATTGGTTCGCTCAGTACATTCGTTTTGTGTGTCCGTTACTGATGACCGCAGTGTTCGTGAATGTGGCGCTGTTGAAATAAAACTATCAGCTTTAATTCGAGAGTCACTTGTTTAAAAGGCGTAGGGCGCAAACCTTACGCCCTTATTGTTTAAGTGCATAGAGTTATTTTAAGAGCATAGAACTATTTTAAGCGCATAGAGTTAAGCGCATTTAAATAACTTCATTAGTCAGTGGCAAGCCTTGGCTTAACTCATTAGCACTTTGCAGTGTGGTGCAAGCTATTTCGTTAAGGGCTTCTTGAGTGAAAAAACCTTGGTGACCTGTAACAAGTACGTTTGGGAAACTGACTAAGCGAGAAAAAATGTCATCCTGCATAATTTCTTCACGGTGATCTTTAAAGAACAGTTCTGATTCTTGTTCGTAAACATCAAGCCCCAGATAGCCAATTTTTTTTGATTTTAGCGCATTGATACAGGCTTTACTGTCTAGTAGCGCACCGCGTGAGGTGTTGATTAGCATGACACCTTCTTTCATTTTTTCAAATGCAGCTTCATTAATTAAGTGATGGGTATGCTCATTTAGTGGACAGTGCAAAGAAATGACATCACTTTGCGTGAGTAGGGTATCTAAGTCACATAGCGTAAATGGCCCTGCTTTTACTTTAGGATCACACACTAAAACGTTAGCGCCAAAACCATTTAAAATATTTACCAGTGCTAAGCCAATTTTACCACAGCCAATAATGCCAATGGTTTTTTTAAATAGGTTAAAGCCGAGTAAGCCATTTAAATCAAAGTTGCCTTCGCGAACGCGATTAAATGCTTTATGTGTTTTGCGATTAAGTGTCAACATGAGCGCAATACAATGCTCTGCAACTGCTTCTGGGCTGTAAGCGGGTACGCGGCAAACTTTTATTCCATGCTCTTTGGCGGCTTCAAGGTCAACATTATTAAAGCCAGCACAGCGTAATAAAATGGCTTTAACACCATCGTTCGCTAAAGCAGAAATGACGTGTTTATCAACGGTATCGTTAACAAACACGCATACAGCATCAAAACCTTTGCTTAATGGTGCGGTTGTTATATTCAGTGATTGCTCAATGAAGCTCAGAGAAACAGACTCACTGTAATTAGTTGAGTTATTGTCAAAGAAGGGTTTCTCATATTTTTGCGCACTGAATAAGGCCAGCTTTATCATTTAAATTACTCTCTATCACCATTTTGAGGGTTTCAGGTTTGGTACGCGGGGCGTACCGTGCAATGAGTTGACCTTCTGAGTTTATAAGAAATTTGGTGAAATTCCATTTAATTGCGCGGTTTTGCGCAATTCCACGTGTATGGCATTTTAAATAATTAAATAACGGATGCGCCTCAGGCCCATTAACGAGCACTTTATTAAAAAGAGGAAAGCTTACATTAAAGTGTTGCTGGTAATACGCTAATAATTCTCCACCTTCGAGTGGCTCATTATGACCAAATTGGTTACAGGCAAAACCCAGCACAGTAAAATTATGGTCTTTATATGTGTTGTAAAGTTTTTCGAGACTTGCCATTTGCATCGAAAAATTACATTTACTGGCAATGTTAACAATAAGAGTGGTTTTGCCTTGTAGCGACGCAAGGCTAAAATTTTCACCAGACGCAAGCTGGGCATTAAAACGATATATACTATCCATGTTTTACCTGTGTGTTTTTAACTTACTTAAAATTAATGAACGCTTTTTCATTCGCTTTTTAGTTATTCGATTGAGATAATGAAATTGTTACTAATTTATCACTCAAATAGGTCAGTTTTATGTCAATGAAAGTCGCCTTCATCGGATTAGGTGTCATGGGTTACCCTATGGCGGGTCATCTTGCTAACGCAGGTCATCACGTGACTGTTTATAACCGCACAACAGCAAAAGCACAAAAGTGGGTATCAGAATATCAAGGTCACTACAGCGAAACGCCAAAAGAAGCGGCAAAAGACGCTGACATTGTGTTTATGTGTGTTGGTAACGACGATGATTTACGCTCAGTGGTGTACGGCGAAAATGGTGTACTGGCTAGCATGCAAGCCGGTAGCTATTTAGTTGACCATACAACGACCTCAGCAGAAGTCGCTCGTGAAGTGGGTGCTAAAGCTAAGCAACAAGGTATTGCGTTTTTAGATGCCCCGGTGTCTGGTGGTCAGGCTGGTGCAGAGAATGGTGTTCTCACTGTGATGGTGGGTGGCGCAGAAGCTGACTTTGGTGTTGTGCAACCTGTCATGGCTGCTTTTAGTCGTTTTAGCCAACTATTAGGTGAAGTAGGTTCAGGTCAGCTTTGCAAAATGGTGAACCAAATTTGTATTGCCGGGGTAGTACAGGGCTTAGCAGAAGGACTTCACTTTGCTAAACAAGCTGGCCTTGATGGTGAAAAAGTGATTGAAACAATTTCTAAAGGTGCCGCAGGTTCATGGCAAATGGAAAACCGCTACAAAACAATGTGGGCAGGTGAGTACGAATTTGGCTTTGCAGTCGATTGGATGCGTAAAGATTTAGGCATTGCTCTTGATGAGGCAAAAGCGAACGGCGCAACGTTGCCTATGACGGCAACAGTTGACCAGTATTATGCCGATGTACAAGCCTTAGGCGGCGGCCGATACGATACCTCTAGTTTATTAGCACGTATTGAGGCGTTGCATAAAAAGTAATGGGGTATTGGTCATAAAAAGTGCCTAGCATTGCTAGGCACATGTGAACTCTTATAAAAACTATTTTAATAGCAGCTAACTTGCGAGACTAATCTTTGCCCATTTTCAGCTCTCGTAAAGGCAATTTTACAATGAGTGCCTATATTAAGTGAGCCCCCATAGACAATATCTACAAAAGGCTGTGTATTACTGGTACTTAGGTTTGCATTGAAGAGTGTTGAACCATCTGAGTTCTTAACTGTTTTCGTTAAATCTGCGACTAAGCTATATTTGCCATTTTTTATCTCTATTAGTGCAAAAGGTTCGCCGCGACTGTCTTTTACTAAGACGATATTTTGGTCTCCACTATCAAACAAGGATGCAAATACATCTTTGAAATCTATAGTTCCGCTTGCAAAGTTTTTGAAGTCTTCACTGAAACTTGTTCCATTATTTTGCACACTTGGCTCTGAGGTATTGCGGTTATTTCTGGTTACAACTGTGGAAGTAAATGCGCTATGTAATGCACTTGATTCAAAAGCTTTTTTAAAGCGAGTGAAGGCACTGAAAGTATCAGAAACACTTGTTGGTGCTGAGCAAGCATTACAATTAATTATAAAGCCATGGTGGAACTGTTTAAATATAACTGCCCTAGATTTAATGACATTTGTAGAAAATGAGATTGAATCATTATTTTCAGAATAAAGTGTTGTATCAATCTTCTCGTAATCTACTCCCATCTCATTACACTGACCCATATAGCTAGCATCAGGTTTATATATACAAGCGCGTATGTAAGTTTCGAAATCCATTTTGGATTCAAAAGAGTAGGCATGGCTTATGCCAATGAATAAAATGACAAATAGGGTAAAATGCATACTTTTTTTCATAAATATTCCTTTATTTATATAATGTTAGAGCATTGCTTTTTGTATAAACGGTTTAATCTTATAAGGTGCCATTTTCACAAAAAGCATGGTAATTGATGGTTATATTACATACTTTGTGCGTAGTTATACAGTGCTTTTAAAATGTGCAGATTTTTTTCATTATCGTCGTGCTCATGAGCTAAATTTTCGAGCGTAATCATAAAATCGTGTGCGCTAATAGAAGGACTGTCATCGCCGTGCATTAATTTATTTTGGCAATACATACGCCACTGTGCAAGTTCGTCTTGGCTTAAGGTGTGTGGCCAGTTGCGAGCACGGTATCTAAACAACAAGGTGTTAAACTTTTTGTCTTCAAAATCTAACTGCATTGTGGCCAGTTGCTCAGGGCTTGCATCGCGAATAATGGCAAATTTGGCTTTATCGGCATGGCTCGTAAAGCCATCATATAGTTGATAGTCAGGGTTATGTGTTTCACCGTAGTCACGTTGTTCGTTAAATACTTCGGTTACTTTGTCGCGAAGTTCAGTATTGGCTTTTAATATAGCAAGGTTTTGCAAACACTTTTCGCGGTCTATCCCTAGGCGTGCGGCATTTTCTGGTAATAGTGTTTTAGCGGGCGCAAGAATAGGGCACTTATTTAAGTGAACTAGTTTTAAGCCGACAGGGGCCTCGTTTTCGCCAAGGTCGGTGTGTTTGGTGTAAAGGCGTGTCCGTAACTCTTCAACCGATAAATCTAATAACACCTGCGGATCATCTGTTAAATTAAAGCAGATGATGGCGTTTTTGTTTACTGGATGAAAACTCATCGGCGCTATCCAGCTAGTACAGCCTTGGCTTGCCGGTATGCGTGATGAAGTATGTACCAGCGGTGTCATGTTGAACACATCAACTAAATCAGCCAGCGCTTTTTTAGAGCGTAAACCAAAAAAGAATTGATACAGCTTGGGTTGTTTTTCTTTTATAAGCTTTGCAAGCGCAATGGTTGCAGTAACATCACTTAACGCGTCGTGAGCTGCGGCATGTTCTATGCCGTTAGCAACAGTTAAATGCTCAAGTTTAAAGCTGGGTGTGCCATCATCTTTTAATGGCCACTCAATACCTTCTGGTCGCAACGCATAACAAGCACGAACAAGGTCAATAATATCCCAACGGCTATTATTGTTTTTATACTCTCGCTCGTAAGGGTCATAAAAATTACGATATAGACTGTAACGTGTTACTTCATCGTCAAAGCGAATACTGTTATAGCCAGCTACACAGGTGTTAGGCTGACTAAACTCGGCATGAATTTTTGCCATAAATTCGGCTTCAGGCAGTCCTTTTTGCATGGCTATTTGTGGTGTAATGCCGGTTATTAAACACGCCTCTGGGTGCGGTAAATAGTCTGCCGCGGGTTTACAATATTCAATGAGCGGCTCACCAATAATATTTAAATCAAGATCGGTACGTATGCCAGCAAATTGACTCGGGCGGTCTTTTTGCGGGCTGGCGCCAAAGGTCTCGTAGTCATGCCAGTAAATTGTTGGTTGCTGTTGTTCTTGATATGCCATGCATTAAACCTTGCTAAGCGTATGTGCGCTTACCATTAAATTTATTAGTTAACAGAATTATGGCATAGAGCCTTATTAGTTTATAGAGCAAAGCGTAAAGGTGTTAGGGAATGTCTATTTTACCAACAAGGGTAGAACAAAAAATAGCCTATCGATTGTTTTTTATGCTTATATAGAGATTAAGAGTGTTGTGTTACTAAAATAGCAATATAAGTGGCGCAGTACTTGCTAAGAAACAGCATCTTTAACAATGAAGGAACAAAAAAATGACTTTATCAGCCCTATTACTATCTACTTTAGCATTCGACGCAGCACCAGCAACAAGTTTTGATACTCAAAAACTTCAGGGGAGTGGCGGAATTATTATTATTAAAGATCCAAAGAAAAAGCAAGAGTTACAAGGTTCTGGCGGTATCATCATTATTAAAGATCCTAAGAAAAAAGAAAACTAATTCTCTAAGTCAGCTGAATTGCTGGTTTTCTTTTAAATATAGTTATATCCTACCCGCGGTTTAAGGGTGGGATATGATTGATTACATCTCTGATTTATATAATGAATTTATGTTTGCTAGTGAAAGTAGAGATGCTTTTTCATTGCAAGTCATAATTTCGTTGATGTATTTAGTTGCTTTAGTTTTGTCTGTTTATAGAGCAGTAAAAAACAAAGAGCTATTTAGTGACTTTTTATCAATTGCTGTAGTAGTAACTAAGTACTTAATTACGTCGCTTTTAATGGAAAAAGTTCTTCTTTACATACATGAAAGCCACGCTGTTAATAATGCACAGAATGTATATTTAGCACTATGTTTGTTTAACCTTTTGAGTATATGGTTGCTTTACATACTGCATGTGAAGCTTAGCTATAAATTTGGCTTATTATTTTTTTGTGTGCTCAAATTAACAATCATTATTGCTTTATCTCATTTTATTTTATGGTTTAAATTTGTTGTCTTGGATATCCAAGCCGAGCACGCCTATATTCATTACATTTACAGTTTTGTCGTCCTTTACATTAGTATTGCCTTAGCTGTGGTGATGCTTTTCCCCAGTTTGCTTAAAACGAAGTTAAAATTTTTGGTGAGTCCAAGTTGGCCACACTAGAGATTGGGCGCGAATCAGATATTTCTTATATATCAGCCTCGTACTATCATTTATAATGCTTTTTCCTGATGTATTACGAACCAAGTTTGGGTGTATAGTAACATTTAGTTTACCGAGGGAACGTGATGCTTGAACTAATTTACAGTGCAATTGCCGTTTTAGCTATCCTGCTTATAGCGAGTACATGGCTAATTGCGCGTAAAAACATATTTGAAGATCAAATAAGAAGCAAATCGGTTGAAGTCGTTTGGTGTACCATTCAGGCTGAAAATGAAACCGATATAAATAAAGCGCTCAAATTATTTAATAAAGCCGAAGCTTTAAAAAGTGAAATTGCGGCTTTACTAGGCGAGTCGCCAAATGTAGCCAACTTTAAATTTGCCGAACCAATAGATTTTACTGATGATACGTTAAAAGATTTATCGCTGGGCGAATTGCAGCGCTACTATGATAAACAAAATAATATTGCCGATATCTATAATGAGTTATACAAAGGCAAGAATTAAAAAAAGCCAAGTTATTTAACTTGGCTTTGTATTTTTAACTCGTTTTCAATCTGTTCTACATGAATTTCTGCCAGCTCACCCAGTGTTTCTTGATTGTGATTTTCACCCTTAATTAAGCCAGCCATAGACATTTTTTTGATACTTTTGATAATGCCGTTCTTAATCGCTTTTAATTGGTCATTACTTAATTGCACCGTGTGTTGATTTTGACCATTAAGTAAATAGTCAAAACTCACGTGTGTTGCTTTACTCGTTTTATCAATTAATGAATAAGGGATGGTGGCACTGAAAATACAGTGCTCACTAAATCCGCTTTGTAATGATAAATGGTGCTCAAGTTCTGCATTATTTTGCACATTGTATTCAGCACATAAGCGCTTAAAAATGTTACTCACATGCTGTTGCTCTGTGCTGAGAGATTGATCAAACATATAGCAAGTCCTTGCACATTTTTTCTTTATATTAAACGACTTTAGTCCAAATCGCATTCATAAAGTGATGTTTAAATTCACTTTTTTATGAGATTAGTAATGCCATATGATGATACAAACCTATACCGACTAATACATTAAACGGAAAGGTTATCCCAAGCGAGCTTAACATGGCTAAGCCAATATCTGCATCGGGGATTGCTGCTTTAATCGCTGCAGGTGCTGCAATGTAAGATGCGCTAGCAACTAAGCTTCCTAAAATTACGATTGAGCCAAGCTCAAGCTGCAATGCGGTGCCAACCCCAACACCAATCGCACCTAATAAGTTGGGTGTAATAAGTGCAAACAACGCTAATCGCCAATGATGCCATGGAATAGGGCGTAGTGTTTGTGCTGCCATAAGACCCATTTCAAGTAAAAATAAGGCTAATACAACTTTAAAGCTATTGGTTAGTAAGCTCGTAACTTGGCTGCCTTGTTGTGTGCCATACATCATGCCTATAATAACGCCACCTACAAGCAGAATAACACTTTTGTTTGTTAAGGTTTCATGCCACAGCGCCTTAAGCGATAGGTTACCTGCAGAGGCTTTATTTCCTAGTCGGCGATAAAGCAATAAGCCAACAATAATGGCCGGCAGCTCAAGCATGACGAGATACAGGGTTACTTCGGCACCTACCACAAGTGAATTTGATTCGGCGTACGCCAAAGCAACAGCAAATGTACCTGCACTCACCGAGCCATAATGTGCTGCAATACTTGCACTGTTTGCGACCGATAAATTAAGTAAGCGTTTGAGTACGGGGTAAAGTAGAAGAGGGATACACGCTCCGAGTAACAATACCGATCCCATTTCAGGTAATAATTGCCAATGTATATTTCCGTGTAGCACCATGCCACCTTTTAAACCAATTGTTAGCATTAACAATAGGCTGAGAGTTTCATAAGTTGCTTGCGGAATTTTTAGATCAGATCGTAATAAACCTGCGGCTAACCCTAAAACAAAAAACATGACAACAATATCAGGCACTTTTTTCTCCTCTTAGTTAAAAGCGCCGCTATTCTAAATAAAAAAACACATAGTAAATAATTAAATGAATGCTACCATCATATAGGTTTTTATCTATGAGGTGAGGTTGTGGACTTACGACATATTTCTTTTCGGCTATTAGAAGTGTTTATGTGTGTAGTTAAAACACGTTCAATTAGTGAAACGGCAAGGCAATTACATTTAACGCAGCCAACAGTATCGCAGCAAATAAAGCGACTGCAAGAAACTGTAAACGAGCCTCTCATTGTGGTTAACCAGCAGCGTATTCATATTACCGAAGCGGGGTTTGCTTTATTTCAAACTTGTCAGCAAGTGTTTGGTCATTTTGACGATTATCAAGATTATTTGGTTGAATTGAGAGGCGGTGAGCGGGGACGTTGCAAAATAGCGATTGTAAATACAGCGCAATACATCCTGCCAAAACTATTAGGGCCATACAGTAATTTACATCCGCATGTAGAACTTCCGTTAGAAATAGGAAACAGGGCCGAAGTATTGGCTCGGTTTGAAAGAGGTGAAGATGATATTTATGTATTTAGTCATCCACCGTCGCTTGAGCACGCGAAAGCAGGGCGTTTTTTACAAAATCCCTTAGTGTTTATCGCCCCAATGAATCACCCTCTGGCTAAATCTTCACACGTAACACTGCATGATTTAATGACTGAGCGCTTTTTATTGCGTGAGCCAGGTTCGGCGACACGCATGTTATTCGAAAGTGAGTTACAAAGCCGTGGCTTTGTACTTAGTGACACCGTGCAAATGGCAAGTAATGAGGCTATTAGGGTTGCCGTCGGTTCTGGAATGGGATTAGGTGTTGTGTCTCGTCATGTATTGCCAGCACACGATAAAAGCTTTTGTATGCTTAATGTTGTTGATGTTCAGCTGGCAAGTCATTGGTATTTTGTTGTTCGGACAGATCGGCATTTGTCCCATGCTGCACGTAATTTTTTAAGATTTGCAGAACTTAATTTAGAACAGTGCTTAGACAAAGAATGGGTTACAAATGAGCTTCATACGCTAAACCACAGTTTAACCATGAAGACGTAGCTACATGTATATTTTGGTACGTCGCTGGTTTGCCATGATAGTTAGAAAACCTTTACTGCATAACAGTATACAGTAAAGGTTTATACAAATTTAATTCTACTTATCAATGTATTACAGTTTTAAACTTTCCAGCGCAGGTTTTAGCTCAGGGTAATGAAAGCGATAGTTATGCGCGAGTAATTTATTCGGCATGACGAACTGACCATGGATAAGTAAGTCTGACATTTCACCCATCATCAGCTTAAGTAACCAACTAGGCATTCTGAGCATGGCGGGGCGCGAAAGTACCGTCCCTAATGTTTGGCTAAACTCATTATTGTCAACTGGGTTTGGAGCTGTGGCATTAATTGGCCCATGCAAGTCGTCGTGGGTCAGTACAAATAATATCAGCTGAATCATATCGTCAATATGGATCCAAGACATACCTTGGTGACCATGCCCTAAAGGCCCACCAAAACCAAACTTGAATGCAGGTAACATTTTACTCAGTGCGCCACCTTGTTTGGCAAGAACAACACCCGTTCTCAGCAAGCAAACACGGGTTTTGCTTGATTGCGCTTTGGTGGCTGCATGCTCCCAATCTCGACAGAGAACATGGCTGAATTCTGGGTATATATCATTAAATTCCTCATCTATATGTTTGTCGCCTTGACGACCATAAAAACCAATGGCGCTACCAGAAATAAAGGTATGAGGAGGCGTTTCACACCGGCTAATCGCTTTAGATATTTGCAATGTTAGGTTTATTCGACTGTCGAGCAAACGGCGTTTTTGTGACTCGCTCCAACGTTTGTTAACAATAGGCTCGCCAGCCAAATTTATCACTGCATCTATATCTTCAAAATCAACCTCATCCAACGACTTTACAGCATGCACTTGATGAGTCAGTAATACATTGGCTTGAATAGGATTTCGGCTCAGTACTGTGACTTTATGATGGTTTAAAAGAAATGGGCACAAATGCTTTCCAATGAGGCCTGTTCCACCTGTTAATAAAATATGCATAGGGCACCTTAATTAAATGAGTGTATGTTTTTTATACATAGCGACTGAGCTTTTTGCAAATTTGTACGTAATAAGCATTGAATAAGTTCAGTTATCTCCCTCAATTCCTTGAAAAATTTTATATGTGTGTAACTGGCTTTGCTTGGCTTCGTACATTGCCTGATCAGCAAATTTTAATAATTGTGTATGGTCAGTTGTGTGATCGGGTGAGACAGCAATACCAATACTTAAAGTGACTTTTAAGTTATGCTGCTCTACCTCAAAGGGGCTGTTGAACTTATCGAGCAAGTGCTTGATCATCGCATCAATATAACTTAGTTTTCTGAGGTGGTGAGCCACAATAATAAATTCATCACCGCCATAACGATATACATCATCATCAGCACGCACAGCGCCAGTTATTCTTTTAGCAGCTTCAACAAGCACTTTATCACCAATGACATGACCGTATTGATCGTTCAATTGTTTAAACTGATTAATATCGATAAATATAACAGCCATCTTATTGTTCTTTGAGCTTGCACTAATGGCGAATTTTAATTGACGGTCAAGCTCTGTTCGGTTCAACACACCTGTAAGGTGGTCATGACTTACCAAAAAACTTAACTTGTTGGTGCGCCTGTAAATAATGTTGCTCATACGATGAAAACGTCGAAGTAAATAGCCAATTTCATTGGTGTCACATTTTTCAATACGATCAGGTATTTCGCCTTTTTCTAGCTTTTCGGTATTTTTAAGTAATCTCTTTAGCGGTTTAAACAGCTTATTGTTAATGTAAAAAGCACAAAAAATGGATAGGAAAATAAATAACGGAATTTGCACAGATACGACTTGCGTAATAAGTAACCGGTTATTCTGGAAATCTGCGTTTCGCTCAGCCAACCTTGTACGCTCAACATTTTGAAATTGTTTTATTAACGCCTCAATTTGCTCCATTAACGCTTTACCTTCGTTGGTGTAAACAATGCTTTTTGCCTCTTCGGCTGCATCGGGCGTATTTTGTTTTATTAAATTAATCGTTAAATTCAGTTCGGCGAATTTTTTCTCAATCAATGCATCGAGTTGTGCAAGGTTTTGTTGCTGTTTTTTGTCATTCAGAGTCAGCTTATTGAGTATTAGGAATTGTTCTTTCGTTTTTTCTAAACCACGGTAGTAGGGATCAAGATAATTGAGGTTCTCTGTTAAAAGATAACCTCTTTGGCCCGTTTCAGCATTAATAATATGGTTATAGAGTCGTTCAGATTGATCAATAATCTCATGAGTACGATTAAGTACATCAAATTTTAAACGGCCTTCTCTGTCGAGAATAAAGACAATAAAAGTGTTTATCAAAACGACAATAAACAAAGTGCTCAATAATAATATTAATTGTGTTCTAAGAGACATTGAGAGGCCAGAGCTGAGAAATGAGTGATTTATAATAATAAAGTATTGTCGATACTTAGAAATTTTCCAATTTTCGCCTCAATTTAGTGGCTTAAAATGACGTAGTTTGAGTGATAAATGACGAAATCACTTTTTATCTTCACTACAAGTTAATTGATTTTTATAGCGTGTATTGTGTCGCGTTTAAAATTACATACATTGTTAAAGCTCAATACAAAGGGGATCTAAAGTTCTTTTACTTACGTATTTAAAACATGATACATAAAATACGTGACACGCTATGACTATTAAACAAAGTGCAGTGCCTACATCAAGGTTTTCAAGGGCTGCAAGCCTTGGTGCTTTAGTCTCGAAAGTGGCGGGAAATATGCTGTTTTCAAGCGCAAAAGCATGGGTCGCTGGCAAGGAAACCTCTCGTCAAGAATTATTATTACAGCCTAAGAATATTCAGCGTCTTACCGAGCAGCTTGCCCATTTACGTGGTGCAGCAATGAAATTAGGCCAACTGTTGTCGATGGACAGTGGTGAGTTACTTACGCCCGAATTGTCGGCTATTCTCGCTCGGTTACGTGCTGAGGCGACACCTATGCCACACAAACAGCTCGTACAGGTGATGCGCAACCATTGGGGGGATGCGTGGCTAGAGCACTTATCGCACTTTGAATTACGGCCGTTCGCTGCTGCGTCGATAGGGCAAGTGCATATTTCCTACACTGAAATGGGGAAAAAACTGGCGGTGAAAGTTCAATACCCAGGCATTGCAAAAGGGATCGCCAGTGATGTTGATAACCTTGCTTATCTACTCAAAATAAGTGGCTTGCTCCCAAAAAATGTGGATCTGCAACCCCTTATTGATGAAGCTAAACAGCAATTGATAAATGAAGCAGACTACGAATTTGAAGCACGATACCTAACACGTTATCGCGCTTGCTTAGCCGATGATGAAAACTACGTTATTCCAAAAGTGGTTGATGAGCTCAGCTCAAAGCAGATACTAGTCATGCATTTTGTTGAAGGGCAAGAGATAGAGGCACTTGTAGATGCACATCAAGCGTTAAGAAACAAAGCGGTAGAACAGTTACTGCGTTTATTTTTAAATGAGCTATTTACCTTTAAGCTGATACAAACAGACCCTAACTTTGCCAACTATCAGTATCAAATGGACCAGCAGCGTTTAGTGTTATTAGACTTTGGCGCAACACGTGAATTACCTCAACATATAAGCAATGGTTATTTGCAATTATTATCAGCAGCCGCCAAAAATGACAGGGCAGAAGTTGCAGCAGCAGCCAAGCGTATCGGGTATTTTGGGCAAGAACTAGCGCAAGAATACATTGATAACGTTGTCGATATTTTTCTACTCGCGTGTGAGCCACTTAGCTGTCAAGGCGAGTACGATTTCGCTAAAAGCGATTTACCAAAACGCATCAAAGAACTCGGTCTTGAAATGAGCACTGCATCGCAATACTGGCATGCACCACCAGTTGACGCACTATTCGTACACAGGAAGTTAGTAGGGTTGTTTTTAATCGCTGCAAAGTTAGGCGCAAAAGTAGATGTGAACCAAATATTCACTGAGTTTAAACTGCAACGCAATAAAGAAAGCGATTAGAGATACAGTGGGGGGAGGAAAATGGTCGGCATAGCAGGATTTGAACCTGCGACCCCTGACACCCCATGACAGTGCGCTACCAAGCTGCGCTATATGCCGACATTTGAGGCAATAGTACGTCTTTTTTTATAAAAATCAATACACCTGTGGTCTGATTGCTTGTTTATTGTTCATTTTAAGCAATAAAGACAGAGGCTAGGTGTTAATCTAGCCAATCATTGATCGTTTTATACATGAAATCACGTATTAATGGTTGGGCATCAGCGTTTGGGTGTAAATTGTCGTTTTGCATGAGCTCCGGGCGACCTGCTATGTCTAACATAAAGAATGGCATAAGTTCGCTGTCGGTTTCATTGGCAATACTTTCAAAGCTGTCGGTAAATAACTTAGTGTAGCGGGGGCCATAATTTGGTGGAATCTGAACTTCCATCACGGCAGTTTTGGCACCTGCTTGTTGGCTTTTGTTAATTAAATCACGTAAGTTAGCGTGTAAACGTTTGATTGGAAAACCACGTAAACCGTCATTTCCACCAAGCTCAATAAGTACATGAGTGGGTTCAAATTCGGCTAGCAGGGTATCGAGTCGTCTAAGTGCTCCGCCAGTTGTTTCACCGCTAATGCTTGCATTAACTAAGTTAACAGGTTGGCTTTTTTCATCGTACTTATCTTGTAACAATTTAACCCAACCTTGCTCTTGTTTGAGGCCGTAAGCGGCGCTTAAACTGTCACCTAAAATTAAAATTGTGTTGTCAGCTGCTGCCGTAAGTGGTTTGATTACTAACAGTAAAACGAATATAAAACGTAGGATTGGATGCATCATATGTCAGCGCTTTCTCAATTAAACATTATTCAAGTTAATGGACTTACTAAAACAGTCACCACAGTGGAGGGTGACCTAACCATCCTCAGTGACATCAGCTTTAATGTCAAGTCGGGCGATTCTGTGGCCGTTGTTGGCACATCGGGCTCGGGTAAGTCTACGTTACTGAGTTTATTAGCAGGTCTTGACCAGTCAACCAGTGGCAGCATTCATTTAGACGGCGCTGCATTGCACGATTTAGATGAAGAAGCCCGCGCGGCATTACGCGCTGATAAAGTGGGGTTTGTGTTTCAGTCTTTTATGCTTGTGCAAAGTTTAACCGCGCTTGAAAACGTGATGCTACCGGCAGAGCTTGCTGGTAGTAAAAATGCAAAACAACAAGCCCTAGAGTTACTCGAAAAAGTGGGTCTTAGCCACCGTGTGGGGCATTATCCTTCGCAACTTTCTGGTGGTGAGCAACAGCGTGTTGCAATTGCGCGTGCATTCATTGGTACGCCTAAAATTTTGTTCGCGGATGAGCCCTCTGCAAACCTTGATAGCAAAAATGGCAGATTGATAGAATCTTTACTTTTTGAACTGAATAAAGAACACGGTACCACGCTTATTTTAGTAACTCATGATGAACAGCTTGCTGAAAAATGCCAACAAATTTTACACATTGAAGCAGGTCAATTAGTAACAGTAAAAGAGAGCGAAGAGGTGCAAGCGAATGTGGGCTAAGTTAGCACTTAAACTGTTTTCACGTGAGTTTAAACGGGGTGAATTAACGGTGATCAGTGCGGCTATTGCTTTGGCTGTGCTCACTGTATTAACACTTTCTATGGTAACAGACCGAATTGGTCAAAGTATTGCGCAAAAAAGTAGTGCCTTTATCGCTGCGGATCGTGTGTTGGCCAGTAATCATCAGTTACCAACAGAGTATTTGCAAAAAGCGCAGGAACAGAGCTTACGCACTGCAAAAATTACGTATTTCGATACCATGCTATTTGCAGGTGACGAAATGCAACTTGGCTCAGTAAAGGCGGTTTCTGATAGTTATCCATTAAAAGGCGAACTTAAAGTAAAAACACGCTTAACTTCAGATGCTATTGTTACTGACGAAGTGCCAAAAATGGGTGAAGTATGGCTTAGTGAGTCAGTGTTTTATGCGCTTAATATTCAGGTTGGTAGTCAAGTTGAGCTGGGCGCTGCAACGTTTACAGCAAGTCGAGTGGTTGCCGAAGAACCCGATGCTCCTTTTAATGTTTTTTCCAGTAGTCAACGCATTTTAATTAATGAACGTGACATAGACGCGACACAGGTGATCCAGCCGGGGAGTCGCGTGTTTTATCGTCAATTGTATGCTGGTGAGCAAAGTGACTTAGACACCTTTTATGCTTGGCTTAAACCCCAAATGAAAGAAAACCAACAGTGGTATGGTGTTAAAGACAGGCAATCACCTATTGCGAACAGCTTAAATAGAGCGGAGAGCTTTTTATTACTGGCAGGTTTGTTAGGTATCATTTTAGCGGCAGTGGCAATTGCGGTATCGGCAAAACGCTACTGTGAAAGGCAATATGACCCAGTCGCAATGATGAAAACTCTTGGCGGCAGTAGGGCAACTATCCGTAAAATTTACTTATTACATTTAAGTTTAGTTTGCACAATGTCGGTCATTTTGGGGTTAGTTATTGGTTATTCTTTACAAATGATAGCCAGTGATTACCTTGCTCAGTCAATGGGCACAGAGCTGCCAAGCGCATCGGCAAAACCTTGGCTTATCGCAGTCAGTACAGGCGTGATTTGTGCCGTTATGTTCTCGATTAAGCCGCTGCTGGATTTATTTGATATTCCCCCATTGCGTGTACTTCGTCGCAACTTGGGTGACCGTTTATTAGTGAGCAAAATTCACCTTGCAATGTCGGCGCTAACGGTGTTTTTGTTAATGTGGTTGTTCAGTAATAACATTAAAATTACGGCCATTTTATTTACCTCAACAGCGTTTTTAATCGTGGTGCTATTTGGTCTATCGAAGCTTATTTTTGGTGGGGGTCGTAAGCTAGGCTTAAGTCCTGGTAATAGCTGGTCTTTAGCGATTGCTTCAATTCAAAAGCGAGCGAACGTAAATGCGGTGCAGCTTATAAGCTTTGCGCTTGCTATTAAATTACTGTTGTTTTTAATCGTACTTAAAAACGACATGATTTCAGATTGGCAGTCACAATTGCCAGCCGATGCGCCAAACTCATTTTTAGTGAATATAACAGAAGCTGAGCTTGAACCTATCACGTCGTTTTTAGCAGAGCGTGACATGCCTACGTCAGATTTTTACCCGATTGTTCGTGGTCGTGTTAATGCCGTTAATGGTGAGCTGGTGGCTCGTGAGGTATCATTAGAAGACAATGAGAAAAAAGATGAAGAAGCACGTTCAGGTATTGGCCGAGAGTTAAATCTTACGTGGCGCGCTGAGCTACCCAAGCAAAATGAGTTAATTGACGGTACATGGTTTACCGAGAGCTCAGTGGCAGAGGCGTCATTAGAAGAGTCAATGTTAGCGCGTTTAGATGTAGAGTTGGGCGATACACTCACCTTTTTAATTGGCGCTCAGTCATTCGATGCCAAAATTACCAGTGTACGTAAAGTAAATTGGAACACCTTAAAACCGAATTTCTTTATTATTTTGAGCCCCGATGTGCTGCAAAGTTTCCCTGCGACGTACATTTCATCGGTGCGTGTAAATAAAGATCAAAAGCGAGAGTTTAGTGAGTTATTACGTCAATACCCAACGGTGAATGCGATTGATGTTGAAAGCTTTATTAAGCAAATACGCTCAACAATAGAGCAAGTATCGTTAGCGATTGGCTTTGTACTCGCGATTGTTGTTGCGTGTGGTGCTTTAGTGCTTATTTCGCAAGTGCAAGCCAGCCTAGGTGAGCGTATGCAAGAAATTGTTATTTTGCGTACGCTAGGCGCTAAAGGGCGATTAATTAAAAACGCGACCTTGTATGAATTTTTATTATTAGGCTTTACGGCCGGTTTAGTCGCGGCTGTTGTCAGTGATGTTGCTTTGTTAATTGTACAAAAACAAATGTTCGAATTAGCAGGTAAGTTGCATCCACATATTTGGTTAATAGGCCCTGCAGCAGGTGGGTTATTTGTTGCGTGTTTAGGGTATTTAATGATAGCGCGCACTATGCGAAAAAATACTCAAGGTTTACTGCGGTCGCTAGGATAAAGACGATGTTTAAAAAATGCTCGCAATTGCGGGCATTTTTTATGAACTGTAATTAGTTACTGGTAATTTATACAGTGCTCTGGCATTATTAAATGCAGATGATGATTTTATAGATGGGTCAGTTAGTTGGCGATTATTTTAGGGATTGATCCTGGTTCACGATTAACAGGTTATGGGGTAATAGCCCACCAAGGTACTAAATTTACTTATTTAGGGAGTGGCTGTATAAAGCTTGCTGATCACGACTTTCCTATACGCTTAAAAATGATTTATCAAGGTGTTAGCCAGTTAATTGAACAGTTTTCGCCGGATAATTTTGCCATTGAAAAAGTGTTCATGGCACATAATCCTGACTCAGCACTCAAACTTGGTCAAGCCCGAGGGGCCGCCATAGTCGGTGCGTCAATGGCAGAGTTGCCCGTATTTGAGTACTCAGCCAGACAAATAAAACAGGCGGTCGTGGGGAATGGTGGTGCCGATAAATCGCAAGTACAGCATATGGTTAAAAATATTCTAAAACTGCCGGGAACCCCGCAAGCCGACGCTGCCGATGCGTTAGCAATTGCCATTTGCCATGCTCACTCAGAACAAAATTTAATTAAACTTGCGGGCAGCGCGAGCAAAACCGTAAGAGGACGATTAAGGAAGTAATATGATAGGTCGATTAAACGGGTTACTTGTTGAAAAGCAGCCACCAGAAATACTTATAGAGGTAAGTGGTGTCGGTTACGAAGTGCAAATGCCAATGACCTGTTTTTATGATTTACCCAATGTGGGTGAACAAGCGGTTATTTATACTCATTTTGTTGTTCGCGAAGACGCACAGTTATTATTTGGTTTTAATAATAAAACTGAACGTGCTTTATTTAGAGAGCTGTTAAAAGCAAATGGGGTAGGCCCTAAACTTGGCCTTGCCATTTTGTCGGGCATGTCGGCGCAGCAGTTTGTTAGTTGTGTTAACAATGAAGATGCGACAACCTTGGTTAAACTGCCTGGGGTGGGCAAAAAGACTGCAGAGCGCTTGGTACTTGAAATGAAAGACAGGCTAAAAAATTGGGGTAATGACTTATTCACACCATTTAGCGATAATGCCATTATTGAGCCTGCAAGTAATGATACGCTAGTAGCGAATAATGCTGCGGATGATGCTGTTTCAGCACTTGAATCTTTAGGCTATAAACTACCGCAAGCGCAAAAAGCGGTTAAAGCTGTAAATAAACCAGGTATGACAACAGAGGTTCTTATTAAAGAAGCTCTAAAGTCAATGTTGTGAGTACACCATGATTGAAGCAGATCGCTTAATTGATGCGAGTGAACAAAGTAATGAAGACAGTGTCGATCGTGCAATACGTCCAAAACTATTAAACGACTACACAGGCCAGCCGCATGTTAAGCAACAAATGGAAATTTTTATTGAAGCCGCTCGTCATCGTGGTGAAGCGTTAGACCATTTACTCATTTTTGGTCCGCCGGGTTTGGGTAAAACAACACTGGCTAATATTGTAGCGAATGAGCTTAATGTAAACATTAAAACGACTTCAGGGCCGGTTCTTGAAAAAGCGGGCGACTTAGCCGCGCTATTAACTAACCTTGAAGAAGGCGATGTACTGTTTATTGATGAAATTCACCGCTTAAGTCCACAAGTAGAAGAAATACTTTACCCCGCAATGGAAGATTATCAACTCGATATTATGATTGGTGAAGGTCCTGCGGCACGATCAATTAAGCTCGATTTACCGCCTTTCACATTAATAGGGGCTACAACGCGTGCTGGCTCGTTAACATCGCCATTACGAGATCGTTTTGGCATTGTGCAACGCTTAGAGTTTTATTCGGTTGAAGATTTATCAAAAATTGTTGCCCGCTCTGCTCGATATTTAGATTTAATCATGTGTGACGAAGGCGCCGTTGAAATTGCTAAACGCTCACGCGGTACACCACGAATAGCAAACAGACTTTTGCGCCGAGTACGAGATTACACGCAAGTTAAATCAGACGGTAAAGTAAATGCCGAAGTCGCTGAACAAGCACTTGATATGATCGATGTTGATAAAAGCGGTTTTGATTACATGGACCGAAAATACCTTCTTGCCATCATTGAAAAGTTTATGGGTGGCCCTGTTGGTCTCGATAACTTAGCGGCTGCCATTGGCGAAGAAAAAGAGACTATTGAAGATGTCATTGAGCCATTTTTAATTCAACAAGGATTTATTCAACGCACGCCCAGAGGGCGACTCGTTTCTGATATTGCCTACCTTCATTTTGGTCTTACCCCAGATAAATAACAAAACCCCGCTTAGCGGGGTTTTTAGTTTTTAGATATTAGAAAGTAGATACTAGAAAGTAGATATTAGAAGGTAGATATTAGAAGGTGGATCGAGCGGGGGTTACTGTAGCGATTAAATATAAAAAGCTTGCCTTAGGTTAATGTGGATTTATTTTGCACAAACCACAAACCACAAACCACAAACCACAAACCACAAACCACAAACCACAAACCACAAACCACAAACCACAAACCACAAACCACAAACCACAAACCACAAACCACAAACCACGATTGATGGTCTCATTTTAACATCTGTAATTCACATGCTGTTAAGTTATCTGTAGGTATTCTCATTGACGTTTGTGCAGGCAAAAAAAAGCCCGCATAAGCATGCGGGCAAACAACAAGTTGAAGGAAGTAATCCAGGGAACTACGGTTTTCTTAAAGAGGTTTTATCCTGTTTAAGTCAACCAAGTGCAATACGAAACTTCATATTGCAAAAAACGGAGCTTAATGAAAAAACTTTCAAAGGTTGCAGCTCGGTATGGGGAAATGATACGCAATGGTGGATTTTTCTTCAAACTAGAAAAATTTAATTTTCAGATAAAAAAAACTAATGTGAGTGATTTGTTGGTTTGTTTTCTTTTTGTTCACTTATTGAGTGTTTTTACTTTAAGTTTATGAATAAAATGATTTTTATAATATCAACAAACATTGTTCAGGATTAGTTTAAGTATTCTGTAGTAGATTTGCAAAACATGTTTTGGGTGTTTATGCGTAAAATATGAATAAACGCCGTGTTTTATGAGGTTTTGCTATATTTTTAGTTGCCTAATGGTGGTACTCATTTTTGCAGTGAAAACATAGCAAAAATAAGTTTTTAAAGGATTGTGAGCAAAAAATAGCTAAGCTGAGTGCTTTTCACCGTTATTTGCCGCTATTTCACAGCAAGAGCGTTGTCAGTTCATTATTGACTAGATACACTAGATGTAACTTTTGGCCAAGTTTGTGGTCAATAAATGCAAGTGTAAAAAATATAACAAATTATATAGAAATCTATTTTAGGAGTTTAACGTGGGATCAGGGCTTAACTTTTTAGATCTTATTCTAGAAGCCAGTGTACTTGTCCAATTAGTGATGTTGGCATTAGTGGGTATGTCGGTCATGTCATGGGCAATTATTTTTCAACGTAAAAAAGCGATTTCTGATGCATTAAATGGCGCAAAGCGTTTTGAGCAAAAGTTCTGGTCAGGTGTTGATCTTAGTAAATTATATAATGAAGTGTCTGCCCGCCCAGGCGGAGCTTCGGGCGTTGAAGCTCTTTTTGTTGCCGGTTTTAAAGAATTTGCACGCCACAAAAAAAATACGTTCCAAAGTGCCAGTATCGTTATGGAAGGCACGCATCGTTCAATGCGTGTTGCTTTGTCGCGTGAAGTTGAAAAATTAGAATCTAGTTTATCGTTTTTGGCGACCGTTGGTTCTATTAGTCCTTATATCGGCTTATTTGGTACTGTATGGGGTATCATGAATGCATTTATCGCACTAGGTGAAGTGAAACAAGCTACATTACAAATGGTTGCACCGGGCATTGCCGAAGCACTTATTGCAACTGCAATGGGCTTATTTGCGGCAATTCCAGCCGTTATTGCTTACAACCGTTTTGCAAATAAAGTAGAAAAGCTGGAAGGTAATTATATTAACTTCATGGAAGAGTTCGCCAATATTTTACACCGCCAAGCAGCTACGCAAATAGAGGCAAAAGCGAATGTATCAGCGTAAAAAACGTCGCCCAGTAGGGGAGATAAACGTAGTACCTTACATTGATGTTATGTTGGTACTACTTATTATATTTATGGCAACAGCCCCATTAATTACTCATGGGGTGAAAGTAGATTTGCCAAAAATGGAAGAATCTGATCTTGTCGATACAAAAGATACACCGCCTATCATTGCGTCAATTGACGCTGAAGGTAAGTATTATGTCAGTATCGGCACTGACCCAGAAGCACCGATGGAAGCATTAGACGTCGCTGCTGTGATTAAATTACAGTTGCAAAAAAATCCCGATACTCCGGTTATGATCAAAGGTTCAGGTCGTGTATCTTATCAAGAAGTACTGTTGTTAATGGATTTTCTTAAAAATGCAGGGGTGCCTTCAGTTGGCCTTATGACCGAATCGTTTGAGGGGAATAAAGGCTAGTTATGGGTGCATCAGTAATAAAATCAGTTCTTTTGCACTTGGCAATTGCAGGTTTATTAGTGGCGACAGCCAATTTTCATATGCCAGCACCAAAAGTAATGGAGGTGACTTTAAACCCTGCATTACCTGAGCCTGAAAAAGCGGTGTCAGCCGTCACGGTTGATCAGCAGAAGGTTGAGCAAAAGATTGCCGAGCTAAAAAAGCAAGAAGAAGCTAAAAAGCAAGCAGAAGCAAAACGTATTCGTGATTTAGAGCGTCGTGCTAATGACGCGCGTAAGCAACGTGAAGCTGAAGACCGCCGTCTGAAAAAATTAGAACAGCAGCGTCGTGCGAAAGAGAAAGAAAAAGCCGAAGCTGAAGCTCAAGCAAAGAAAGCGCGTGAAATTCAAGAGAAAGAACGTGCTAAAGCGCAGCAAGCTGAAAAACAAAAGCAAGAAGCCGAAGCAGCAGCAAAAGCCGCAGCACAGAAGCGTAAAGCCGAAGAAGAAGCATTGAAAAAAGCGGAAGAAGAGCGCAAGCGTAAAGCTGCAGAAGCTGAAGCTGAACGTAAACGCAAAGAGGCTGAAGCAGAGCGTAAGCGTCAGCAGGCATTGCAAGAGCAAATGCTCCAAGAGCAACTGGCTGCAGAACAGGCTGCACGTGATAAAGTGCGTCAGCAGCAGGTTGTTGGCGAAGTTGAGAAATATAAAGCGTTAATTATGGCGCGTATTCAGCAAAACTTCTTAAAAGATGAGAAGATGAAAGGCAAAGAATGTCGCCTTAATATTCGCCTTGGCTTTAATGGTTTGGTGACCCAAGTTAAATCATTGGGTGGAGATACGTTAGTGTGCGAAGCTGCGATGCGCGCAGTGCGTATGGCTGACACGCTACCTGTTTCACCAGATCGTGAAGTATTTGAGCAATTAAAAAATATTAATTTAACAATAGCGCCTCAATTTTAAAGGAATGATATGTTTAACCAGATAAAAACAGCATGTTTTATTGTATTACTGGGCTTTCATGGCATTGCCAGTGCTGCATTAGAAATCGTGATCACCGATGGTATCGATGGTGCGCGCCCAATTGCGGTTGTGCCTTTTAAATATCAAGGTGTGGGTCCTATCCCTGAAAAGTTAAGTTCAGTGATTGCTGCCGATTTAATGCGCAGCGGAAAATTTAAGCCGATCGACGTTAATACCATGCCTCAGCTTCCTGCTAAAGATTCAGATGTTGATTACGGCGCGTGGGTTAATAAAGGTGTCGAGGCTGTGTTAGTGGGTGAGGTAGAGCAACAACCTAATGGCCGTTACCGTGTTAAATATGAACTTATTGATGTGATTCGTGGCCAAATTACGGGCGGCGAAACACAATTAATGAGCAACGGTAAGTTGGTTAAAAGCCAAGATCATATTTTAGATGCACGAGAAAGTGTTATTGGTGAAAATGGTTTTCGTCGGTACGCACACCGTATCAGCGACGTGGTTTACGAAGCTCTTACGGGTGAAAAAGGCGCATTTTTAACAAAAATTGCCTATGTCATTGTGCGTGAAAATGACGCTAAACCTTATCAATTGGTGGTTGCTGATTATGATGGCTTTAATGAGCAAGTGTTGCTTCGCTCTAAAGAGCCGCTTATGTCACCAGCGTGGTCGCCAGATGGGACTAAGTTAGCGTATGTAACGTTTGAAAATCGCCAAAGCCAAATTTACATTCAAGACTTATATACAGGAAAACGCGAACTAATTACCAGTCACCCTGGTATTAATGGTGCGCCTCAGTTTTCTCCTGATGGTAAAAAACTACTGTTAGTGCTATCAAAAGACCGTAATGGCGCAACAGAAGTGTACTTATTAGACCTTGCAACACGCAAAGAAACTCGACTTACAAATCACCGCAGTATAGATACTGAACCATCATGGTTTCCAAATGGTCAAGATATCGTGTTTACCTCTGAAAGGGGTGGTAATGCTCAGATTTATAAGTTAAATTTGCAAACAGGTAGGTCAAAACGAATGACCTTTGATGGTGACATGAACTTAGCAGGTTCGGTTTCACCGGATGGAAAAGAATTAGTGATGGTGAACCGTACAAACGGTCAATACCATCTTGCTAAGAAAGAGCTAGCTACAGGTGCGTTCCAAGTATTAACGAGAACACGCCTAGATGAATCGCCGAGTATTGCACCCAATGGCTCGATGATTATCTACAGCACGCTTCATAATAATAAACAGGTGTTAGCGTTAGTTTCTATGGATGGTCGCTTTAAAGCACGCTTACCTGTGCTAGACGGACAAGTTAAGGCACCGGCTTGGTCGCCTTATTTACAGTAATTTTACTGGTTTACTCAATATAGGAATCAATTCAATGCAACTTAATAAAACTTTAAAAGGCCTGCTAATTGCTGTGCCAGTGATGACTTTAGCAGCATGTAGCTCTTCTTCAGGTGTTGACGAAGGTGCTGCAAACCAAACAAACCAAGGTGCGGTTGAGCAAGCAAACAACAATGATACAGTTGAAGTTGCAACGCTTACTCCAGAGCAACAAGCTGAAGAAGCACTTCGTGAAAAATACGAAGCGTTACGTCAAGAACAAATCATTTACTTTGGTTTTGATAACGCTAAAATCCAAAGCAAATACGCTGAGCTTCTACAAGCACACGCTGAGTTCTTAGTACAAAACCCTTCAGTTAAAGTACTAATCGAAGGTCACGCAGATGAGCGCGGTACGCCTGAATACAACATCGCATTAGGTGAGCACCGTGGTCAAGCAGTAGAAAAATATCTACAAAGCTTAGGTGTTTCTGCTAGCCAAATGTCGGTAGTGAGCTATGGTGAAGAGAAGCCAATGGTTAAATCTCGCACTGAAGAAGCGTTCGCTAAAAACCGTCGCGCAGTATTAGTTTACTAAGAAAGAGACATTATGAAGCCGAAAATTATTTTGGCAGCAATGATCTTAAGCGGGAGCACCCAGTTATGGGCTGCTCCCGCTCCTGTTTCAGAAGCTGCAAGCTCGCAATCGAGCATAGAGAAGCGTTTAATCGCATTAGAAAACATGATGAAGTCACGTAATTTATTGCAAGCTGAGCTTCAGCAGCAGTTGAATATATTACAAGACGAAGTGAGTCAGGTTCGTGGCATTACTGAAGAGCAAAGCTATAAGCTTGAAAAAGTGCTCCAACGTCAACGTGAGCTTTATCAAGAAATTGAGAATCGCGTTAGTCAGGCCTATTCTCAGCCTGCGGCAGCAACTCAGCCAACGAATACTTACACAGATATAAATGCATCACAGACTATCAGCTCAGACTTATCTGAAAATGAAGCCTATGAGCGTGCTGTGGCGCTAATTATGAAAGATAAGCGTTATGAGCAAGCAATACCTGAGTTCCAAACATTCTTAACGACTTATCCAAATTCAGTGTATGCGTCAAACGCGCATTATTGGTTAGGGCAGCTTTTAACAATTCAAAACGATCCCGCTGCTGCAACTAAACACTTTAAAGTGGTTGTGAATGAATTTCCGAATTCGAATAAACGTCCTGATGCTATGTTGAAGTTAGGCAACTTACTTGTTGATCAAGGTTTAGGCGAACAAGCCCTTAAAACCTTTAATGATTTAATTAATCAGTACCCAAGTACAACCGCTGCTAAATTAGCCACAGAACGTCTGTCGCAACTGTAGATTTGACCTGATTAGACTGCTTTTTGACTTAAGCGGTCTAAAATTAGGCAACTAGACATAAAAACTTAAAAAAAGAGATATTTTCTGTTGCACTCAGCATTTAAATAAGTATTATAAGCGCCCGCAGCAGGCGATTGGTAACAACAGCCAAAATGCGGCTAAAAGAGCGGGTCATTAGCTCAGTTGGTAGAGCAGTGGACTTTTAATCCATTGGTCGATGGTTCAAGTCCATCATGACCCACCATTATTTTTAATGGTATACTTTTAGATATCGGCGGATTTACGCAGCTTTAATAATGTAACAGAGCGGGTCATTAGCTCAGTTGGTAGAGCAGTGGACTTTTAATCCATTGGTCGATGGTTCAAGTCCATCATGACCCACCATTCTTTGAATGGTACAGTTACATATCGGCGGATTTACGCAGCTTTTAATAAGCAGCAGAGCGGGTCATTAGCTCAGTTGGTAGAGCAGTGGACTTTTAATCCATTGGTCGATGGTTCAAGTCCATCATGACCCACCATTCTTTTTGAATGGTACTGTTAATATCGGCGGATTTACGCAGCTTTTAATAAGCAATAGAGCGGGTCATTAGCTCAGTTGGTAGAGCAGTGGACTTTTAATCCATTGGTCGATGGTTCAAGTCCATCATGACCCACCATTCTTTCTAGAATGGTAATCTAAAATCGACGGATTTACGTATAGCTTTTAGTAAGTAATAGAGCGGGTCATTAGCTCAGTTGGTAGAGCAGTGGACTTTTAATCCATTGGTCGATGGTTCAAGTCCATCATGACCCACCATTCTTTTGAATGGTTATTTATATCGGCGGATTTACGCATCACATATCAAGAGCGGGTCATTAGCTCAGTTGGTAGAGCAGTGGACTTTTAATCCATTGGTCGATGGTTCAAGTCCATCATGACCCACCATTCTTTTTGAATGGTCATGCATATCGGCGGATTTACGCATTACATATCAGAGCGGGTCATTAGCTCAGTTGGTAGAGCAGTGGACTTTTAATCCATTGGTCGATGGTTCAAGTCCATCATGACCCACCACGCTTAATTTATCTTTTTTATCTAAGTTATCCCTTAATTATCTTTAACAGCACTCAGCAATACTGTTCTTTAGAGTTATATTCTCGTATAATTCGCGCCATGAATGCACTGTGGACTAAGTGGTCGAGAAATGAGTCTAGCTGAACAAATTATGCCTGAGGATTATATCTTTCCTCCAAAGCCAGCGCCGTTATCAAAAGATGAGCAAGCTGAGTACAAAGCACGTATTAAACAATTACTAATAGACAAGAATGCAGTTCTTGTTGCCCATTACTATACGGATCCTGAAATTCAAGCACTTGCTGAAGAAACAGGCGGCTGTGTGGCCGACTCGTTAGAGATGGCACGTTTTGGTGCTAAACACGATGCGGATATTATTGTTGTCGCCGGCGTGCGTTTTATGGGCGAAACAGCAAAAATCTTAACGCCAAACAAAACAGTTGTAATGCCAACTTTGGCTGCGACCTGTTCATTAGACGTAGGGTGCCCAATTGAAGAGTTTTCTGCGTTTTGTGATCAACACCCAGATCGTAAAGTAGTGGTGTACGCTAACACCTCTACGGCGGTAAAAGCACGTGCCGATTGGATTGTTACCTCATCATGTGCGCTTGAAATCGTTGAGCACTTAGATGAGCAAGGCGAAAAAATCATTTGGGGTCCAGACAAGCACCTTGGTTCTTATATTCAAAAGAATACCGGTGCCGATATGATTATGTGGAATGGCGCGTGTATCGTTCATGACGAGTTTAAAACCAAAGCGTTAAAGGACATGAAAGCCCTACACCCAGATGCAGCGGTGTTAGTACACCCAGAGTCACCTGCTGAGATTGTTGCCCTTGCTGATGCTGTTGGTTCAACAAGCCAACTAATTAAAGCTGCGCAAACCATGGACAACAAAAAGTTCATCGTGGCGACAGACCGCGGTATTTTTTATAAAATGCAGCAGTTATGCCCAGAGAAAGAATTCTTTGAAGCACCTACAGCCGGTGAAGGCGCAACATGTAAAAGCTGTGCACATTGCCCGTGGATGGCTATGAACGGCTTAAAAGCGATTGAAGAAGCCCTAACAGACCCACAAGGCAAAGAAGTGTTTGTTGATATGGACTTACGCGAAGGCGCGTTAAAATCGCTTAATCGCATGTTAGAGTTCTCTGCGACACTACAACGCTAAGAATTGTTGCGATAGAAATGAAAGGCAAGGTGTACATACCTTGCCTTTTTTGTTTGTTTACTAGCCACTTAAGTTAGCTATTTTAAAAACCCCTTGCGTATGTAGGGTTGTTTTCATACTATAACGCCGCGTTAATCAGTTAACGCTTTAGGTGACGTGTCCGAGTGGCTGAAGGAGCACGCCTGGAAAGTGTGTATACGGCAACGTATCGAGAGTTCGAATCTCTCCGTCACCGCCATTTCCTTTCAATATACTTGTCTATTTTTATCAAATTTTCTTTATAAAAAAATAAACCCCGCAATTGCGAGGTTTATAGCGTAATGCGAAATGCACTATTGAATGCTTATTTCATCCAATGTGATAGTCGCTTCACTTTCCGTTCTTATGGTGATGAATGAAGTGCTGGTTGCAACGAGTCCATCCACAGTATAAGTTTGGCCTGCTGTTAAGTCAGACAGCGGCACAGAATAAAACTTAGACGCAGTGCCATGAATTGAATTGCTACTACCCGAAGTATTGTTATCGACATAAATTTGAAAGTTTTTGGCTGTGTTTCCAGCCACCGCTGCAACTTTGAACGTTACTTGGTAGTTGTTTGATAAATCAAGCAAGCCTGTTGTTTCGGTGTCATTTCCTGTCGTACTGGTACTTGGGGTTGTGTTAGCAATGCTAATTCTAGCGCCAGTCATTGTTAACTGTCCGCCAGCGACGTCAACATTACCTGTTACACGGTAGAACAGCGCTTGTTCGTTACCCGCAGCTCCTGAAATATCACGATAGCTGTTACTAAAAAACTCATCAGTATTAGCAGCAGAGAAGTTTTCAGTAAAAGGCAATCCAAGTGGTTCTTGTATAGGAGGCTCCGTTGGAGACTGAATATCAGGAATGTTTAAATCACTTTGATCCAGCTTACCAACACCTGCATGAGCAAGTACATGTGCTTTAACATCCATTACAGGCGTAAGCGTATATTCATAAGGTGCTTTATATGAGCTGGTTGGCGTCATGCCGTTTTCAGTCACTTCTGCTCGTACATCCCCATCTGCCGCATCACTCCATGTAATGCCTTCGCCTAGATAATTACCTGATGTGTTCCAATAACCAATCTGTGCTGAATAAAAAGAAACCACAGGGTTCTTGGTATTTTCAAAGTAATTATTCTCTATGTGTAGCTCAGCTCCCATACGTGAATTAATTGCACTTGAAGTGATATTGTTATAGTAGTTATTGAAAATATGACCATTACCGAACCTAAATAAAGGGACCCGAGAGACAATATTTTCAAAGCGGTTGTGATGGAAGGTGATATGACGGTTTTTATTACTGCTGTCGTCATTGTCACTATGGCCATGTAATGAAGTTTTCCAACTATCATGTATATAGTTGTAAGAAATGGTAATGTTCTCAGCACCCGACTTAGAGTCAATTAAGCCATCATAATAGTCTTGATCCACGGAGAGCGAAGAATACAACTCATTATGGTCAATCCAAATGTTTGCTGTTGTTTCGTTTTCATCACCTTCAATTGAAATTCCGTCTTTACCACCAGTGAGTACTTCATGAATTTTTAAGTTTTGGATGATAATGTTGTTAGCGCGGCGAATAGCAATGCCAATCCCATTAAACTCACCTCTATCAGCCACACCGATAATTGAGACATTATTCATATCTTTAATTTCAATAGATTTATTATCACCGCCACTGTTAGCATCTGTGATTACACCATCAACATAGATAGTAATAGCGGATGCTGAAGACTTCGCTTGTGCTAGGGCTGCTTTTAATGAAGCCCCATTATCAACAGTAACAACAGTACCGCCTTCACCTCCGGTGATATTATAGTTATACCCTGCAAACCCTCGACTAGGATTGATTGGCGCAATGCTGACAGGCTCATCCGGTAGTTGAGGAATAGCAAGTGGTTTTGGACTCCATCCTTGACCGTCGTTATAATCTGCAAAAATGTTTTCGCGGTCTAGCAGCTCGCTGACTTCTGAATCTGAAAGAATATAGCCACCTTCGCGTTCAGATAAATCAAGTGGATTACCGTCTAAATCCATACTGCCATATTCGCGCCAACCACTGGTTGCTGTGGCAACGCTAGGGTTAGGAGCAGGTTGATTATTTACACCTTGAACAGCCCAGCCAATTTTAGCGATATGTGTATCAAACCTATTGTTTATTAAGGTTATATTATCAAAGTATGTATCGCTGCCTCCACTTCTTGCAATGTATGTTGAGTTATCTAAAACATCATTGCCAATGGGGCCAGGACCATGTGTGAATCGACTATTCAAGAAAATAAAACCAGGGTCTGTTTCTACAGGTACACGCGCTTGTAAAACATAGCCACCCGCTGAGTCAGTTAAAGGATCACCGTCTTTTGAATCACCGATTGTACGGATCTCTGAACTCTCGAATAACGCCGTTGTTGGGTAACCCCAAATAAAATCAACATTCCCTGCAACAAGCGTGTTGTAGAACCATGAGTATCCTTTTAACAGGAGGGTATCTTGTTCACTTTTAAAGCGGGCATTGTTCGCAACTAGGCGGTACGGGCTATTGAAATAAATAGTTTCTGCTTGGTTCGAATCCACTTTATTACGAATATGCGTATTTTTAAGGGTGAGATTATTAAGGGTCAGCATGTCGACACCTTCTACTAAAAACACACTTCTACCTCCGTTAGGTGTTCCTGTGCTAATAGGTGCACTGCCACCCGTGCCGCCATTCATAGACTCGTAATTCTCATATTGAATAACGGTGTTTTCTTGGCTTTCACCTTGAATAGTGAGGTTGTTTTTATCGCGTAAAAATAACAGTTCGTTATAGATGCCGTCTTTTATGGAGACAGTGGTGTGCTCATCTTTGCCCAAGTACTGCATAGCAAAATTAAGTGCACCTTGCACAGTTCTAAAGTCTGCCGCACCTTCATCATCAACGAGCAGCTGATTACCTGCAGGCATGCTTACTTTAGTGACAAAGTCCCATTGACTGTTATCACCTAGGCCACTAAATTCTTGACCATTTAGCATTGCACCAACCACGACATCATCACCAATTACAACACGGTATGTATGTCCATACTCAAGGGTATTATTGCGTGGTTTAATGGTGAGCGTGTTCCCATTTAGCTGTAGTGGATAGTAGTAAACAGAGCGAACTTTAGCTTGTCCAGCAAAACCAATGTGGTCAATGTTTTTACCAACGGTAAGGGTATCGACTAAACTGTTATCGCTGACTTTATAAATACGTACTTCACCTAAAGCGCCTAAACTTGGTTCATTATCAAATGTAAGGCTAAATTGCGTATCAATAAATTGATTGGCACTGTTTTTTTCAGGAAATAATTTTCCAGCTAAGTCGCCATAGTCAGTTGTTGGCATGACAAAACCTTCAGCCACACTCACCTCTATTGTTCGGGTTATGGTACTATCAGAACCAGAGACGAACGTAATCGTGGCATTACCGGCCGCCATTGGGGTGAGAGTAATTACACTCCCATTGATATCGACACTGACAATTTTGTCATCAGTTGAAGTCACTGTGAATTCATCAATTGTTACCCCATCATTTTTAATGGCGGTGACATTAATTGTTAATGGTTCAGCTGTCGTTGAGGTGTCCCAGTTAGGGTCCTTGTAATCCAGTGTGAGTTGAATGGGTTTGATAGTCGGATCGCCAACTTTTAAGTCATCCAATTCAAATGAACGGTTATTAGTAAATAAACCTATTAGCCCACGTGCGCTGTAATTTGTATCACTCACTGAGCCTAAGTTTTCACCATTTAAGTAAATGGTTAATTGATCATTGATTAATTCAAAACGGGTGGTGTACCAAACACCGTCTTCTGTGCCCCCTTTTTCGCCGAGTAAAATAGGTGTACTTGCCTGAACAGGGCGTGCAATAGAGCCCTCGGTGCTGACAGCAACTTCTACTCGCGTGCTACTAGATGAGTTTTGTACATTTAAACCGCCACCGTACCAGTTTCCTGTATCTTGATAACGGGCCATCATATACAACTGTTTGTTTGCTGTTGTACTGTTTTGACGAGGACGAATTTTCGCTTCTACAAAATAATTACCTGTTTGTGGGATATTTTGCATTGCTTCGTCTGTAGCTAAAATAAGTTCACCGCCTGCGTTGCCTGCGGTGTATCGCATCATGTTATTACCGTTGATATTTAAAATATCGAATTCACCCATGGCACCGTCTACGTTAGTAGGCGTTGCTAAAATTTTCCAGTTGCTCAAATCACCACTTTCAAAATCATCACAAAAATACAGTTCAGGTGCATCTGAACACTTAAAGATACTTGGGTCTTCAACGTACTCAATGCGTAAATTATTAATCACTACTTTACCGCCTGTCTCGGTACGCAATTGTAAAAAAGAGTTCTTGGTAGCGAGTTTTCCGGGTACGACTAAGGTTTCGCCAACAACTAAGTCATTGATTAACTCGTTGAAGAATCGAGATTCACCACCGTGCATCGATTTAGAGCTACTTGATGTATTGTTGTCGACATAGATTTGGAACTTGTTGTCACCTTCAGGATCGCTGGCACTGACAATATCCATGACGACTTGGTAAGGCCTTGATAAATCAAATACCCCCGTTGAGTTTGTATCATTTTCGCTGGTTTCCACGCCCGCAGTGGTATTACCCAAAGTGAATCGGCCCCCGTCCAGTTCTAAGCCGTTTTCGACGACGGTGACGGATCCTCCAGTTTTTGAAAACATCGGAACTTCATTACCTTGACTATCAACTATTTTTTGATAGTCGACAGAAAAAATATCACCAGTAACAGTCGTAAAATCGTTTGTGTAAGGCAGTTCAACAGTGGGAATCTCACCTGTCGCAGGTGGATCAATTGGCGGTTCAACAGGTGGCACAACTTCTGGCACATCTGTCGCAACTGTTTCTATTTTTAGATTATCTATGACTAATAAGGCGGCTGAATCGGTTCTGATTTGAAAGTAAGAGTTTTTAATATCTGCGCTCAGAATACCGCGTGCATCTGGGTGCGTTAATTCAGTTCCTGTATTAACATCTTGCCCAGGTATATAAGTATAAGAGAAGCGTTGTCCGACAGGCAGGTTGGTTTCATCAATCGATTTTCCATAAAACTTTGATGCATCAGCATGCACAGAGTTACTTTGGCTTGTTGTATTGTTATCAACGTATAAAGAAAGAGAGCCTGCACCATTATGGCTAATGACGTCAAAGCTAATAGTGAAGCCTTCGCTTAAATTGTATATCCCCACACCCGTTGTATCGCTTGGCGATGATTCTTTACCAGGTAGGGTATTACCGATTGTGAAACGGTCACCTTCCAAAACAAGCTGACCCAATTCATTGATAATGGCACTGCCGCCAGATTTAAAATAAAGAGGCCCACTTCCTTGCTCATCAGAGAGGCTCTTATAACTGGATGAGAAGAATGTATCAGTGTCGGTATCGAATTCTTCGTTTAACGCAAGACCGGTTTGTTCAGCAAGTTCACTAAGCTTTACCAGCTCATTTTGGGCTTGCTGTTCATCAAATGCTAAAATATTGTTGTATGCATCATCGTTGTTATCACAGCTAAGTACTAACGTTGCAAGCTGTGCTGCATCATTTGTAGAGCACACACTAAAGGTATTATTGACAGTGTTGTGCGAGCGAGAAATTAAATAATGCTTACTCGGTGTATCACCTTCACTGGTTGTTAATACTAAAACGCGATTACCAAACTGAAACTCATAGCTGCCAACAAGCGTTTCATTCCCATCGACTAGCTTAGTGAATGACCCCGTGCTTGCTCCTTCTTCACTAGGTATAAACTGCCACATTTCAATACTCGCTTTTGCCCCTTTTACAACGGGGTTATAAATTGTTCCCGTGAAGTCGGCAGGAGTGAAGGCGAGAGGCTGTGTACTGTTATACTGCTCAAAAATAAAATCTACAAAATGCATAATGGCAGTATCAGCACTCACTAAGCTGGTATTTGCTCCCCCAGCGTTAGCAAGCCATTGATTTACCTTTTCGTCAAAATCGTCACTGGCAAAGAATTCTGCAGGTGTTTGTCCTTGGGCTAATTCCATTACGGCAGCCTGTGCTGCTGCGTCACTAATGGTAATACCGTTACTGGTGTCACCATCCACATCTAACGACTGCAATAAACGCAAACTATTGATTACAGCAGGATGAAATACGGTGTCTGTAGAGAATACGCTCAGTGGAGTGACAACATTGCTGGCCGCGACACTTGGAAATGTCAGCTCACCAATAGAAAATGTGATCGCTTCACCACGGAAATAATCAAATTGGCCATTACTGTCCGTTTTACCGTTTGTCACAGACGGGCTGTTATAGGTCAATCCGGCGACAGGGCTATCTATAAAAACCCCTTGAATAGGGGGGAGTGGCGCCTCTTTTACGTTGACAGAGCTTTCTTCGCCGCAGCCTGCAAGTACGGCAGCAAGCAATAAGCAAGATGGAATTTTAATTGTGCTATTCATACATCCCTCCAAGGATGAACGCGTTTAGCAACACAAACGCGTGTGTTCAGTGATTATTGTTGTTTTAAGTAGTTGAATTATTAGTAGAACTTATAATTCATTCCTAGTTGATATGTCCGACCATAATCTTCTCGTTGATACAAAATCTCGCCGCCAGACTGATCATTACCGGTGAAATAACGAAGGTCTGACTCGTCGGTGATATTGATTGCATCAAAGTAGAATGAAAGGTGTTCGTTGAAGTCGTAAGTCGCTTTTATGTCAAAGGTTAATATGTCATCTTGGTAGATATCAGCCCATGTTTTACATGCTTTAGCATCATTTTTGTCTGCTGAAATAGGGCAAGAGCCTACTTGCTCTAAAATATCGGAACGATAATTACTGATTAGCCTAAGTGACGCTGTTTTATTCTCCCAACCCAGCGCAATATTAGCGGTAATATCTGCTTGGCCTGGTAACGGCATTTTTTCATAGCGTATGGTGTCATCGAGTTTTGACTCACTACTGACGACGGTCATATTACTTTGCCAAAATAAGCCGTTTTCAAAAAACTGGTTATAACTAAGCTCCATACCATACACGGTTGCTTTATCACCGTTTAAGGTGATATCAACTTGATTTATGACTAAGTCTTGTGGAATCGCGAAGTCAGAAACATGATCAACAGGTAATGTAAGAGGTAGCTCATCTAACCCCATTTGAATACCACTGACATCAACAATGAAGTTATCAATATTTTTATAGAAAACAGCTACTTCAACGAATAATTCTTTGGAAGGATACCAACCAAATGAGGCGTCAAAGTTGTCTGATGTCATTGCGACAAGATTTGGGTTACCAACTTGAAGTGCATTGTCGGGCCCCAAAATATAGTTTTGTAATTCTAATGCACTTTGCCCATCGGGTTCGCTATAACATGTATTGGTTGTGGGGTCGCATAAACTGATATCATCATCAAACCGTGCATATCCTCGTGCTTGTTTAAACGAAGGGCGAGTGTAGCTGGTCCATAAAGAGGTTCTAACTAACATCGTTTCATTTGGTTCATAACGAAGATGCATACTAGGGAAGTATTCACTGTAAGTTATTGATGATTCAGGTAACGGAACTGCAATATCTAAGGTATGCTCACCACCAAATGACCAATCGTCATTTTCAAGTGACATAAAACCAGTCGACGAAAACTCGGTATGCGCATAACGCACACCCGTTATTACGCTTACTGTTTCTGATAACTGCAGTTCTGCCATAACATAAGCGGCATACGTGTCCTCGGTGAGTACATAGTCTTCTTTAGTGCTGTCGATTGACACTTCGCCACCGGTGGCATTTTCGCGCGTAATTTTTGTTGAATCAACCATGTACTCAACATCCTGCGCGGACACTAAAGGGTAGGTGAATAAATCACCAGCGGGCACACTATAGTCATAATCGGTAATATTAGAGTTAGCAACAGCGATACAGGTTTCATTACCATCGCAATCATCAGCATTTATCGTGTAACTCCAACGATCTTTATCTCTATAGTGTTCACGTTCGTTATAGGTGCCCCCAAACTTTATAGAATTTAAAAACTGACTATCAAACTCCTTTTGAAAGTTAAGTTTAAAGCTTGTGATTTCGTCTGTGCGGGTGCTGTCTTCCATGAATAGGTTATCGTATTGCATATTAGAAAGATCGCTTAAATCACCGTCGGCCTCACCAGCAAAAACATCATTGTCTGGGTCAAGCTCAAAACCACCAAGAGCCGCAGCTTCAGAAGGCGTTAATACTTTCGCAGTAATAAAATCACGGCCAGCCTTGCCATAAACGATATTTTCTCGTTCGCGGAATTGCACACGACGATCACCCACTGATTCATCGTCTGTTTTAGAGTAAGCATATTCATAATCTACGCGCCACGACTCAGCAAAGTAGTTTTCACCACCAAAGCTATAGTTGGTGGTTACAGTTTCACCTTCTTGAATAAAATACTGGTTGTAAACATCAATATCTGAAAGTGCAAACTCCTTAGTTTGTGGGTTAACATAAATAACTTCGTCTTCTTGATCGCCATTATAAAAGTTATAAAATTCACGTTGAGCGATATCGTCGTCGGTGTATTTTGAATAATTACCACGAATATAGTAAAAGCTGTCTTCATTTGGTTTGAATTCGACATTCAGTGTGGCATTGGTACGTTTACGATCCGCTATTTCGCGACGGTTTTCGAGCTGTGCAGGGATTAAAATTTCTTCTGCATTTGCTAATTCTGTTTCAGAGAGACCAATACCCCCTTTTAAAAAGTTCATATCACGAGAGCTGTGATGACGTACTTCATCGACTTGTGTTTGTCTGTCTTCATAGCTGGCCGCAAAGCCAATACCAACTTTGTCATCAAATAACAACTGTGTACCATCAATACTAAACTTCGGTGAATGTGCCTCTCTCATTTCATTGTAAGAATCTTGAAGTTTTATTTTCAGTGTATTGTCACCACGGTCATAAGCCGAAATAGCTTTTACGTTTACTGCGCCACCGATTGAGTTTAAGTTCATATCAGGTGTGAGCGTTTTAAACACCTCAATTGCACCAAGAGAGTCACCCGTTATGCCATCAAGGCCGACTTTTCGGTCATCACCTGCACCAGAAAGTTCCGCGCCATTCATATTTACCGACACAAATTTGGGACCAAGACCACGTACTGCTACATATTTACCTTCGCCTTCGCTTCTTTCTAAGGTGACACCGGGAACACGACGTAGAGACTCAGCGACATTTTGGTCAACTAAGTTACCTAAATCATCTGTAGCAATCACAGAGCTAAATGCTTTGCTTTCACGTTCCATTGCTCGGGCTTTTAAATCAGCCTGATAAATGCCTGTTACAGCGATGATCTCCATGTCATCATCTTCATCTTGGGCTTTCTTTATCGCTGTTTTTTCATTACTACTAGACGCTGTTTGCGGTACGGGTTTGGTTGTCTGTGCGTCTTGTGCATAGACGGGCAGGGCAACCAAAAGTGCTGCTGCAATACCGCTGAGTTTTATCGTTTTCATTGTTGTTCCTTTTTAAAAGGCTTTTATTGTGTTCTATTTTATTTTTAAAAATTCATTTGCCACCGGTGGCAAATGAAGATAACATAAAGTTAACACCGCATTAATTAAACTGTCAATTTTTTAATCAGCATAAAGGCTGGTTTTTTTCTATAAGGTACAAAAAGGTGGGTTTGAATGAAAAGTGAACAATACCGGTTTCGTCGAAACGTCCTATTGCTACTGTTTGGTGCATTGAGTGTGTCACTATTTAGTGCAAATAGTATGGGTCAGTCGTTAACGCCTAGGTCTATTGCCTTTGATGGTGCCGAAGGGTTTGGTAAATTCTCTCGAGGTGGCGCAGAGGGGAAATTGTATATTGTAACGAGCCTCGAAGACAAAGATGAGCCCGGAACCTTACGTTACGCAATTAATCAAAAGCATCCTCGCGTTATTACATTTGCTGTGTCTGGGGTGATTAAGCTGTCAAAAGAATTAAAAGTAAACCACGGTCGAATTACGCTAGCAGGGCAAACCTCTGCGGGAGGCATTACCATTTCAGGTGCGCCATTTACTGTCTCAAATGCAGAGGATGTGATTATTCGGTTTATTCGTTTTCGATTAGGGACATTTAAGGTGGTAGAAGACGCATTAACTGTGCGCAATTCTAACAATGTTATTATAGACCATTGTTCATTAAGCTGGTCTGTTGATGAAACGGGTAGCTTTTACAATAATCGTAATTTCACATTACAAAACTCTATTATTTCATATAGCTTAAACGACTCTATTCATCCTAAAGGAAAACATGGTTATGGTGGTATTTGGGGAGGAGCTAATGCCTCTTTTATTAATAATATAATAGCAAATCATGCAAGTAGAACTCCCCGTATAAATGGACACAGACTAAAATCTCCTTACCCTTACACAGATGAATTTATCGAAGTGAGTAATAATATTATTTTTAATTGGGGACACAATAATGTGTATGGCTCTGAGAATGGGCGATTTAACCTAATAGCGAATTATTACAAACCGGGTAAAGCGAGCAAGCGCATTCAATTTGCGGATATTTGGTTCTCCCCATTCATTAGCAAAAACCAAGCTTATATCGCTGGAAATATTCTAGAAGGGTACCCAGAGTTTGATGATAAAAACTGGTTAGCTGTCAATTATAGAAATAAAAAAGAAGGGAAACGTATCGCCAGCCAAGCAAACAGCCCTTGGTTGAGTGATAAAAAAATTATAGTTGAGAAAGAGTCTGATTTTAAAGCAAAGAATGCGAAGCAGGTGTTTTATGACATCGCACAAAATCAGTTAGCGGGAGCGAATAGAAATGCAAATGGCGTGTTCATAGACAGCGTTGATCAGTTAGTTTATGACCAACTCAATGACAAGCGTCCCGTAACAGGGGATGGGTTAATTAATCATGAACTTGACGTTATTCCTAGCTGGCAAGCGTATGAAGCTCAATTTAAAGATGTTGCTGTTGTTCAAGATAAAAATAACGACGGTATTGCCGATAGCTGGTTTGCACAACAAGAAGCGGTGCTAAAAACATTAAACGAATCACAAAAATTAGAATTATATTTAGAGCATTTAGCAAAGTAGTCAATAATTTTTGTTAAATTGGCAGGATTAGGTATTTTACGGATTGGTATCATAGCCTATCGGTAAATACCGCATAACAAAGGGAGCTATTGCTCCCTTTGTTAAGTTATAAGCATGATTTAAAAGCGTCTTTTTGGCACTCTTAGTTGCGAGTCAAATTCGTCAGGGAATAAAATAGTACCGTCATCTTGTTCAGTTGGAAAAACGGCAATCAGTAAGTCATCTTGTTCAAGACCTGGCGTCCAGCGGCTCAACCAATCTTTGACGGGTATCGCTTTGGGCTCGCAATCTTGCCACTCTCCGGTTGCCCAACTTTGTGCAAACTCACGGCTAGGCCAAACGGGTACGCAGTCATCGTCTTCATTGGTAAGCATTACACAGCCGTGCTCATCATTAAGGATCCAAATCTGTTTAAATTCGTGAACCATTTCAAACATATAAGCGAGTCGTTTTTTTGTACCAAGGGCAAGGATTTCGTCTAATTCTGTTTCAACACGTTTTGCAGTTGCATTATTCATGACAGGCTCACTCTTTTTAGTTATACACAGCATTATCTTAATCATAAGGTGATAAATTAATATGACAAGTAATAAAGCGATTATCTCTGTGCAATGAATGGTGGTTAATGCGCCTTCACGGCTATTAATGTAAGCGGCAAGCCATTGGTGCATTCGCTGTTTATAAATTAGATAGTTGTTGGTTCGGTGTGTGTTGATTTTGCACTTATCGATTTAGATTTAAGTAACTGAAATCGTTCACTGGAAGGTGGCACCAATGCAAAAGATAAATCATTTATCCACGAAGAATTAATATTAACAGTGACATAAGCAGGGTACACGTGCACTTTTTCTACAACAGTAATCGTGCTGATAACGCTGTGAGTTGGGTCGTTAGGAAGGGTCAATTTATCGGGATGAGTAAACCTACAAAGTGGGATTATGGGGCAGGACAGTTAATTTAACACTGAGCTGTTCAATGAAGTCATGGTTACTTGCTGTGATTGTAAATATATATTTTCCAGGCTCAGTTGCTATATGTGTATGTGTAATAAGAGAAAAGTGGTCTCCTAAATTGATTTGCTTTTTGTAAGATAACTATTCGCTATTGGCGTGGCGACATAGTAGTTATTAATAGTGCGAATGCCGTGAGTTAATTAAGAAGGGCACAATATAAATCATCGGCAAGCAGCTGTAGCGCTTTTGGATCGCTATTAGTGAGCGCATAAGTACGGATACCATAAATACCCATAACTAAAAAGCGCGCTAATTGCTGCGCGGTTTTACTGCTTTTAAATTCGTTGTTATCAAGGGCTTTTTGAATTTGTTCGGCAAGCGTATTTTCGTAGGCATTTAAGTTGCCACGTAGCACGCTGCAAATTTGCGGATCGTTGCCTTCTACCTCTGAAATACTCTTGGTGAGTAAGCACACTTTTGCTACTTCGCCTTTGATACACTCATCAACAATGAGGGTCAGATAATTTTTAAGTGTTTCTAAAATAGGCTGTTTATTATGAAATAACGCTGTGAACTGTTGATTACGATCTTTTTGATATTGTTCTATAGCTCTTAAAAATATCGCTTTTTTATTGCCAAAGGCGCCATACAGCGAACCGGGGTGAAGGCCAGTAACGTGCGTTAGTTTTTGCATGCTGGTTTTAGCATACCCAAACTCCATGAAGGCTAGCATGGCTTGTCTTAACACATAGTCATTATCAAATTCAGCAGTTCTCATTACATCAACTTTTTGAGGTCATTATTTGCAGTCTACTTAATCTTGAACAAATATTCAAAAATAGCCTTGAATAATGATTCAAGAATCCCTATCTTGAATGTACATTCAAAAATAATTGAGACATTTATGGCTACTGATTTATTAACTCCCTTTAGGTTAAACGACACAATTGAACTGCAAAACCGTGTATTAATGGCGCCGCTTACGCGCTGTATGAGTGATGATGATTTAGTCCCCACTCAAGCAATGGTTGACTACTATGCACGCCGTGCCGATGCCGGTTTAATCATTAGTGAAGCGACAATTATTCGCCCTGATGCACAGGGTTACCCAAATACCCCAGGGCTATTTACCAGCGAACAGATTCAAGGCTGGAAAAAAGTCACCGATGCAGTGCATGCGAAAGGCGGCAAAATGTTTGCTCAGCTTTGGCATGTAGGGCGTGTGGCTCACCCACATTTTTTTGGTGGTGATGTACTTGCTCCTTCGGCAATCGGTGTAGAAGGGTCTGTGCCACGCATGCGTGAATTAACTTACGTGACACCAAAAGCAGCAACCATTGAAGACATTCAAGGTTTAATTGCTGATTACGCTAAAGCGGCTGAAAACGCTATAGAAGCGGGCTTTGACGGGGTTGAAATCCATGGTGCAAATGGGTATTTAATTGATCAATTCTTACACTTCGCTGCCAACCAACGCGATGACCAATACGGTCAAACACCAGAAAATATGTCACGTTTCGCCTTAGAAGTGGTAGATGCTGTAATCGCAGCCATTGGCGCAGATAAAACAGCATTACGTTTATCTCCGGGTGCGTATTTTAATATGAGTGAAGATAACCGCGATAAGGCCGTGTTTGATTATTTATTAACAGCGCTTGAAAGTCGCAATCTTGCCTATCTTCATGCGGGTATTTTTGATGACAGTATGCGTTTTGCAAGCCTTGAAAATAAAACGACATCTGAATACTTACGCAGTGCATATAAAGGTACATTAGTGGGTGTAGGTAGTTATACGTTTGAGTCAGCTAATCAGGCAATCGATAACAACCAATTTGACTTAATCGCGATTGGACGCCCCTTTATCGCAAACCCAGATTACATTAGTAAAGTTACCCATGGTGAAGCATTAACACCTTACAGCGAAGAAATGCTGGCAGAACTTATCTAATCTGCAGATCGCTTAAATTGTCACCTAAGAGCGTACTTAGGTGACTCTTATCCCTATCCCATCTAATTAAAATATCTTACACTGTGTCAATTAGTTAGTTTCAAGCAAGGACAGTGTAAAGTGCTGAATATAATTCAATCAAATCGCATGGAAGCACTGCAAGCGCGGTTTCACGCTCTTCTTAAAGTTAATCCGTTAACGAGTCCATTCAAAAAAGAAATTGTGCTTGTGCAGTCACCCGGTATGTCGCAGTGGCTAAAAATAGGCTTAAGTGAACATTTAGGCATTGCCGCACAGGTTGATTTTCCACTGCCATCTAGTTTTATTTGGCAGCTGTATCAGCAACTATTGCCCGATGTGCCCAGTGAATCTCCCTATAATAAAGCAAACCTTGCGTGGAAGCTGTTTGCTATTCTGCCTGATTGTATTGACGAGCCGTTGTATTTACCTCTAAAAACGTATTTAGATGGCGATACTGATGGCCAAAAGACCTTCGCATTATGTGAAAAAATCGCCGATGTGTATGACCAATACCTAATGTATCGTCCACATTGGATTGCCACGTGGGAGCAGGGCACAGATCAACTCGATGATGTTGATATAGGCATAGCACCTTGGCAGCCTGACCTTTGGCGTAGGCTGGTGGCGCACAGTAAACAACTTGGCCAAAGCCAATATCATCGTGCCAATATGCAAGACCAATTACTCGCTGCGCTTGAAACGATGGATAGCAGCTTATTACCCGAGCGTATTAGCTTATTTGGTATTTCGGCGATTGCCAGTAGTCAGCTTGAAGTGTTCCAAGCCATTGCGAAAAAAACGCAGGTGTTTCTGTTTTTCTTCAACCCAAGCGAGCACTATTGGGGTGACACTTTAGATGAAAAAACGGCTGCTAAAATTGCTGCAAAATATGCCAAACGTCCGCACCTAGATGCGCTTGAAGACCATGCAAAAAATCCCGACCATGAGTACTTTTTTATTGGTAATCCGCTGCTATCGTCGTGGGGGAAATTAGGCCGAGATTACTTTGAGCAATTATTGCAGCTAGACGCGCAGTGGTTAGATGGTTTTGAGAATGAATTTGATGACACTTTATTATCGCAAATTCACGCTGAAATTTATCAATTAGCGTTTAAAGGCGAATCGCTTACACCCGATAAAGAATGGTTTATTAACGATGAAGGTAAACTGCCAATTAAAGCAGGCGATACCAGTATTGTGCTCAGTGACTGTCACACGCCACTGCGTGAAGTAGAGCGGCTTCATGATTACTTACTAAATTTGTTTAACCAAAACCCACACTTAACGCCGAAAGATATTATTGTGATGATGCCCGATGTTGGCACCTACAGCCCGTATATCGAGGCCGTTTTTGGTGGTGCAGAAGGTCGTCGTTTTATTCCTTATGCGTTAGCCGATTTAGCCATTGAACAAGAAAAGCCTGTACTGAGTTCATTTGCAAGTTTGGCCGATTTACCTTACTCACGGTTCGGTGTGTCTGACATTCTTGATTTACTGCAAGTCACACAAATCGCCGAAAAGTTTAACTTAGAGGCTCATGAATACGAACAAATTGGTTTTTGGCTTGAGCGAGTGGGCGTTAAATGGGGCTTAGATGCCGCGCATAAAGACAGTTTTGGTCTTCCTGCTATTGATTTAAATACCTGGCAGCATGGGTTAAACCGGTTACTGCTAGGGGTGGCACAACGTGATGAACACCTGCCATTTTCGGGAATTTACAGTGCCGATGAAGTCGAAGGCATGGCGTTAAATACCCTTAATAAATTAATTGAATTTATTGATGTATTGGCTCGCTATAAAGAAAAACTACACGATGATGCGCCATTAAACGAAAAAGCCGTGATTTTAAAAGCCCTGCTTGGCGAAATTTACAGTGATGAGGGCGAGCAAAGCTGGGATTTACTGGTACTGCAAAAAGTGCTTGATACGTTCATTAAGCACTACGAAAACGGTGATTACCAAAGGGATGTTTCGCAGCGTATTGTTAGCTATTTAGTGAAGCAAGGTATTCAAGAGAAAGGCGTAGGACAGCGCTTTTTAGTTGGGCAAGTGAACTTTTGTACGCTGATGCCAATGCGTGCCGTGCCCTTTAAAGTGGTGTGTATGCTGGGTCTGAACGATGCCGATTACCCTCGTACTGTGCAGCCCATTGGTTTTGACTTAGTGCCGTATTCAAAACGCCAAAAAGGCGACCGTTCGCGTAAACTAGATGACAGGTATCTGTTTTTAGAAGCCATTTTAAGCGCCCGTGAAAACTTATATATCAGTTATATTGGGCGCTCGTGTTTTGATAACCAACCAAGAATGCCCTCAACACTCGTCAGTGAGCTGTTAGAATACATCGCCCGTAGCTTTAAGTTTGACGATGAAAAAGACTGTCACGCAGCACTGCCCGAGGCGCTGATTAATTATCAGCACTTGCAACCGTTTAATCCTGCTTATTATCTCAAGACTAAACAGCCTACGGTAACACAATTACACAGCTATAACCCGGTGTGGATACCCGCTCAAAGTATTACGCCAGAGCCACAGCAAGACTTGTGTGTATCACCCGAGCAAATTGTTGAGCTAAACCAGTTTATTCGCAGTGTGTGTCAGCCGCACGAAAGCTTTTATCAGCAGAGTTTGGGCTTAAGGTTGCCGCAATTTAATGATATTGCGAAAGATGAAGAGCCATTTAGCCTTGATGCACTGCGTCGCTATTTCTACTTAGATGAAATTTTAGAAGCCAGTATTCTAGAAACACCACTTAATAAAGCGCAAATCATGCAACGCGGCGAGTTGCCCCAAGCGCATGTTGGCGATTTGGTGTTTGAAAGTATGCAGCACCGTGTTGATGCGTTAGCAGGGCAGGTGAAAGCCCATATTCAAGATGATGAGTTGCTGCCAATTGAAGTCAAAATAACTCTTGAAAATACCACCTTAGAGGGCTGGCTTAACCACATTTACGGGCAAAAACAGGTGTTTTATCGTACCGCAAGCATTAAAGCCAAAGACGTGATTAAGGGCTTTATTCAGCATTTAGCTGCACAGATCATGGGCCAACATGTTGAAACCTTAATACTTGGTTTAGATAAACAAATTAGTTTTTCAGCGCTTTCACAAGACGATGCACGTGGTTATTTGAACGATTGGTTTATGCTCTATAAAGCATTACTTACGCGGCCAGTGGCATTTTTTCCGGTAAGTGGCTACGAGTACATTAAAACAAATAAAGACATGGCAAAAGCGAATAATAAATTTGCCCCGCAATATATCGGGGTGGGTGAAGGAGAAAACCCCTATATTCGCCTAACCATTCGGAATCTAAAAGACTGCGAAGACGAGTTTATTCATTGGAGTGAGCTGCTTTTATCGCCGCTGGTTGAATTAGCGCAGGAGGCTGACCATGCAAACGCTTAATCCTATTAGCATGGAGCTTTGTGGGCAAAGCCTGATTGAAGCCAGTGCCGGTACAGGTAAAACGTACACTATAACGGGGTTGTATTTACGTTATTTATTGGGCTTACAAAAAGCGACGGACGAAGATGGCACTGCGCTTTTAAATACCCCGCTCAGTGTTGAACAAATATTGGTTGTTACATTCACTGAGGCGGCTACCCAAGAAATAAAAGACCGTGTGCGCGCACGCATAATCAATGCCAGAGATGCACTGCTGGGCAAAAATCCTGAAGATGAATTAATTAGTCAAATTATCAATGAAGTTAATGACAAACACGCGGCGTTTGATTTACTCGACGCTGCGGCCAAATCAATGGACGAAGCGGCTATTTTTACTATTCATGGCTTTTGTCAGCGCATGCTCAAACAGCACGCGTTTGAGTCGGGTGTAGCGTTTAACTTAGAATTTATTTTAGATGAGCGAGAGCTCATTCAAGAAACACTCAATGATTTTTGGCGTGCCTTTGTATACCCACAGTCAAAAGCGCGCACAGAAGCGATTACTGATATTTTCCCGGTGCCATCGTCGATGTATTCGCACGTGGTCAGCTTGCTCAGCAAACAAGGGGCGATTATTACCCCTGAATACAACCTTGATGAAATATGGCAAGCACGCGATAACTTTGTCGCAAAAGTACCTGCTTTTAAAAAGGCATGCCGTGACAGTGAATTTATCAATGCTGTAAAAGCGTCTGATCTGAGTGGTTCTAAAACGCCAGGCCGCAAAAACAGCCTTGCAGCGCTTGAAGAATATCTAAACAATGACGACACCTTTTTTGTATTTGGCACCAGCAAGTATTCGTTTGAAGTTTGGAGCACAGAGAATTTAAGCGACCCTGCGAATTATAAGAAAAACGGCAGTTTGCTTAGTCACGCAATGACGGCACAGTTTGATGAAATGGCCAAACTGAGTAGCCTTATTAATAACGGTTTGAATATTGCGATAGTGCAATATGCAACAAAATGGGTTGCGAATGCACTTATAAAACGTAAGCAGGAGCAAGGGGTTATCACCCCTGATGATTTGCTAACTAACTTGCATCAGGCACTTTGTAGCGACCAAGGAGACGTGCTAAGCGAAAAAATAGCGACCTTATTTCCTGTTGCCATGATAGACGAATTCCAAGATACCGACCCTGTGCAATACGGTATTTTTAGCCGCATTTATAACGCTAAAAATACCACACTCGCTATGATAGGCGACCCAAAGCAGGCTATTTATGGTTTTCGTGGTGCAGATATTTTTACCTATATTGGTGCCAAAAAAGCGGTTGTTGCGCAAAAACAATACACATTAGACACTAACTTTCGCTCAAGTGAAGGGGTGGTCGAGAGTGTAAATCGCATTTTTTCTAAAAACGCTAATAGCTTTATTTATAACGATGCGATTCCGTTTCAAGCAGTTCATGCAAAGGGGAAGCCTGAAAACAAAGCGTTTTTAATCAATGGCGAAACCACCAATGCATTTGAGTTTTCAGTGTTTGTTGATGAATACGCTCAGGCTAATAATAAGCCAACCAGCAAAGGGGTTGCCCAGCAGGCGCTTGCCCAGCACTACACGCAAAAAATCACACGCTTACTTAAACAGGCGCATTCAGGTGCCGCCACAATTGCTGGCAAAGCGGTCACCGCTGCCGATATTTGTGTATTAGTGCGAGATAGAAACGAAGCACAACTGATGAAGTCGGCGTTGAGTGAGGCAGCCATTGCCAGCGTGTATTTATCTCGCGATAGCGTGTTTCAGCAAGAGCTTAGTCATCATTTATTAAACTTTTTAACTGCGCTTCATGGTCAGTACGATGAATCATTATTGCGCGGCGTACTGGCAGGCCCCTTGTTTTGCTTAAGCTATAACCGTATTTATGCGTTACATGAAAACGAAAGCGAATGGCAAGAACATTTAAACTTTTTCGCTCAGCTTTCACATATTTGGCATAAGCAAGGTGCGATGGCGATGCTTGAGCGCTTACTGAGCCACAATCAACTCGCTGCACGCTGGCAGGGGCTTGGTTATAACGTGGAACGTTGGCTGACAGATTTTCGCCATTTAGGTGAAATCTTGCAGCAAAAGCAAATTGAACTAGAAGGCACTCACCGATTATTGCGCTGGTTTGCGCAAAAGGTCAGCCAACAAGAGGGTGAAGCGGTGCAAGTTCGTCTTGAAAGCGATGCCAATTTAGTAAAAATCGTCACGAAGCATGCTTCAAAGGGCTTGGAATATCCGATAGTGTTTATGCCGTTTGCTTGTGGCTACCGTGAAACCAAAGAAGCGCTTTATCATCATAACGGAAAACTGGTTTACGACCTTGCTAACAGTGATGAGGCCTTACAAAAAGCAGAGCAAGAACGCTTAGCTGAAGACTTGCGTTTATTGTATGTGGCGTTGACCCGTGCTGTACATTTTTGCTCAGTCGGTGTGTATAACATTGCACAAGGGCGCAGTAATCGCCCTGGTATACAAAGTACCAGTATTGGTCATGTACTGTTTGCAGGGGAAGAAATTAAATCGGCTGATGAGTGGCACAGGTTATTAAGCGATTTTTGTGCTCAGTCGGCGCATATGCATTTTGAAGCTTTTACGCAACCCGATGAGGTCACTGTGCTTGACCTAACAAGCACAGATGCTGAGCAGTCATATCAAGTCAACACACTCGAAACCCACATTGAACGAGATTGGCGTTCAACCAGCTTTAGTGCATTAACCTTTAAAAAGCAGACTGATCATATTGAACTGGGGCGCAGTGATGAAGATCACGAAAAAGATGAATTTTTAGCGCAGCAAGCAGTGCAACTAACCCCCTATAGTTTCCCGAAAGGTGCGAAGCCGGGCAGTTGTTTACACGAAATATTTGAGCAATTGGATTTTACGGATCCCTATGCATTGAAACGACCTGACAACGAGCGTGACGACCATGCTCTTGATAAGGTAATAGCAAAACTGTTTGCCAAGTATCACATTGATGATAGTTGGGAGGCAATGACCGAAAGCTGGATCAATGCCGCTTTAAAGTGTCCACTAAACGATAAAGGGCTTTGTTTATCGGCGCTTTCGCCTGAAGTGTGTTTAGTCGAAATGGAGTTTAATTTACCGTTATTATCGCTTTCAAGTGATAAGTTAAATCAAATTTTGGTAAAACATTTTGGTTTACCGGGGAAACTCGACTTTACTGATGTGCAAGGTTTACTAAAAGGCTTCATCGATTTAATTTTTTGTTGGCAGGATAAGTATTACATTCTTGATTATAAGTCGAACTTTTTAGGCAACAGCGCAGCTGATTATCAACATGATCAGCTTGAGCAAGCGATGAGCAGTCACCAATATCATTTACAGTATTTGATTTACACTGTTGCACTGCATCGCTTATTACAACAACGTGTTAAAAATTACGACATAGAGACCCATTTAGGCGGCGTGTATTACACCTTTTTACGGGGCATGAGTGATGGCCAAGGGGTGTACTTTAATCAGCTTACAAAGCAGCAAGTACTTGAGCTGGATAGTTTATTTGCACGAGGAGCAATGTTATGAGTCAGATGACATTTGGCTTTGATGAACGTGAACCAGAGCAACCTCGCAAACACAAAGAACCGTTAAAGGAGCCTGTACAGGCATTAGAGGGGACTGAGGTTGAAATGAAAACACAGCCCTTACTGGACTTTTTGTTAGAGACGAAACGTATTCGCTTAGTGGATGTAAAACTTGCTGAGCTTTTAATAGGCACTGATACCTCCCAGAAAAATGAGGTGTTCTACCTTATTTTGTTGCTTGCCGTCGCTCAGCAAAGCCAGCATAGTTGCTTAGATTTAAACGCTATTAATTGGCAAAATCCGTTTGCAATTAGAGAACAGGCAGTATCAGACGCAAGCATTGCTGCACCTGATATTATTTCGCCGTTTTCAGAAAACTATGACGCGCAGCAAGCTGAAACACAGCTCATGGCTGCAGCTTGTGTGGGTGATGACAAGCCACTGCTGCTGTTTGCTAATAAGTTATATTTTGCGCGCTTAGCTCAGTATGAAACTGTGTTAGCGTCACGTTTGAGTCATTTGGCCGCAAAACCACTAAACATCGATGAAACGGCGTTAACTGCGCTTTTGACAGAGTATTTCCCTGATGAAGCTCACCGTGAAGACCCCGCAGATCCTATTAAAACGTTAAATTGGCAAAAAGTAGCGTGTGCCATAGCCGCCACCAAAGGCTTTAGTGTGATTACCGGAGGGCCAGGCACCGGTAAAACCACAACTGTCACCAAATTATTAGCTATTATGCAGTCGTTGTATGCAAGTGCACCGTTGACAATTAAGTTGGTTGCACCAACGGGTAAGGCCGCGGCTCGTTTAAGTGAGTCAATTTTGGGAGCGAAGCAAAAACTCAGTATGATCCCAAAAGACATCGCACCGCTTATTCCTGAAACGGCACAAACGATTCACCGCTTACTTGGCGTGATTCCGCACACGAATAAATTTCGCCATAACAAACGCAATCCACTGCATTTAGATGTGTTGATCATTGATGAAGCCTCCATGGTTAACTTATCGTTAATGGCAAAATTAATTGAGGCGCTGCCAAGTCATGCTCGGTTAATTCTGCTGGGTGATAAAGACCAATTAGCCTCGGTCGATACTGGCAGTATTCTCAGCGATTTATGCCAAGGGTTAACACTTGAAAAAATGCCCGCTTACAGCCAAGCGCGGGCAGAGCAACTCAATCGGGTGTGTTTTAATAATCGCGCCGTGCTTTCACACAGTGAAGGCAGTTACTTGTTAAGCGACTGTATTGCGTTTTTACAGCAAAGCTACCGTTTTGACGGCAAAAGCGGCATAGGTCAATTAGCGCAAGCTGTTAATACTAATAGCCAAGGGTTACTTGGGTATGTTGAGCAAACGGTGAACGAGGGCGGCTTTAGCGACCTTAAACTTAATTACAATGTCATTAACAAACCGATTGAGCATTTTGTTCAGTTAGCAGCCCAGCATTATCAGGCGTATTTAACACTGATACGCGAAGGTGCTGGGGTGGCTAAAGTGCACAATGCTTTTTCTGACTATCAATTACTGGCAGCGGTGAAAGAGGGCGATTATGGCGTAAATAGCCTTAATCTTCGAATTGAAAAAGCACTGTCACAACAAGGGCTTATTTCACCATATCAGCGCCATTACCTGGGCATGCCCATTATGATCAGCCAAAACGATTATCAGTTAAAACTGTTCAATGGTGATATTGGTATTTTAATGCACGATGAGCAAGGTCAACTAAAAGCAATGTTTATTGATGAGCAAGAAAACATTCGTGCTTTTTCGCCAGCTCGTTTACCCGCTCACGATAAAGTGTATGCCATGACTATTCATAAATCGCAGGGCTCTGAGTTTGCGTATACAGCGATGATTTTACCGCCAATAAATCAAGCAAACCAAGGGATTAACAGACAGCTTGTGTACACGGGGATCACTCGTGCAAAAAACACCTTTGAGCTGGTGGCAGATAAAAACGTGTTACTAATGGCAATGAATAAATCAGTTACCCGAGCATCGGGTTTATTCGATAGGTTAAAACATGCAGCTAGTTAGCGTAACTGATGAGCATTTAACTAAGCTAATGGGTTGGTTTAACACAGAGGCGGAGCTGCGTATTTGGTCTGGGCCATTTTTTAACTTCCCATTTGATGCACACAGCTTTAAACAAGATTTAAATCTTGATGAACTGAACTCATACGCGCTGGTAAATAATGAGGGCCAGATGTTGGCTTTTGGCCAATATTACTTACGTGAAGGATGCTGTCATTTAGGACGTTTGGTCGTGGCTTTGAATATGCGGGGGCAAGGGCTTGCAAAAATACTGATTAATTTATTAAGCGAGCAGGGCAAACAGCAATTGCACTGTAATACAGTGTCGTTGTTCGTATATACCCACAATACCTTGGCCATTGCAGCTTATAAAAAATTAGGTTTTCAAGAATCCAAGTACCCAGCCCTAATGCCTTTGGCAGATTGTATCTACATGGTTAAATAAAAAGAGCCGATTAGTTCGGCTCTTTTTACAAGATTATTATTTAAGGTAATAAACTATTTAAGGTAATCAACTATTTAAGGTAATCAACCACTAATTGCGTCATGGCGTTGACACCCAATTGTAATGCTTTCTCGTCTGCAAAAAAGTGTGGTGAATGGTTACTAGGCGCTGTTACGGCATCTTGACCTTTTGGCGTAACTCCTAAAAAGAAGAACATTCCTGGTGTTTCTAAGGCATAGTAACTAAAGTCTTCTGCCCCTGTTATTAATGGCGTTGTGATCAGGTTTTCTTTGCCAACCACACCTGCAAGTGTTGGTGTCATTTTCTTGGTTAATTCAACATCGTTCACGGTGACTGGGTAACCGTGATCAATGTGAACATGCGCTTCTGCGCCACCAGATTCAGCCACCATTTCGGCGGTTTTAGCTAAGCGTTTTTTAATATCAGCACGCATGTCTTGATCAAAAGTACGAATTGTACCGACCATTTCAACTTGATCAGGGATTATATTATTACGTACACCCCCATTAATGGCACCAAAGGAGACAACAGAAGGGGCTTTTGTTACATCAACTTGGCGTGATGCAATGGTTTGCGTTGCCATAATAATTTGTGATGACGCGACAATGGGGTCAACCCCATTCCAAGGACGCGAGCCATGAGTTTGGCGACCTTTTACAGTAATCGTAAATTTATCGGCGCTGGCCATTAGCGGTCCTTCACGAAAACCAATTTGCCCTGTGTTTAGTGAGCTGGTGACATGTAAACCAAAGATGGCTTCGGGTTTTTCTTTAAATAAGCCTTCTTTTAGCATTAGTTCAGCACCTCCTTCTTCGCCATCGGGTGCACCTTCTTCTGCAGGTTGGAATACAAATAGAATATCGCCAGCGAGATTATCTTTAATTTTTACCAAAGACTCAGCAGCAGCCATTAAGATTGCGACATGATTATCGTGGCCACAGGCATGCATAACACCCACGGTATTACCTTTATATTCAGTTGTTTGTGTTGATGTAAAAGGTAAATCAACTTGCTCTTTAACCGGCAGGGCATCCATATCTGCACGAAGCGCGATAAGTGGCCCTTTTTTGCCGCCTTTTAATTTGGCCACCACACCGGTGTGAGCTACGCCTGTTTGCACTTCTAGTCCTAATGAGCGAAGGTGTTTAGCAACATACTTTGCCGTTTCAAATTCACGATTGCTCAGTTCTGGATATTGATGCAGATGGCGGCGCCATTTTATGACCTTTTCACTGACACTTTTATTGGCTGATTTAAGTTCTGCCTCTATATCACTGGCAAATGCAGGAGCAGACATAGCACTGAGCAGTAAGCTGGTCGAAAGTAGTTTGTTAAACATCCTGTATCCTCTTATTATAAGTAATTGCACTCATAACAATGTAAGTATAAATAATTGAATGAACAAGACCTTTCGATAATTAACCACGATAAATGGTTTAAAAATCGCAGCCAAGAGTTTAAGCAACACTTACTTAAAAACGCTAAATTAATCACGTGTAATGCAGGTGATGCCTTATTTTTGCGCGGTGATGAAAATACGGGTTTGTATTGTGTAATAAGTGGGGTGTTACGTGTATCGGGCGTAAACAAACAAGGTAAAGAAGCGGTGCTTAGTTTTGTAACAAGTGCCATGTGGTTTGGTGAAGTGGCGCTTTTTGATGGCGGCAAACGCACCCACGATGTGTATGCCCATACTTCAGTGCGCCTTATACATGTGTCTGAACGAGCACTCACTCAATTGCTGAACGAACACCCGATATACTGGCATGACTTTGGGGTGTTATTAACCGAGAAAGTGAGAAGTTTGTTTGATTCTTTAGAAGATCATGCGTTACTTACGGCAAAGCAAAAAGTCAGTAAGCGACTGTATATGTTGTGCCACTTATCGGGGCAAACTAGGTTGCCACTTTCTCAGCAACAACTTGCCGATATGACTTATTTAACACGGCAAACAGTGAATCAAATATTACAATCATTGCAAACAGAGTCAGTTATTAGTCTTAAGTATCAGATAGTTGAAATAGAAAATTTAGATAAACTCTTAGCTCAATGTTAGCTTGGAACTAAAATTGCTACATCTTTTCAGACAAGTTTAAAGGACGATTACGTGTGGCTATTACTTTTCATAACCAATATAAAGCTTATCATTACTCAGGCACTAATAAACTTGAGCGAGCACTGGATGTATCAGAATCAAAATTGATGCCTCAAACGTCTTCTGATGCACAAAGTCTATTAAGAAAACAACCCGAACCAAGTTCATTTTTAGAGACAGCAAACGAAGCTCTTGTTTATCAGCGCTTAGGGGTAGATAAAGAGAAAATCGATGAAATCAAAGCGCAAATAGAAAAGCTTGCTGAACAAATGCAACAACAAGGTGCAGATACCAAAGCACTGCAAGAAAAAATGAATAAGTTGCAAGGCATGCTTGATGAAGAATATCAAAAAGGACGCGAGCGCATGGATATGCAGCCAGAAGCCGAAAAAGGCAAGGTCATCGATGCGCTAATTTAATGCAGTTACTTTAAAATGTCGGCTAGTTGACATTCTTAGTGGTAAATTTTCTGCTAATCTGAGTTTTGAACACAGTTTTGGCAGGAATAATAATGAAAACTCTCAAACAACAGCTGAGCAATTACGCCCTTTATCACCGTTCAAAACGCAATATCTATACACATTTTATTGGTATTCCCTTGATTGTGTTTGCCATTATTTGTTTATTGCAACGCGCAACAATCATGCTTGAACCCGTTACGTTAACAGTGGCAAGTATTGTTATTGCGATTACGTGCCTGTATTACTTAATGCTCAGTATTTCTATGGGGCTAATTATGGCTGTGTGCTTTGCTTTATTGAGCATTATTGCACAGCCTGTCGTTGTGCTTTCAACATCAATGTGGCTGGCTGTGAGTGTGGGCTGCTTTGTGGTGGGTTGGCTATTTCAATTTATGGGTCATTACTATGAAGGTAAAAAACCCGCCTTTGTTGATGACATTATTGGCCTCGTTATTGGACCCTTATTTGTTGTCGTAGAAGCCTTAATCATACTTGGTTTTTATAAAGATGTTGCTGATTACATTGAGCAACATGCAGGTCCTCATAAAGCGTGATAACAGCAATAATAACAATAAGAAAAGGAACACACATGAATTTAAAAGATAAAATAGTTTGGGTTACGGGGGCATCATCAGGTATTGGTGAAGCACTGTGTGAACAATTGGCTGCAAAAGGGGCAATCTTGGTTTTATCTGCCCGTAATGAAGATAAATTAAAAGCGCTAAATACACGTTTAGGCGGAATGCATCATGTTGTGCCACTCGATTTAGCAGAGCCTGAGGCGCTGCTTAAAGAGATGCCTGCGGTTGTTGAACGTATTAAGCGTATTGATGTGCTAATTAATAACGGCGGGGTGTCGCAGCGCAGTTTGTTTTTAGAAAACGATTTCAGTGTGTATCGCCAGTTAATGGAGGTGAACTACTTTGGCCTTATTGCATTAACGAAAGTGGTCGTGCCGCAGATGGTTAAACAAGGTATGGGCATGGTTGTATCTATAAGCAGTGTGGCGGGTAAAGTTGGCTCTAAATTCAGAACCGGTTACTCGGGCTCAAAATATGCGGTTGTGGGGTTTATGGATTGTTTGCGTGCTGAACTGGCAGATAAAAATGTCAATTGTTTAACAATCTGTCCCGGATCAATCAAAACAGCCATTGCGCATAATTCGTTGGATGGGCAAGGTAAACCACAAAATAAACCCGAAGAATCGATTGAAAATGGGATGGATGTTGGCAGAGCTGCTGCGAAAATGATCAAAGCCATAGAAGCGGAAAAGGATGAGGTTGTCGTTGGTGAAGGGATCAGCGGTTTAGCGCCGACAATTAAACGCTTTTTCCCTCGCTTTTTTAATCGACTAACGGCACGAATGAATTACCGGTAAAAGCAAAAACGTGACCGTGAATGATTATTAATAAAAAACACGCAATTAAATTGCGTGTTTTTTATACTGCGAGGTGAAATTATTTGCACTTTAATCGATAAAAGGCATGCGTTAGCTATGGTTAAACGGGGAGGTATTAGCATACAATGGAGAAAAAGTAGTCCAAACAAGAGAGAACAACAATGGCCGCATTTGGTACTGTATTTATGCCACACATGATCCAAGCACGCTTTGCAGACAACACATGGAGTGAAAGCGCGCTGGTCCCATCTGATAAAATCGAATTACACGCAGGTGCTCACGTATTACATTATTCAAGCACGTGTTTTGAAGGATTAAAAGCATTTCGTCACGAAGATGGCTCGGTCTATATCTTTCGTATGGACGCAAATATTGCCCGAATGAAGCAAAGCTCAAAGCTATTAAACTTGCCTGATTTTGATGAAAGTATGCTTGAGCAAATGATCAAAGACATTGTTAAAGAGTACGCAGACGAAACGCCAGCCCCTCCGGGTTCAATGTATATTCGCCCAACTCATATTGGTACAGAAGCGGCAATTGGTAAAGCGGCTGCGCCTTCAATGAGTTCATTACTGTATGTGCTTCTTTCGCCTGTAGGTGATTATTTTGCAGGGGGTGCAACAGCACTTCGTGTATTACTTGAAGAAGACGGCATGCGCTGTGCGCCTCATATGGGTATGGTAAAAAGTGGTGGTAACTACGCCAGTGCATTAGGGCCTATTTTACAAGCACGCTCTGAGCATCAGGCTGACCAAATATTGTTCTGCCCAGGTGGTGACGTACAAGAAACGGGTGCTGCCAACTTCATTCTTATTGATGGTGATGAAATTATCACCAAGGCACTTGATAGCACTTTCTTACACGGTGTTACGCGTAATAGTATTTTAACTATTGCCAGAGATTTAGGTATGACGGTGTCTGAACGCAACTTTACCGTAAGTGAATTACTAGAGCGTGCCGCTAAGCCAGGTACTGAAGCTGCGCTTTCAGGCACTGCTGCAGTGCTGACGTCTGTTGGTACACTTATTCATAACGACCAAGAGTTTAAAGTAGGCTCGGGCGAGCCGGGTGAGAAAGTGGCGAAGTTACGCCAAGCATTGAATAATATTCAATGGGGTAAATCACCGGACAACCACGGTTGGTTGACTAAAGTATAGGCACCCTTTTTATTGCAGAGCCACGCACTTGCGTGGCTTTTTTATTGGTATTTTACATTGGTTTACAGCCTAGGCTGTGTTTAACCGCAAATTGCTAGACTTTCTATTTCATTAACTCTATTTTCTGTTTGTTAACAATAACTAAAAAGTATGAAGATTATGATTAAGAAGACGCTTGCATGTGCAATTCTAATTGCACTGGCTGGTTGCAGTGAATCAACCACAACGAAGACAGAACAAACAGTAAAAACCGCAGAGGTAAAAGCTGCCGTGAATTATCCTGAAACTAAAAAAGGCAATGTTGTTGACGAGTATTTCGGTGAAAAGGTTGCCGATCCTTACCGTTGGCTTGAAGACGACATGAGCGAAGAGACGGCGCAATGGGTTAAAGCCGAAAATGAGGTGACATTTTCTTACCTAAAGAATATTCCTTATCGAGATGAATTAAAAACGACTCTCGAAAAGCTAATGAACTATGAAAAAGTCACTGCGCCGTTCACTGAGGGCGAGTACACCTATTTCTACAAAAATGATGGCCTACAAAACCAATACGTTGTTTACCGTAAAAAAGGTGACTCAGAGGCTGAAGTTTTCCTTGACCCTAATACATTCAGTGCTGATGGCACAACCTCTATGTCGGGATTAACGTTTACCGAAGATGGCACGCTAGCTGCGTACCAGATTTCAGAGGGTGGAAGCGACTGGCGTAAAATTATTATTATTGATACTGCCACTAAGCAGCCTATTGAAGAGGCGTTAGTTGATGTGAAATTTAGTGGTATTTCGTGGTTAGGAAATGAAGGTTTTTATTATTCAAGCTACGATAAGCCAAAAGGGAGTGAGCTGTCGGCTAAAACTGATCAACATAAAGTGTATTATCATAAGCTTGGCACTTCTCAAGCGGATGATCAGTTAGTTTATGGTGGCACAGAAGAACAAAAACATCGTTATATTGGGGCTGCTGTTACCCGTGATAATCGCTACTTGATCATCTCGGCAAGTACCTCAACATCTGGTAATAAACTGTTTATTAAAGACTTATCTAATCCAGATAGCGAATTGGTGACAATTTTAGACAACACAGATTCTGATACATCCATTATTGATAATGATGGCAGTAAATTGTATTTGGTAACAAACTTAAATGCACCGAATAAACGTGTTGTGACAGTTGATGCGAATAATCCAAGCCCAGAAAACTGGCAAGATCTTATTCCCGAAACAGACAATGTATTGAGCCTGACTAAAGGGGGAAATTACTTCTTCGCTAAGTATATGGTCGATGCTATCTCGCAAGTTAAGCAGTACGATAAATCAGGTAAGTTAGTTCGCGAAATCAGTTTACCAGGTGTAGGCACAGCCTATGGTTTTAGTGGCAAGCATGACGCTGACACGCTGTATTATTCTTTCACGAATTACACGACGCCGGGTAACACTTACTCATTTGATATTGAGTCAGGGCAATCGGATGTTTATCGCAAGTCGGGTGCTAAATTTAACAGCGACGAGTACGTGTCTGAACAAGTGTTTTACACATCGAAAGACGGCACGAAAGTACCGATGATTATTTCGTATAAGAAAGGCACTGAACTTAACGGTAAAAATCCAACGATTTTATATGGCTATGGTGGCTTTAATGTAAGTTTAACACCAAGCTACAGCCCAACAGTTGCAGCGTGGCTTGAGCACGGTGGTGTGTATGCAGTTGCTAATATTCGTGGCGGTGGTGAATATGGTAAACAGTGGCACATTAATGGTACACAGCTTAAAAAACAAAATGTATTTGATGATTTTATTGCGGCTGCAGAATATCTAAACGATAAAAAATACAGCTCGCCAGACTATTTAGCTGTGCGTGGTGGTTCAAACGGTGGCTTATTAGTTGGTGCGGTTATGACCCAGCGCCCAGAGCTATTCAAAGTAGCATTACCGGCTGTTGGTGTACTGGATATGCTGCGCTATCACACATTTACAGCGGGTGCAGGCTGGGCGTATGACTACGGTACTAGTGAACAAAGTAAAGAGATGTTTGACTACTTGAAAGGGTATTCACCTGTTCATAACGTAAAAGAGGGGGTAACGTACCCTGCAACGCTTGTGACGACAGGCGATCACGATGACCGTGTTGTACCTGCTCATTCATTTAAATTTGCCGCTGAGTTACAAGCAAAAGGTGCAAAACAGAACCCTTACCTGATCCGTATTGAAACTAACGCGGGTCATGGCGCGGGTACACCAACCAGTAAGATTATTGATCAGTACGCTGATATCTATGGTTTCACGCTTTATAATATGGGTGTTAAATCACTTTAATTTAATGAGTGGTAACAAAAACGCCGAGCAAAATTGTTCGGCGTTTTTTGTTTTAAACGATCGTTTTTAAACGCGTATTTTATAAATCGATTCCCAAAGCAAAAATCATTTTATAGTCTTCCTTTTCAGGCACCACGGCATTCTCGTCGGCAATCGGGTCTGCTAAGTAATCCCAAACCAGAGAGATATCAAAATCAATGTCGTCAGTAATATCAATCTCGAAACTTGCCATAGCGTATTGAGAATCTCCTCCTGTATCACTTTTGGCCGTGAGGTAGCGATAATTGAAGGTAAAGTCGATTTTTTTAGTAAGTTCATGCTCAAAATTAGTGCCAATAAAGTAAGACATTGACGCATTACTTTTGTCTTCACCGGTGGTGACAGTATCAAATTCAGTTTTTTGATACGCAGGGCCAGTTGAAAAATCCCACTCAGTTTTGTCGGTATCCATCACGTAATAACCGACACCTGCGCCTACAGTGTATTTATTAGCAATGTTTTGAAAAGGGTCACGGTAATATTCAAAAAAGATAGGACGGAAATACATTTTTTGAGTGTAAAACCAGTCGAACGTGCCATTGGCTCTAATGTTGTTTTTAGTTACTTGTTCATCGCTGGTGGTACGGTAGCCTAAAAACTCGGCTAAAAAGCGACTCGATGCCGTACGACGTTTAATATCGGCTCTGGCAGAGTATTCTGTTTGGTCTGTATTACCTCGCGATAAATCAGCACCCAAGGAAATTTTTACTGTCCACGCGCTGAGCTCACTGTCGATTGAAGGGGCAATCGACACTAAATCACGATAGCGATACTTTGCCGGTAAGTCACCGACCTTTACATAACCGCCTGATATATTAAGTGTGCCACTGAGTTCTGTGCCGTCGTTAAAGCGTACTGTGTGATGGCGGTCAGAGACAATCATATAGATATCTTCACGGTCAATTACGAGGGTGTCGAGTACATCACTGTCAAATTCAAGCTCTTTATCGTACATTGCGATAAGTTCACCTTTGAGCCATTCACCTGAGTTGAGCCTTACCCAGTCAAATTGACTGGCATCTTTAATGATGACACCACGCTCTTCTAACAGTGGATCAGGCAGGGATTCATTTGCGAAGCAAGTTAAAGGAGAGAGTAAAAGCGTGCTAATAAGCAGGTATTTTTTGAGCATTATTCCAATCCATGTTTAATAAAATGCGAAAGAAAGTTGTTATAGTAATTAGGTACTAATTAAATACTAGCTCAATATTTTACCCTCTTCAAAGTCCTTAAGCAGAGGGTAAAAATAGGCGTTGATAGGTTTTATATGCGTATTCGTCACTCATCCCCGATAAGTAATCGCAGATAATACGCATTGCATTATCACCTTGTTGGTGTGCATTTAGCCACATTTCTTGGGTGGTTTCTGGCAGTAAACGCATAGGATCACTTGCAAACGCACTGAACAGTTCAATGAGTAAATTTTGCCCTTTAAATTCAACTTGCTGCATTTTCGGTTCACGAATTAAACGTTTAAATACAAAGTGTTTTAACACATTAAGAATGCTTGCAAATTCGTCGGGTAAACTAACCGTGTATTGCAAGATTTCTGATTCGAAATCAGCATTTTGCACCACTAAATTGGCGTGAATTATAAAAGTATTAACAAGCTCACCGATGGCATCTTTTCGCTCATATTCATGGTGTGAAAAAAGGCGCGCCGTAATAGAGCTTAAATGCGTTGTTAACCATGGTGAGTTTAGTGCTTGTAACTGCGTTAATGCATGGTTTTGCCAATCAGCTAATGTGAGTACTTCTGTGGCGATAGCATCTTCCAGGTCATGAACAGCATAAGCTATATCATCGGCGAGCTCCATGATGGCAGAGTCAATCGATTTATAATGTGTTTTTGCTCTGAATTCATCAACGTTATAATGGCGACTTAAAATGTGCTGGTCGTTTTTTGATAGTGGCGCGACAATCCAATCAAACACATCTTTGTCGTCTTTGTATAAGCCTTTTGCAGGACGCCAGTGATCAGCTTTAATAAAGCTGCGCTGCTCAGAGAGCGGTGGAATGGTGTGCCATAAGTCATCAATAAAAGCGGGGTATTTTATAAAACCAAGCAAAGTGCGGCGTGTTAGGTTCATACCATAGCCATTGCTGTATGGCTCAAGCTTAGAAACAATTCTTAGGGTTTGCGCATTTCCTTCAAAACCACCGTGTTCACGCATCATGTAATTAAGGGCTATTTCACCACCATGACCAAAAGGAGGGTGCCCAATATCATGAGCAAGGCACAAGGTTTCAAGTAAGCTACCACTGGGGAAATGGCTAAAATTTGGGTGTTGTTTTTTAAGGTGGCGCAGTAGACCACTGCCTATTTGTGCGACTTCAAGAGAATGGGTGAGGCGAGTACGATAAAAATCGTTTAGGCCAATGCCCATTATTTGAGTTTTAGCTTGTAAACGTCTAAATGCTGCCGCGTGAATTATACGAGAGCGGTCAACCTGCCAGGCAGTGCGGTTGTCGTTTGGGCGATATTTTTGCTGATCAATGATACGCGCTTGCCAAGACTGGCACATAAATAGAACCTTATAATTACTCGCTCAGTTGCCCTTTAGTATACGCAAGCACTTGAAAATTGCGAGTAAATTGGACGTGATTCGCAGCAAGTCATGTTGAGTTAGGGCAAAAAAATACGCTGATATTCGCGAAAAAATTAGCTCTTTGATATAATCCGCCTTTGTGTGTGCGTGGCTTTACCGCACATGAGTTGTAGTTTATTTGAGAGAATACATGCTTAAGTACGTTTTTCGAGGTTTACTGACCGCTTTTTTTGCATGGGCGTTATTATCGCCTTTCATGAATCAAGATGTTGCAGTGGAGGAGGCCGACCAAACCGAGGCAACTCAGCAGGGTAAACAGCGAGTAATTAAAAAAGAAAAGCCATTACATAATGTAAAGCTGCCTGACTTTGCGGGCTTTACTGATGTAAAAGAAAAGAAACAGGCGTTTTTTGATTTTATTCGTCCCCATGTTGAAGCTGAAAACAAGAAAATTCTACAGCAGCGTGCCAGCTTAGAAATTGCACGTATGATGCTAGAATATAATGAGCCTCTGACGAGTAAGCAGCTGTCTGATATTAAGAAAATTCTTACCAGTTATAAATTACCAACAAGTATTGATGTATTGTCTTTGACACAAGCACTGCGTCGTGTTGATATCATTCCAAAAGAACTTGCCTTAATGCAGGCGGCGAATGAGTCAGCATGGGGAACATCGCGTTTTGCGCGTATTGGCTTAAACTTTTTTGGCCAATGGTGTTATAACAAAGGCTGTGGCATGGTGCCACGACGTCGTGCAAATGAGGCGGCTCATGAAGTGACGGCATTCAAATCTGTTCGTGGTGCTGTAAGCTCTTACTTTAAGAATATTAATACCCATGCGGCGTATAAAGATTTACGCACAATCCGCGCAGATTTACGTCGCCAACAAAAACCGATTGAAGCGACAAAACTAACCCAAGGGTTGTTATCGTATTCTGAGCGACGTGAAGCATACATAGAAGAATTAAACACGATGATTAATCAGAACAGAGCATATTTTGATGAATAAAATCTTTTTTTTGTTAAAAGTGGTGGGTGTGATCAGTGCATTAAGCGTTACGAGCTTTAAAGCAACTGCTAGTGAGTTTGTGATTGCATATGACGGTTTTTACGACCGTTTAAAAGTCGTAAACAAGGGGGAGTTTCAGTACGCACAAGTTAACTTTTATTTAAGTGATATTGCCACTAACGAAGTATGTACGATTAAGTCAGGTAAAATTCTAACCGAAAAACAAGAGTTCGATTTAACGTACACCGACAATGCACAGCTGTTATTGCCTTTTGATAAGCAGTTAGACACGGATAAAGCTGTGATTGTCGTACAGCCTAAAAACCCTCAGCATGATTGCCAATTAAAGCTGCAAATTGAAGCAACAGAGCTTAGTAACTTTGCACTAACAAAAGCGAATTTATTTGAGCTTAACCAAGAGTTTGATGAGCTTTTATCTGATTTATCGGGCTTTTTTGTTAGCAAACTAATGTGGTTTTTATTACCTGAGCAACAAGGAGTCGTACTTAAATTTGACGCTCCTGCAAATATGTCGGGTGAGGGGGTTAGCTGTAAAGAAAACCGCTGCACGATTAAAATTACTGATGAGTGGCAAGATGATAAGACTCTGCTTAATAGCAGTGCAAATCTTATTAGTGCAACGCCGTGGATTGTAAAATAGCTGAGTCATCTTTTTGATAGCATAGCTTATTATTCAAAAAAGGATCTTTACAGGTCCTTTTTTGTTGCTTTAAATTACGCTTTAATGATTTATACCATTTTGCAAAAATACTTAATCATTTTGAGTGATTAAACCAGTCGCTACCTACGTTAAAAATTTCTGATTTACGACTGCATGGATGCAGGAGGTAGAGCAATGCAGGAGCAATTGCCGAGAACAACTAAATAACTAAATTTTTGCCTTGTTATCAACGCGGTTTTATTGCCTCAAAATAGACCACTTAATTAAGCACAATGGTATTAATCTGAAAAATCTATATCTAACACTATCTCTTAAATACAAATAAAGCATGTCACATAAATTGATTTGGTGGATAAGGACGTTCGAATGTATCTCAATGAGGTATCTAAACTGTATGGGGCAACACAAAGAGCAATAAGGCTCTATGAATCAGTGGGATTACTGACTGTTTCTAGGGTTGGAAAGTATCGAGTTTATAATCAAGAGAATATTTATTTAATCAAATTAATAAAAGAGGCTCAAACTCTGGGAGTTGCACTGTCAGATATGGTTGCTTTGAAGGGAGAAAACGAGGATTTTGATTGGCAGGCTGTCAGCCATTGCCTTATTCAAAAGCAAGCTGCAGTCGAAGAAAAGATAAAGGAGCTTGAAGTTCAAAGAGAGCGCATTAAAAATTACCGAATTTCAATTGATAAGTGTATTCAAGAACTTGACTCTTACCCTTAGGTGAGAGTTTACACTGTGTCCTCACTCTAAATGGATATGTCAGTGTATGAAAAGAATATTAGTAATCAATGCTAACCCCAAACTAACCAGCCTGTGTAAATCTTTAGCGGAACAGTATGCAGCAGTTGCCATAAAAAAACATGACGTTAAGCACGTGAATATCGGTGACTTGAATTTCGAAATCAATTTAGCCGAAGGCTATGACAAAGTGATTGATTTAGAGCCTTGTTTAGCAGATCTCCAAGAGAAGATTCTGTGGTCTGAGCATATTGTGATTGTTAGTCCTGTTTGGTGGGGAACCATGCCTGCTAAGTTTAAAGGGGCGATTGATAGAGTTTTTTTACCGGGGTTTTCGTTTAAATATGTCGAAGGTAAATCAATACCGAAAAAGTTATTAAAAGGACGTACATCAGAGTTATTAATAACGTTAGATACCCCTGCTTTTTGGTATAAATACATTCAAGGGAATGTTATCTATAAGAATTTTAAACATTGTATTTTGGACTTTTCTGGCATTAAAAATAAAACCACTACATATTTTGGGCCAGTTATAAATTCCAGTAGCAATAAAAGAAAAGTCTGGCTTGAGAAAGCAGCTCGATTAGGAGCGAAAGTTAGTTAGATAATTTTTTACCAAAAATAAAAAGGAGAGCTTCTTTGCTCTCCTAATAATTAGTTAAATGTTTTTTTAAACCATTAGCTTAGGTTAATTGTCACAACGTCACTAATGTGTTCGTCATCAAGCGCAGGCTGTTTTGGGATATCTGGCTTATCAAGGGCGATATCGCCACCATCAATTACATCACCTGTTTGCAGGTCTTTAAAATTGAATAAGTCTTTATCAGCTAAGTGCGACGGCACGACGTTTTGCATTGCCGTGAAAATGCTTTCAATACGGCCCGGATGCTGTTTATTCCACTCAGCAAGCATGGCTTTTGTGTGTTTACGCTGCAAGTTTTCCTGAGAGCCACATAAGTTACATGGAATAATAGGGAATTCCATACGCTCTGCGTATTTTTCGATATCGACTTCTTTACAATATGCCAGTGGGCGAATCACCATATGCTCGCCGTTATCGCTCATTAATTTAGCGGGCATACTTTTTAATTTACCGCCGTAGAACATATTTAAGAACAACGTCTCTATCATGTCATCGCGGTGGTGACCAAGGGCAATTTTAGTCGCGCCCATTTCTTTCGCTGTACGGTATAAAATACCGCGACGAAGGCGTGAGCACAGTGAACAGGTTGTTTTACCTTCAGGAATAATATCGGTAACAATGCTGTAGGTGTCTTCTTCAACTATTTTGTATTCAATACCGAGTTTATCTAAGTATTCGGGTAAAACGTGCTCAGGAAACCCTGGTTGCTTTTGGTCTAAGTTAATCGCGAACAAATCAAACTTAACCGGTGCGACACGTTGTAGATGCTGTAATGTATCTAATAGGGTGTAGCTGTCTTTGCCGCCTGATAAACAGACCATGATACGATCGCCATCTTCGATCATATTAAAGTCCATAACGGCTTGGCCGGTTAATCGACGTAAGCGTTTTTGTAACTTATTAAAGTTATATTGCGCTTTAGCTTCTGCTGAGTGAGACACTACGCCCCCTTATAAATACATGGGTAAAATAAAGGGGCGTATTATATTTGAAGCGCGGGTAAACAACAATTATTTGTTTCCCGCAACGATGAGAATTATTTTGCTAAAGGGCTCACGTAGCCATCTGGTTTTAGAGCCAATACGTCGCAATCTAGGCTATCAATTACATGCTCAGCTGTATTACCAACCAATGCAGCACTTAAACCGGTGCGGCCTACAGTGCCAATAACCACAAGCTCGCTGTTAAGTTTTGCAGCAACATCAGGAATCACATCTTCAGGAAGACCTTCTTCAATGTGGCATTGTGCTTCATCAATTTGAAAACTTTTTGCTAGTTCTAAGGTTGATTCAAAATGATGCTTTTTAACCGATTCGTTGTATACACCCGGGTTAAACTCAGGAATTTCGATAGCAATATTTACCGGTGTAGCAGGGTAGGCATTCACTAAATTAAGCTGCGCATTAGCAAGGTCACAAATAAAGCGTGCATCATTGATAATACGTTTGTTCAGCGCAAGGTGTTGCTCATTTTCACTGACTGCATTCACTGCTGCGAGTATATTGCCATGTGCAGGCCACTCTTTTTCTTTAACTAATAACACCGGTGCAGGGCACTTACGAATGAGGTGCCAATCTGTCGGTGTAAAAATCACTGATTTAAGGGTGTCATGCTGATGTGTGCCTTTAACCACAAGATCATAACCGTCATTGATCACCGTATTAATAATGGCTTCGTAAGGGCGATTGTGCCAAACAACACAACTATCAATTGATAATTCAGGGTAAAGGGCGATTTGTTCATTTAACCAGACTTGACGGTCTTTGATGACAGCTTCGCGCATGGCTTCACGCTCATCAGAAGAAAGCATTGTGGTCATTTCGTAGGAGAAGTCATAAATACTAAGAAAAGCAGTGATGGTTGCGCCTGACTTTTTGGCTAGGTCAATTGAGCGGCTTAAACTATGTTGTTGTTCCTTGGTGGGATCTATTACTGCTAAAATTCGTTTTATTGCGTCCATATGCTGCTCCTTAACTGTTCTGCAAAAAGATATACCTTGAGTGTAACCTAAATTCTGAGCAGTTAAAGGGGCAAGCAATAGAAAGTTGCGCTATATCAAACTCTATTTACATTTAATCGCGGCTGTTGAAGCAAGCGCCTGTTGATCTAAAATGGTAATAAATTTACCTTCAACTTTGATAATGTCGGCTTTTTGAAAGCGGCTTAGCAAGCGGCTAATTGTCTCGACGGTTAAACCAAGATAATTACCTATTTCGCCACGAGTCATTGTAAGACGGAACTCTTTACGCGAAAAACCACGCTCACCAAATCGTTCTGCAAGGTTGTAAATAAAGCTGGCTAAACGCTCTTCTGCTGATTTCTTATTAAGCAGTAACAACATTTCTTGGTCGTAATTAATTTCGTTACTCATCAAGCGCATAATTTGTTGGCGTAATTTTGGTAGTTTTCCTGCCAATTCATCTAATGTATCGAATGGAATTTCGCATACCATTGATGTTTCAAGCGCTTGCGAAAAACTTTGATGAGACATTTTATTGATAGCATCAAAGCCAACGAGATCACCGGCTAAATGAAAGCCTGTGATTTGCTCATCACCTTGCTCCGAAAGCGTATAAGACTTAAATGAACCTGAGCGAACTGCATAAATTGCATTTAGCTTTTCACCCGACTCAAATAAAAAGTCGCCTTTGTGAAGAGGCTTTTTACGCTCGATAATCTCATCAAGACGATCCATTTCTTGGCCATTAAGCGAAAATGGTAAACACAGCTGACTAATACTGCAATTATTACAGCTAATAGTGCATAAGCCTTTTGACTTGTTTTGTGAAAAGTCCATACATCAAATCCATTCTAATAAGTTAACAACTCGTAAGGTTAATGAACGAGCCTGTCAGTTGCTATAATTAATAAGTATACACCGTACCATATTATTACGCTTCCTAGAATAACCCTAGTCCAAACATGGTTTAAAAAAACGTTTATTTTTTGACTCGCGAGGCCAACACTGACCATCGCTGGAAATGTGCCTAGGGCAAAAAATAGCATAACCCCTGCACCATGAAGCGCAGAAGGGCTCGTCAGGGCCCATGTCAGTGCAGAGTAGACTAATCCACACGGCAGCCAACCCCAAAGCGCACCATAAAGCAGGGCTTTAGGGGTTGTATTAACCGGCAATAAATAGCGATTTAATTTTGCTAAATGCTGCCACACGAGCGTTTTCCCAAGTTTTTCTAACCACTGTAATGTGGCAGCCAAACGCATAATATAGATGCCCACAAGTAGCATAAAAATGCCACTCAAAAATGATAAAGCGAGGGCGATACTGGTGTTCTGTGCTGCAAAGCGACTGCTGATACCCGCGACTAAAGCACCCGCTAACATATAACTCAGCGCGCGCCCTACATTGTAGGCAACAGAAAAGCTCACAGCACGATTTTTGTCGGCGGCAAGCTGTAAGCTACTTGCAATGCCACCACACATCGCTAAGCAATGGCCACTGCCAAGTAACCCCATAACAAATGCACTAATGAAAAGGGGATCAATCATTACTTTTGTTGTGCTGCTCTTTGTCATCTTCAAACAGGATACTGTGGCCCTGTTTATTTAAATCTGAGAATTGTTCACTTTTTACAGCCCAAAAAAATACACCAATAGCGATTATTACAAACAAAATCGCAATCGGGATTAACATGTAAATGATACTCATAGTTTTAATAACCTTAATGAGTTGGTAATAACCAAAATGGAGCTTGCAGACATGCCAATAACAGCCATCCAAGGCGCAACGAGCCCCAATGCTGCTAAAGGTAAAATCGAACCATTGTAAATAAGTGATAACGCCAAGTTTTGTTTCACAATTCTGCGCGTTTTTTTCGAGACGCTAAGCAGATGCTCAATGGCGCTTAAATCACTATTGAGTAATACCACATCGGCACTGTTTTTGGAAATATCTGCCCCAGTTTCCATCGCAATTGATAAGTGTGCACTTGCAAAAACTGGGCTGTCATTAACGCCGTCTCCAACCATAGCAACCACAGCGCCTTTACTTGCAAGGGCATCAACATGCGTTTGCTTATCTTGTGGGCTGCAGCCAGCGTGAACAGTGTCGAGATTTAGTTGTTTAGCCAATCGTTCCCCACTGTTTGAGGCATCCCCAGTTAACATATGGCACTTTATGTGTTGTGCATGAAGGTTTTTAATGAGTTTATCGGCATTATTACGCAAACTATCCGATAGGTAGAAGCGTGCAACAATCTGTTTGTTTACATATAAAGTGGCTTGGGCGTCTGCTTTATCGGTTTCAAACCAGCCACTTTTACCAATCGCAAAGTGCTCATTATTAAGGTTAGCAATGATACCTTTGCCTGGTTCAATAGTGACATTTTCGAACTGATTGACGCTATTGTTAAACCCTGCAAAGGCATTGGCAATCGGGTGCTCGGAAAAGCTCTCTAGCTGAGCAGCAAGAGTTAATGCTTCAGCTTCTGAGTACGTATTATCTATTAACTCAATGCGCTCAATTGTAAAACGACCTTGTGTGAGTGTGCCTGTTTTATCAAAGGCGATATCACTTAGTTGAGGGAGTGTCTCTAAGACGTGGGCTTGTTTTATTAATATACCGCGTTTAGTTAAGCTTGCCACGGCGCAAGTGAGTGCCGTAGGAATCGCTAAGCTGAGCGCACACGGGCAGGTTGCAACCAATACAGAAATGGTGATCCAAAATGCATGTTCAGGATCAACTTGATACCAGCCAATAGCGGTGATTGAGGCAAAAAGCAATAAGCATGCGACAAACCATTGTGCCACTTTATCCGTTATCTCAACAAGTCGTGGACGCTTAGTTAGGGCTGTATGTTGCAGTTTTATAATTTGATTAATAAGGGTGTTTTGGCCAATTTTATTAATCTCAATGCTGATCACGCCATCGTGGTTAATGGTGCCAGCAAATACTTGATGATTAACAAATTTATTAACGGGTTGATGCTCGCCTGTCATCATCGCTTCATCGACCGTTGTTTTACCTTTAATAACTATCCCGTCAGCGGGGATTGTTTCACCAGCTTTTATAAGTACCACGTCGCCCAGTTTGAGTTTTTTAGCGGCAATGATTGATTCTTGATGGGTGTTATCAATAATGCGTGCGGTAAGCGGGAGTAGTTTTTGTAGGTTTGCTGTGAATTCGCTGGCTTTTAATCGTGCTCTGAACTCTAAATACTTACCCAACAATAATAGAAAGGTAAACATACAGATTGATTCAAAATACACTTCGCCAACCGACATTATGGTTGCATAACAACTTGCGCCATACGCGCCAAAAATAGCCAAAGAGACGGGTAAGTCCATATTCAGCTGTTTTGCTCTTAATCCATTAATTGCATTCGTTAAGAAGGGTAATGCACTGTAAAGAATAACCGGCGAAGCAAGTACGAGGCTTATCCAGCGAAAGTATTGTTCAAAATTTTCTTCCATGCCAGAAAACATGCCAAAGTACATTGCAAAAGCAAACATCATTACCTGCATAGTCATCAGGCCGGCGACACCTAAGCGGCGAATATAGGCCTTTGCAGCTTGTTGCTTTTGGCTGGCTTCTAAGTCGGCTTGAAAGGGGTAGGCTTTGTAACCTATTTCATGTAATGCAGTAATTATTTTACTCAGTGGGGTGACTGATTTATCCCACTGGATCATGGCACGATTTGTTGAGGTATTTACATCTACGCGTCTGATGGCTGACAAATTAAGTAGCTGCTTTTCAATAAGCCAAGCACAGGCGGCACAGGTAATCCCTTCAACGGTGAGTAAAACCTCAGATAACTCTTGGGAGGTGGCAATAAACTCATCTTGAATATCTTCGTTATCGTAACTTTTTATAAGCTCTAATTGCTCTGGAACAAGTTGTTCAACTTTCCCAGAGCGAACAGTTCTAAACTTATAGTAATCGGTCATGCCTTGGGCAACGATATTCTCGGCCACTGTTTGGCAGCCAATACAACACATAGGCTGTGCCTTCCCATCTATTACGACAGTTGCATTAAAGCCTTTTGGCACACTTTCAAGACAATGAAAGCAATTATCAGACATGAGCGTTAACTACTTATATTCAGGGCTAATCGAAATTGTTTTAGCTGTTGGAAGAATAATATCTTCTTTTAGTTTCCAACTGTTATCGACAGGTTCAATAAATACGGTATACGCACCATCAACATGAGCATCGAGCAGGGCTGTAAAGTCACCATGAGCATTTTTCATTAAGCTTACATCAAAGTCGTTAGCTTTAATGGTGCGATGATAAAATGACATTTTTAAAGAATGAACATTACTGGCATCACCTTTAGTGAAAACAAACGTGACTTTGTCATCAGCAACGTTTAAATCACCATGTAAATAAAGCGCTTTGGCTTTATTAAATTTACTAAGCTCTAAATTGATTGCTTTTCCTTTTTTATAATAATCATCAACAACCATGTCAGGTCCGTTGCCTATTGCCATATAAATAAGACCCGCACAACCGATGATAGCGGCAAGTGGAAAAGAGATTAAAAACCATGGCCAGAAATTTTTATACCAAGGAGTGGGATTCATAGTACTTACTACCTCAAAAAACGTTATACGCATTTTATCGGATCTAAAAGCAAAAGACTAAAAAAAAGCCTCCAGATGGAGGCTTTTTTGATCTTAATTAATCTATTGAATTAAAAGATTAATTGTATATACATTTTATTAACCGCGCGGTTATTTTTCTTGTGACAGACTGTAAACGTACGCTGTTAAAAGGTGTACTTTGTCTTCACCAAGAATGTCTTTCCATGCTGGCATCACACCTGCACGACCATTTCTCAGTGTTTCTTCAACAGCACGTTTAGAACCACCGTATAACCAGATATTGTCGGTTAGGTTAGGCGCACCAAACGGTAAGTTGTGAGCAACCGAACCTTTGCCGTCAGCACCGTGACACGCAGCACACATTGCAAATTTAGCTGCACCAGCTTCAGCGTCTTTTTGGTTAACTGTACGACCCGAAAGGCTAAGTACGTGAGCAGTCATTTCTTTAATGCCTTGCTCGCCAAGTGCATCACCCCAAGGTGGCATTGCTGCAACACGGCCGTAAAGAAGCGTTTCTTTAATTTTGTCTGGTGAACCACCGTATAACCAATCGTTATCCGTTAGGTTAGGGAAGCCTTGACCACCACGCGCATCTGAACCATGGCACTGAGCACAGTTTTGAGAGAATAAACGTTGACCAATCTCAAGCGCTTTTTCATCTTTTACAAGTGATTCAATGTCTTGTTTCGCGAACGACTCAAAGATTGGGCCAAAACGCTCATCTGCTGCAATAAACTCTTGGTCTAATTGAACGTTTACACCATTGGCTAACGCTTCTTCAGTAGCCTTTTTAGACTCTTCTAAAGACGTAATACCTTGGTTTGAACTTGTCCATTTACCTAAACCTTCCCAGTTACCTAAACCCGGGTAAGCCGCTAAGTAATAAACTGACCAAACGAATGTTGCAAAGAACATGTAAGTCCACCATTTTGGTAGTGGGTTATTCAGCTCTTCAATGCCATCAAATTCGTGACCACAGCTTTCGCCTTCTTTAACACCTGTGTAGTTTTTTAAGTTCCACAGAAGTAGGCCGAAGATGATAGCAAGACACGCAAGGGTTAATACAATAACCCATATACTCCAAAAGCTAGTCATTTCTCAGACTCCTTTTCCTCGTTAGAGATTGTGTTGTTGTGTTTTTTTTCATCTTCAAATATGGCATTAGCTGCGTCATCAAAACGACGTTTGCTACGCTTGCTATATGCCCATACAACAATCACAATAAACAGTACTAAAATTACCAGAGTTAAAATGCCTCTGTATGTTCCGTAATCCATAATAATTACTTCAAGTGTGTGCCAAGCTGTTGTAAGTAAGCAATTAGAGCTTGCATCTCAGTTGCGCCTTCACCATTGTTCATGGCTTCAATTTTCGCAATGTCAGCTTGTAACTCTTCATCGCTTCCATAACCTTTACCGTCGTAACGGGTGCTTGCTTTATCAATTCCGAAGCTATCACGGAATATTTGAAGCTTTTTAAGAGTATGGGTCGTATCGACTCTGTTTTCGTCTAACCAAGGAAACGCTGGCATATTTGATTCTGGAACCACAGCACGTGGGTCCATTAAATGCGCATGATGCCAATCGTCTGAGTAACGCTCACCAACACGTGCTAGGTCTGGACCAGTACGTTTAGAACCCCATTGGAATGGGTGATCCCATACTGATTCACCAGCAACAGAGTAGTGACCATAACGCTCAACCTCGTCACGGAAAGGGCGAATCATTTGTGAGTGACAGTTGTAACAACCTTCACGTACATAAATATCACGACCTTCCATTTCTAAAGCTGTAAGAGGGCGTAGGCCATCAACAGGCTTAGTCGTATCATCTTGGAACATCAACGGTGTAATTTCTACAAGTGCACCGAAGCTGATCGCAAAGACAGTCAAGATAGCCATAAGGCCAACATTTTTTTCGACTATTTCATGTTTGTTTTGTGAATTATTATTGCTCATCATCCTACTCCGTTATGCTAATTGTGCGTCAGCGTCTAATTGAAGCGAATCTTTCTTCGCAGCAATTGTACGGTAAACGTTGTAAGCCATAATTAGCATGCCCGTTACGATGAATACACCGCCAAGGAAACGCATGATGTAGAACGGATACGATGCTTCTAGTGATTGTACAAAGCTGTACATTAACGTACCGTCTGAGTTTACTGCACGCCACATAAGACCTTGCATTACACCTGAAATCCACATTGCTACGATATATAGAACAACCCCTACAGTGTGTAACCAGAAGTGTGTATTAACCAGTTTAACACTGTACATACGACCCTGAGAGAATAGTGCAGGGATTAAGTGATAAATTGCACCGATTGAAATCATCGCAACCCAACCTAGCGCACCTGAGTGAACGTGACCTACTGTCCAGTCTGTGTAATGTGAAAGTGCATTAACAGACTTAATAGCCATCATTGGACCTTCAAACGTAGACATACCGTAGAAAGACAGTGAAACAACTAAGAAGCGAAGTACTGGGTCAGTACGAAGTTTGTGCCATGCACCTGATAACGTCATGATACCGTTAATCATACCACCCCATGATGGGACGAATAAGATAACTGACATAACCATACCTAAGCTTTGCGTCCAGTCTGGAAGCGCAGTGTAGTGAAGGTGGTGAGGACCTGCCCAGATGTATAAAGAAACAAGCGCCCAGAAGTGAACAACCGATAGACGGTAAGAATATACAGGGCGACCTGCTTGTTTTGGTACGAAGTAGTACATCATACCTAAGAAACCAGCAGTTAATAAGAAGCCAACAGCATTATGACCGTACCACCACTGAACCATCGCATCTACTGCACCCGCATAAATAGAGTATGATTTAGTTAGTGACACCGGAATTGCCATGCTGTTTACAATGTGTAATACGGCAACAGTAATAATGAAACCAGCATAGAACCAGTTTGCAACATAAATGTGCGATACTTTACGTTTGATTAGCGTACCAAAGAATACAACGGCGTAGGTTACCCAAACTACCGCGATAAGAATATCAATTGGCCATTCAAGTTCTGCGTATTCTTTTGAGCTCGTGATACCTAACGGTAAGGTAATCGCGGCAAGTACGATAACAAGTTGCCAACCCCAAAAGGTAAAGGCCGCTAGTTTATCTGAGAAAAGACGCGTTTGACACGTACGTTGTACGACGTAATAAGACGTCGCAAAAAGTGCACTTGTACCAAATGCGAAAATTACTGCGTTCGTATGTAACGGACGTAGTCGAGAGTAAGTTAACCATGGTGTATCAAAGTTAAGTGCTGGCCAAGCTAATTGGGCAGCAATCAGAACCCCAACACTCATGCCAACGATGCCCCAAATCACTGTCATAATAGCGAATTGGCGTACAACTTTATAATTGTACTCAGTTTGTGATGCTACTGTTTGGCTCATTTTCTGGCTTCCGCTGCAATTAATGCGTTTTAGAAATGAATTACCCACTTAGTAATAAGTGGGGCCTACTATTACTTCACAAGCGTGTTACCCAAAGCTAGCTGTAGATGATAGCTTCAGAAAACAAACTCGAGAAACCCTTATTTTGCGATGGAAATGATAAAATTTTTGACCTTAAAAAGATAGGTCAATTGCATAAAATTATGACATCAATCAAATTTTCCCGCTTTGTTGGTTATTTTTTGTCAGTCATTGTATTTTTATTAACTTATTCTACTTAGCCTAGTTGTTTTTCATAGACGAGCGGACTAGTATCCGCTTTTATTTTATACAGGTAAGTTGAGTGCGAACTACAATAACCATCTACATTTTGTTTTTGAGTGTTTTCATAGTTGCTTGTGACAGGCAAAGTATAGATGAGCCACAGACAAGTGCAACGTGCGAAAAAAATACACATTGTCAGTTTGCAAACGATGTGGAAATTTGGTTGTCCAATTCAGCCATCAGCCCAGAAACTCCCTTTTCAATCAACCTTAAATTACCTCCAAATGCGTATAACGTTTCGGCAAAACTAGAAGGGGTTACGATGTATATGGGGTATATCCCTTTACAGTTTACCCAAAAAAGCAGTTATTGGTCGGCCCAGACGATGGTCGGAGTGTGCTCCGAACCCGTGATGACCTGGAAAATGACAGTCGTTTTTACCGATGCGCAAAACCGTCAGCAGAGTGTTTTTTATTACTTTGACTCTCGCCATGCTGTGTAAATAAGGTTGAGCATTAACAGCCTCCTCATTGCCTTATAATAGGTAATAGCTTTTACGTTTGCCACTTATCTTGAATAACACGCTCATACTGCTTTTTTGCATGGAAATTTAATCCGTGTGAACAAAATACAAAAACCATCCTCTAATACCTTGTTTAAAAGCTAACTTTGCCAATTTAGTTATTTTTTGTGAATAACTATGGTTAGCAGACATATTGACCTATTACGGTTTTTATAACGTTGTGTGATCAACTTGTAAAATTTTCATTTAAAGACAAATATCCATCGCAGTTACACTTGATTACAAAGTGTGTGTAATTGATTTCAATCGTGTTTTTTTTGTTTTAAACATTTTGTACCTATTTGTTTTGTATTGGTTTTTTATTGTTAACATTGATACATAGTGAAACCTTATTACCTTAAATGGGTACGTAATTTTTGGAGTGTTTTTTATTTAATCTAACATTCAGTTTTCGTTCAGTTAACTACGCCTAAGTTGCCCTCCGCTGACTCGTGATTCTAATAATAACGAGCGCTACCTAACTAAAGGTAAATTTCCAACAAGTAGGGTTTCACATGAAAAAATCAATTCTTGGTTTAGCTGTTGTTTCAGCAATCCCAATGTTCTCAAGCATGCAAGTATTAGCTGCTGATAATGCAGCAGAGTCTATTGAAAAAATTCAAGTTACGGGTTCTCGCATTAAGCGTTCAGATATGGAAAACGCAAGCCCAGTAACAATTATCGGCGCAGACGATATTAAAGCGATGGGTGCAACAAGCATCGATAGCGTACTACAAAAAATGACTGCCACTGGCGGTGCGATGACTAACCCAGGTATCAACAATGGTTCTGGTGGTAATGCACGTATCGATTTACGTGGTCTAGGTAGCAGCCGTACATTGGTTCTTGTTAACGGTCGCCGTATGATTGCATCGGGTACTGGTGCAGCTTCTACTGTTGACTTAAACACAATTCCTGTATCAATGATCAAATCAGTTGAAGTGCTTAAAGATGGTGCTTCTGCTGTTTATGGTACTGATGCGGTAGCAGGTGTTGTTAACATCATTCTTAAAGATGATTTTGAAGGCCTAGACATGAACGCAAATACTGCGATCACTGGCGAAGGCGATGCAACAGAAAACTCAGTTGACTTCACTGTTGGTACATCATTCGATAAAGGTAATATCGTAATCGGTATGCAGTACACTGACCGTGGTAAAGCATCTCAAGCTGACCGTAGCTTCTCTGAGTGTCCACTAGCTGAAGGCAGCAATGGTCTTTACTGTACTGGTTCATCTTACAACGAAGGTGGTCACATCTGGAATGGTAACGGTGAGAAAGGTCTAACGGTTAATGCTAAAGGCGAAGATACACCAGTATCTCTTATCGACGACAGCGGTGTAACGGGCCGTGGTGGTGAATATCACCGTTATGGCAATGCTGATGCATATAACTACTCACCAGCAAGCTACCTTTATACGCCAATGGAGCGTTTAAACCTGACTGGTTTAGCAACTTATGAATTATCAGATAATACATCTCTATTCACTGAGTTCACTTACACGAAGCGTTGGTCAGAGCAACAAATGGCACCACAGCCAGTATGGTTTGACTTTGAATACACTGAAAACATGGGTAATTCACTTCTTAGCCAAAGCTATGATCAACGTGTTGATCTAGATGGTGACGGTTACTTAGATAAAAATGCTGATGGCAGCTACGTGACTCAAGAAATGAACTACAAATATGGCGACAAGATCTCTTACGGTCGTCGTATGTCTGACACCGGTGCTCGTTTCTTCGAACAGTCTGTAGATACAGTTCGTGCTGTTGTTGGTGCACAAGGTTTTGTAGGCGACTACTCATGGGATGTATCTGCTAACTTCGGTCGTAACGACTCTGTAGATAAGCTAAGCAACCTTCACAACATGGGTGCTATCCAAGATCAAATTACTGCGGGTACTTTTAACCCATTAGACCAAGCAGCATGGGTATCTGAAGATTTCCGTAAAAATGTTTACACAGAAGTAAACAATGGTGGTAGCCAATTATTCATCCTAGCAGCATCAGTATCTGGTGAAATGTTTGAAATGCCAGCAGGTTATGCTGCATTCGCTGCAGGTGTTGAGCGCCGTCAAGAGAAAGCATGGTACACACCAGACTCTCTAACAGCACAAGGTCTTGCAAATGACCCTATGGTTGAGCCGACAGCAGGCGGTTTTGATGTAAATGAAGCATATATTGAATTTGCATTACCACTACTAGCTGATGCACCATTTGCACAAAATGTTGAACTAAGCGCAGCAATCCGTGCGTTTGATTACAGCACATTCGGTTCAGATGAAACATGGAAACTAGGTTTAACATGGAAAGCAAACGATGAATTAATGCTACGTAGCGTTGTGTCAACTGCGTTCCGTGCACCAACTGTATCAGAGCTTTACTCAGGTAACTCACCATCGTTTGAACAGATCACTTTCCCAGGTGCTCAGGACCAAGCTGAAGTAACTGTTGGTGGTAACTCTCTACTTACTCCAGAAGAAGCTGATACGTTCACTGCTGGTATCGTGTACGAGCCAGAGTGGTTTGAAGGCTTCAGCATGACACTTGATTACTACAAAATTGAAATTGAGAATGCGATTGCGTCAGTTAATGAGCAATACATTGTTGATCAGTGTTTAGCAACGTCTGACAATGCTAATACAGTGCTATGTCAATCAGCGAATATCAGCATGGATAGCACGGGTCGTGTTAAATTCAACAACCAATTACAAAACATTGGTTCTGAGAAGACTTCTGGTATCGACTTAAACCTAACTTACAGCTTTGAAGCTGCAGGCCTTAACTGGAAAGCGGGTCTAGATACTACTTACCTAGACGAGTACGTTGTAACAGTACTTGATGATACGACTGATTACGCGGGTCTTATCACTTCTGGTTCTGGTGGCTACGCTGATATCAAGTCTAACTTTACATTATCAGCACGTGGCGAAAGCTGGGATGCAACATACAAGGCACGTTATATCGCAGGAATGGATAGCTACCTATGTAAAAGTGATCCATCAAGCTGTTTAGCACCTACAACACCATCAGTTGTTTATCATGACATCAGTGGTTCATACTTACTATCTGATACAGTGACTCTATCTGCAGGTGTTAATAACTTGTTCGATAAAGAGCCACCTTACTACACAGGTAACAATGACTCAAACACTGACCCGTACACATACGATGTACTAGGTCGTCGTTTCCACGCTGGTGTGAACGTTAAGTTCTAATCTAGTTTGAAATGATTATTAAGGCCCGGTTTTTACTGGGCCTTTTTTATTGTCTGAAAAGCTATCTCGGCGTAAACTTACAGTGTAAAAGTAAACAACGAGGTGATATTGCTTAAACAAGACGAAAACCTATCTTTTATTATCGAACCTGAGCTAAGTCCCCGCGCAGAGCAGCGTCTCGATCTGTATTTTTCTATTCCAAATGAAATGAGTGTCAACCCACAAACACTCAGTGAAGAAGCGTACTTCAACAACCACTTTAAGTCGCACCTAGCTTACAATGCGAACAATATTCACTTGCCACTGGTGCGAAGTCGGTTTGTGAGTAAAAACAAAGGTGAGCAACAAGATTATAGGCAAAACCTAAATTTATATTGTTATCAGGTGCGTCTAGCACTCAATGCAGATATTAAAGACACCCTAAAACATAACGAAGCTGACGAGTTTTACCCTGCGGCGATGGAGTTGTGTGAGCAAACTGAAGGGTTACTAAAAAAACTACGTCGTTATACCCCAGATGATGAAAAGTTGCTGCCATTTTATAAAAATGCCGATAACTATTTAAGCTGGCATGTTGAACAATCATTTTTAAAGTTATTAGACGAAGGGCCGCGCAGTAGCGATTTTGCAAAAGAGCGTGGTGAGTTGCTCGATTTCTGTAAAGCAGAAAACAGCTACCGAGAAGAACAAGAGTATAATTCGCAATCAACCCTTGAAGATGCAAACCGCATTACAAATAAAATGCGTTTATTACAACGCTTAATTGAGCATGGCGTTATCTTAAATCGCACCACACGGCATCTTAATAGTTATCTAAAGCGAATGGTTAAAGGCACTGTCACTGCCGTTATAATGGCTTTTGTGATGCTGGTTGTACTTAATGCACGCTCAACCTTTACTGAAGTGACAGCGACATTAATTTTGATTTTAGGGGTGATCTACGGGCTGCGTGAAATATTTAAAGAAGATATAACACGTGTTATTTGGCGTGCCATTGTGAGAGGCAGGCCGAAATGGCGTTTTCAGTTTAAGAACAGTATTACAAAAGACAGGATCGCCAGTCAGTACATTTGGCTCGAATACACCTCGTTCAAGCGGATCCCAAAAAAAGTGCGTCAGATATTTTCTAAGCGTCGCCATCAAAATAAACAAGCAGCACAATGGTTACACTTTGCCAGTGAAACACACGTCAATGCAAAAGAGTTTTTGCCCGGGTATGATACGTTGCAACAAACTGTTAGCTTTAGCTTAGCGCCGTTTGCGCGTTACTTAAAACGTGGTGAGGGGAAACTCTATCATCTCGACAGTAATAAAATATCAAAGCAGGCAGTTGAGAGGCGTTACCAATTAAATTTGGTGTTAGTTTTTTCAGAAAATGAGCACGAAACTAGGTATGAACGCTACAAAATTACGTTAAATCGCAGCAAAATTATTAATATAGAGCTGATCCACAGTCAATTAGATAAGAGTGAGTAGGGTGGCTATATGCCACCCTTACAGGATTATTTAGCGTCTAAACCTGTTTTACTATAAAGCGATACTTTATCTGAAACTAAAGTGATTTCGATATTTTTATCATTATCACCCCAGATACAGTTCGTATGCAGTGTTTTCTCTTCGCACTTATCAGCCGAGCCTAAGATAGCTTCAACTTCTGCTTTATCCATACCGATTTTTATTTTTTCATAGTTCTCAAGGTTTACTTTAGAGCAGCCAGCTAATGTTAACACTGCAGCGGCAGCAGCAATTGCCATATATTTTTTCATAATAGATTCCATTAATGGTTGTAGCGTCTTATTTGCACGATCATGCCCATACGAGGATGATCGAAATAATGTATTTCGTTGCTGATCACACGCTTAAATTGTGAAAAGCGGGCTTTTTCATAATCACCGGTTTCTAAACGCTGACTAATATCAAAATCAGCATTTATAAAAAGGTAATGACGAACGTAAATTTTCATTAAACCATCTAATTCCCAATCAGGCGTTTGTTGCAAACTCTCTGGAATATATTGCTCTGATGGAGTTACTAGGCTAATAAAGTCATTGTTATCTGGTTCAATAGCAGGTGAACTTGCTGCTAAATGTTTGCCTGCAAATAACCGAATACTTTGAGCGCGTGATTCACTCATTTCAGGAAAACGCCAACCGGTGTGTAATAACGGTGTTAAACCTTTTCTATCAAGCTGGTTTTTCTGTTCAGTAAATTGCAGTTGCTCAGGCGCCATTAAATAAATTTCGTCGGTGTCTTCACGTGGTTCGACAGGGGGAGAGACTGGTAATTCGTTGTAGCTTGCTAAAAAATCAACGCTGTCGTCACAGACATTCGAATGTGGGTTTGAATTAATCAATTCATCAGTAAATGACTGTGAACGAAAACGACTATCACCGTTAATACAAGCTTGTTTAGCGTGCGCTTTGTAGACAGGTGATAATAAGTCTTTCGAACGTTTTGCATTGATTTCATCATGTTTTAACGAGAAATCTTCTTGTAAGTAGGGCGCTGGACGTTGTTTATAAATAAGCACTTCTATTTCGAACCAGCGTGCTGCAAACGATGAGCTTGTAAATAAGCAACAAAGTAAAATAAAACTATTTCTAAACAACATTAATGGCTAACCTTTTTTTCGAAATCTGCAATCATTGCAGTGACCATTTTCAAGCGTTCACGAGGGTTCGCCTCGCTGATCGCAAAACGCAATTTATTTGCGCCGTCCATTTTATATATATGCGGAGCACTTTGTATCAAACCTATAATGAAGCTAGGGTTAACCTTTGTATGCTGGCTAAACTCAAAATAGCCGCCTTTCGGGTTTGCTTCAATCTTTTTGATGCCAATATTGCTGGCTTGCAATTTCAGTTGTTGCAAACTAAATAAGTTTTTAGTGGCATCTGGGAGTAAACCAAATCGGTCTATTAACTCGACCTGTAGCTCGTCCATGTCATTGAGATTAGCACAGCTTGCGATGCGTTTATAGATTCCTAAGCGTGCATTTACATCATGAATATAATCATCCGGTAATAAGGCTGGCAGTTTTAAATCAACCTCAGTCTGTTGACCTAGCAGGTTCTCCAGTGTTGGCTCTTTGCCTTCTTTTAGTGCGTTAACGGCCTGTTCAAGCATTTCCATATAAAGGCTAAAACCGATGCTCTGCATTTGCCCTGATTGATCATCACCGAGTAGCTCACCCGCGCCACGAATTTCTAAATCATGTGTCGCTAACGCAAAGCCTGCGCCTAAATCTTCTAAAGACTCGATGGCCTCAAGGCGTTTTACTGCATCTTTAGTTAATGACTTTGGATTGCCTGTTAATAAATACGCGTACGCTTGGTGGTGACTTCGACCAACGCGGCCGCGAAGCTGATGCAGCTGAGCTAGGCCAAGCTTGTCGGCTCTATCCATTATGATGGTATTTGCAGTCGGAACATCAATGCCGGTTTCAATGATTGTTGTACACACAATCACATTGTATTTTTGGTGATAAAAATCACTCATGATTTGCTCAAGCTCGCGTTCACGCATTTGTCCGTGTGCAGTGGTAACGCTCGCTTCTGGTACCCACCCAGTAATTTCTTCAGCAACACGGTCGATTGTTTCAACATTATTGTGTAAGAAATAAACTTGGCCGCCGCGCTTAATTTCACGCAGAATAGCTTCGCGAATGAGCTCAGCATCACGTTGTCTTACAAAGGTTTTAACAGCCAATCGTTTAGCCGGTGGTGTGGCGATAATCGATAAGTCGCGCATGCCGCTCATTGCCATATTCAGTGTACGCGGAATCGGGGTGGCGGTGAGGGTTAAAATGTCGACATCGGCGCGCAGTGCTTTTATTTTTTCTTTTTGACGAACACCAAAGCGATGTTCTTCATCAACGATTAATAAGCCTAAGTCTTTAAATTTAATGTCTTGCTGAATTAATTTGTGAGTACCTATGACAATATCTAGCTTGCCTTCGGCCATTTTATCCAGTGTTTCTTTTTGCTCTTTTGTCGAATTAAAACGCGATAAAACACCGACTTCTATTGGCAAATCAGCGAAGCGATCTTTAAAGTTTTCAAAATGTTGCTGTGCAAGTAACGTGGTCGGGACTAGCACGGCGACTTGCTTGTTATCATTTACGGCAACAAAGGCAGCACGCATGGCGACTTCTGTTTTACCAAAACCCACATCACCACACACCAATCGGTCCATAGCCTGTTTACTTTGCATATCGCCCAGTACAGCTTCGATGGCGTTGCGTTGGTCGTCTGTTTCTTCAAATGGAAAGCTGTCGCTAAATTGGCGATAAGCACTGCCGTCAAGCTTAAACATATTGCCAGGTTTAGCTTGGCGTTTTGCGTAAATATCTAACAGCTCAGCAGCGACATCGCGTACTTTTTCTGCGGCGCGTTTTTTCGCTTTTTCCCATGCATCTGAACCCAGTTTATGAAGTGGGGCACTTGCTTCTTCTCCACCTGAATAACGGCTCAACATATGAAGTGCAGAAACGGGCACATAGAGTTTGGCTTCGTTTGCGTAGGTGATCGTAACAAACTCGGTAATCACCCCTGCAGCATCAATGGTTTCAAGACCTTGATAACGACCCACACCGTGATCTAGGTGCACTATTGGTTGACCTTGACGCAGTTCGGCCAGATTGCGAATTAATGCATCTTGGCTTGCTTCGTATTTATGTTTTCGGCGTCTGCGCTGAGACACCTTAATACCTAATAACTCTTGCTCTGTAATGATGGTTAAACGGGGTTTACCATCCAGTACCACACTTTGTTCAAGGGGCGAGACAATTAAACCCACGTCGCTGGAGCTTTGGGTAAAGTCGGTGAATGAATTAAATTCTTTAAACTTTAAACCACTTGGTCTTAACAGTGTCAGCAGCGATTCACGTCGTCCGTCAGACTCTACAGACAGTAGCACACGGCCTTTTTGTTTTTTTTCACTGGCAACATAGTCAATTAAGCCTTGATACGGCTCATGCAATTTATGATCAATACGTACATTGGGTAAATCGTTGCTGGCTAAATTTGTGTGTCCTGCTTTCGTACCAAGCTTTGCCTGTGATAAACGTATTCGCGCGTAGTGTGCAAACTCACCAAACAGTTCATTGACACTTTGATAAAGTTTTATAGGCTCAAGAAGCGGTCTAAGAGGGTCTACACGGCGGTTTTCATAGCGTACATTTACATCATGCCAAAACTGCTCAGCGGCATGCTCAATATCACCAAAGTGCATGAAAGTGGTATTGTTAGGAAGGTAATCGAAAATTGTCGCTAGTTGATCGAAAAACAGCGGCATGTAATATTCAATCCCCGCAGGCCAAGTGCCTTTGGTTACCTGCATGTAGATAGAATCTTGCTCGGAGCTGGCACCAAATTGTTCACGATAGTTAATTCTAAACCGTTCTATATCTGCATCGTTTGTCGGGAATTCGTGGGCCGGTAAGAGCTCTATTTTATCGACTTTTTCATCAGAACGTTGGCTTTCTACGTCAAACAAGCGGATGCTGTCTAGTTCATCGTCAAAAAAGTCTAATCTGAATGGGTGAGGACTCCCCATCGGGTATAAGTCAACAATTGAGCCACGTATTGCATATTCACCATGCTCCATCACTTGTTGAACATGTAAGTAGCCTGCTTGCTCAAGGTTATCACGTAGGGTGTGAGTATCTAGCGTGTCACCCACCGTAAAATTAAGGGTTGAACCATAGATAAATGACGCGGGAGCAGTGCGTAGCATCAAGGTCGACACGGGCACAATTAACACGCTTTGTTGTTCTTTTTTTAAGGTGTTAAGAGTGGCAAGACGCGCAGAGATAATATCCTGATGCGGTGAAAAATGATCATAAGGTAACGTTTCCCAGTCAGGGAAGACCATGACTGGGTTTTCAGGTAATAAAAATTCGAGTTCAGTTTCAAGGCGAAGGGCGCTTGGTGTATCTGGGGTGACAATCACAACAAGTTCGTTATGTTGTTTCACACCTTCGGCTATTGCGATACTCAGCCCGCTGCCGGTTAGTTGTCCCCAGTGAATTTTATCTTTCTCAGATTTTACCCAAGGCAATGCTGCCCATTGCGCAAACGCCATTTACTACTCCTTTAAACTGTGTTTAGTCTCGATAAATTTTTGTTAGATCCTGATAGTGGTCGATGCGACGATCACGTAGGTATGGCCAAATACGGCGAATGTTTTCGCTGCGTTGTTGGTCAAGTTCAACAACAAGTAACTGCTCGTCGCTGTTATTTGCGTGTGCAAGGATTTCACCTTGAGGGCCTGCGATAAACGAATTACCCCAAAACTGAATACCCTCGCTTTGCGCACTTGGATCACTTTCATGACCAACGCGGTTACAGCTAATAACGGGCACACCATTGGCAACAGCATGCGCACGCTGTGAAATAACCCAGGCGTCTTTTTGACGCGTTTGCTCGTCTTTATCATCACGAGGATCCCAGCCGATGGCTGTTGGGTAAATTAAGATTTCAGCTCCCGCCATCGCCATTAAGCGTGCGGCTTCAGGGAACCATTGATCCCAACATACTAGCACACCGAGTTTACCCACTGAGGTTTGAATTGGTTGAAACCCTAAATCCCCCGGTGTGAAGTAAAACTTCTCGTAAAACCCCGGATCATCCGGAATGTGCATTTTACGGTATTTACCCGCAATGCTGCCGTCTGTTTCAAGTACAACGGCGGTGTTATGGTAAAGGCCTGTGGCACGCTTTTCGAATAATGATGACACGATCACCACATTTAACTCTTTTGCCAGCGCACCCAGTGTGTCTGTACTTGGGCCTGGAATTGTTTCTGCTAAATCGAAAACATCAACGTCTTCTGTTTGGCAGAAATATAAACTGCGGTGTAGTTCTTGAAGAACAACCAGTTTAGCGCCTTGGCTTGCTGCATCACGAATGCCTGCAATTGATTTTGCCATGTTTTCTTGGGCGTTATCAGAATTAGATTGCTGAACAAGGGCAACCTTTAAATGCGTTGGTTTAGTCATTGTTTGCTCCTGCTAAAAAGCCGCGCGGTAATTGCATCGTAATGCAGTGTAAACTGCCAAACTGATGGATAATTGGTAAACAGTTAATACCCAGTACGGTGTGTTCTGGGTAGGCCATTGCAATTTGAGCTAATGCCAGTGAGTCATGTTCATCACCGTAAATTGGCACAAGCACTGTTTTATTGATGATTAAATAATTGGCATAAGTGGCGGGTAATCTGTCACCGTCATCGTTAAACACCGCTTTAGGCCAAGGAAGAGCGATAAGCCTGTAATCTTCACCTTGGTGTGTTTTAAACGTGTGTAACTGTTTTTCCATCGCGTCTAATGCAGCAAAATGCTCATCATTTTCGTCATCACACTTAACGTATACAAGCGTATTGTTTGGTGCAAAACGCACTAACGTATCAATGTGGCTGTCTGTGTCATCACCCGCTAAATAGCCGTGATCAACCCATAAAAACGATTCGGCACCTAATTGTTCTTTAAGGATTTGCTCGATGTCTGTTTTAGATAACGATGGATTACGATTCGGGTTTAACAAACATTCACTGGTCGTCAACAGCACACCGTGCTCATTAATTTCAACGCCGCCACCTTCAAGCACTAAATCACTTTGCTGATAAGCCGTGTTTGGGTTTGCTAGTTGTTTGACGAGCACTTGATTAATATGGTTATCAAGCTGGCTTTCGAATTTATTACCCCAGCCATTAAAAATAAAATCCATGATTTTTAAATCAGCTGCGTTATCAAGGTTCGCACAGGTTAACGGTCCATGGTCGCGAGCCCATGTATCGTTGCACGGGGTAACGACAAAGTGAATACGGTGTGCATCAACACCCGCGTCGGCCAGTAGGGCACTTATGTGGTTTTTAAGTGCGTCGTTATGAGCAACAATCACCACATCTTGTTGTTGGCTAATTGCTTGACATAGGGCGACGTAAACGGGTTCTACAACCGTTAAAATTGCAGCCCAATCGGTATCTTGGTGCGGCCAAGTGAGCATTACAGCGTCTTGCTCAGCCCATTCAGGTAAAAGTCTAAATTTCATGAAGGTATTAAACAAACAAAGGTGGGGCTAGTTTAGCATTTTAGCCATAGATGTCAGCTTTTTGTGCGCGATAAAGCAGGATTTTTAACTGCTTTGCGACGTGTTTTCTTGTTGACGTTTTTTAAGCTGGCGAGTTTGTGCATGCAATGCTGCCCGAACGACTAAATCTTGGTCTGCATCGCGAATGGCAGTGAATAATAAAGTGTATTGGTATTTATCATCATCGCGCTTTTCAATCGCAACTAATTCGGTATAACAATATATCGCTGATGCTTCATGCTGCAAAAATAGTTTGGTTCTAAACGTTTGCCCTAATTCGTATACCTCAGTCGATGTGAGTTTTACGCCACCGCCACCATAACTATCACAATAATTTGCGTTATCTTCGGGCTGTTCAGAGGCCAGAATGTGGCTCATAATCAAGTCTATTTTACGTGATTGAGCTTGTAAAAATATGGCCAGCTCTTGAGCTATGTCACCTAAATTACGCAGTGGGCGTAATGTACTTTGCTCAAGTTCATTCACTTCATTTGCAAGCTTAAATAGGGCGGGAATATCGGCTTCAAGTTCAGCATGCGTTTTCGGCACAACATGTGGCTCAACAGCGTATAAGTTCACGCGGTTGCTTTCTTCTATCTGAAAGTATTGCTCAAATTCGCTTAATTTTTGATTGTTCATGCTGTACTCCACACATATTTAGTTAATATTAGCGCCGCAAAGCACAAATTACCAGTAATGAAATACTGACAAATGACTTATAAAAAAAGGGCAAACTTATTGTTTGCCCTTCGTTTTTTATAAGTTGCCTTCTTGCGTATCGACATGCTCTTGCTTATGGTGCGCAGCAATTTCATCAGCAAGCTCTTGCCTTGAACGTTTTTCAGTTAACTTACGCTCAGTCAGCCAATAAAAGAACAGCGGTACAAAGAACACTGCGAGGAAGGTAGCCGCCATCATGCCGCCCATTACGCCTGTACCAACGCTGTGACGGGCTCCAGCACCGGCACCTGAGCTTAACACCAATGGTACAACACCCAATATAAAGGCTAATGAGGTCATAATAATGGGTCTAAAACGTAAGCGAGCTGCTTCCAATGCAGCAGTACTTGCGCTCCACCCTTGTTGATGTTTCATTAGCGCATACTCAACGATTAATATGGCATTTTTACTCGCTAGACCGAGTAGGGTGACTAAGCCAATTTGGAAGTAAACGTCGTTAGTCATGCCTACCAGCCAAACAGCAATCAATGCACCAAACGTACCAAAGGGTAATGCTAGCATCACTGAGAGCGGTAATGACCAACGTTCATACAATGCTGCCAGAATTAAAAACACCATGATCACAGCAAGCCCTAGTGCAATACCCGTTGTCCCTGAACTGCGTTTTTCTTGGTACGCAGACCCTGTCCATTCGTAGGTCATGTTAGGGGGGAGCACTGCGTTTGCGATCCGTTCTACTTCGGCAATTGCTTGGCCTGAGCTATAACCTGGTGCTGCATTACCCATTAGTTTTACGGCTGGTAAGTTATTGTAGCGGTTTAAGTTCTCAGGGCCTCGGCTGTATTCAATTGTTGTAAACGCTGACAAGGGCACCATATTGCCTAGGTTGTTTTTAACATAGATACGTTTGATGTCATCAGGTTTCATTCTAAATTCAGCATCCGCAGACATAAGCACTTGCCATGCACGGCCAAACTTATTGAAGTCGTTTACATAATAGGTGCCTAGGTTACCAGCCAGTGCGGTAAAGGCATCGTCTATTTCAACCCCCATTGCACGAGCTTGCTCGCGGTCAACATCAACACGCAGTTGCGGGGCATCTGGGCGCCACAGAGTTTGAAGGCCACTAATGATAGGGCTCTTTTGTGCTTCTGCTGTCATTAACTGCATTGCTTGTTGCAGTTTATCAGGGTCACTGTCACCTTTGTTTTGAATATAAAACTCAAAACCACCTGTATTTCCCAGACCAAAAATAGCGGGGGGATTAAAGGCAAGTACCAGTGCTTCTTTTATCCCGGCTGTTTTCATAAACAATTCTTGAACAAGCGCTTTCGTGTCGACCTCGCGTTCATCCCAATGTTTTTGAGTGACAAACAAGGTTGCAGCGCTGTTTTTATACCCGCCACCGATAAAGTCAAACCCCGTAAATGCCACGACGTTTTCGTTGGCAGGGTTTGATTGCACCGCTTTAACAACTTGTTGAGTAACGTGCTCTGTACGCTCAAGCGATGAACCATCGGGTAAGAAAATAGCCGAAATGTAATAGCCCTGATCTTCGTCTGGTACTAATGAACCGGGTGTGTTCTGCCACAGTCCAATTGTGGCAGCAATCATTGCTGTCATGAGTATTAAGCCGAGTAATCCACGACGAACCATAAATCCGACGGCACCAACATAACGGCTCGTAATTTTTGTGAAGGTTGCATTAAACCATAAGAAAAACCGCGCGGTTTGTTTATGCTCTTGTTTTAAGATTAGGACGCATAATGCAGGTGTCATGGTTAGTGCAACTACGCCCGATAAGCTCACCGCAATAGAGATGGTGATCGCAAATTGACGGAACAATTCACCAGTTAAGCCGCCTAAAAATGCAATAGGCACAAACACAGAACACAGCACTAAAACGATTGCAACAACAGGGCCACTGACCTCACGCATTGCTTTAATTGCCGCTTCGCGTGCACTTAAGTGTTCTTCGTGCATAATACGCTCAACGTTTTCGAGTACCACAATGGCATCATCAACCACGATACCTATCGAGAGCACCATACCAAATAACGTCAATGAGTTAATCGAATAGCCAAGCATGTACATGCCGGCAAATGTTCCAAGCAGAGACACAGGCACAGCAAGGGTGGGGATTAATGTTGCGCGCCAGTTTTGCAAAAATAAATACACTACTAAAAATACCAATACCATGGCTTCGAGCAGTGTTTTAACAACTTCACGAATTGAGACTTCAACAAAACGTGTCGTGTCGTAAGAAGTTAAATGTGAGAGACCGGTTGGAAACTGGCTTTTCATCTCTTCGATTACAGTATTTACTTCGTCTGCGACATCAAGTGCATTCGCGCCGGGTTGTAAGAAAATACCCAACAGGACCGCTTCTTTACCGTTGATTGTGCCTTTAAAGTTATAATCTTTGGACCCGAGCTCAACACGCGCGACATCCTTCAAGCGTAAGCTACTGCCATCTGGGTTTGAACGGATAATAATGTTTTCAAACTGTTCAGGCTCAGAGAGTCTGCCTTGTGCCGTTACACTATAAACAAGCTCTTGTGGTGAGGATGCAGTGGGGGTAGCGCCAATTTTACCTGCGGCATATTGGGAGTTTTGAACGCGAATCGCTCCGGCCACCTCTTCGACAGTCACGCCTAATTGACTCATAACATCAGGACGCAACCAAATGCGCATAGCGTAGTCTTTGGCACCAAAAATCTGCACACTCGTAGTGCCTGGAATACGTTTTACACGGTCTAGCACGTTCATGGTGACATAGTTTGATGTCCATAAACTTGAGCGAGAACCATCCGGTGAATAAAAGGCATGCACTTGTAAAAAGCTGGATGAGCCTTTTTGAACAACCACACCTTGACGGCGTGTTTCTTCTGGTAAACGCGCTTCAACTTGTTTAACACGGTTGTTCACATTTACTGCGGCTTGGTCTACGTCTGTGCCAATTTCAAATGTGACTTCAATAGTGGTTGAACCTGCACTCGTCGAGGTTGATGACATATACATCATGCCTTCAACACCGGTGATCGCATTTTCAATTGGGGCAGCAACTGTTTGCTCAAGTACGTCTGCAGACGCACCTGGGTATGCAGCTGTTACTTGAACGACTGGGGGCGCAATTTCAGGGTATTGGGCAATGGGTAAACTGCGCATGGCAGCAAGACCTGCCAATACGATGACAATAGATATAACAAACGCAAAAATAGGTCTGTCTATAAAATAACGAGAAAACATAAGACTCCCTGTGTTTATTCTGCGTGGTTTGAATTTGCAGCCGATTGGCCAACATTCACTGGCATACCAGGGAAGAAAATACGCGCCATTCCATCAACTATCACGTTATCGCCTTCTTTAAGGCCACTTTTAATCAGCCAAAAGTTCTGATATTGCTCGTTATTTGGTTGTTTAACCCATTCTCCTACCGTTACGGGAGCCGGCAGGGCAACATCCATGCCTTGCTCATTTTTACTGACAACGTACACAAACTTACCTGTGCCGTTATCCAGTACAGCACGCTGTGGCACAATGATCGCATTTTTACGCACAGCACCACTTAACTCAATACGGACGAATTGACCAGGACGTAATTGAAAATCAGGGTTTGGAATAATCGCTTGAAATTCACTGGTGCCTGTATTTGGGTTAATACGCACATCTGAGAAGTTAACTTCACCTGTTTTACCGTACACAGAGCCGTCTTGAAGTTTAATTTTTGTTTGCCAATGGCCTTGCTCAGGTAAGGTCAGAGAGCCATTTTGAACATCTTGACGCATTTGTAACTGCTCTCGCTCAGATAAACCAAAGCGGATACGGATTGGATCAAACTGTGTCATTTGTGTAAGCAATAAATCGGGCCCCGATACAAAGGTCCCTTCTGAGACAAATTCACGACCCATTACACCGGCAACCGGGGCTTTAACTTGTGCATATTCAAGGTTCAACTGCGCTTGTTTTAGGGCAACTTTCGCCGCCTCGAGATCTGTTTTTGCAATGTCGTAAGCTGAACTCGCATTATCGTAATCGCGTTGCGACACAGATTTTTCTGCGCGTAATTTAGCTAAACGTTTTACATCTCTGTTAGCTTGTACTAACGCTGCATTGGCTCCATCAAGTGCAGCTTGAGCACGGTCAACCGCTAATTGATAAGGTTCAAGGTCGATAGTAAATAAAGAGTGACCTTGTTCAACACGTTGACCTTCTTCAAAATTACGTGATTCAAGAATTCCCGCAACGCGAGCACGAACTTCGACTTCTTTTGAACCAGACAACGTAGCAGGTAATTCGATAGTAAAGGGGGCATCTTGCGGTGTCATTGTCATAGTTGCTACCGCGGCAGGGTGCATTTGACCCTGTTGCTGCTGAGGTGCTTCTGAGCAACCTTGTAATAGTAAAGGTGCAGTTACAAAAAACAACGCAGATAATGATAATTTGGCAGACGCGAAAGGCAGGCGCATGTTTACTCCACAGTCCAATTGTTAAGTAGGTAAGCATAGAAAATAGCCTATACACTATCGAAAGGCGATACTATGCAGAAATTAAGCGCGTTTAGTTTATACCCAAATTAGCGAAAGGTACACCCTTTAGTTTACTTTTTACAGGTGAGATAATCAGAGAATTAAATGCTATCTTCACAAAGAGATAGCGCACATACAGTGTACTCTAATTGCGGGTTAGTGATTAAATAATTTAGCCAGTTCATCCATACCAATTTGCTTAACGAAGTGAGCTATTTTGAGGCGATAAACGTCGTTGCTAAGGAGGCAAAAGAGTCGTTATTTAGGTGTTCTCGGCAATTGCTCCTGCATTGCTCTACCACCTGCATCCATGCAGGCGTAAATCAGACATGTTTAGCGCAGGTAGCGACAGGTCTCTCCCTCAGAATGATTCAGTATTATGACAGGTTGGTATAATTGTATTGACTTGATAGTCTGGTTTTTTGCCTGTCGGCACAGTGGCTCACAGGAGGCTATATTAAGTTGTTTTGTAGTTTAGCAACTCGTAAAAACAGACTTTGTATGAGTTTATGAAATCTTTGTTTACGTGAGGAACAAAAATTTAACAAATACGCTTGTATTTATAATGAAAACTCGTACCCTAAAGTAATAAAAATAATAAAGGTGAGTTAGGGATGACGAAACACATTGGGGTAACATCAACGTTTGCTGAAATATCTAATAAACTAAGGCGCTTTGTATCTCGCATTGTGAGCCCAGATGATGTCGAAGACATAGTGCAAGAAACCTTTATTAAAAGTTATGAGGCTGATCTCAAGCAAAATATTGAATTTACGCACAGTTATATGCTTAAAACAGCGAAGCACTTAGCACTTAATCATATAGCTAAATGGGATAATAAATACAAAGATTCATTGGATGAACAGCAGCAAGTTGAACGTCATATGCGCACAATGGCGTTGGAAGATGAAGTCACCTCTAAAGAGCGATTTTTGTTCTTTTGTCGTGTAACAAATGAATTGAGCCCACAAGTTAAAAAGTGTTTTATCCTTAAAAAAGTATATGGTTTGAGCCAAAAGGAAATTGCCAAAGAAATGAACCTAAGTACGAGCACTGTTGAAAAACATATCGCTAAAGGATTGTTACATGCGCACCGTGCGATGAAAGCCCACGATATTCAACAAAACAATTACCCTGAAACAAACACATTTACAGCCAAAGAGGTGAATAAATGAGTAATGTTCACCCATTTACCTCACACGACATGATTCAAGCGCAGGCAAGCCGTTGGATAAGCGCGATTGACCGTGGCTTATCAGATGAGGAAGTTAAACAATTACAAGTTTGGGCAAGTCAAAGCAGAGCGCATCAGGATGCATTGTTTGAGTTAGCACAATTATGGGATGAAATGAGTGTGCTAAATGAATTAAGCAGCTTGTTTCCACATAAAGCGCCTACAAAACAAAGTACTTCATTTGGGATGGCTACCGCTGCGAGCTTTTTAGTGGTGATGCTACTTGGTTGCATCATGTTAATCTATTCAAGCTATTGGCATTCAGCTGAAAACGATCATGCTAAATTTACAAAAATTTACCGAACAAAAGTCGGCGAACAAGCCACCTTTGTCCTGCCAGACAGTACTATTGTTCAGTTAAATACCAACACAAATCTTGAAGTTGCATACACAGGTAATCGTCGCCAACTCATTTTGAATCGAGGTGAAGGACGATTTAATGTTGCAAAAGATGCGAGTCGTCCATTCACTGTGATAGCGGGTGATAAATCGTTTACGGCATTAGGCACTGTGTTTAACGTGCAGCGGAACACGGCATCAGATCTAGAACTCGTTGTAACAGAAGGCAAAGTGATGATTGCCGACCCCAGTACTCAGGTTGACGCCACTGATTTTAATCGTCTTAAAGATGCAACAGACACCAGCAACGATATTAAAAAACTTAAAGCGAATGTTGTTGTTTCAGGTGAAAAAGCATTGATTAAACACAGTAAAACAGAGCCAATAAAACAATTATCAGCAGATGATGTGCAACGTGATTTAGCGTGGCAACATGGCATGCTTATTTTTAATGGTGAGCCCCTCAGCGACGCATTACAGGAAGTGAGTCGATACACCGCAACACGCTTTGAACTCCTTGACCCTGAACTCTCAACATTGAAAGTGGCGGGAGTATTTAAAGCTGGCGACATTAAAGGCTTACTTGATTCTTTGGCTGCTAACTTAGCTGTTGAACATCAACGATTAGGTGAACATCGTGTTACTTTGACCTTAGCGACTAAAAGTTAATATTGCTTATGAGAGCACACTTATTTCATGCAGTTAATGGTGCAGACGCTGCTTGTCATAAAAAATTAAACACAAAAAAATTAAATTTATGTAGTGGATTTTTCTTTCTCAACTGTTTGGTTAAGTTGCGCAGTAAACATGTGTATTTGTTACCAGCGGCCTGTTTTGTTTATGGACTGAATGTAAGTCAAACAGTCATCGCTGCTGAAAAACAAATGCTGCAATTTGATATTAAAGCGCAACGAGCTGATTTGGCTTTGATTGAATTTGCAAAGCAAACCGACCAAACAGTCATATTTTCGTTCGATTTAGCAAAGCAATATCAAGCGCAATCTGTGTTTGGTTTTTACACCAAATTAGATGCGTTAGATGCCATGCTAAAAGGCACTGAGCTCGATGCGGTTGTTGATCAAAATGGTTTACTGAGTATAAAACTCAAACAAATCAATAGGAAAGATAACAACATGAAAAACCTTTCAGGGATCAGCGCTGCAGTCGTGCCGTTACTGTTTGCTTCGAATACACAGGCGGTAGCTGCTGATCAAGCTGCACAGGAAAATATTGAGAAAATAGCTGTCGTGGGTAGCCGTGTCGCAGGGCGTTCAGTTGAAGATTTACCTGTACCGGTAGATATTTTAAGCGCAGAAGCACTGGAAAATACAGGTCAAACTGAGGTTGGCCGTATGTTGCAAGCCATTGCGCCTTCATTTAACTTTTCCAGCTCGTCTATCAGCGATGGTACAGATGCGTTAAGACCAGCAACATTGCGCGGTTTAGGGCCCGATCAAACGTTAGTTCTGATTAATGGTAAGCGCCGTCACCAGGCAAGTATTATTCATATCAATACCTCTGTTGGTCGTGGTACGGCCGGTACAGACATGAATGCGATTCCTGCTGCATCCATCAAACGTATTGAAGTCTTGCGTGATGGTGCCGCAGCACAATATGGTTCAGATGCGATTGCGGGCGTTATCAACATCGTATTAAAAGACGCAGAAGAAGGCGGTAAAGCGGCGATTAATTATGGTGAGTACTCAGAGGGCGATGGCGAAACAGTTAATATCGATTTTAATAAAGGGTTTGCGTTAGGCGACGAAGGGTATTTAAATACGACGATTAATTATCGAGATCGTGCGCCAACAAACCGTGCAGGCTTACATGGTTCATGTCAATTTTATGGCTGTACTGAGCTTGAAGATGGCACATTACTCGCGGGCGATCCTCGTGAGCTAACAGCCCCGCGCGATACTTTTAGAATTGGTGATGCAGATTCACAGCAATTTGCCCTCACAGTTAATACAGGCTATGAACTTGCTGGTGGTGAGCTTTATGGTTTTATTACTTATTCGAACCGTGAAAATGAATCAGCCGCATTCTTCCGACATAATGCCAATGAAAGTGGTAACCCTGTTTTACAAGATGGCGATGCAACCATTCCTATGGGGTTTCTACCAAAAATTAACACAGTAATCGATGACGTGTCCTACAATGTTGGTTTCAAAAAATCATTTGATAATGACGCGAGTATTGATTTGTCATACACCTATGGCGAAAACAGCATCGATTACACCACAAGCGATACGATTAATGGCTCGTATGCTAATTACCTTCGTTATGAGCAAGGCTTAACGGCTGACGAAATTCGAACTACGATCCCGCGCTCGGCGTATGCCTATGGTCTTGAGTTATCACTACAAACACTCAATCTTGACTACACCAAAGATTACGAGCACTTTTCGCTGGCGTTGGGTGCTGAGCTTCGTACCGATGAATTTCGCATCCTAGAGGGAAGTGAGTATGCGTATCGTGATTACGATACAGTTGATGGGGTAAGTATTTATGCAGGCCTTAATGACGGCATAGGAAGTGTTGATGCTGCAAGTGGTGCTCAAGGGTTTGGTGGTTCCGATCCGGCCTCGTCAGTGGATGAGTCACGCGATGTAATTTCATTTTATTTAGACGCTGAAACGTATGTAATTGATGATGTGATTATCTCAGGTGCACTTCGTTACGATAACTATAAAGGTTTTGGCGATACCGTTAACTTTAAACTGGCGGGTAACTGGTCAATCACTGAAGATGTTTCGTTACGTGGGGCTGTGAGCACAGGATTCAGAGCGCCTTCAATGCAGCAGCTGTACTTTAATAACGTAAGCACACAGTTTGTTGTTGGACCAAATGGTGACTTAATTGCAGAGCAAGTGGGCACCTTCAGAAATGACAGTACGTTGGCGCAATCTATTGGTATTCCTAAACTTAAAGAAGAGAAATCGCAAAATCGTAGTTTAGGGATTGTTTACAACGTCACAGATAACATCAACCTGACTATTGACTACTATGCGATTGATATCGATGACCGTATTGTGATCAGTAATCGTTTAGGGAAAGGATTATCCGACACATTAGATGCAGCGTTAGAAAGCGCTGGCGCGGGAGCTGGACAGTTCTTCTTAAATGGCGCTGATACAGAAACCGAAGGGGTTGATTTAGTCGCAACGTGGAATACCGAGGGCCTTGGTGGAACACTTGATTTTACTTTTGCTGCTAACTTTACAAAAACGGATGTCGTTGATTTATTCACCCCTGCAGGCAGTGGGCTTGAAACGATTCCGGTTGAAGATGTGTTTTCTGCGCAAGAAACATCGATTATTGAAGAGTGGCAACCCGAAGACCGCATTAACTTAAGTGCACTTTACCGACTAGAAGACTGGACGGTCAATTTATCACTTAATCGTTACGGTGAGTACACGGTAGAAGATGGAGGTCGCCAAACGTATGGTGCTGAAATCTTAACTGACGTAAAAGTTAACTACTTCTTTAACGAAAATCTGTCGTTTAATATTGGTGCAAACAACTTATTTGATGTTTACCCCGATAAGAATACCATTGGTAATTCGCGTTCGGGTACCATTGTTGATGCAAATGGAAACACTATTGTTTCAAGCCCGGGTGTGTTCACTTATTCACGTCGCTCAGCACCCTTTGGCTTTAACGGTGCGTACTACTACGTAGGCGCAGAATATAAGTTCTAAAAATCCTATCGATTCCTTTATTATTTAACCTTCAAAGGGCCGTTAGGCCCTTTTTTAGTTATAGAGACGTGCTTATAGAGATTGGAACATCTTGATATTGTTTTATTTTATCAAGCAAGGTGACTAAGGTTTTGTGGCTGCTTTGCTCACTTGCAGTTACTTGCACCTGTGTCATTTCAAACTGTGCGGCAAATAACGCGAGGTTAGCTATAATTTGCTCTGGTGTTATAAGTCGGTTTGCAAAGTAAATACTGTCGTTTTCAGTAATAGTAAATTGCGCTTGTTTTTTTGGGTTTTCAAGAGTTGGTTTTGCTAAAGGGCGATTGACTTCTATAGCGCGCTCTTTAACAAATGAGGTTGTAACGATAAAAAATATCAGCAATATAAATACAATATCGAGCATCGGGGTCATATCTACATCAGCGTTTGCAGTGGTTTTTTTAGGTTGTTTCACCATAATTAGGTCCTTGTTGTTTTTGACCAAGCCACAAAATTTACGATTAAGTGGACTAGCCATAGTCGTGTTAAGAACACGGATTATTTTTAAAATGCTGGGCGCCACAGCCATTTTTCGGATCCTAAATTTAAAGTTAGCAGCTTTTAAAAATACTGTAGTTAAATAAATATTCTAAGTTTATTAAAAGTTTGTAGCGTTTTTGTTGGTAAAAATATTTATTAACTTTGATGAAATCATTTCGAGGTTTGTCAGGTCATTTTTGTTGGAACTAAGTTTAAAGGATGGATAAATGCTAAAAATTAAGTCTTTAGTTTGTGCTATGTGCCTTGTTTTACCGACAGCAAGTTTTGCTGAGCAATCAGTTAACGGGCAAGATTTCATAAATTTATTTGAGAAGCTGTCAGGTAAGCAGCCCGGAATTAGAAAAGGTCACGCCAAAGGTGTATGCGCTGTGGGCACATTTACACCTAATCAAGCAGCAAAACAGTATTCAATCAGCCCTTTATTTAACGCACCATCAAGAGCAAATATTCGTTTTTCTATGGGTGGAGGTAACCCTAATGCTGATGAAACATCACGTTCTCCGCGAGGAATAGGGGTGCAGTTTGTGCTAGAAAATGGGGATGTGCACAATATTGCAGGGCTAACTACGCCCGTATTTGCAGGTAACAGCCCTGAAGCATTTTTTGGTTTGCTAAGTACCTTAGTACCTGACGAAAAAACAGGTGAAATCGATTTTGCAAAAGTGAAAGCATACAGAGAGCAAAACCCGAGTACGTTAGGGCAATTTAATTGGTTACAAAGCCATAACCCGCCAGCATCGTATGTGTCTTCACGTTATTTTGGTGTGCATACCTTTTACATGGTTGATGAAAAGGGCACTAAGCAAGCTTTTAGATGGACCATGGTGCCAGAAGCGCAAGAACAAGTACTAACTGAAGAACAAATGAAAGCATTACCTAAATCATTTCTTGCTAAGCGACTTGAAGAGGATTTAGCGAAAGGGAAAGTTCATTACCGTTTTCAAGCTGAATTAGCCGAGCCGGGTGATGCATTAACGGATCCTTCAGTGCAATGGCCTGCTGATCGCAAAACAGTTAATTTAGGAAAGCTCACGATAGAATCCACGGGTGAATCAGGGTGTGATTTTACTAATTACGACCCAAATCTGCTTTCACAAGGCTTTATGCCAAGTGAAGATGAAGTGTTAAAGCTGCGCTCAACTGCTTATGCTATTTCATTTTCAAAACGTATTACTGGGCAATAACGTTCTTTAAATTTTCAATATGAAGCCCAGTTATGCTGGGCTTCATATGATTAGCAGTTAATGCTTTTTCATTTTACTCATTTCGGCATGACAGCTTTGAATAGTTAGCAGGGTTTTTGATAACGCTGCTTCACAGTCGTGGGGTTGAGGTTTTTTGAGCGCACTTTTTATTTCTGCGAGTGTTTTGTCTTCGACTTCTTCAAGCTCACTGACGTAGGTTGCATCTTTGTCTGCACCGAGTTTAGTGATTAAAGATGTGTAAGCTTTACGAGCTTCTACCGCAAAGTCTGAGCCATTTTCACGGTGACCTGTTTGGTTGATGGCGTATGGCTGTAAACGTTCAATACTTACTTTACGGGCATCGATCATGCGCTGAAATAACGCGACGATACTGGGGTCTGAAACTTTTTCCTGTGCTTTTTCATAAAAATCGATACCACTATTCATAACTTGAATGATATCTGCAATATGATGAACGTCATGTCCTTGATGTGTTTGCATAATGACCTCTCTAATAATATAGACTGAATTAAAACAATGCTCTCTACATGAAGCAAAGCATGTTCCAATCCCTAATATAAAAGTATTATCATTAATAATCAGAGTGTTACATTTTTATTTTGAGATAAAGAGAGTTTGGTACGCCCATATAAAAAGGCGTACCAGCAATAATTACAGGTTAATAGGTAAAATATTACTTAAGCTCATTGGCCACTTCAGCTACTTTTTGTCTAAGCCAAATATGGCTGGCATCACGGTGTAAAAGAGGGCTCCAAATCATGTCGAGTTCAAAAGGCGGAATAGGGAAAGGTGGCTCAAGAATTTTTAATCCCGGATCATCTAAATAAATATTCGCCGCTTTTGATGGCAGTGTGGCCACTAAATTCTGCTCTTTAGCCAGGTGAATGGCGACATGATAGTTTCGAGTAAAGGTTGCAATATTCCGGTGCTTACCAAAATGAGCAAGCGCTTCGTCTACCCAACCTAACTTTTGGACATCTTTTGGATCCATCCCTACGCCAACACCAAAACCTGTTTTACTTACCCAAATATGGCGCGCTTTTAAGTAACTATCGAGACTGAAGTCTTTAATGATAGGGTTGTCGGCTTTTACTAAGCAGCAAAAACTGTCTTTCCAAATTTGTTTGTAGTGAAACGATTGGGGTAAGTTTTCAAAGCGGTTAATTGCCATGTCGACCTTGCCGTTTTCAACGTCATGAAACGTAACGTCACTGGGGGTCAGGATATCAAGCGTGGTGTCAGGCGCTTCTTCGTGTAACTTACTAAGTAGTTTGGGCGCAAGGGTACTGGCCGCATAGTCACTGGCCATAATACGAAATACACGTTTACTTTGAGATGCTTCAAATTCACGGTTAGGAGCGAGTGTTTCTTCTAACGTCATTAAAATACCGCGTATGACAGGTTGTAGCTCTTTAGCACGCTCTGTCGGCACCATTCCTTCACTGGTGCGTACCAAAATCGGATCATTAAATAAATTTCTCAGGCGCTTTAAACCGTTACTCATTGCGGGTTGTGTAATGCTTAACTGATTAGCCGCTTTGGTTACATTGCACTCTCTGAGTAATGTATCTAGGTAAACAAGTAAGTTTAAATCTATTTTACTTATATTCATTCTGTGTCCTTGGTGTTTACCAATAATGGATAAATCGTTGTGCAGCAGGGTAAGGGTAAATGTGGCTTACCACGCCTTGCTTAATATTATATTGAGCTTGTCGCCAATAAGCGGGGTCTTCAAGCTCTGGGTGTGTACTTAATAAATAGTGTTTGTACACAGGGTTAGCCGTAACAAAGGTGCACAATTGCTCAGGAAATACGTCTTGCGGTGCCACTGAATAACTTTGCTCATTCGTTAAGTAGTCATCGTATGACTTGGCTTTTGGTAAGGCACGAAAGTTCATATCAGTTAAATATTGCACTTCATCGTAGTCATAAAAAATAACGCGGTTATGCTTACTTACCCCAAAGTTTTTCAATAGCATGTCGCCTGGAAATATATTCACGGCTATCATTTCTTTTAATGCTTGACCATATTCTTCAATGGCTTCAAATGCTTGTTGTTCACTGGCATTTTCAAGGTAGATATTTAATGGTGTCATGCGCCGCTCAATATATAAGTGTTTTATGATCAGCCAGTCACCTTCAATAATCATTGAAGAGGCGATTGTTTTATGCAGCTCTGCTAACAATTTACTATCAAAACGACTCAGAGGAAATACGACGTTAGAATACTCTATAGTATCGGCCATGCGTCCGACACGATCATGACTTTTAACTAATTGATAGCGTTTAAGCACGGTATCGCGCCCAAACGGTTTGCTTTCGCCAAAGGTGTCTTTAATCACTTTAAACACATAGCCAAAGGATGGCAGAGTAAATACCATCATCACCATACCCGGTGTGCCAGGGGCAATAACTAATTGATCGTTTGAGTTATTTAAATGCTGTAAGAACTCACGATAAAACTCGGTTTTACCTTGCTTATGAAAGCCAATTGCATTGTAAAGCTCTGCCAATGTTTTGTTGGGCATTAATTGATTTAAAAAACGAACTAATGCAGAAGGAGCATGCGTTTCAACCATAAAATAGGCGCGGGCAAAACCAAAGATAACCCGCATTTGCGATGATTTCGTCAGCAACGCATCAAGGTATAAGCCTTTATCCTCATGGTGTAAAACAGCAATGATAAAAGGTTGTACGCCACTTTCAGACACCACTCGGCCAACAATGTAAGCGGCTTTATTTCGGTAAAAAGGGGCTTGAAGGATATCAAAGCGCATGTGCCACGCTTGGTGGTGTGTATCGGGAGCTTGCTTATAAAACGCCTTAACCAACAATCGAATATCACGCTCAAGGTCCACAAAAGGGGCTTTAAAGTCAAATTGATTAATAATTTTACGTATTGTGGGTCTTAGCCCATCTACGACAGGAAAATAACTGCGATATTCAGCTTCCATTGGGAGGGCGGGAGCATCTGCGAGAGTGGCTTTTACAAATATAAAGTCGTTATTAAAATAGCGGCGGTGAAATAAGCGACAAAAAACGGAGTTATAGAAAGTTTCAGCCAGCTCGGCTTGTGGGTGAAAGCTTAAAAATTGTTGGTATATTTGTTTGGTTTCGAGCCAGCAAGTCTGATTGAGCTCAATAATTTGTTGTTCATTCAGCGATTTTAGCTTGGTAATGGTTTCGTTAACCCGATCATCATAATGGCTAATTCTGAGCTTACTAATTTCATTAATCTTTTGCCAATCTCGGTTGGCAAATGCGATAGGGGCTTTGGCTGTTATTGCTTGGAAGAGTTTATAGTGATTACGAAAGCCAGATAAAATTAACTCCGCAATATGTTGTGGCTGCATACAAACTCCTTCGAAACGGCTGAAATGTCGTGTTTAGAGCATTAACTCTATCCGTGTTAAGAATATGTTATTTATTAGTGAAACCCAATAGTAAAGTTAATTAATTATAGCGTGCTAATTTTTTTTCTAAGTCAGCCAGCTTTTTATTAGCCTTTTTTACGTCTCGTTGGTATTGCTTATTGATACTGTTTAGCTGCTTTTGTATGTCTTTGCTGATTTGCTTGCTTTGTGAATCAGACAAAATGCGGTTAAGCCGTTGCTCTTGTTGGTACTGCGCTCTGTCACGTTCGCGACTTAAAATGTCTAAACGATGTTTTTGACTACGAATTTCGGCTTCTAATCGCTTTATTATTTGTTCTCTTTCCAGTTCATTAAGTTGTTTAACATAATTATCAGGTGCTTGTATATCAGGATCAGTTACTGTAATGCGGTGTTTAGTTGCGCGATTCCCACAAGGAAATTGGCTAAATACGGTGCCTTTGTCAGTTACACATTTATAGTATTCCGCCGCTGTAAGTGCGGGAGAAAAGGTAATGAAAAGAGAGGAAAATAACGCGGTGATTGTGGCTTTCATGACATCCGTGTCCTTACTTTAATACGTGTTATTAAATATAATAAAGCCAGCTCGTATAGCAAATAATCAAAAGGGCTAAGGTGTATAGCGTTTTAGTTTTTTAATGCTTTGCACTAAAAAGGGTACATCAAGTCGCTGCTCTATTGCAAAGCCCTGAGCTGCAGAGATGTTTTTAAAATTACCATCCGAGTCAATTAAAGTAATTCTATCTTTCTTAAATGCAATAAACACATTTTGAGAGTAGTTTACGCCGGTATCATCATGGCGTTTATATAAATTACTGCCTAGCATGCTTTGTTTCGCGAGCGTTTGGCAATTTAAATAATGCCCAACACTGGTGGCTATTATGTCACTTGGTTGAATAAGCCCGTCTGTTTGCACAACTTTTTTATCTGAGCTGTACAGGCGAGACGTAATCACAATGCCGTTGCTATGCTGAGCAAGGCTAAATGCGAAAACAGCGTGTGCATTATTACGCACTGTGGTTGTTTCATCTGCGCTGACAAGTCTTATTGATGAGTCTTCATTGGTTGAATTGATAAATTCAAATTGTTCGAAGCCCTCTACCTGTAGTGAGCGAGATTCGCTTAACCAAACAGGCGACTGCTGTTTTTCAAATATAGGTGATTTGTAAAAAGCCGGTAAGCCATAAACCAGGCTAAATAACGTATCTTCAACTTCAATAGGTTGTAAGAATAAATCAGTTTTACGTAAATTTGGTTGAGTATTTACAAAGCTTTCAAGGGCGTCGTTGTTTGAAAATACTAAAATATCGATTTTTGCTGTAGTTTCATCAACACATTGTGCTGGAGGCGTCGGTGCTAAATAATCAATATTGTGCGGATCTAGCCTAACATCATGAGCTTCTTTATAGCTGTCAAGGTCAAGTAAATCGTTTTTAGCCAGCAGGCTTTTTGCAGTTGTTGGGTACGATAATGGCAGTACATTATCTTGCTTAGTAATATCAAATTTTAAATTAGCATCTGCCCAAATATGAATACTGTGACTAAGAGCAAAACACACTAAGATTGTGCTCGTAGCATAACGTGCGAATTTATACTGTTTTAAGCGTGCCAGATGATGCCAAGTGTAATTACTGACTAATAACTGGAAAGCTAAAATGAGTAGTACGATACCGCCCGCAAAAATAGTCGTGAGTGCTGGGGAGTCTGTAAGACGATGCCACAATAACGACACAATCTCAGGTAAAGCTGATGAATTCAAATGATAGCCTAGGTTGAAATAAACGTAGGCATCAAGTGTCAGCAGTGATGCACCAAAGGTTGCAATTACAGCGGCCATCCCCCGAATATGTCGAGGGTAAGGAAACACCAAACTCAGCGGAAATATCGTCAGAACAAAGGCAATAAACGTAATAAAGCTTGTGTGGCTTAACCAAGTTACAAACATGTACAGGTAACCCACAAAAGTAGTGGGGGCACTGTCGGCAAATAAATAACTTAAGCTGATAAACAGCAGTAAACCTATATTTGCGAAGGTGAACCAATGGCCCCAACTAAGAAGCTGACTTACTTTTGATGAAAATTGACTTTGTTGCGATAAATTCATAAATCTTATTTAACCGACTGCGCTAATGCTTTGGCAAAGTTGTCGGCAACCGCTTGTCTTTTCTCTGAAGGTACATGCTCTTTTAAAATATGCGTGATAGAATTTCCTAAACACATAAGGCTTAAATCTACAGGCGCTTTATGCTCTGTAAGTACATCAATCAGCTGATCAACGATTTGTTCTACTTGCTCATTAGAATATTTTGATATGATAGGCATCAGTTGGTTCGATAAAAAGAGTTATATTCCCGTATTTTAACACCAGAGGCGTGAAAAACAAAGATGACAATAGATGTTAAAAAATTAGTCGTTCATTATGTAGACAAAAAAGACGGCGATACTGAAATTCATTTACGCAATGATGAAATGGTTGTTAACGACAAAGTCGCTGTATTCATAGAACAGCTTCACCATGCTTACAATGGTAAACCGGGTAAAGGGTATTGTGCATTCAGTGGCGAGAAAAACAGTGTTGTAGCTTCTGCAATGCAGAGCTATCGAAACAATGAGCTGGGCTTTTGGCACATGACTGAGCAGGCCACAAATGTATTAAAAGAAGAGCTAAATAAGTATGCGTTTAACGAAACTGGTTATTTAGTTTTTTGCCATTATCAATATGTTGCAAGTGATTATGTGTTAATTGCGCTGATCAATATTAAAGAACATTATTCAATTACTTCGGAACTTGATTTAGCGTCATCGCGTCACTTAGATATCTCACGCATGCAATTAGCTGCGCGTGTCGATTTGACAGCCTGGGACACGCAAGCGGAAGATAATCGCTATATTTCTTTTATTAAAGGGCGTGCGGGTCGTAAGGTTGCGGATTTCTTTTTAGACTTTTTAGGTTGTGAAGAGGGCATTGACCCTAAACAACAAAGCCAAGTAATGCTTAACGCCGTTGAAGACTACTTATCAGAGCAACAGTTTGATAAATCAGAAAAAGATGAGCTTCGTAAACAAGTTTTCGATTACTGTAATGACTGTGTGACCACAGGTGAAGATGCCAACGTTAAAGAATTATCGGCGACATTATCTAAAAGTGATGACAGCCCATTTGACAGCTTTTGCCAAGAACAAAACTATGATTTGGAAGACTCGTTCCCTGTTGATAAAAAGACGGTAACGAGCATGGTTAAGTTCTCTGGTATGGGTGGTGGCGTAAGTGTGAGCTTTGAGCGCAAACACCTAGGCGAGCGCGTTACATATAATGAAGCAACAGACACACTTGTGATTAAAGGTATTCCACCTAACCTAAAAGACCAACTGCAACGCTTTATGGAGCAAGAAGAAGGTTAAATAAAGTCATGCGTTAAGGCATTAGACAGTTGGGTAAACCTCGACAAAATTGACAGACTTTTGGCCCAGTTACTGCTGGGCTTTTTATTGTTTAATAATTAAGGCTTGCAGTAAGACAGTTTATTATTAGGTATTAATCTTTTAGGGTATTATCGGTCAAGATTGGTAAAAAGCTGGCGTATACGTAAGGATGAATAGGGACTTTTCTAAGGCGTTTCACTACAAAAAGTGGGCAAATACTCAATTGCTTGATTTAGGAGAACAGCAGTTTTCAGGGCTTCCAGAAAGTGATGCAACCTTTTTCGTCAGAATCTTAAATCACACAACTGTCGTCGATAGCCTGTTTATTAGCCGAATTTTGAGAGAACCTGAAAAATACAGTGATGATAATACCGTTGAAACACCAACATTTTTAGAGTTGCGCGAGAGGGTAGATGAAAATGACTCATGGTTAGTTCAGTATTCTAAAACAGTACAGCAAGAAGAACTAGAGCGGGTTGTTTCATTTAAATTTGTTGATGGTGATACAGGGCAGATGTCAGTGGCAGAGATTCTAATCCATTTGTTAACTCATGGCAGTAATCACAGAGGTATGGCATCTAGGGTACTTGCGGCAAATAATTTAGAGAGACCTAAGGACACATTCACTCGCTATCTGCATCAATTAGAGCCATTAAGAAGATTTATAGTATAGCCTCTTTTTTATGGGGCGTTATATGCAAAACCTCAAGACGACATAAAGCGTATATCCAGAGTTTAATTGTCACTGAAAGTGAAGATAACAGAGATAAATGAGATGAGTCTTTTGATTTATTCGACCCTCAAATTAAATTTACGAATAGGGATTTTATGACTTACAAAGCAATTAATTTTAAAGAGAAGTTTTCTAAATTTACTGAACATTGGTCACCGCGAGTAATTGCAGAAATGAACGACTATCAATTTAAACTCGCTAAAGTTGAAGGTGAATTTGTTTGGCACGATCACCCTGATACTGATGAAGTGTTTATTGTTATTGAAGGCGAGCTAGAAATCGAATTTAGAGATGGCATTGTAAATTTAGAGTCGGGTGAAATGTTTGTAATCCCTAAAGGGGTTGAACATAAACCCCACGCGAAGACTGAATGTAAAATTATGCTTGTTGAGCCGAAAGGCGTGGTAAATACCGGTGAAGCTGGTGGTGAACTGACCGCAGCGAATGATGTTTGGGTGTAACAAACAAGTCTGATGGTGTCAGATTTGAATCAGCAGCAATTACAAACCCTGAAAAAGGCAGCACTGCGCAGTGTGTGGGTGTTTTTGCTATTAAATAGCAGTCTGTTGCTGTTGTTTTTCTTAGGTAATACAGAGTTTGTGTTTATCGCTTTAGTGATACAGATTAGCATAGTTGTTATTTGGCAATTACCCGTATTTATATTTCACGTAGTTTATAAAAAACAGCCAATATTAATATCGATCTATAAAGCATGGGCGTCATATCGTTACGTTATAGAGCAAGTGCAATGGCCTTAGTATTTAATTTATATAAAAGAAGCGTGTAATGATGGTAACTGCATTTGTAGCAAATTTGCAGGTGGCACAGTCGCGAACCTTGCAGGCGTTGTATTAAATGCGGATAAGCTTTCTGATGCTGAAAAATATAATTGCCTAATTATTAATATTTATCTGTAACAGAGACAAAATAACCGCTAATCTACTGAGATGATTACGACGTATTCTAAGAAAAGGTTTTGAGGTGTAAATTTCTTTTAATACTGCTCTTTATTTTGAGCACATTTAACCCATTTTTTAGCAAGTTGTTAAAATGAAAATGTTAGTTAGGAGAACTAATGCCACACTTTATAATGGACTGCTCTGAAAGTATCCTGAAATCCCATCATGAAGAATGTATTATTGAACAAATCTATCATGTCGCTAATTCTACAGGATTATTCGATGAAGGTGATATTAAGGTAAAAATTAATCCATTTCAAAAGTATTCCGTGGATAATATGAGAAGGTTTTATCCCTGTTTTTTCTCAAATTGATTATTCCATTATTTAGTTTTAGTTAGAAAAGGATGTCTAGCCTATGTATCAACTTTATTTTTCTCTTGCTCTAATATTTATTATTTTTAGTTTGCCCATTTATATTTACTATATAACATTAAAACTTGAACAGTTCGAAGATAAAGGTTCTAGTTTTTTCTCTTTATTTTTTGCAGAGCCAAGCTTGAGGGTAGTACTAACAGTTTTGTGCTTTCCGTTTATAGGCATTATAAGTGTTCTAAGCACTATTAAGACTTTATGTAGACGGAAGCCTGTTAAACCATCTTTGTTATTTTCTGCAATAGTCTCATTACTGTGGTTGGCATTTTTACTTGCAGGGCTTGTGCAATATTTAGGTGAATAGAAGTTAAATAAGCACGAAAATATTTAAAATTTTTATTCGCTTTTTAATGCTATTGTTTTTCTATTATGACTATTGAGTTGTTTACAAGGGATTTTAAAAGCATGAATATATTTCTTATTATTGCAGGTGTATTAAGTGGAATCGTAGCAATTTTGCATCTTGGATGTATTTATTTTGGCGCACCGTGGTATCGCTTTTTTGGTGCGGGGGAACAAATGGCGCTACTATCTGAGCAAGGTAGTATAAAACCAACCCTTATAACCAGTGGCATTACACTCGTGCTCTCAATGTGGTCAATGTATGCGTTTTCTGCTGCTGGGATTATTTTCAAACTCCCATTAACGCGTTTAGCGCTTATATTAATTACGTTCATTTATATTGCCCGGGGCATCGTCGGTTTTTTGTTTGTAAAGTCACCCCAAGGTCGAACTCCCGAGTTTTGGATTTGGAGTTCAATTATTTGTTTATCTTTAGGTGTTGTTCATCTAGTAGGACTGAAACAACAATGGGCTAGTTTGTAGGCAAATTTAAATAAAGTCATTATGATTGCAGCACATATCCAAAGTACCATCTCGTCAACAGATAAGGTGAGACAAGTTGCACTGCGCAAGATTTGATAGTGCTGTTTGAGAATAAGGCGCAAAGCTATAAATTACAACTACGGATATTCAACGTCTATATCGGTACTCTCTATATCAGTACTCTTTATATCGGTGATATCTATATTGGTACTGACTATAACAATACTATCTATATTGACACTATCTGTAGCTTTGATTCGTTAAATCTAAAAAGAGAGTTGTGTGAATGAAAGTAGAAGCATTTTTAGTTAACTCGTTTACTGCAGATGGAAGCGGAGGTAACCCTGCCGGTGTTGTATTCAATGCGGATAAACTTTCTGATGCGGAAAAACTGACTATTGCGAAAGCCGTGGGCTTTTCAGAAACGGCCTTTGTATCAGACGATGAAGAGGTCGATTTTTCGGTGTCATTTTTTACCACAACAGAAGAGGTCGATTTTTGTGGTCATGCTACGCTTGCTGTATTTTCGACTCTATTCAACCAATGTGTGATAGCTGCGGGTAATTACACGCAGAGAACCAAAGCGGGTCTACTCGGAATAACGATTGCCAATGACGGTCAAGTTACGATGGAGCAAACCTTACCTAAATACCTCGGCAGCTTTGCGTATCATGAGGTCGCTGGATTATTGGGGGTTGATGAAGCGGTTTTAGCATCAACGGCTTTACCGATAGACGTAATCACAACAGGTTTACCCGATATTATCGTTCCTGTACCACGGGGCTATCTCGATAAAATTGAAGTTAATAACGCTGCTCTCAGTGATTTTTGTAAACAACATGAAGTGATTGGTGTGCATGCATTTGAGCTTTACGATGCGCATGAAAAGCTGACTGCAAGTTGTCGAAACTTTGCACCTTTAGTGGGTATTCCAGAAGAATCAGCAACAGGGAGCGCGAGTGGTGCGCTTGCTTGTTACTTAACTAGGCATCTTTATTCTGAACACATTAATCATTTCAAATTTGAACAAGGACGACTTATGGGATGTGCCTCACATATCTCAGCATGCGTTAGATCAGACAAACAAGGTGTGAGTCAGGTGTTAGTGGGTGGATACGCCAGTGGCTTCGGAACCCAAATAATCGAAATATAGTGTATATATCTTGTCTCGTCCTAAAATACGTTGACGGTTTTAATTGAAGGCCAGTAGCTTTTGCTCCTGGTCTTTTTTATGCACTTGGTTTGGGGTTTCCATGCCTAAACTCAAATGCGGCCTCATTTCATTGTATATTACTATTGATTCTTCGACGAGTTCACGTAGCTCTTTCAGGTTTTGGCATTTATAGAGTAAGAATTCTTGCTTCAATATGCCATTAATGCGCTCCGCCAATGCATTTTGATAGCAATCATAGCCATCGGTCATCGATGGAGTAATGCCATTTTCATTAA